>NZ_JAAOYS010000011.1:0-152448 GCF_011759495.1 Dyella sp. SG562
GTCGCCTTGAAGACTGCGCCATGCGCGCACTTCGATCTATATCTGTCGCGCCAACTTACTGATCTGGCTGGTGGAAACGTGGGGATACCTCAGCCTCCGGCCCCTTATTGGCTTATTGGTTATATCTCAGGAACCTCTGAAAACTTATTCATCACTCACTTCCCAAGATATTTCCACGCCGATCAACCATCCCTGCCTTCCGCAGTGATCGACACACTGCTTCTCCATCGATAAATCCGACACCATCATAAAGAGAAACGCCCGCACAAGGCGGGCGTTCTGGTCTTGCTAGAGATAGCCTGCCACGAAACATTCCTAGCGATAGCCCATGATTCGCGAGAACGCTATCTGGCCTACCTAGAGTGGTTGCGTGCCGGAGTAAGTGTCGATGAAATCGAAGCGATTCGATTGCACCTAAAGCAGGGGCGTGCGCTGGGTGATCAACGATTCCAAGCCATGGTCGAAGAAAGCGCTTGGGCAGTCAGCATCTGTACAAGGCCGCCCATCAGCCTCAAAAGGCAACCGAAGTTGAGATTCTGGCCACTGCATTCAACTACCTCCGGCCGTTATTCTCTGGCCTGAAAACTCAATCGCGCCCCATATTCAATGCATTCATAACCGCGACCTCAATAGATCGATCAAATATGACGATAAATGCATGTGATTCACCCGGCTGCCAGTCAGCCACCGCATCCCTCAGTACCTCCAAATAAGCCTTAAGATCATCCTTATCCAACTGCGGTAAGTCACTATGGACCAAGAACACATTTCTCTTTTCGGTCCAGTGAAAATCACGAAGGCAATCATAAAGAGCGTTCCAATTTCGACCAAAATAAGCTGGAAATGAGAGAACATCCGCAACACCCTGCAGAAGGTCATCCGCACTGGATAGATTTTTAGGCACAAAGCCTACTAGGGCGTCCTCAAAATTTGGCAAATTTGCCACATCACTGAAGTTAAAGCTCTTTGGCTCGCTCATGAGTCTCCCCTCTTTTTTATCTAATAGGTGTAAATGTATCGTAGTGGTCCGGCGTGTAATACATCTCTCCGCCCTGACCAATAACAATTCTCTGGGGGCCCGGCCCATTTACGCCCGGAGTCGGCACCACATACTCCCTGTAGTAGCCGAGCGGCTGCACTGGCAATGCTGGCTTACCATTACCCACCATTGGAGGACGATTCTGGAATATTGAGCCATCGTTACGGTGTGGGTAGCCAATGCCATTCTGGATCCGATCCAATGTGGGCTGCAGGTCAACGGTGCCAGTGTAAATTCGGCCAGTCCTTTTATCGATAACGACTGCACCATCTACAAAACGAGTAGATAGTGTCGTGCCTGGAACCCGGGGAGCAAGCCCACCACGAATCGCAAATGGACCGGCCATAGCTGCAACGACAGGACTTGCAACAGTAACAGTCCCTCCAATCTTGTAGGCCGTATCGTCATCCCGCCCCAACAGCTTCGCAATACCAAATGCCAACGGCCCAAAGCTATCGTTAGCTGCCCAGTCGAGCTTCTCAAACCGCGCGGCCTCTGCGCGCTCAGCCTCCTGGCGAGCTTCCCAGCGGGAGTCGGCATCAGGCACCGTATAGGCTAGAAGACGGAAGGAGTTAATGACTTTGCGACCCACCGAGTCGTCGGACCTCCAAACATTGCCATACGCATTCCCCAGCGAGAAATTCGATTCTCCCTGAAGCGGCTGCCCCTGCCAATCGACAGGACCTACACCCTTGCCCCCCGTCGCCAACGAGTAGCCCGGTATCGGTGACGAGTATGCAACGGCCCCTATCCCACTATCGGGGACCGCCAGCTGGTCAATATCTGTGAGAGCCAGGCTCTGGCTCGGTACAAGATCCGACACAATCAACGGCGGAGCCGTCAGCTCCGGTGCATCGAAGACACCAGCACTGACTGAGACAGCATCGAGATTGGTCACCGTAGGCTGCCACCTCGAGCGCCCGGTATCTCCGAACATACTGGCATCCAGGCCGTCGATCTGATGATCGGTCCATGTCCTATACGAACCATCCGGATTTCGCTCGATGCGCAACTTGTCACCCTGGTGCACTGCGGTGACTTCTCCATTGTCATCGCTCAAGGATGGCAGTCCCTTGGTAGCTGCGTAGACATCGTAGTCATTCAAGGCTGCGACCTCAGGAGCATCGTCCAGCGCCCCCTGTGCCTGCACCTCAAACGCAAGTTCGTCCCGCCCGCCCTGAGCATTCCATTGAGAGAGCGGGTTCATGGAGTCATAAAGCGCGCCATCCGTCGGCAGCCCATAGCCGAGGCCGTTTTGGCCCCCTTGACCATTCCAGAGAGACAAAGGGTTCATCGGATCATAAGAGGTGCCAGCAGACGGTTGCTGATGGGATGAGTCTTGACTCTCATCCTCTCCGTCGCCGAAGTCGCGTGCCTGGAACTGAGACATCACCCCAAACGCCAGTGCGTTGCCGGCGATGTCCTCACCAATCTGCTGCCAACTCTGTAGGTGCCTGTCGCCAAGCGCTGATCCGGCCACCTTTCGGGCGATATCGCCGGCCGCTCGCGATTCGAGTTTATTGAGATAAGCGCTATCGCCGTATTGGCCGATACCCATGCTGGCGTCGGTAGGTCCAAACGCGCCACTTGCTCGATTCGCGAGACTAGATGACACCAAACCTGCCCAACTGAAGTGCGTTGACTGGCCGGTGATTTTTGCTGCGGCGACATCTCCGACGTAATTCCCCGCACCTTGGAGCGCCTGCCCCCAGCCGTTCAATATGGGCCGTCCCATGCTATCCACGCCGGACGTAAGTGCTGAGCTCCCCTGCAATCCTGACGTCACCCCAGCTGTAATCGCCGCGCTAAGTGCACTCTGACCGACCTCACCCCAGTCGAAGCCGTGATGCACACCGGTGATATTGCCCGCAATCTGCCCTGCTGCATTCCCGGCCGCGGCAGCCGCCGCCGACGAAACTACGGCAACCGCTGCGACCTCTGCTGCAGTTGCTGTGGCTTGGGTTGCGGCGAGCTCCGCATACAGAAGATCACTGGTTGCGCCAGCCGTGTAGTACGTAACTACCACGGTCACCGCAATCACCACGATCATCGCCAAAGTATTGCAATGATGCTGACTCGGCGGCGGCGGCGGTGCGATCGTCGGCAGACTCGGTGTGGTGCTGCCCGTGATATCACTCGGGTTATACGGCTTGAACGTCGTTGCATCATTGACGTTCGTGCTCACCACCGGAATGGTCAGGTCCTGCCCGATGCTCAGATCGCTGTCGCTGCTCAGCGCGTTAGCCTGCGCAATGACATACCACAAGCTGGCGTTACCGTAAGCCGCCTGCGCAATGCTCTTAAACGTATCCCCCGCCTGCACCACATACCCGCCCGGGCCACCCTCGCTACTACTGAACGCAGTAACCCGATCCAGCACATTCAAGGTGCCGCCTTCGTCGTACTGGGCCACCTGCTCGCCCATCACATACACGAAGTGCTGGTTCTGATGCCCCGGATTCGCCCCTTGATCAATGGTTGAACCATTAGCCGTGCCATCCCGGCGGCTGACGATTTGCCCATTCCCGTCATACCCGAACACCCGCACCGTATCCCGCACCGTGCCGCCGGCGTACTGCGTGTGCTGCGCGATGGCCACGCGGTTGCCGCGGCTGTCGTAGTAGCTCTCGTCCGTGGTCGGACGCACATTGGGCGTATTGGAGATGTTCTGGCCGGTGGTGGCGGCCTCCAGGTAGCTGTCCTTGCGCAGATAGGTGATGGTGTACTGGTCGACGCGTCCGCCCGCATCGCGGTACTGGTACGACACGACATTGCCCATCGCGTCGTAACCGGCCGAGGCATTGGCGCCGGCATAGACCACCGCGTTGTCGAGCGTCAGGCCGCCATACGTGGTGTCGTCCGGGCCCGGCAAGGTGGTGGGCAGGTTGTCCGTGCCCGAGCCGTCCCAGCCGCTGAGGCGCGTAAAGTTCTGCTGCTCGGCCAGGCGGCCGACGGAGTCGTACCGGCTGACCGTAGCGCCGGAAAGCCTGCCGCCCACATCCGCACCAGTGCCGGTGTTACCGTCGATGTCATCCGGATCGCCCTTGGTGTTCGGGCGCTGATCCAGCGTGGTGCCCAGCGCATAGAACTGGTTGATCACCAGCACGTGCCCGGCCGCGTCGTAGCTGCGCGTCTCCGCGATGCCGTTGAAGCTGCCGCCGGCGGTGATGTCCACCGCATAGTCCGCGCGCACCATTTCGTTGCGGTCGTCGTAGTGCGAGCTCTGCACCAGCGTGTGGCCAGCCGCGTTCACCGTGGTACGCGTGACCACATTGCCCACCGCGTCATAGCCAAGCGCATAAGAAGACGAAGATGCAGTGACGACGATATTGCCGTTCTGCAGCGCGCCCGCCGATACCTGCACGCGGTTGACGCCATCGTAGGTGTACCAGGCATCGACCGTGGTGCTGCCGCTGGTAGCCGTCACCTCGCGGCGGTTGCCCGCTGCGTCGTAGCGGTAGGTCTCGTCCAGCGTGGTGGTGCTGGTGAGCACGTCCGTCACTACCACGTGGCTGATGCGGTTGTGGCTGTCGTAGGTGGTCTGCGTCACCGTGTGGATTGACTTGCCGTTGCCGTCCTTGGTGACGACCTCCTGCCGCGTCTGGTTGCCGTTGGCGTCGTAGCTGTAGCTGTAGACCGAGCCGTCGGCGAAGGTCTGGGTGGCGAGCTGGCCGTTGGCGTAGTAGGTGTTGGTGGAGCTGTTGGGTGAGGTGGCGGCGGTGACGTAAGGCGGTACCGAGGTGCTCTGGGAGCTCGGTGTCCAATTGTCGTTCTCGCCCAGCAGCACGCCACTGGCCTGATCGTAGCTGTAATTGTAGACAGCCCCACTCATGTCCACGTGGCGGACCACGCGGCCGTAGGCATCGCGATTCCACACCTCGCTGTCGCCGTTGGCATTGACCTGGCTGACCAGGTTGCCGCTGCGGTCGTAGACAAAGCTGTTCTGGATAACGCCCGCGGGTACTCTCGGGATGTACTGGTAATTCCATACCACCGCATCGAACGCCGCCGCACCGATGCCGTTGGCCGCCCCCCAGACCGCCACAGCCGCATAAGCCGCCCCCGCCGGCGCCGCGGCCGTTACGGTGGAACTACGCCATTGGCCAAAACGATCCTGGCTCACCACGTTGCCCAGGCTGGTGCTGATCAGATTGCCCGAGGCATCGAACCACTGGATGGCGACGGCGCCGGCAGCCGTGGCGCCGAGTGGCGACAGATAGAGCGACACCTGCGTGGAGGCCGTGATGGTCTGCCCTTCGGTGACCGGCACGCGATCGCGGTTGACCATGTAGCCGTTGCCGTTGCCGGTGTAATTGCCGACCATGGTGCCGTTGCTGGTATTGCTCTGCTGGTGAATGGACCAGCCGCTACCCTTGTCCCAGCCGCTGTCTCCATTCTCAAAGTCCGGATTGGTCGGCTGCATGGTAAACGTGCCGTTGGGCAGGCTCACCACTAGGTGCCCATCGGGCGTCAGCAGAATGGCACCCGCCGGCGGGACGTAATCCCACGATACGCCCAGGCAGAAAACGCTATTGGTCGCGCCGTTGTAATTGGTGGCGGCGATGCCGATGGCGGCCCATGCCGCCCCCGCAGGTGCGATCGAGGTGAGATTGGAATAGCCCAGGCCATCGCCCGCGGAGACGATATCGTCGTTCGGTGCCGTGGGAATGACATTGCCGTTGGCGTCGTACCAGAAGATCTGGATTGCGCCACCGCCATGCTCGCCGATGACCTCGAACTGGCCATGAGCGGTGATGGTCTGCCCGGGCACGACCGGCACACGGTCGAGGTTGGCCATGAAGCCGCTGCCGGTGGCGCTGCTCGTGCCCGAGAAGCAGGCCGTCCATGTATTGCCGAGACGGGACGACGTCCAGCCTGGATCCGCCTGCCAACCGGAGATATTGCCGAAGAAGTTCGGATTGGTCGGCTGCTGCGTCCAGGGCGTGCCGACGGTTCCGTGCGCATTGGCCTGGCTGGCTGCGCGCTGCGCCGCATCCTGGCTCCAGATCACGCGGCCCTGGCTGTCGTAGCCGTAGTAGTTGGC
The DNA here is from genome assembly GCF_011759495.1 of Dyella sp. SG562. Classification (NCBI taxonomy): domain Bacteria; kingdom Pseudomonadati; phylum Pseudomonadota; class Gammaproteobacteria; order Lysobacterales; family Rhodanobacteraceae; genus Dyella; species Dyella sp. SG562. The sequence continues at coordinate 6,084 of NZ_JAAOYS010000011.1, forward strand.
ATGCCGTGCCGCACTGGTGGCATCGCCCGCCTGCAGATAGACAGCACCCAAGCCGTCGTATGCAATCAGGCGATTGCCGGCCTGGTCGAGCACATAAGCCTGCTGCCACACGGCGCTGCGCGCGGTGCCGTCGGCCGACAGCGCGAAGTCGCCCTGCTGCACGGTGCGGCCCAGGTTATCGAGGTTCTTGAAGGTAACGTGGCCGATGCCGCTCTGTTCAGCCACCTCGCGGCCATACAAGTCATATGCCGTGTAAGTCGCCGCGCCGGTGCCGTCGACCGTCTTCACCACCTGCCCGATCGTGTCGTAGATGGTGCGCGAGACGTTGCCGTTCTCGTCGATCGACAACGTGAGGTTGCCATCCACGTCGTAGCCTGAACTCTTGACAGTGGCGACGGTGCTGCTGTTGCCATGAGCGTCCACCACCGCCACCGCCGGACCGCTCTGAGTCAGGACCTGATTGCGCTCGTTGTAAGTGTAGGTCGTGGTCTGGCCCGCTGCATCGGTGGAGCTGACGACATTGCCCCAGCGGTCGTAGCTGGCGGCCAGCGCGGCGTTGTTGCCGCTGGCAGCACTGCTGCTTGGGCCTTGCACGGCAGTGGCGCAGCCATCCAGGTCGCGCGTGTAGAACGTGGTGGCCGTGCCCGTGCCGCCGGTGAGCGGCACGCTGTCGGTGATGAGCTGGCCGGCGAGATTGTAGCCGTAAGTATGCACTACGCCCGTCTTCGGGTCGGTCACCGTGACCGCGCGGCCGGCGGCATCATAGACCGTGGTGCTTGCCAGGGTGACGCCATCGCCTGTGCCAACCACCTCGCCGAACGCGTCGTAGGCGGTGGAAGTGGCCAGGTCCGGCGTAAGCACACCGGTGCGCGACACCGTGGTCGACAGCAGATGATCGTCCTGGTCATACGTATTGGTAGATACGACACGCGTCGTGCTGCCGTCGTTGCCATCCTGGGTCCAGAAGGTCTGTAGCAGGCGGCCGGCATCGTCGTACGTCATGTATCTAGCCTGGCTGGACGTCCAGTCGACCAGCTCGCCGGTGCCCACGGTCAAGTTGGCCGTGGCATGCCCCTGCCCGTCATAGCGGGAATATGTCATCAGGGTCTGGCTTCCGCTCATGGAAGCCTGCAGCGCCACCAGGCGATTGCCGAAAGCGTCGTAGTTGTAGCTCACCCATTGCGAGGTGGTGGTGTAAAGCGAATCGCTGGTCAGGTCCAGCGCCGGATTCGCAGCCAGCAAGGCCTGCCAGTTCGCCACCAGCACCTTCTCCTGCGGGCTCATTACCATCATCAGGCGGCCGAGCGCGTCGTACTGCGTGGTGATCGTGCGGTCCCCCTGCATGGTCATCATGACCCGGCCTTCGCCATCGTAGACGTAGCTGGTGGTCACGAAGCCATGGACCGTGGCGCCGCTGGCATCGATGTAAGTGCGTAGGACCGATTCGCTGCTCTTCTGGCCCAGACTGTTGTAAGTGCAGGTGCTGGTGCGATCCGCGCCGGAAGCCGCCGGCAAGGCCGGCGGCGTAGCACCGGCCACCAAACCTGCCGTTGCGATGGGCGTGGCCCATTCGGTGGTCGACACGGCATTGCCGTAGGCGTCATAGGTCCAGCTGGTGACATAGCCCTGGGGGTCGACCGAAACGGTCTTGTGGCCGAGGGCGTCGTAATAGTTGAAGGTGGTGGCCCAAACGGCGTTGGCGGAAGCGGGGTCGCCTTCCACCAGGGTCGACTGGCTCGAGAGATTGCCGTAGGTATCGTAGGTGTACGTGGTGACCGGCGAGCCGGTTGCTGTGCTGCCGTCACTCTTGGTGTACGTCACCGCGGGCTGGGTGACGGCAACCTTGCGACCGAGGCGGTCGTAGGTGGTGACGATGGAGCGGTCGTCCGAAGACGTGGTGAGCTCGGACTGCAGCTGAGAGAGGGTGAGCGGATTGTCGGCGGACCAGGCGCCCTCCGACATTGCCTGAAGATCGAGCGCATTGGCGTAGCGCGTTACGACAGTCTGGTTGCCATGGACGTCGTACTGGTAGCCAGTGACATAGCCGCCCGCGTCGACGGTGTAGGCCAGGCGGTCGTCGGCCGTGTAGATCGCATAGGTGTGGCGGCCCGCGGCGTCCTTGGTGACCAGCAGATGGCTGTTGTCGTCGTAGGTGGCGTAGGTCCACTGACTGGTGGACGTTTCGTCTACGGCGTGAGTGGTTGGGTTGTAGATATTCGCAGGGGACTGGTCGACGGTCAGTACGCTATGGCCTTGATAGTCGTTGTTGTACTGGAGGTAACGCGCCGCATACTGGCCGTCATCCACCGTGGACCGTGTGAGAAAGCCATCTGCGTCGTACTCGTACGTGGTGACGATGGGGCGCCAGTCCATGGCGTATTGGCCATCGACGATACGCCCGACCACGACGGATGGACTCGTCTGCTGAATGAGGTTTCCGCTGCTGTCGTATTGATAGAGCCAGGTCTGGCCGTCCTTATTGGTAAAGGAGGTCTTGAGGCCCCGTGCGTCATAGGTATAGGTGCCGCTTACCGAGCCGGACAGTGAATCCAGCGTCTTGCTTACGTTGCCGGCTGCGTCGTAGACCAGGCCGCTGGCCCGGACATCCGATGCACCCGGGTTGGCCTGCGCGACAGCCGCACTCACTCCGCTCGCATCCCATGTGGAGGGCGCGATGGCGTTGGCGTAGGTCAGCGTCCAGGCCAGCCGCCCATCGCCGTCGTAGCGCTTTTCGGTGACGTAGCCATTGGCATCGATGCCATAGGCCTCCCGTCCGGCGCCATCGAAAACATGGCGGGTGATATGCGCGCCGCTCGTCGCCACGAGCTGTGCCACAGCGTCTGCACTGGTGCCGGCGTTGAACGCCGAGAGCGGCAGCAAGGCTCCGTAGGCGATATCTTCGATAGCGTTGCCATCGCCATCGTATCGATGCTCGATGACGGAGGCCTCACTGCTGGAAACCGCCCGTGCGGAGAAGCGCACCCGACCCATCGCGTCGTAGTAGGTGTACGTCACCTGGGCGGTGGACTCGCTTGCCCCCGCGGACTGGAGGGCTGTCGCGACATCCGCGGACGTAGCCGTTCCAGCGGCCAGTGCACTGGCAAGAGCACCTGCCGGGTGCAGGGCCGTGCCGTAGACGATCGTTTCCGTCACCTGCCCGGCGGCGTTGTAGCGGAGCTCCGTCACCATGCCGCTCGGGTCGATGGTGAACTGCAGTTGGCCGGCGGTGTTATAGACCAGGTAGGAAACGGAATCGTCATCGCTCGTCGCCAGCTGTGGCTGGCGAGGCGTGGTCGAATCGTATTGATAAGAAGGAAGGAGATTCTTGTAGCGCCGGATGGACACAAGCTGGCCATCGGCGTTGTAGCTTCTCTGGGTCACCAGGCCGTATGGGGGCTGGGTTCCTTCGCCACCGTAGGTTTTGTCTCCCACGGGGTTGACCTGATAGATGAGCTGATTGGCTTCGTTGTAGAAGAAGTAAGGGTTGTAGCCATCGAAAGAAGTGCCCTGGGAAGTGACATTCCCATTGGCGTCGTACGTGGTGGATACGTCGTTCCTGCCGCCGGTATCGGGATAGGTGTCAGTCGCGCGCCCCAGCGCATCGTAGTTGTACTGAGTGCTGCCCTGCCCCGACAGAACCTGCGATCCCCCGCGCCATACCGTAGTGATGTCATTGGCCGCGTCGTAGTAATACTCCGTGCGCAGATTCAGATGATCGGTACCCGTGCCCGGGTCCTGGATCATCACCGCCAGCTTGCCGTTGCCATCGTAGGCGTAGGTGGTGAGAACACCGCTGGCATCCGTTTCGGCAATCTTCAAGCCGGCGCCGTCATAGGTGCTGACGACGCGCAGGTTCAAGCCATCGGGATCGACAGTCTTCACCACCACGCGTCCGGCGTCGTCGTAGGTATACGCGGTGACGTGGCCAGCCGCATCGACGGTGCGCACCAGGCGGCCATCGCCGTCGTAGCTGTTGGTCGCCACGCTGCCGTCGGGGTTGTCCGTCTCCAGCAGCCGTCCGGCACCGTCGTATCGATACGTCGTGGTGTAGCCGGCCGCGCCGGTGGAAGCCACAACCTGCCCTTCACGATTGCGGGTCGTGCTGGTGACGATATTGCCAGGTGCCGTGACCACGACGCTGCGCAGGGCATCGTCGTAGGTATAGGTGGTCACCCGGCCCATGGCGCTCGTTTCGGCGATGACGCGGTCGTAGGCGTCGTAGTCCGTATGCGTCTCGCGCTGGAGACCATCCACGCTTTGGGCCTGGCTTATGCGGTGGCCGAGATGATCGTAGGTGTAGGTGGTAGTGACTTCGTTGCCATCCGTGGCGGAGATGAGTTCACCAAACGCGTCATAGTCGAATGCCACATTGCTCAGGCCAGGATCGGAGCTGTAGCGATCTGAAACGCTCCAGCCATTGCCTTCGACGCCATCGGACCGGCTGATCAGCAGCCCTCTTGCGTTGTATTCGTAATGGGAAATCCGGGAGTCGAACTGGTCGCTGGCCCAGATGCGCTCGCCGAAGCCGTTGTATTGGTAGAGGTAGACGTGCTCGTCGCCATTGCCGTCATAGGCGACAGTGGCCGTATGGCTGTCACCGACGCCGTTATAGGAGTAAGTGACGGAATATTGATCGCCCGAGATGACTTCGACCAGGTTGCCCAGCCCGTCGCGGACATACAGGGTGATCTGGTCGGGATTGTCGCCAGCCAGCTCGGCGGACTTGAATGCCTGCAGTTTCGCGATCGTCGGAGGATACCCGTCCGCCATTGAAAAGCGAGACGAATATACAATCGACGCAGAAATCTCGCCGAAAGCGTTGTAGTCCGTTTCGACGACCTCACCCATCAAGCCGTCGACGTCACTTTCCATACTATGGACCGTGTAATTGCGTCGACCTGCTGCGTCATAGACGTACCATGTGCGATTGCCAAGCGCGTCGGTAGCCAAGGTCTGGTGACCCGCCAGATCGTACTCATAGCGCGTCTCGATGCCGGCTCCATCGGTCTGCGACAGAATATTGCCTGAACCCCAACGGACCAGCGTGACCGTTCGGGCGTCGGCCGTACCGTCGGCCACGGTCGTCGACTTCAGCCGCCCGGCCAGATCGTAGCTGTAGCGGGTGACGGTGCCCTCTTCGTTCTGCTCGGTAGCCAATTGGCCGTACGCATCATAAGTGCGGCTACTGGAGCGGGATGAGGCGCCGACCAGAGCTGCCATCACACCGGCCAGGCTGTCGTCGGCAAGTCCACGCACGGAGCGGTTATAGCGCTGTTGCGTCAGCTGCTGACCATCGAGGTCATAGGTGTACTGCGTGAAATACTCGCCGTCGAACTCACCAACCACCTGGCCGAAGGCATCGAAGTACCTCTTGGTGGAGCGGTCGTCGTCGCTGGGCTGGATGATCAGGTTCTGCAGTACGTCGGCATTCGTTTCAGTATCCGCCTGCAATGCGTACGCATGTGTACCGACGAGATGGCCTGCCGCATCGTACTCATTGGTGGTCAGGTACCAATCGGCATCCAGCGCCCCGGTCAAGCGACCATTGGCGTCATAGTAGTAGCGGTTAACTCTCGGATTCGCGTTGCCGCCGCGATCGACCGCCATCTGTTGAACCAGGCGGCCGGCCGCATCGTAGTAGTACGAAGTAACCGAGCCATTGGTGTAGCCGCTGGACTGGGTAGAAGGGTCATTATTTTCGTCGTATTGCCAGGTGCCGCTTCCCACGGAATATCCATCAGTGACCGTCTGGACACGGCCCGCCGCGTCGTAGGTGGTGGCCACCACGCGATCAAGCAGAGGCTTTGCCGTCGGCAGCACCGACTGGAGGTTGACGCTGACGACACCATTAGCCAGCCAGCCGCTGGTACTGATCGTCGTGGCGTAACCGGTCTGATTGATAGCGCGGCCAAGGTCGTCCCGCGCATAGGCGATGATGGCACCTGCCGCATCCACCGTCGCTTCTACATTTCCGGCCGCGTCATAGAACGTGTAAGACGCATTGCCGAGTGGATCCACCACGGCGACTTGGCGGCCCGCCTGGTCGTAGACATACTGCGTGGTACTGGTGGAAAGGGGCGTCTGCGTGCGTGGAACGATGAAGTCGAGCGACGAAGTAGTCGCCGTGCCTCCGAAGTACTGGGTTTCAAGCAGCGTACCGTACGATGTTTGCTTTACGACGCGTCCCGCCGCGTCGTAAGCGAACTGAGTGATATGCCCGCCCGTCACGCCGTAGCCTTCCGCTACGGTGATGGAATAGACCACACGGCCGTTCGCGTCGTAGTACGTATAGGTGGCGTGTGCGTTGGCATCGGCGTCGCCCGCTGCCGTCAGCGCGGCCTGCATATCGGCGATCTGGGCCGTTCCTTCGCTCAGGGCGAGCTTCAAGGCTGCACTTGGTGCTATCGGAGTTGCGTACGCCAGCTTCGCGCTGACCTGGCCAAGCGTGTTGTAGCGCGTCTCGGCCACATTTCCCAGCGGATCGATGGCGAAGCGCACGCGGCCGTCCGCGTCATAGACCACATAGGAGACATGGTCTGCGCCGGTCGCCGCGGCGGCAGCCAGTGTGGCGCCGAGCGCCATATTGGAAGCGGTCGTTCCGGCAGCCAGTGCCGCGAGAGCCGCGGTGCTCACCAAGGCGCCATAGGCGTGCGTGGCTACTACGCGGCCGTTGGCGTCATACGACTGCTGGGTTACCGCACCCATGGCCGAACCCGGCTGGCCTGCCGGGGTGATGGTGAAGACGGCTTCGTTGGCTTCGTTGTAGATCGTGTACGTCGTGGCGCCGTTGCCGTCGGTCGATGCGACGAGGTTGTCGTTGGCGTCGTAAGCGTACGTAGTGGTGATCTGGAGTCCTGTCGGATCCACGATCTTCCGGGTCAACCGGCCAAGGTTGTCGTAGACGTACTTGGTTGTGCTGGCTGCATCGGTGCCGCCAGCCACCGTGGTGGTCAGGACGTGGCCGGCGCCGTCATACGTATAAGCGGTGACGAGCCCGGAACCGCCGGCCTGAGCGCCTTCGGTCTTGCTCAGAACATTGCCGTCCGCGTCGTAAGTATAGCTGGTGACCGTTCCCTCCGAGTCGGTCTTGCTTAGCAGCCGACCTTCACCGTCGTAGCTGTAGGACGTGGTCAACGCAAGGCCATTCGGATCGACGGTTTCGGTGAGTACGCGTCCGTCCGCATCGCGTGTGTAGGTGCTCTTGTGGCCAGTGGCGTCGACGACCTGGCTCAGGTTGCCCTTGGCGTCGTATGTATTGGTGGTGATGTTGCCTGCAGCATCCTTAGTGGTCAGCAGGCGGTTTTCGTCGTCGTAGGTGTAGGTTGTGGCATTACCGGCGCTATCCGTCGTGCTCAGCGTGTTGCCGTAGGGATCTTTGGTGATCTTCGTTACAACGCCGGCTGGCGTCGTTACCGTAGTCACCAGGCCGGATTCGTCGTACTGATAAGTGGTAATGCCACCGGAGGCGTCGACCTGCTTTACGACGCGACCGTAGTAGTCATAGTTCGCCTGGGTCGTACGGATCTGGCGACCTACGATCTGGCTCGTAATCACCTGGCGAGAAGAGGTGTCGTAGCTATAGCTGACCGTCTGACCCCGAGCATCGGTACGACTGGCAACGCGACCGAATGCGTCGTAGGCCACCTGGGAGGTTTGGGATGCACTGCTCCCCACTCCGTCCGTTTCGCTGATGCGCTGTCCACGCTGATCGTAGCCATATTGAACGATCGAGCTGTTGGTCGAGCCTGGGGCGCTACCCGGATCACTAAGTTGACTGGTGACCTTTATCAAATCACCGAACGCATCGTACTGATTGGCCACGACATAGCCATCACCGTCGGTGACGGACGCTACTTGCCCATTGGCGGTATAGACCATGGAGATATGGTTATTCGCATCGCCCGAAGCGCTGGGCAAAGTCGCGGCTGCAGCCGCCACCTCCGAAAGAGTCGCGGTGCCTGCGTTGAGCTGGGTTCCGCTGCCCGAGCCGCTGGCAACCAAGCTCAGTTGATTGGCATAGGTTGTAGTCGAGGTTACTTCGCCGAAGGCGTTGTAGCTGTATGCCGTTACGCTACCCAGCGCATTCGGAACGCCTCCGTCAGGCTGGCCTTGTACGCGGTAAGCCAGCCGTCCAGCATCATCGTAGTAGTACCAGATGCTATTGCCTGCTGCGTCCGTAACCTGGGTCGGTTGACCCGCCAAGTTGTAGACATTGGTCGTGACGCCACCGGTGCCATCCGTCGCAGTCAGGACGTCGCCATATGCATCATAAGTTGCACTCGTGGATCGAGTGTCCGTCACGATCGTCGTGAAGTTCTGGAAGATCGAAGACTTCGACTGGGTGCTGAGCACATTTCCAGCGGCGTCATAGGTGTAGCTGACCTGCGTAGACGCCGGGTGATAGTTGAAGTTGGTCAATACAGCGCGATTATGCGAATCGCGATAGCTCACCACGACCTTGGCCTCGCCACTGGCGTAGCTGACGACATCACCAGCATTCGCATAGCTGGAAATGCTGTCGATCTGGCTGGCGGTCAAAGGCGTTGAATATTTCGCCACGCCGACATAAGTTACGACACCTGGCGTCCAGGTTATTTCGGACGTACCGTAATAGGTGAGATAGCCGCCAGCATCGATCACGGCACCGAGGCGGTTCTGCCGGTCATAGTAATTCCGGGTTACCTGATCAGAAGAGCCCGCAACCAGGTCGTTCTGAAGGTCCGTCAACTTCGGTGCTGTGCCGAGCGTTGCACGCTGGCCCACCGTAAGCGGAGTCGCGTAGGCCGTAATGAGGGTGGCATTGCCGGCATTGTCGTAGGCTGTGGTAATCACACCGCCCGATGCGTCAATCGTCGCCACGGCGCGATTGTCGGCATCGTAGATCGTCTGCGTGAAGCGATCGGCATCGCTGTCAGTCAGCGCCCCCTGCAAGACCGCCCAGGTTACCGGCGTTGCAAATCCACTCCGCTGTCCGGCGGTCAAGGACGTCGCATAAGTCTTCGTCGCCAGCACGTTGCCAGCGCCATCGTAGGCATGGGTCACCACACCGCCCATGGCGTCGATGGCAGCTACAAGTCGACCAGCTTCGTCATAAATCGAGTCGCTGACGCGATCTTCCGCGCTTGCGGCCGGCAGCGGCAACGTGCCCGGCATCGCAGCAGTCAAGCTTCCGGAGCTGACCCATCCGCTGGTGCTGACCGTGGTCGCATAAGCAACCGCGCGAACAATCTGACCATCCTTGTCGCGAATGTATTGCGTCACCGCGCCAGCCGCGTCGACCACGCCGCTCGCCCGCCCGTCTGCGTCGTAGAACGTGAAGCTGATCCTGCCCACAGGATCGATGGCAGCCACTGGTTGTCCAGCCGCGTCGTAGAGATACGAGGTCATGCGGGTGGCGCTTCCAGACGCAGCCTGGGTCCGGCTGATCAGCTGTCCGGCGCTGTTCCGCAGTTCGGTGGCAGCCAGGCCGTTGGCCTGCGTAATCACCAGGCTGTTCTGGCTATCGGTATAGACATAGCTGGTTGTACCCACCGGATCGGTGGTACCGATCAAGCGCCCGAGCCCATCGTATACATAGCTTGTGATGGTCAATCTGTCGCGGGCGGGCTCCGTTCTTCTGATGGCCTGCAACAAGCGGCCATTCGCATCGTACACGTAATTGAAAAGTGTCGAGTCGATGCTGGGCTGGCCGCTTGAGTTCCGCAGCCCGGTGCCATCACTCTTGACGGTGCCCCAGGCGATACTGGAAGCAAGCAAACCCCGAGCGTCATAGCCATATTCAACAAGCGTGGTTTTGGCGAGCGTGGTCTGCACCGCGCTGCTGGCGACCCAAGCCTGCAAGTCGCCCAGAACCGGCGGTGTGCCCGCCGCAAGAGAGGCCACGTCATATTGCGCACCCAGATAAGTACGCACAGTACTGACCACACTTACGCCCGACGCAATCGTCGAATAATCCTGCTCCGTCACCGCCCCTACCGGATCGACCACAAAACACAGCCGATCACTGGCGTCGTAAACGTAATACGTCGTCTGCGCCCCGCTCGCCGCCACATACCCCGGCTGCCCCACCGTTCCCTGCGCCGCCACCGCATACGTGGTCTTGGTAAGCACCTTCCCATCCGCGTTATAGGTGTAGCCGACGGTATGCCCCGTCGCATCCACCACGCTCAGCAGATTCCCATCCGCGTCATAGCTGTACCGCGTCGACGCCCCGTTGGCATCGATCGACTGCAGCAGATTGCCGTTGGCGTCGTAGCTGTACTGCGTCGTCGGATTCGCGCCGTTGACCGCCGGCTCCTTCACCTGCACGAGGCGGCCCGAGGCGTCGTAGCCGTAGCTCCACACCTGCCCCAGCCCATTCGTCACCGTGGTGACGTCGCCGCCCAGGTCGTAGCCGATATTCACCGTCTGCGCCGCGGCGCCGGTGCCCGTGGTGGCGCTGGCAAGGCGATAGACGCCGTTCGCATCCTGCACATAGGTGTAGCTCGCCACCGTGCCATCGCTCTGCGTGACGGAGGCGATGCGATCGCTGCTGCCGTCGTACGTATAGGTGGTGGTGTAGCTGCCGGTGCCGGCGCTGTTGGTATCCGATGCCAGCGTGGTGGTGACGGTGCTCAGGCGTCCCTGCGTGTCGTACGCGTAAGTCACCTGCTGCCGCGTCACCGCCGTCGTCTGGCCCGGCGGGATCTCGGTGATGGAAAGGCCGGTGAGCTGGCCGGCGTCGTTGTAGGAAAGCGTGAGGGTGTCGCCATCGCCGGCGGCGATCTGCGACAAGCGGCCGCCGGTATAGCTGAAGCTGTAGCTCGCGCCAGTCTGCGTATTGGTCAGTTTCTGCAGTTGGCCATTGCTGTCGTAGGTTTCCTGCAGGCTGTGCGCGCTGTCGGTCCAGGTCCAGGTGGACGTGCCGGCGTCCCAGGCCAGGCGGTCTTCGGAGCCGCTCTGTCCGGTGCTGACATAGGCGCCAAGCGTAGCGTCGTAGGCGTAGGCGACGGCGGAGCCGTCGTCGTCCGTGCGTGTCGCCGTGCTGCCGGCCGCATTGAGCGTGCCGCTCAATCCGCCGACATGGCGCGTGAAGCCGAGCAGCCAGCCGTGGTTGCTCGCCTGCTGGCTGTTGTATGTCCGCAGGAAGTTCGGCGGCGTGCCGTCGAACAGCAGCGATTCGTCCTGTCCCTGCAATACCAGGTTGCCGGACGCGATATTCGCGTACTGCATGCCATGGGCCTGCCCCAGCGAAGCGGCTCCGCCTTGCGTCTGGCCCAGTTGGCTCAGCGACGTGTTGGTGAGGCCCAGCCCATTCCCTGCGATGACAGCGACCATGCGTATCTCCCGGATAAAACATTGAGGAGGACGCGATTTCTTGCGTCCACTACAAGGTCAATCCAGGAGTTGGGGAAAAAGTTTAGGGCTGGATGCGAATTAGCTTCGCAAAACAGCGAAGCCGATTTTGTCGGACGGAGCTTGGAGGTAAGAAATTACATCGGAATAGCCACGCAAGCCACTGATTTAAAATAAATCACTGGCCGCGACCGAACTCAGAAGTCGTAAACCCCCGTCACCATCGCCATCCGCCCCTGCCGCACCGGCACGAAGCTCTGGTCGGCATTGACCGCATACAAGGTGCGGTCGAACAGATTGCGCAAGCCCAGCGTCAAGCGCCAATCCCCACCGTAGTAGGTGACATTGGCATCCACGCTCGCCTGCCCCGGCAGATCGAAATAGCCGCCACCCTGCAGGCGCCCCACGCTGCGGCTGCGCGCGGAAACACCCGCCGCCACGCCCCAGGGACGCAGCGATTCGCGCTGGAAGCGGTAGTTGGCCCAGGCGCTGAGCAATTGCCGCGGCGCCGCCACCGGTTGCGTGCCATCGTCGTTGCGGATGTGCGCATGGGTGTAATTGAGCACGCCTTCCAGTCCGCGCGTGATCTGGCCGGTGAACTCCACTTCCACGCCGTGGTTGGTCTGACCGGGTCCAGGCGTGGCGAAGTACGGCGGCTCCGGCGCGATGTAATCCACGCTGTGGTCCAGCGTGATGCGATACCAGGCCACGTTGAGCCGCGCGCGCTGCTGGAACAGGTCGATGCGCGTGCCCGCTTCCCATTGGCGCGATTTCGCCGGCGGCAGCGGCTGGCCGTCCTCGCCCAGCAGCGAATTGGCCTGGAAGCCGGAGGTGTGGTTGACGTACAGCGCCACTTCCGGCGTCGCTTTGAACAGCACGCCCGCCTTCGGCACCCACTGGTTCTTGCGCAGGCGGCGCGGGCTGCCGTCGGCCCAGGACGTGGACAGCTCGTACGAAGTGCGCCGCAGCGCCAGCAGCACGTCCCAGCGTTCGCCCAGCGCGATCTGGTCCTGCAGGAACAGGCCGGTCTCGGTGGTCCAGTCGCCGCCGCCCAGGGCCTGCACGAAGGCCGCGTCGTCGGTGCTCACGCGCGCGCTCGGCAGCGCCGCATTGGTGAACAGGTTGTAGGACTGCGAAGGGCCCACCTTCAGCGTGTCGCGCTGGCGGTCGCGGCCGGCCTTGGTGCGCGCGTAGTCGACGCCCAGCACCACGGTGTGGGTGATGTCGCCCTGCTCGAACACGCCGGTGAGGTCGTTCTGCAAGGTGTAGAACGCATCCGAGTAGCGGAACGTGCGCGCGGTGGCGTCGACGTCGCCGGTCAGATAGCCGTCCGTCAAGGACCAGCCCTGCCCGCTGGTGCGCTGCTTCACGTACTGGCCGCGGCTGCGGAAGGTCCAGTGGCTGTCCAGGCCCTGTTCCAGCGTGAACACGGCGCGGTTGGTGCGATAAGTCGAATGGTCGCCCGGGTTGCCGGTCAGGATGCCGTACGGCGACATCGCGGCCAGCGTATCGCCGAGCAGCACCGTGTGGTCCGGCCCCGGCACGCGGTTGGTGACCAGCTCGTAGCCCAGGGTGAAGCGCGTGGCATCTCGCTCCCAGCCCAGCGATGGCGCGAAGTACGCGCTGCGCTGGCCGCGATAGCCCTGCGCGCTGCGGTCGGCGTGGTTGCCGGCGGCGACCAGGCGGTAGGTCCAGCCGCCACCGTTGCCGAGCGCGCCAGCCAGATCCACGCCCAGGCGCGCGCCGTCGTAACGCCCCAGCGACCAGCTGAGCTGGCGCACCGGGTCGCTCTGCGGCCGCTTCATCACCACGTTCACCAGGCCGCCGAAATTGTTGTTGACCGAGGCGTCGCCGAGGATCGCCTCCGGCCCTTTAAGCACTTCGATGCGCTCGATGCCGATCAGCGGCGGCAGGTCTTCGGTGCGCGCGACGCCGTTGGGCATGCCGTCGGTCATGCCGTTGCCGGCGTTGAAGCCGCGGATGCGGAACAGCGCGGGGCCGTCGAAGCCGTCCATGTACTGCACGCCGGCCACGTTGCGCACGGCGTCGGCCACGGTCACCGCCTGCTGCGTGTCCATCAGGTCGCGGGTGACCACGCTCACCGACTGCGGCACCTTGGCCAGCGGCGTATCGGTGCGCGTGGCCGCGCTGGTGGAGCCGGCGCGGTAGCCCACGTCGCCGATCAGGGTGCCCTGCACCTGGATCGCCGCCAGCGAGGCGACGATCGGCACGCTGGGCTTGGCCTCCAGCAGGCTGCTGCGGTAATAGCTGGCCGCCACCGGCATGGGGCGGCGCTTGACCACCACGGTGCCGGCGTCCACCGCCTCGTATTCCAGGCCGGTGCCGCGCAGCAGTTCGGCCATCCCCTGTTCCAGCGTGAGCGCGCCGGCGGCGCCTTCGCTGCGCAGGTCCATGATCGCCTGGCCCGCGGTCAGCACCTGCACATTGGCCTGCTTGCCGAAGGCGATCAGCGCACTGGACAGCGGCTGGGCGGGAATCGCGAAGTCCACCGTGACGCGCGGCGGCGCGGGCTCCGCCCAGGCGGCGGCGATGGCGAGCGACAGCGCGAAGCTGCCGCCGAACCATGAAAGCGCGCGCCGAACCATGCGGTGTTCAATCCCCCCGGACTGCGATGTCCTAAAGGCCGAAGTCTGGCATGGGACGCCACATACACCAAGGCCGCGATTGTGAAGAGCGGCCCTGCCTTGCACAGGGGCTGCGGGCGGGTAGCGGAGGCGCATCGTCGCAACCCTTCGCCGGCGGGGAGTTGGCAAAGGCGCGCTCGCGTTCCATCCAGACCAAAGGCACGAGGCGGACTGGCGCCGCCACTACCCGCCCGCAGCCCCCGTGGAAGGGTGCTGCGTTCAATGCCGCTCCGCGCTCGACAGCACCACGTGGTCGCCGAACGCGCTCACCTGCACCGGGAAGACCCGCGGCAAGGCCTCCACCCAGCGGTCGATCGCATCCACCCGCACGGTGCCGGTGAAGGTCAGCGCGCCCACGCGCGGATCGGCGATCTGCACCGGCCGGCGGCTGTAGCGGTTGATGCTGGCCACCACCACGAACAGCGGCTCGTTGACGAATTCCAGGCGGCGGCCGCGCCACGCGGTGGCGTCGTCCACCGCGATCGGGCCGATGGAGATGCCGCCGTTACCGGCCTGGGGGTCGTACAGCACCTGCTGGCCGGCCCCGGCTTCGAGCGCGTCCTTGCCGCCGGGCACGCTCACGCGCACGCGGCCCTCGGTCACCGCCACCGCGACGCGGTCGCCGGTGCGGCGCACGTTGAACGCGGTGCCCAGGTCGCGGATCAACAGCGGACCCGCCACCACCTCGAACGGCCGCTGCTCGTGCACCACGCTGAAGAAGGCCTCGCCCTCGCGCAGCTCGATCTTGCGCAGGTCGTCGGCATAGCGCGCGGTGATGGTGGAAGCGCCGCCCAGGGCCACGCGCGTGCCGTCCGGCAGGGCCAGGTCGCGGTTCTGTCCCACCGCGCTGGCGTAGGGCTGCGCCTGCGGGCGGTAGATGCGGTCGAGCATGCGCCCGCCGAGCACCGCCAGCAGCAGCGAGGCCGCCACCGCGCCGATCCACAGCGGCCAGCGCACGCGGCGCTCGGCGGCGCCGGCGAATTCGGCCACGAAGGCCTCGCGCGCATGGCTGTCGGCCTGGCCCAGGCGCTGGCTCAGGCGGCTGACTTCCTCGAAGGCGCGGGCATGGGTGTCGTCCTCTTCCATCCAGGCCAGCCATTGCTCGATGGTGGCGTCGGAGGGGTCCTCGGCACGCAGGCGCGTCCACCATTGCGCGGCCGCCTGCGTCACGCGATCGCCCGCGCCGGCAAAAGTCATGGCCATCATGGCGTCTCCGAGGGTTGGATGCGCGCGCGGCAATGGGCCAGCGCGTTGCTGACGTGGTAGCGCACCATGCGCTCGCTGAGTTTCATGGTCTGGGCGATGGCGCCGAAGTCGCGCCCCTCGATCACGTGCATCACAAAAGCCTTGCTGGTCTTGGCCGGCAGCTCGCGCAGCGCGGCGCGCACTTCGCGCCACTGCTGCAGCGCCGAGGCATGCTGTTCGGGGATGGGCTGGGCGAACCAGTCGTCGTCCGGCGCGTCGGCCGGGGCGTTGGCGCGCACGGCGCGCATGCGCAGCCGGTCCACCGCCAGGTTGGCGGCGATGCGGAACAGCAGGGCGCGCGGCGCGGCGATGGGTTCGGCGTCCTTCATCGCCAGCATGCGCACGTACACCTCCTGGGCCACCTCCTGCGCATCCGAGCGCGAATTGAGGCGGGCGGCCAGGAAGGCGACCAGGGTGCGGTTGTGCTCGCGGAACAGCGCGGCGATCTGCGCGGCACGGTTCTCCGTGCCGGCGGACACCTCCGGCGGGGCGGCGTGCGGGCCCGGGCTATCCATGCCGGGCGCGGCCGTGCTGAGTGGGTCTGGCATTCATCAAGGCGCGGAACGTAGGTATGGCGGTGGAGAACAGCCTAGACGTTCGGCCCGGAGATTTTTGAAATCCGGGCCCTCAGGCGCACCCGCGCACGACGCAGGTTGGGGTGAGCGCAGCGAACCCCAACAAACCCGGCAGGTCCCGAACCGCGCCCTAGGCCCGACGCCGCGCCGCCCGCGTCTTCGCCGCCTTCTTCGCCGCAGCCGAGCGCTGCGCCGCACTCTTGGTCCGCGCGCCCTTCTTCGCCGCGGCAGAACGCGACGACGACGACCGCTTCGCCGCCGCCCGCTTGCCCTGCTTCGCCAGCGACTCGTGCGACGCGGCCGAGTGGCCTTCGCGCTTCAGCGCCGTCTTGGTGGCGCGCGAACGCTTCGCCGAGGTCTTGTGCGGATGCTTCGCCGCACGCTCGTCCTGCGCGGCCTTCTTGCGCGTGGCCTTGCTCGCCGATTTTTTCGCCGGCACCTTCACGCCGGCCCGGCGCGCTTTCGACAGGCCGATGGCGATCGCCTGCTTGGCCGAGCGGGCACCGTGCTTGCCCTCGCGCACATGTTCGATCTCCTCGTGCACGTACTCGCCGGCCTGCGTGCTCGGCGCCTTGCCTTGGCGCTTGTCGCGTGCCGCGGCTTTGCGGGTCTTTGCTTCGGGCATGTCGTGATACTCCGCGATGGCTCGGGTATCGACGGGTGTAGGCCAGGCGCCGTCGATATCGAGTCGACAGCACGTCAAGCGGATGCCTGCATCTCACGCTCGTTCAGCCGCGCGGCACGCGCGCACGCATGAACAGCGCATGCGCCGTGCGTGTACTTCTTTCATGCTCGCGAAAAATTTGCGCGACGAAAACATCAAGCGTTGCAGGCTAAGCACGCCACGACGCCGATTGCGCACATGGCACGGATGTTGCGGCGACGAAAGCGCGCGAGGCCTGCAGGCCTGCGCGATCCCCCTTCGGCCACACACAGAGAGAAGCCCATGACTTCCAAAGAGACGACAGGACAAGCAGCGCCTCTTCGCGGTTTTGCGCGGATGGACCCCCAGCGTCAGCGCCAGGTGTCATCGCTGGGCGGACGCACCGCGCATGCCCGCGGCAGTGCCCACGAATTCACCAGCGAGGAAGCACGCCTCGCCGGCCACAAAGGGGGCAAGGCGGTCAGCGAGAACCGCGAACACATGGCGGCCATCGGCCGCATCGGCGGCCGCCGCCTGCGCGCGCAGCGGGAATCCCAGCCCTCCTGAGCGTCCATCGCACGCCCCGGCCATCCCCACCCCAGAAGGATCGGAGAGCGTCATGCCTAAACGCAGCCTGTTCCTCACGGCCCTGGCGTCGAGCCTCCTCGCGCTGGCCTGCCTTCCGGCGGCCAGCGCGAGCGAAGGCTCGCCCGCCGACCAGGCCTTTCTCACCCGCGCCGCCGCAGCCGGCAGCGCCGAAGTCGCCCTGGGGCAGCTGGCCCTGCAGAAAACCAGCTCGCCGCAGACCAGGCAGCTGGCCCAGCACATCGTGTCCGACCACACCAAGGCCAATGAACAGCTGGTCGCGCTCGCGCGCCAGAAGCAGATCACCGTCGCGCCCGAACCGGACGCAGCCGCCAAGCAGAAGCTGGACAAGCTGCAGAAACTCGACGGCGACGCCTTCGACCGCACCTACGCGCAGGACATGGTCAAGGACCACCAGCAGGCCATCGCCCTGTTCACCAAGGCCTCGACCGGCGCCACCGACAACGACGTCAAGCAATTCGCCGCGCAGACCCTGCCGGTGCTGAAAGACCATCTGCAGATGGCGCAGCAGCTGCGCAAGGCCGGCCGCGACGAAATGCAGGGTCCGGCCACCCCGCGTTCGCCGATGCAGGAAATGCCTTCCTCGACGCAACCGCCGCCGAGTAGCGGACCGCCCAGCAATGGGCACTGATCCATCCCTCTTTTAGCCATCCATCCGACCGGCGCCTGCGCCGGTCCTGGAGAATGTCATGAAGCATCGCCACCCCTATCCTTCCGGGCCGCAACGCGGCGGCTACGGCGCGTATGACGAAACATGGCGCGGGCCCGGCAGCGGTCCGTGGCGGGAAGCCGGCGGGCGCGCCGAAGGCCGCGGCGATCCCCGCAACCCGCAAGGGCGCCGCGCCGGCCCCGGCTATCGCGACCACGACCGCTACGGCCCCCACAGCGACTACCTCTCCGCCACCGCCGAAGGCTATGGCGACATCGACGAAGGCTATCTGCCGCCCGCCTGGGACGAGGCCGGCCCGCAGCACGGCGGCTACCGCAACACCTTCGCCAGCGACACCGGCGGCTACGGCAGCGACCGCCCCGCCGACTGGCGCGAACGTTGGCAAGACGAATATCCGCGCGGTTTCGCCGGCTATGGCACCGACCACGCAGGCCGCCTGCAGGGACCGCACGGCGTGCGCCGCGACTATGGCGACGAAGGCGGACGGCAACGCTTCGGCCAGGGCTACGGTTCACCCTCCGGAGGCGCCTCGTGGGGCGGCCCGCACTGGGACAATCCGCAATACCGCGACTACCAGGCCGACTACGGCCGCCGCCAGTACGCGCGCAGCCCCACCGACTTCATGGACGAGCGCTACCCGTTCGGCCACGACTACGGCGCCGGCCCCAGCCACTATCGCCAGGCACCGAAGGGCTATCAGCGCTCGGACGAGCGCATCCGGGAAGACGTCTGCGAACGGTTGTCGGAAGACCCGCGGATCGATGCGCGCGAGCTCGAGGTGAGCGTGCAAGGCGGCGTGGTCACGCTCGAGGGCACGGTGCCTTCGCGCCAGATGAAGCACCTGGCCGAGGACTGCGCGGACCGCAGCTTCGGAGTGAAGGACGTGGAGAACCGGGTGCGGGTGGAGCAGCGGGATCATCGGGATGAGGATCTGCGCAGTTCGACCGCCGGCGCCGGGACGTATACAGGGGCGGCGCAGAAACACTGAAGCCCGTCATTCCGGCGCAGGCCGGAATCCAGTAGCGAGAGCCTCTCATGGAGCTTGTGCATCCACGATGCGGCTTTTGGACGTCCGTACGAAAATCGTACGTTGCCGCTACTGGATTCCGGCCTGCGCCGGAATGACGGTCGAAGGCATCGAGCCGCCCAGCACCACGCACCGGTCCGCCAAAGCCCGCACGCTGGCACGGTGCGAAATCACCAGCAGCATTGTCTGCGGCAACCGCCGCTTCAGCATCGCCAGCACGTCGATCTCCGCCGCCGCATCCAGGGCCCCGGTCGACTCGTCCAGAATCGCCAGGAACGGCCTGCGCAGCAGCAGCTGCGCCAGCAGCAGGCGCTGCAGCTCGCCGCCCGACAGCTGGCTGGAACGATCA
The DNA here is from genome assembly GCF_011759495.1 of Dyella sp. SG562. NCBI lineage: Bacteria > Pseudomonadati > Pseudomonadota > Gammaproteobacteria > Lysobacterales > Rhodanobacteraceae > Dyella > Dyella sp. SG562. The sequence goes on from NZ_JAAOYS010000011.1 coordinate 25,178, forward strand.
CGCAGTGCGAGATCCAGGCCCTGCTCGCTCGCGCGCAGGCGCCGGTCCAGCCCGACGTCCGCCAGCACCTCGTGCATGCGCTGCTCGCCGGCTTGCGGATCGGCCCAGCGCAGGCATTCGCGCACCGTTGCCTGCCACGGCCGCACGTGCTGGCTGACGAAGGCCGCGTGCCGCGCATGGCGCCGGTAGGCATCGAAATCGAGCGTGCGGCCGCCGATCTTCGCGGCGAAATCGGCTGGCTCGATCAAGCCGGCCAGCACGTCGGCGAGGCTGCTCTTGCCTGCGCCCGAATCGCCGGCGATCAAGGTCAGCTCGCCCGGCGCCAGCACGATGTCGCGCACTTCCGCGCCATGCAGCGCCACCGCCGAGCGCACGCGCTCGATGCGCAAGACGGCCCCTTCCGGAAACGCCCCAGGCGCACCCACGGCCACCGCATCGCCGGCCAGCCCCGCGTAGCGCCGCCACAGCTCGAACGCCGGCACCGCCGAGCGCAGCTGGCGGAAACTCTGCCGCGTCGACACCAGATACGGCAGCAACCGCCCCAGCAGCAGGCTTACCGCGATCAGCGAGGCGCGCGCATCGCCCTGCAGCCGGTGCGCCAGCATGAACATCGCGGCGATGCCGGCGGCAGCGAGCAGTTCCAGCCATAGCCTGCCGGAGGCCAGCATGTCCTGCTGATGCTCGTAGCCACGCGCCAGTTCGCGCGAGACATCGCCATACGCCACCTGCTCCACGCCCTCGCGGCCGAACGAACGGATATGGCGCAGGCGCCGCGGAAAATCCTCGCTCAGCCAGAACAGCCGGGTCAGGTCCGCCACGTACTTGCGGCTGACCCGCGCCTGCTCCTGCCCGCGCGAACGCGACACCAGCACGCCCAGCAAGGCCAGCAGCGGCACGGCCAGCATCAGCATCGGCGAGATCCAGAACGCGAACGCCAGGCTGATCGCGCAGGTCAGGCCGGCCACCCACAGCTGCAGCAGGCCGCTGAAGCCCTGCATCATGATCTCGATGTTGTAGGTGAGCACGTTGGCGATCTCGGCCGAGGTCGCATCGGCCAGCGCAGCCAGCGGCGCGTGGATCAGATGGCCATGCACGCGGCGGCGCAGATCCGCGCCGTAGTCGCCGGTCAGGCGCGCGGCCAGCAGGGACGACCCCCAGCGCAACGCCGCCAGCGCAAACGCCGCGGCAACGAAAGCCCCCGCCTGCACATCCACGCCGCGATGCAGATAGAAGCCGCTTTCAGCCCCCGGCGCACCGAGGCTGACCAGCGGCACCAGCAGCACCGCGGCAAGACTGCCGGCAAGTGCGGACGCCACCGACAGCACCACGTAGAACGCCATCTGCCACGCGTGCCGGCGTTCCAGCGTGTCGGCGAATGCCGCGGGCAGCAGCCGGTCGGTGAAATTGCGCGCGCTCATCGTTCCAGCCACGCCGATAGGGCGGCCACCGCTTCCCCGGGATGCCGCGCGCGCGCCAGGCGATACACGCCCAGCCGCACGCAGCGGCGGCAGAACTCGTCCCAGCCGGGCAGGCCTGCCGCATAGGGCTGATCCGCGGCCAGCCGCGCGATCGCCTCGTTGGGCGGCAGCGGCGTCAACAAGCGTTCGGCCGGCCGCGCCGACACCAGCACCACGCCTTTGAGTTGCAATGGCTCCGGCGCCAACCGCCCATGGCCGCCGCGCAGATCGACTTCATATTTCTCCACGCCGCTGCGGCGGCGGATCGTCGGCGAACGGCGAATCCAGTCGCGCACGCCCGCGTCGTCGACGAAGCGAAACGCATCGTCCGTCACATGCAGATAATTGGCCACGCCCGTCGCCCGCAGATAGTCCGGATGCACGAACACCGCATCCTCGGCGAGGAAATCCAGGCCACCCAGCAGGCTGTGCAAGGCCAGCGTCGACTTGCCCGCCCCGCTCTCGCCCAGCAGCAGCACGCCCTGCCCACCGCGCCCGACGCAGGCGCCATGCAGCGGCACCAGCCCCTGTGCGCGCTGCGCCAGCACGAACACGGCGAATTCCAGCAGCTCGTAGCGCACGTGGTACGGATGCCGCGCCAGCATCGCCGGCGAAGCCACCACCAGCGCCTGCCGCCGCGCCGGCGCGATCGCGGCGTAATGCGCCGCATCCATAACGCCGCACAGCAGCCCCGCACCGGAGCGCATATGCACCGGCGGCGGCGCGTCCAGGCTGGCGGCATCGGCCGGCTCGGCCAGCCGCAGCTCGATATGCAGCGCAGGCGCTGCCGCCGGAAAGCGATGCGCCGGCAAGCCGCCATACGCCGCCTCGATCACCTCCAGCCAGGCCTCGTCGTCGGCCTCGAACCGCACGTCCGCGCCGAGCACGCAGGCATTCACGGCAAAACGCCGCGCCGTCCGTTCGCCGAACGGATCGATCGCGGCGTCGTCGACCGGCGCGGGGCGCGCGGCAAGGCCCAGGTTGGTCAAGCGAAGGACTCCGTCGGCGGGCTGTGGTCCGCGTCTGGCGTGAGTGCCGCCGCGGCGCCGGAAAGTTGCCTTGTCGCGCGCCACGCCCGGCTGCGGGCGCCGCTCGCAACCGAACCCGCGCGGCGCGGCACTCACGCCCAGCGACAACGGAACACCGCGCCCGCGCGGCACGCTCCCGGCGATCACAAGGCCCCACTCCATGCTCAGAATCCAGGTCAGCCACTCCTACTTCCTGCGCTACGACCGCAAGCAGTGGGAACGCGGCAAGCCCTACCCGCCCCTGGCCACCCTGCAGGTGGCTTCCCTGCTGTGGGACCTGGGCCACGAGGTGAGCCTGTTCGACGCCATGCTGGCCGAAGGCGTGGAGGACTACGCCGGCTCGCTCGCCGCCGCGGCGCCGGACGTGGTGGTCATCTACGAGGACAACTTCAATTACCTCACCAAGATGTGCCTGAACCGGATGCGCGAAGCAGCCTGCCAGATGATCGGCGAGGCGCGCGCGCACGGTGCGCGCGTGATCGTCGCCGGCTCCGATGCTTCGGACCACCCGGAAGCGTTTCTCGCCGCCGGCGCCGAGGCGGTGCTGGTGGGCGAAGGCATCGCCGCGCTGCTCGACCTGATCGGCCGGCTCAACGACGACCTGCGGATGGATATCGCGCCGTGGACCGCGGACCTCGCCGGCGTGGCCACGCTGTCGCAGGGCCAGCAGCGCCTGACCCGCATCGGCGCGCAGCCGCCGGATCCGCGCCTGGGCGGGCATCCGGCCTGGGACCTGGTGGACATCGAGCGCTATCGCGCGCTGTGGCAGGAGCGGCACGGCTATTTCAGCCTGAACATGGCCGCTTCGCGCGGCTGCCCGTTCCGCTGCCACTGGTGCGCCAAGCCGATCTGGGGCAACCACTACAAGCAGCGCGGCCCGCGCGACGTCGCCGAGGAAATGATCTACCTCAAGCGCGCCTACGCGCCGGACCATATCTGGATGGCGGACGACATCTTCGGCTTCCACGTCGACTGGGTCACCCAGTTCGCCGAGCATCTGCGGGACGCGGACGGCTCGGTGCCGTTCACCATCCAGACCCGCGCGGACCTGTCCAGCGACCGCATGGTCGCGGCGCTGGCGCAGGCCGGCTGCGCCGAGGCGTGGATCGGCGCCGAAAGCGGCAGCCAGGCAGTGCTCGACCGCATGAACAAGGGCACCACGATCGCCGAGCTGCACAGCGCGCGCGACCGCTTCCGCCAGTACGGCATCCGCGTGGGCTTCTTCGTGCAGCTGGGTTATCTGGGCGAGCAATTGGAAGACTTGAAGGCGACGCGCGCGCTGATCGAACGCGCCGCGCCGGACGATATCGGCGTGAGCGTGTCCTACCCGCTGCCCGGCACCAAGTTCTACGAGCAGGTGAAGGCCCAGCTCGGGCGCAAGACGCATTGGCAGGACAGCGGCGACCTGGCGATGATGTTCCGCGGCGCCTACGACTCGGAGTTCTATCGGCGCGTGCGCGACCTGCTGCACGAACAGGTGGTGCTGCAGAAAGCGCAGCCGCGCAACCATCCCTCGCAGGACGCGCGGGCGCTGGCCGGACTCGACGCACGCTGGGACGCGCTGATGGCCGAGGAACGCCAGTACCGCCGCGCCGACGCCACGCCCGCGCACGACCTGGCCCTGCCCGCCGGCCGCACGGCCAGCGCCTGAAATGCCCGTGCTCGCCTTCCCCACCGGACGCTTCCGCACGCCCACGCCCGCACCGCTGCCTCCGCTGAAGCAGGTGCGCGCCGGCCTGCGCCGCGCCACCGAGGCCTTGGCCGAGGAACTGGCCCTGGTGCGCCCCGGCGGCGTGCTGCCGGCGTGGAGCGAACTGGAATGGCGGCTCGCCACCGCAGCTGCCGTCGCGCACGGCGTGGCGCCGCTGCTGCATCGCTTCTCGACCTGGCAGCGGGTGGAGTGGCGCCGTTTCCTGGACCGCCAGCGCCAGCACGTGGCGCAGCGCCATGTACGCATCGAAGCGCTGCTGCGGCGCATCGATGCTTCTTTCCGCGCCGCCGGCCTGCCTGTCCTCGCTCTCAAGGGGGCGGCCCTGCACGGTCTCGGGCTGTATGCGCCGGGTGACCGCCCGATGGCCGACATCGACCTGCTGGTGCGCGCCGGCGACGCGGACCGGGCGGCGGCACTGCTGTGCGGGCTGGGCTACACGGAAGCCTTCGCGCAGTGGAAGCACCGCGCGTTCAAGCCCGCCGCGGGCGGCGCGGTGGCGGGACTGGGCGAGCATCGCGACACCGCGGTGAATATCGAGCTGCATACACGTATCCACGAGCGGCTGCCGGCCTCGATCGTGGACATCACGCCGATGGTGTTTCCGCCGGGTCCGCGGCCGGGACTGAATCCTTATCCATCGAACGGCGCGCTGATGGCGCATCTGCTGCTGCATGCGGCCGGCAATATCTGCAGCCGCACCTTGCGCCTGCTGCACCTCAACGACATCTCGCTGCTGGCCACGCGGATGACGCTGGCGGACTGGGAAGTGCTGTGGTCCGCCGGCAACCCTTGGTGGGCCTTGCCGCCGCTGCGGCTGGTGGCGCGCTATTACCGCAATGCGGTGCCGGCGGCGGTGCTGGCGCGCCTGCGGCGCGGCTGTCCGCCATGGCTGCGCGCCGCGGCGAAGCGGCAGACGCTGACGCGGGTGTCATGTTCGGACCTGTGGCTGCAGGCCTTGCCCGGGATCGAGTGGTCGCGCACGCCGGGCGAAGCGCTGCGCTATCTGCGGCATCGCTTCGTGCCGGACGAGGAGAGCCGGCAGGAGCGGCAGGATATGGCGCGGACGCAGTTGTGGCTGCAGGGACAGGCGTGGGCGACGCGCTCGCAGGCGCGGCGCTTGCTGCGGCGGCTGGCGGGGTCGGTGCCGCGGATGGATACGTTGTATGTGGTGCGCGCCGCGCTTGAGGCGCAGGAGTGAAACGCAAAGCGCAAGATGAAACTCGCCCCACCTATCTGCCCCCTCTCCCCTCCGGGGAGAGGGTCGGGGTGAGGGGCCGGGCGGAGCGATGAGCTGACGGTCATCTCGAGCTCGAGAGCTTTTCCTCGCTCCGTAGAAGCGCTGCCGCGAGCACCCGCCCCTCATCTGCCTGCCGGCATCTTCTCCCCGGAGGGGCGAAGAGTTCGATTAGGTGGGCTTCAACAAGCTTTGATACAAAGCCTCGAACCGCTCCGCCGTATAAACCGCATCCTCATCCATCGCCCGCCGCTGTGCCTCGTGCGCCAGCCGCAGGCGCAGTTCCTCATCCTCCAGCACCTGCCGCACCGCGCCGGCCAGCGCCGCATGATCCCCCACCGGCACCGCCAGCGCCGCCGCCGGAGACCACTCGGCCAGGTGGCCCACTGCCGTCCCGACCGTCGGCACGCCGGCCACCGCCGCCTCCAGCAACACCAGCGGCCCGGCCTCGTGCAGCGACGACATCACCAGCAGGTCGGCCGCTTCCATCAACGGCCGCAGTTCGCGCTGCGTCTTGAAGCCGAGAAAGCGCACCTGCGCGTCCAGATCGAGCGCGTGCCGGAGCCGCTGCATCTCGCCATCGAGCGTGTCGACGCCGACGATGTCCATCTGGAATGCCACGCCTTGCGCGGCGAGCGCGGCCAAGGCACGCAGCAAGGTCGGCTGATCCTTCACCCGGTTGAGGCTCGCCACATGCAGCAGCCGCGCCGGCCCCGAGGCTCGCCGCCGCGGCGGCAACGGCGGCCACGCCGCCAGATCCACGCCCAGCGGCAAACGCTGCGCCTCGATACCCAAAGCCTGCAGCGATGCCAGGACCGGCGCACTCGCCGCCGTCACCGCCGCCGCGGCGCGCAAGGTCACCGCCTCGCGCGCGCGGCTCACCCATCGCTGCCGCCCGCCATACCGGATCGCGGGCAAGGCGATCAATTCGCCACCGGCGATATGCACCAGGCCAGGGCGGCGCATCAGCTTCGCCGCCGCGATCGCCACCAGGCTGCAGGTGCCGGAGAAAATCGCCTGCACCGCATCGAAGGCCCCGCGCCGGTGCTCGGCCAGGATCGCCGCGATCGCCCGCGAACGCTGCCTGCCATCGCCGATGTTGTGGACCGTCGCACCACGCAGCATCCATGTCGCAGGCTCCGGCTCCTGCCGCAGCACGAACACATGCACCTCATGCCGCCGCGCCAGCTGCCCGATCAAGGCCAGAAACGCCGGAATCACCCGCTCCTCGCCGCCGCGGTCCACGCCGCCCGGCAAGACCAGCGCGAGCTTCATGCCGCCTCCCACGCCGCCGCGCGGGGGCGTCCGGCCAGCAAGGCGGCATAAGCCTCGGCCCAGCGCCGCCCCACCGCCGCGAACGACAGCTCGGCGTCGAAATGCGCGCGCACCTCGGCGCGCGTGGGGCCGGCCGTAGCCATCGCCACCAGCGCATCCGCCAGGCGTCCGGTATCGCCGCAAGGCCACAGGCGGCCGAGGCGGCCATCGCCGCTCAAGGCGCGGAACGAGGGAATATCGGTCAGCACCGGCACCGCGCCGCAGGCCATCGCCTCCAGCGCCGCGTAGCCGCAGCTTTCCGCGCGCGAGCCGGCGACGAAGATATCCGCCGCGCGCTGCAGCAGCTCGACCTTCTCGTGCGGCACCCGCCCCAGCAGATGCACGCGCCCGGCCAGCCAGGGATCGCGCGCGATGCGCGCCTGCACGGCCTCCAGCATCGGCGCGTTGCCGTAGGCGCACCACAGTTGCAGATCCGGCAGGCGCCGCGCGGCCAGCGCCACGCCGTCGAGTACCGCCAGGGGATCCTTGCCCGCCGCCAGATGCCCCACCCACAGCACGCAGGGATAGCCATGCAGGCCCGTGGCGTAGCGCGCCTGGGCGCGGTCGCCCGGCGTAAAGCGGCAACTGGATTCGGGGATCGCGAACACCCGTGTTCCGGGCCGGAAAAGCTTTGCCTCGACGAACGGCGCCGCCAGCGCCGGCGCGGTAAACGCCACGCCGGCGGCCGCCGCGTACCAGCGCCGCCACGGCGCGCGCCGCCACCAGCCGGGCGGACGGTTGGCATGGTCCTGCAGCAGGATCGGCAGCCACGGCAGGCGCTTCGACAAGGCATGCGCCTGCGGCGCGAAATCCAGGCCGTGCACGTGCGCCAGTCCGGCGCCGGCACCCACCAGCGCAGCGGCAAGACGCCGCGGACCGTCCTTGCCGTCCAGCGGCAGAAAGCGGTACTCGACGCCTGCGCGCACGAATGCCGCCTCGCGTGCCGCATTCTGGATCACCGACACGCGCACGCCCGCCAAAGCCACCGCATCGGCGACATCCGCCAGCGTGTGCCAATGCACCGGCAGGTCGCCGGGTTCGATCTGCGGCGGCGCCGGCACCAGGTTGAGCTGGGCGATATGCACGCGGGGCCTACAGGCTCGACACCTGCGGCAGGCGCAGCTTGACCCAGCGGTTGGCCAGGTTCAGTTCCCACGGCTGGTCGTAGCGGCGATAGCGGTAGCGCCACGAGGCCATGGTGCGCAAGCCGTGTTTCGCCCAGCGCGGCGTGCGCATGTCCTGCACGGTGGGATAGCGGCAGCGCAGCACGGTAACGAAATCGTGGATGCGCTTGCGCATCTTGTCGGTCAGCCAGGGCGCATCGGCGTGGCAGGCATAGTCCACCCACTGCGGCTGCGCCCATTCTTCCGGCGTCGAGGGGAACACCACCGGCTCGCCGTTGAGATCCAGCAGCGGCATCGAGGCGCGCTTGCCGCGGTCGCTCTCGTGCTTGGCGCTTTCCGGCAGCGGCGTATAGACGTAGACGATGATTTCCGAAGCGGGGTTGATCCGCTTCAGCTCGCGGATGAACTCGAAGGTGTGCTCGGTTTCTTCTTCGGTATCCACCGGCGGCGCCACCATGAAGGAGAGCTCCGGAATCACCCCGTTGCGCCGGCACAGCTCGGCCACTTCCAGCGTCTGGTCCGGCCGCGTGCCCTTGCGGATTTCCTTGAGCATCTTGCCGCTGGGCGATTCGGCGCCGATATAGGCCATCTTCAGGCGGCTCTTGCGCACCAGCTTCCAGGTGCTCTCGGAAAGATTCAGCAGCGCATCGGCGCGCGCATAGCACCACCACGGCATTTCCAGCTTCGCCATCACTTCCAGCAGCGGGATCATCTCCACTTCGCGGTCGAAGAAGTTGTGGTCGAAGAACTGCACGGAATCGGCGCCAAGCTCGTACTTCAGATACTTCAGGTCCCGCTCCAGCCGCTGCACCGCCGGCAGCGCGGTGGCGCCGCCGAACATGGCGTTGACGCCGCAGAAGGTGCAGCGGAAGCGGCAGCCCAGCGCGGCCTGGTGGCCGGCGGTGCGGCGGCCGAGGAAGGTGCGGGCCAGGTACTGCCGCGGATCGCCGAGCTTGTCGTACGGCAACTGCACCGAGGGATCGCCGGGCACGAAGTGGCGGTTCGGGTTGTGCACGTGCTCGTCGCCGCGCTTCCACGACAAGCCGGCCACCTTGGCCATCTCGCCCTGCCCGCCCAGCGCCGCGACCAGCTCGGCCATGGTCTGCTCGCCCTGCGCGCGGATCGCGTAATCCACGTAAGGCGCGGCCAGCGCGGTATCGGTGTACAGCGTGGGGAAATAGCCGCCCCATACGATCGGCACCTGCGGGTGGCGCTCGCGGATCGCCTTGGAAAGCTCGATCGACGGTGCCAGCTGCGGCCCGCCCATCACGCTCAGGCCCACCGCGTCCACGCCGCCCCGGTCCAGCGCCTGCAAGGTGGTGCGGATGAAATCGCGGTCGACATTGCCGTCGACGATGCGGCTGCTGCCGCGCCGGTCCAGCGCGGCGGCCAGGTTCAGCAGGGCCAGCGGAAAGCGTGCGCTGGAGCGCGCGGTAATGGTCGGGTTGATCAGCAGGGTATGGGGCATGGCAGTCGTCACCCGTGCCGGCGCAGGCGGAACACCAGCGCCACCGGCACGTCCAGGGCGATGGGATCGAAACGCGCGTTGGCGGGAATATCGGCGGGATCGAGCATGGGTTCGCGCACCTCCTCGATCGCCAGGTCCAGCGCCGCGCAGGCGCGGTGCCAGTGGCTGTACAGATGCGGCGTGTGCCGTACGGCGTAGCGTTCGCCGCCGGCCTTGAAATCGCGCAGCCAGCCCAGCGCATGGCCGGTGGGATGGAAATCGCTGCACAGCAGGCTGCCGCCGGGTTTCGTCGCGCGGCGCAGTTCGGCCAGCGCGCGCGGCAGGTCGTCGATATGGCCGAGCACCAGGCCGCTGATGGTGAGGTCGGCGCGGGCATCCTCCACCGGCAGCTCCACCACGCTGCCGCGCAGCAGGGTCAGTTCGGTATCCGGACGCAGATCGGCCAGCTCGCCGCAGGCGCGTTCGAGCATCGGCAAGGAGAGATCCACGCCAGTCAGGCGCGTGGCGCCGCGGCGCGCGGCATGGCGCAGATAGCGGCCGCTGCCGCAGCCGGCATCGAGCACCGCCTGCTCGCGCAGGTCGGTGGGCAGCAGCGCGAGCATGGCTCGCTCCTCGGCCTGCATCACCGGGTTGTGCGCAAAGGCCGGGTAGCTGGCGGCCCACAGCGCGTACGCGGCTTCGGGTTCGAGGATGACGGGGCGGGTCATGCCTGCGCTCCCGCCAGCAACGAAGCCGCGCCGGCTGCGGCGAACGCCAGTCCTGGCTCCAGTGCCAGCAGCGCCGGATCCGCCAGTTCCTTCGCCAGCAGCTTGGGCCGGCCATCGAGCATCACCGGCACCGCCTCCACGCCCGCTGCGTCGAACCAGCCGGCGAAATCCGGATCGGCGATGCGCGGCACGCCGCCGCGCACCACCGCGCGCAAGTCGGCGCGGCTGAGGCCGACCAGGCTGTCGGCCATCGCGCCGCCGGCATCGGCCACGATCACCATGTCGGCGGGCGCACCGGGAACGAGGCGCCCATGTTCGGGCATGCGCAGCACATCGGCGCCCTGATGCGTGGCCATCGCCAGCAGTGCGTTGCTGTGCAGGCCGCCCACCACCGCGGCCACGCAGAGTTCTTCGAGCAGGTCGCGCGCGCCGCTCAGGCGCGAATCGCTGCCCAGCGCGAGGCGGCCGGCCGCCTGCAGCTTGCGCGGATCGAGCGTGCGGCCGAGCAAGGTGAGATTGCTGGCCGGACACCACACCACCGCGGCGCCGCTGGCGATCACCTTGGCGATGTCCTGCTCGCCGAGGCCGACGCCGTGCGCCAGCACGGTGCGTGCATCGAGGCAACCCAGTTGCTCGAGTTGTGCGAGCTCGGCTCGCGCTACATCGTCCGTGCCTTCGGCCAGATGGATCAGCCACGGCGAACCGGCCGGCGTGGCATCGAAGCTCTCGCGCACCGGCGGGCCGTAAGCCCAGCCCAGCGCATAGGCCCAGCCATGGCCGCGCAACAGCGCCACCGGGAAATCTGGCGCATCCAGTGCTTCGTGCCAGGGATCGTGGTGCGCCACGCAGGTCACGCCGGCCAGCAGGTTCTTCAGTGCGCCGTGGCGCAGGCGCAGGTCCTTCGGCAACTGCAGCGCGGCCGCCACTTCCGGCGCGCGGAAATGCGCCTGGAACGCTTCGATCCAGGCGTAGCTGTTGGGAAACGGCTGTCGCCGCGGCAACGGCGGCACGGCATTGACGTGCAGATGCTCGTGCGCGTTGACCAGCCCCGGGAACACCATGTGTCCGCGCAGATCGAGCGAAAAACCGCGCACTGGTTGCGCTTCGGCCACGCGCCCGTCGCGGATCGCCAGCGGCAGGCGCGAGGTGCCGTCCTCGCTCACCACCGTCCCGCCGTGCAGGATCGCGTCCACGCTCAGCGCCGGCGCATCACGATCAGGAAGTGATCGCCCATGTCGCGCAGCAGCGGCGCCGCGCCCCAGCGATCGTCGAGCAGGCCCAGCCGCTCGTAGCGCGCCGGGTGGCGCCGGTAGCGGTCCACCAGGTACGGTGGCGGCATGAACAGGCTCAGCGCGCGATAGCCCTCCAGCGCGAAGCCTTCGGCAAAGCTGCGGTAGAACTCGCGCGGCAGGTAATAGCGGGTCCAGATGGTGTGGTAGTTCATGCCCACCGCGGTGGCGCCGCGCGCGGCGCGCACGGCCGCGCGGCGGAAGCGGCCGCGCCGCACGTAGTGCGCGATCTCCCACGGGCAGATCCGGCCGATCACCGAGAACACCAGATAACCGCCGGGGCGCACCAGGCGCGCGCATTCGGCGGCGACCGCGGGCAGGTCCAGCGCGCAATTGAGCGGGCCGAAGTTGGAATACATCCCGTCGAAGGGGCCTTCGAACAGATCGCCGGTACCGCTGCCGATGCGCGCCAGCTCCTGCACCCCGATATGCGCGGCGCGCACGTCGCCTTCCATGCCCGCGGCAGCGGCGCGGTCGCGCGTGCGCTCGACCATGCGCGGCGACCAGTCGGTGGCCAGCACGCGGAAACCGCGCTGGCCGAATTCCACCGCATCGATGCCGGTGCCGCAGCCCAGGTCCACCAGCCGCGAGCCCGGCGCGAACAAGCGCTGCACGGTGTCCCACAGGGTCAGCCGCATGCGCTGGATCAATTCGTTGTTGCCGCGCGGGCCGTCGTAGTCGGCGGCCACGCTGTCGAACGCGCGCTGGGTGTCGAGCAGGCGCGCGTGGTCGAGGGCGGCCGGTTCCAGTTCGTGCGGACTGCTCATTTCCAACGTTGGTTCTCCACTTCGATCCTGGCCAGAGTCCGGCGTAGGTTGGGGTGAGCCGAAGGCGAACCCTAACATCGGTGCCTTCGTACGCTTCGCCACGTTGGGGTTCGCCTTTAGCTCACCCCAACCTGCGTCTTCTTCGTAAGTGCTCTTCAGCCGCGCATCGGTTGCGCCACGCGCCGCCGCGCATCCAGCGCCACCGCCACGAACAGGCCCAGGCCCAGGCCGCCGAGCAGGCCCACGCCCAGGATCAGCACGCGGTTCGGCGCCACCGGGTGGTCCGGCTGGTAGATCGGCCACGGCATCGAAGTGGCGAAGGTGTAGTTGGCGCTCATCCGCGCGGCCAGGTCGCTGCGCGCGTTGCGCAGCTCGCGCACCTCGGTGTCCTTGTTCGCCAGCAGCAGGCCGGCGGCCACGGCATTGCCCTGCCCGGCCACGCCATCCTTGCCGGCTGCCTGCTGCAGGCCATCGCGTTCGGCGGTCGCCGTGCGCAGGTCGGCCTGCACTTCGTCCAGGCGCGCCCGCGCCTGCGCCAGGGGCTCGGCCAGCAGCTGGCCGTGGATGGCCTGCAGGCGCTCGACCGTCGCCAGCACCAGGCGCCTGGCCTGTTCCGGGGAAGCCGCGCGCACGCTGAGCTTGATCAGGCCGGCATAGAACGACGGCTCGGCCTTCAGGCTCGCGCGATATCCGCGGGCTTCGGGCGAATTCGCCGCCAGCCCCGCGCTCTGTGTCACCTCGTCCTGGAACGAGCGCGTCTGCAGGCGATCGAGCACGCGCTGGAACGGTTCCGGCCGCGGATCCTGCCCCGCCGGCGCGGTGCCGACCTGGCCCACCTGCACCCAGGCGGTGGCTTCGTAGCGCGGCTTGGCCAGGAACGCGTAGGCGACGGCCAGCGCCACCACGGCCAGCAGCGCCACGGCGAAACCGCGCCACTGGCGGGTGAGCAGGCGCCACAGATCGATCAGGTAGATTTCGTCATGGTGCATGGTGGTCGACTCGGGACAAGGAGAAGGAAGACGGCGGCCGGCGCGGCAGCCAGGCGGCGAACAGCTGCATCAGCAGGCACAGCGCGATGAAACCCGCGCTCATGAAGGTGTAGGCCTGCGGCGCGAACGGCGCCATCGCGGCGACATAGGCCATGCGCAGGAAGATCAGCAGCGAGAACAGCGAGGTGGACGCGCACAGCCGCCGCGCGCTCCACACCAGCATCGCGTACAGCCCCAGCATCGCCGCCACTGCCCCGGCGGGACCCAGCGCGAGCAGGAACGGGAAATACTCGGTGCCGACATTGATCGTCGGCGAATCCAGCGGAATGCCGGTGCCGGCGGTGACGATGGAACCGCGCAGCGGCACCACCTGGTTCAGCAGGAAATCCGCGTTGTGATACTGCTTGGCCAGCATCGAGGCGAAGTTGTACGGCCCCGCGGTGAGATACAGCAGCAGCCATTTCACGCCAGGCGGCGCTTCGCGGTACAGCGCGCCGAACGGCAGGGTCACGCCCTCCAGCGGCCCCGAACGCAGGATGCCCAGCACCGCGAACAGCACCGCGCCCACCAGGCCCAGCAACAGCACCGCCGGCCACGGCAGGCGCAGCCCGCCCTTGCGCCGCAGCACCAGCACCAGGGCCACCGAGAACAGGCTGGCGAAGATGCGGTTGCGGTCGATCACCAGGATCGGAAACACGATGCCCGCCAGCACCATCGCATAGCGCAGGCCGCGATGGCGCACGCACAGCAGCCCCACCGGCGGCAGCACCCAGCACCACGCGGAAAGATGCCGGATATGTTCGCGGCCGCCTTCCATCTGTGCATAGGCGGAAGGTTTATCCAGCAGCGGAATCGGAAACAGCGCCAGGTCCAGCAGGCAGAACACCGCCACCAGCGCGCAGAACGCGAAGGCGACCATGGCCTCGCGCGTGCCCGCGTACTCGCGCAGCGCGAAGCGCTCGAACGGCGGCAGGCGCACGCCGCTCAGGGCATCCAGCGCCAGCATCGCCACCGCGCCGGCGATCAGCAGCAGCACGCCGTCGAGATAGCCTTCCGGCAGGTCGTACGTGAGCAGCGTCGCCCCGCAGGCCAGCAGCATCGGCAGGCCCAGATACGTGGAGGGACGGCGCAACAGGGCTTTCATGCCCGTTCCGCCTGCGGATGCGCCGACGGCAAGCGCAGCTTCGCCAGGCCGCGCAGGGCCAGGCAGGCGGCCATGCGCCAGGCCAGCCGCAGCGGGCGGCGCTGCAGGAAGGCGATCTTGGCGCCGATGAAATGCGCCTGCGCCTTCAGCAGCTGGCGGTCCGGCCCGTCGAACAGTTCCACACGGCGCAGCGCCACCCGCCGCGACTCGGCCAGGTTGGCCACGCGCGTGGCGACGTGGCGGGTCTTGCTCAGGTTGGCATCGTGCAGGCGATAGGCGCAGACCGGCCGGTCGATAAAGCCCAGCGCATCGCGCGCGACCAGGCGCAGGAAGAAATCCCAATCGTCGATGCGCAGTTCTTCCGTCCAGCCCGAGATCGCGCCAGGCACGCTACGCCGCAGCAGCGCCACCGGGCCGCCGATCGCCCAGTGGCGGATCACCGCGCGGCGGATGCCGTCGTCGGTGGCGTACTGGCGCTTGTCGGCATGGTGCAGGCTGCGCATGCCGCTTTCGTGCACGCGGTTGCCATAGCAGTCGACCACCACCGAATCGCCCACCACCGCCCATTTGCGCGGATGCGCCTGCAGATAGCGCACCTGCGCCTCCAGGCCGCCGGGCAACAGGAAATCATCGCTGGCGCCGAGCTTGAGGAAGTCGCCGCGCGCCAGCGAAGCCAGCTCGTTGAGCGTGGCCGCCACGCCGCGGTTTTCGCGGCGCCGGTAGACGATCGGCAGCGTGCTTTCGTGCCGCGCGATCCACTGCGCGATCTTGCCCGGCGTGCCGTCGATCGAACCGTCGTCGATGATCACCACTTCCTTCGCCCGGTAGGGATCCTCCAGCACGCTGTCCAGGCAGCGCAGTACGAAGCGCTCGTGGTTGTGCGCGGGAATCAGCACCGACACCAGCGGCCATTCGCTGCCCATGGCTACAAGCTCCTCAGGTAGCGGCGCGCCACCAGCAGATTGAAGGCGAGATAGAACAGGTAGTTCACCGCGAACGCGTACACGGCGCCGGGCAGCCCATACCAGCGGGTAAATACGAAGACCAGGGCCAGGTAGCTGGCGGCGAAGACGAATTCCGACAGCACGAACAGGCCGGTCATGGCCTTGGCCAGCATCAGGTACGACAGCACGAACGAGGCGATCTTGATCACGTCGCCGATCAGCTGCGGCCCGTACAGCGCATTGGCGGCGGCGAAGTCGGCGGTGAACAGCGCGCGCGTCACCCATTCGCGCGCCACGTACACCAGCAGGGCCAGCGTCGCCGCGGCCGGCAGCAGCTGGCGCCAGGCCTGGCCCAGCTCGCGCTTCAGCTCCTCGCGCTCGCGCACCGCGGCCAGCCTGGGCAGGTAATAGACGTTGATCGCGGTGGTGAGAAACAGCAGGTAGGCGTCCGACACCCGCGTCACCGCCTGCCAGTAGCCCACCTGCTCCCAGCCGAACTGCGCGGCCAGATGGTCGCGCACCGCGATATTGATCAGCGGCGCGCACAGCGCGGAACTGAGCGTCATCAGCGAGAACGTGGCCAGCCGCACGATCATGTCGCGGTCGTAGCCGGCGCGCAGCATGCCGGGGCGGAAATCCGGGCTGCGCCACCACGCCGGCAGGCCGATCGCCAGCCACAGCAGCTGGCCCAGCACCAGCGCCAGCAGCGCGCCGTACAGGCCCTGCTGCCACGACAGCCACGCCGCCAGCAGGATGCTCAGCGCCGAACCCACCACCTGGATGAACACCAGCCGGCGCACGTCCATGAAGCCGTTGATCACCGCCAGCAGATAGTTGCTTACCGCAATGCCGACCTGCGCGAATGCCAGCACCCGCAGCAGGCCTTCGTAGCGCGCATCGTCCAGCAGCCACAGCGCGAGCTGCCGGCTGAACAGCAAGGCAGCCAGGCCCATCAGAATGGCCGCGCACAGCGCATAGCCCAGCGCCGCGCGCAGCAGGCGCGCCAGGCGTTCCGGATCGTCGCGGTACTCGGCCACGTATTTGACGATGGCCGCGCTGATCCCGCCGCCGGCCAGCACCGCCAGCAGCGACATCAGGCTCATGAACTGGCCGAGCTTGCCGACGCCGTCCGGCCCGGCCGCCCACGCCACCAGCTTCACCACCACCAGGCCCGCGAGCAGGCGCGCGGCGGTGCCGATGGCGCTGTACAGGCCGGCGCGGGCGATGCTCATGCGCTGCCCTTGAAGCTGCGGCAGGCGGCGATCACGCGTTCCACCGCCGCGTCGTCCAGCGCCGGATTCAGCGGCAGGCTCAGCACTTCCGCATGCAGCCGCTCGGCCACCGGCAGCTGCAGGCGATGCCATTGCGCATAGGCGGGCTGGCGATGCGCCGGCACCGGGTAATGCACCTGGGTGTGGATGCCGTGCGCCTGCAGATGGCGCTGCAAGGCATCGCGCCGCCGGCTGCGCACCACGAACAGATGCCAGACGTGGCCTTCCTCGCGCGCCACCGGGGGCAACGCGATGGCCGGGTTGTCGATGCCTTCGCAATAGCGCCGCGCGATGCGGCGGCGGAGCAGGATCTCTTCGTCCAGATGCGCCAGCTTCACCCGCAGCAGCGCGGCCTGCATTTCGTCCAGGCGCGAATTCACGCCCTGGAACTGGTGCTGATACTTGGTTTCCGAGCCGTAGTTGCGCAAGGCCGCGACACGGCGCGCCAGCGCATCGTCGCTGGTGGTGACCGCGCCGCCGTCGCCGAGCGCGCCGAGGTTCTTGGTCGGGAAAAAGCTGAAGGCCGCCGCATCGCCGAAGGCACCGGCCTTGCAACCATCGAGCGATGCGCCATGCGCCTGCGCGGCATCCTCGATCAGCAGCAGTCCGCGGCGGCGCGCCAAGGCGGCCAGCGCCGGCATCTCGGCCAGCTGCCCATACAGATGCACCGCGATGATGGCGCGCGTGCGCGGCCCGATCGCCTGCTCCACCTGGGCCGGATCGAGATTGAAGGTCAGCGGATCCGGCTCCACCGGCACCGGCACCAGCCCGCTCTGGCTCACCGCCAGGAAGGTGGCGATAAAGGTGTTGGCGGGCACGATCACCTCGTCGCCCTCGCGCAGCGCACCCAGGCCGCGGTAAGCACGCAGGATCAGCGCCAGCGCATCCAGCCCGTTGCCCACGCCCAGCGCATGGCGCACGCCGCAGTAGTCGGCGAACTCGCGCTCGAACGCTTCCAGCTCCGCGCCGAGGATGTACCAGCCCGAGTCGATCACGCGCGCGGCCGCGGCTTTCAGCGCCTCGGCGTAGCGCGCGTTGACCGCCTGCAGGTCGAAGAACGGGACGCTCATGCGAACTCCCATTCGTAGCAATCGTGCACCGCGGCGCGCGCGCCGAAGCGCTCCTTCTGCGCGACCAGCCCGGCGTTCAGCACGCGCCCGGCCTGCTCGGTGGAGATGCCGAAGCTGAAGTGGCGCTTGTGCGCATAGCTGTGCTCGATCAGTTCGGCCAGCAGCAGGCTCAGCGCATGGCGCTGGCGGCCGGCTTCGGAGGCGGCCAGGTATTGGGTGTGCGCCGCGGGGCCGAGGTCGTAGACGAGCGCGGCGGCCAGCACTTCGTGTTCGTCCGCCACTTCGTGCAGCACGATCTGCTGCGGGAAACGGCCCTGCAGCAGGCGCAGCTCGGCCAGCGAATGGACCGGCGTGGCTTCGTGCCTGGCCAGTACGTCCGTCAGCAGCGCGTGGAAGGGTGCGAGATCGCCGCCGGTACGCACACTCAGCCCGGCCTTGCGTGCCTTGGCCACCGCACGGCGGCGCTCGTCGGTGAATTCGAACGGCTCGCGCAATGCGATTACCGAAGACAGGTCGCGCCGCACCAGCCGGGCGCCCAGGCGATGCAGCGCATAGAGATCTTCTTCCGCGGGATAGGCATGGAATACATGCGGCACGGCCTTGTAGAGCAGCCGCTTCGCACCCAGGGCGCGGTAGTGCCCGGCGATCTTTTCGAATGCTTCCAGCGCCGCCTCGGCACGCAGCGCCCGCGAGCTGATCAGCCCCGCATAGGTCAGCCCGCCATGGCTGCTGACCTGCTCGCCGTCGCGGTTGGCCGGCAGCACGGCGACCGGTTCGCCGTCCTTCTCGATCAGCAGCGAGGCGTCGGCGAAGCGATCGGCGTGATAGTCCATGTAGCCGCGCCGGTGCAGCAGGTTGCCGTTGCGCGAACGCGCCACCAGCGCATCCCAGGCCGCGGCGTCGGCGGGCGTGTAAGGCTTAACCGAAAGCATGCGCGCCCTCCGCGACGGCCTGGTCCGCCTTGCCTTCGAACGTAGCCTCGGCCAGGCCGAAGCCGGCCATGCCCATGTCGTTACCGTTGTAGAACATCAGCAGCTTGCTGCCGTGGCGCAGCAGCGCCGGATAGCTCAGCGCGCGCGCATCCCAGCCGTCGCGGGACGGCGCGATGCCCAGCGCCTCGTCGTGACGTTCCCAATGCACGCCGTCGTCGCTGAACGCCACGCCGGGCTGATAGCGCCCCGCGCGGTCGCCCCAGGTGAAGTACATGACGTAGCCGCCGCCGAGCCGGTAGACCCGCGGCCGCCCGATGCGGTATTCGTCGCCGCGGGGCAGCAGGCAGATGCGGTCGCCGCGCGGGATGGCGCTGAGGTCGCGCGTCTCGGTGCAGCAGATGTGATAGCGCGGAAACGGCCGGCCACCGATCGATTCCCAGTCGTCGCCTACCGCGTACCACAGGCGCCACAGGCCTTGCTCGTAATGCGCGCTGTGGATGGCGGCGATGGTGCTGCGGCGCGGCGCGCGGTCCAGGATCGGCGTCTCCTGCACGCGCTGGAAGCGCTGCCCGCCGTCGGTGGACAGCGCCAGTCCGCTGAAGGCGAGGAACTTGGCCTTGGCCACTTGCTGGAAGCCCACGTAGAACAGATGCAGCCCGCCGGGTGCATCCACCACGTCGCCCAGGATCATGCCGTTGTCGTCGAAGCAGCCGCCGCGGCCGACATCCAGCGCCGGCCTGGCGCTGACGCCGAGCACGCGCGTGGGCTCTGCCGCCGCCAGGTCGACATAGCCGAGCCGGCTGACGCCGGCATCGTCGCGAAAGCCCGCATAGACGCGGATGCGCTCCTCGTCGAGCCGCCACGGCGTGGGCGTCAGCGCCGAATGGCGCATCCAGCCGCCGACGCCCTGGCGCGCCACGTCAAAGACCAGTCCGCGCTTGGTCCAGGCGAGTGGGATGGCGGCAGGCATGCGCGCTAGAACCTCACATCCAGGCTGGAGCGGTCCGGCAAGGCGCGCGCAGGCGAGCCGACGTAGACCTTGCCCGGTTTGGTATCGCGCACCACCAGGGCGCCGGAGCCGATCACATTGTCGGCCGCCACTTTCACGCCGTCGTTGAAGGTGGCGTTGACGCCGACGAAGCTGCTTTCGCCGATGTCGCAGAAGCCCGAGATCACCGCGTGCGAGGCGACGAACACATGGTCGCGCACCACCGTGCGGTGCCCGACGTGATTGCCGCTCCACAGGATGCAGTTGTTGCCCACCGTGACGAAGGGCTGGATCACGTTGTGCTCGAAGATGAAGCTGTTCTCGCCGATCTCCACATTGCGCCAGACGAAGGCGCGGCTGCTCACGTAGCTGGCGAAGCGGTAGCCCCTGGCCTTGGCGTCGAGATAGAAACGCGTGCGCAGGCGGTTGAGGCCCGTGGCGGGAATCGCCACGAACAACTCGGCGTCGCCGGGTGCGTAGCGCGAGGCAAGCTCCTCGTAAGCCAGCACCGGGCGGCCTTCCAGCTCGGTGTCCTTCAGGTGCGCGCGTTCTACGCTGAAGGCGACCACGTCGTAGTCGCTGTCGTGCTCGAAGTATTCGAGCGCGATCCGCGCCATCTCGCCCGCGCCGATCAGCACCAGCGGCCGGCTCATGCCACCGCGCCCCCGAGGCGGCGGAAGCCGTTGGCTTCGCGCAGGAATTCGTCGTAGTCGGTGATGTAGTCGGCCGGATCGTAGAACTGGTCGGCCAGCACCATCAGCACGCAGTCGTCGCTGAAGCCGTACAGCTCGCGCCACACCATGTCGCCCAGCAGCAGGCCCTGGCTCGGGTCGTTCAGCACCACCTCGACCGGGCCGGTACCGTCGTCCAGCAGGATGGTCACCGAGCCGCGCACGGCCACCGCCAGCTGCTTGAGGTGGCGGTGCGCATGGCGGCCGCGGTGCACGTTCGGCTCGGTGGCGTACACGTAGTACACCCGCCGGATCTCGAACGGCACGTTGCGCTCCTGTTCCAAGGCCACGAGCATGCCGCCGTGGTCGCCGTGCTGCTGAAACTGGATGCGTTCGATGTCCATCGTGGCTGGCTCTTCGCTCGTGTGAGAACGACCTGTTCGAGGCTGAGTGCCGGTGGCGCCGGGAAAGGTTGCGGCGATGCATTCCATCCCAGCGACAACCTGCTCCCTCTCCCCTGCGGGGAGAGGGTTGGGGTGAGGGGCCGGGCGGAGCGGAAAGCGAACGGTCTGCTCAAGCTCCAGAGCTTTTTCTGCGCTTCGTAAAAACACTGTGGCTAGAGCGTCCCCCTCACCCCAGCCCTCTCCCCGCAGGGGAGAGGGAGCAAGTTGTCGCAACCTTTTTGGCTCGATCCAGCACCTACGCCTCGACACGACGCGCGGGGATCGCCGGATGGGTTCGAGGTACCAGGACAAGGCCGACATGCCGATGCCGGGCAGCACGCCCGCCGTCGGCGGCCGCACGGAAACGCAGGAACCGCTGCGCCGCCCGCGCGGCATGGCGATCCTGCACTGGAGCACGGTGCTGCTGCTGATCGCCGCCGCCGCCTTCGCGCTGACCCGCGACGAAGTCGCCGGCCGCGTCGCGCGCCAATGGCTGCTGGAAGGCCATCGCCATACCGGCCTGCTGGTGCTGCTGCTGGCGGTGCTGCGCATCGGCGTGCGCCTGCGTCACGGGCGCCTGCCGCAGGCCGTCCATTCGCGCGTCATCCGCATCGCCGCGTGGCTCACCCATGCCGCGCTGTATCTGATCCTGCTCGCACTGCCGCTGGTCGGCTGGGCGCTGAGCAATGCCGAGGGCAAGCCGGTGACGCTGTTCGGCGCCGCCCTGCCCGCGCTGGTGGCGGACGACGAAGACCTCGCCGACGCCTTGCTCGTATGGCACCAGGACATCGCCTGGGCCTTGCTCGCCCTGGTGCTGCTGCATATCGGCGCCGCGCTCTATCACCACTTCGTGCGGCGCGACGACGTGCTGCGCGCGATGTGGCCGTGGCGTTCGAGCTGAATCCTTCGCCGTAACCCCTCGCGCAAGTCCCCCATCCCGACACACCAAGGAGGTTTCATGCTGTCTCTGCCGTATCGCCGGATGGCGCGCCGCACGCGGAACATGACCGTGCTGTACGGCGTGGGCGCCGCCTTCTCGCTGGCCTGCACCACCGCGCAGGCCATTCCCGTCTATGCCCGCCAGACCGGCGCCGCCTGCGCCGACTGCCACGCCGGCTCCTATGGCCCGGCGCTCACGCCCTACGGCATGCGCTTCAAGCTCAACGGCTATACCGACACCGACGGCAAGGGCTTCAAGATCCCGGTGGCCGCGCAGCTGATCGGCACGCGCTCGGTGCCGGCGCGCGGCGAGAGCTCCAACCGGCTGACCGAAGCGGACGTCTATCTGGCCGGACGCCTGACCGAGCAGGTCGGCGGCTATGTGAAGGTGACCAGCAACAACGACGGCCACAACCGCTTCGACACCAAGCTGAGCGACGTGGACCTGCGCTTCGTCGCCAAGGAGCTGAAGCTCGGCGGCAAGGACCTCACGCTGGGCGTGAGCGTCAACAACAATCCCGGTTTCCAGGATCCGATCGCCGCCCTGCCCGCGGCGTCTTCGCTGGGTCCGCCGGGCGTGACCGGCACCGTGCTCAATCCGTCCAGCCCGAATGCGCCGGCCAACCGCGTGTTCGGCGCCACCGTGTACGGCTTGTACGACTCGCGCTGGTACGGCGAGCTGGGCACCTACAACTCGATGCAGCGCTCCACCCAGGACCGTCTCGGCTACAACCCCAATGGCGACCCGGGCAAGCTGCACGACACCGGCTATGCGCGCTTCGCCTACATGCGCGACATGCGGCGGCAGTTTTTCTCCGCGGGCGTGGTCGCGCTCACCACCAAGCGCGAGCTGCCGCGCACCGGCGGCCCGATGGACCGGCTCACCGACCTGGGCTACGACCTCACCTACCAGTTCCTCGGCAACCGCGAGCACATCGTGCAGCTGAGCTACGTGAACATCCTGGAGCGGCGCAAATACGGCAGCACGCCGGCCAGCCCGATCGCGCCGGGCCTGCTGGCCAAGCCGCGCGGCACGGTGCACGACCAGACCCTGACCGTGGCCTACACCTTCAAGCAGAGCTATACCCTGCTGTTCTCGCACCTGGTCAGCACCGGCTCGCGCGACGATGCGCGCTTCGTCCCCTACGGCGTGCCGGATACCACCGCCAACCTGGTCAGCCTGTACTGGGCGCCGTTCGGCAAGGACGACTCGTACACGTCCATGGCCAATCTCAAGCTCGCCGCCAACTGGTTCCGCTTCACCCGTTTCAATGGCGCCCGCGACAACATCTTCGGCGCGCCGGGCACCAATGCACGCGACTTCAATGCCTTCTCCCTTACCGCCGCCGTGGCGTTCTGACCGGATCCGATGCGTGAAGACCTCAAGCCTTAAGCGAAACCTTCGAAACCTCGCCCTCGCCGCGCTGGCCTGCGCCTGGATGGCGGCCTCGCCGGCCTTTGCCGGCGATGCGTCGGCCGGCGCCGACGTGTTCAAGAGCGAATGCGCCGAGTGCCACAGCATCAAGGAGGGCCGCAACAAGAAAGGCCCCAGCCTGTTCGGCGTGCTGGGCCGCAAGGCGGCGACGGTGCCGGACTACGAGTACTCCGATGCGCTGCGTGCGCAGTCGTCATGGGTGTGGACACCGGAACAACTGCACAGTTATCTCGCTCAACCGGCCAAGCGCGCCAATCCCGGTACGAAAATGAAATACGATGGGCTGAACGATGCAAAACAGCTCGACGATCTCATTTCCTACCTGGGCACGCTCCACTGACGACACGTTCCGCCGCTGTATGCACTGCCTTGCCGCTACGCCGGATGCTTCCCGGCATGGCGGCCCTCTGCATGGCGCTGCCGCTGCATGCGGGCACGCTCGGCGGCGGCATCGCACTGAGTTCGCAGCTGGTCGACCGCGGCCAGGCCATCACCAGGGCCACGCCGGTGCTGCAGGGCGTGCTGTCGTGGACCACGCCGGACGGCTGGGCGCTGGGGCTTTCCGCCAGCGCCCAGGCACGCTCGCCGGGAGGCATGGTGGAAGCGATGGGCCAGGTCGCGCACTACTGGACGCTGTCGGACGACTGGTCCATGCAGGCCAGCGCCATCTACTACAAATACCCCATGCGCAGCCGCTTCTTCGACCGCGGCGAAGGCGGACTGCACTGGACGTACCGCGACGTGCTCACCTTCGGCGTGTCGGCCACCCGCTTCACCCACGCCGACCACGAGCGCACCCGGCCGGGCGCGGATGCCACCTTTCACTGGCCGCTGACCGAAGAACTGTCGCTGTCGGTGGGCGCCGGCGTGGCCAAGTCCTATTTCGACCCCTACCCCTATTACCGCTACGGCCATGCCGGCCTGGCCTGGACCCGGGGCGCGTGGCGGATGGAGCTGGACCGGGTGGCGGCGGATGTGAAGACGCCCCGCTACTGGCGTTCACGTTCGCCCGAGGCGGAGCCCTGGGTGGCGACCGTGCTCTGGTCGTTCTGACCGCTTGCGACGGATCCCAACCCCGGCGCAACCTTTTCCTATCCGGTCGGCACTCATGGGGACAGCCACGCCGCCCTCAGACCGGTGACCTGACGATCATGAACGAAGCCGATATCGAAGCCGATGCCACCGACCGCGCGCTGTTGCAGCGCATGGCGGCGGGCGACCGCGTGGCCCTGGCCACGCTGTACCGCGGCTATCACGGCCGCCTGACCCGCTTTCTGACGCGCCTGACCCGGCGGCCGGACGTGATCGAGGAAGTCATCAACGACTGCTTCTGGATCGCCTGGCAGAAGGCCGGCACCTTCCAGGGCGATTCGCGGGTATCCACCTGGATCATGGGCATCGCCTACCGCTGCGGCCTGAAGGCCCTGCGCCAGCATGGCGACGAGCCGATCGAGGACGACGCCCTGTACGGCGACCGCGCCCCCAGCCACGACCCCAGCGAAGACCACGAACTGCGCGACTGGCTGGGCAAGGCGCTGGAGCGCCTCACCGTCGACCAGCGCGTGGTGCTGGAGCTGGTCTACGGCGTGGGCCATTCGCTCAACGACGTGGCCGTGATCATGCAGTGCCCGGTGGGCACGGTGAAGGCGCGGCTTTTTCACGCGCGGGTGCGCCTGCGCAATGTGTTGCCGGATCTTGCCGGCGAATCCTCAGCGCACGTTGGAGGTGCGCCATGACGTTTTCGATCAACGCCAGCCGGGATTGCGCCCGCGCCTGGGAAGCCATGCCCTGGGTGCTGCAAGGCAACGCCTCGCCGGAGCAGGCCGAATGGCTGGACGGCCATCTCGCGCAGTGCGCGGCCTGCCGCGCCGAATACGCGCAGCAGATCCGCCTGCGCGACGCGCTGGCGCTGCCGGCCGATGTCGCGGTGGACGCCAACGCCGGCCTGAAGCATCTGCTCGACCGCCTGGACGCGCACGACGCCGAAGCCGCCGCGCCCGCCAGGGCACGCGCGCGCAGCAGCGGCTGGCTGCTGCGCGGCCTGGCCGCCGCGGTGCTGCTGCAGGCGCTGGGCATCGGCATCCTCGGCCTGAAGCTGTATCGCGAACAGGGCGCGGCCGACTACCGCACCTACAGCAGCCAGGACGGCGCCGCCGCGCCGGCCGGCGCGATCCGCGTGATCCCGGATGCCAGCATGAAGGTGGTGGACTGGAATGCCGCGGTGCATGCGCTGCACCTGCAGGTGGTGGGCGGCCCGAACACCGTGGGCGCCTACACCGTGGTGGCCGCCGACACCGCCACCACCCAGGCCGAAGTGGTGCGCCAGCTGCGCGCCACGCGCGGCATCCGCATGGCCGAGCCGGTGGCCTCGGTCCCGTGAAAGCGACGCTGCGCGCCTGCCTCGCCTTCGCCATGGCGCTTGCGCTGGGCGCCTGCGCGTCGGCGCCGGCCGGGCGCGGCAACGCGGCGGCAACGCCTGCGGCCGCGGCGTCGATGAACAGCCAGCGCGACATCGTGCTGGCCGTGGCCAACCCTCTCGATCCGCCGGGCACGCATGCCGGCTCCAGCCTGCTCGGCTATGCGCCGCCGGGCCATTACGGCGCCGGCCAGCGCGCGGTCTCGCAGCTGGACGAACTGAAGCAGCGCTACGGCCTGCGCGAAGTGGTCGGCTGGCCGATCAAGGCGCTGGGCCTGTTCTGCATCGTGGTGGAACCGCCCGCGGGCGCCGACCGCGAGGCCCTGCTGCAGAACCTGGCCAAGGACGAGCGCGTGAAGCTCGCCCAGCCGCTGCAGGACTACGAAGTCTATGCGGATACGCAGCAGCAGGCCCCGCACAAGTACAACGATCCCTACGCCGACCTGCAGCGCGGCTTCGTCGAGACCGACGCCGCCACCGCGCACGAGACCAGCCAGGGCGGCGGCGTGCACGTGGCCATCGTCGATACCGGCGCGGACGTCACGCATCCCGACCTGCAAGGCCGCATCGCCGACACCCACAACGCGGTGGACGGCGACGCCGCCGCCTTCGACCGCGATGCGCACGGCACCGAAGTGGCCGGCATCATCGCGGCCATGGGCGACAACCACCAGGGCATTGTCGGCATCGCGCCCAAGGCGGTGCTGAGCGTCTACAAGGCCTGCTGGTATCCGGACCGCAACGCCGGCGCGCGCTGCAATTCGTTCACCCTGGCCAAGGCGCTGGCGGCGGTGCTGGACACCGATGCGCGCGTGGTCAATCTCAGCCTGGGCGGCCCGGCCGATCCGCTGCTGGGCAAGCTGCTGGACGAACTGCTGCGGCAGAAGCGCATCGTGGTGGCGGCGCGTCCGCCGGACGGCGACGCCAAGGGTTTTCCCGACAACTCGCCCGGTGTGATCGTGGTGCGTTCCGCCGCCGCCACGCCGGCGCCGCCGGACGTAGTAAGCGCGCCGGGCAGCGACATCCTCACCACCCAGCCGCATGGCGGCTACGACTTCACCTCGGGTTCCTCGATGGCGGCCGCGCACGTCACCGGCATCGTCGCGCTGCTGCTGTCGATCCAGCCGGATCTCGATGCCGCATCGATCCGCAAGCTGCTGCTGATGGATGGCAAGACGGCCAACGGCCAGAGCCAGGTAAACGCGGCACTGGCGGTGCGGGCCCTGCAGAGTTCGCTGCACCACGCCGGGTCGCCTTGACGGCCGCTGCTTTGCGGCCGCGCGCCGCATAGACCCCGACGCTCAGCTCACTGGCCTTAAATGACATGGCGCAACCGCGCCCGTCATTTTATTCGTATGCGCCTGCGCGATCCTTTAAATCTGCGCGGCTCCCGAAGCTCCGGCGCGACATGCCGCGCAGCTTCGCCCGCAACGCCGGCGTTGCGCTTCCCCGATACGAATACCCAGACCATGACGCCCCCTTCGCGCCGCCAGTTCCTGCAGCTCTCCGCCCTTGCCATGGCTTCGGCGGCAACGCCCTGGGCCGACCTCCAGGCCCGCGCCCTGCCCTCGCCCGGCTTCCCGCCGCTGCCGGCGCACCGCCCCACGGGGCAGGAGGCGCTGGACCGGCTGTTGCAAGGCAATGCGCGTTTCGTCGCCGGCAAGGGCTCGGCCGCCTGCCGCACGCCGGAAGACTTCGCCAAGGTGGCGCAGGGCCAGGCGCCGTTCGCCGCCATCATCGCCTGCGCCGATTCGCGCACCGCGCCGGAAATCATCTTCGACCAGGGCGTGGGCCAGCTCTTCACCGTGCGCGCCGCCGGCAACGTGGTGGCCGGCAGCGGGCCGGTGATGAAGGGCAGCATCGAATACGCGGTGGCCGAGCTTGGCGTGTCGCTGATCCTGGTGCTGGGCCACAGCGAATGCGGCGCGATGAAGGCCGCCATCCAGTTCCGCCACGAGCAGAACAAGCCGGCCGGCGCGATCGACGACCTGCTGGAACTGATCTATCCGGCCGTCGATCAGGCCGTGGCGCAGGACGACAAGCTCAGCGGCAAGGCGCTGCAGAAGCAGGTGACCTACAACAACGTCAGCAACGGCGTGCAGCGGCTGCGCGGGCTGGATCCGATCATCGCGCCGGCGGTGCGTTCGGGGGCGTTGATGGTGGCGGGTGCGGTGCATGATCTGGCCACGGGTACGGTGACGGTGTGGCCGAAGCTGGCTTGATGCTGGCCGAAGCAATGCTCGTCATTCCGGCGCAGGCCGGACGAGCGCGCAGCGCGAAGAACGCCCGCAGGGCGGCCCCGAAGGGGTGAGCGAAGCGAATCATCCAGTAACCGCGCCGCCTGGTTTTCGGCAGAACGTTCAAGAGCAGCGCTCTGGGACTGCACGCTCCATAAAGCGCATCGCTACTGGATTCCGGCCTGCGCCGGAATGACGGAGGTTGGGGCTCCGTGCCTGCGGCGATATTCCGCTGGCGTTACTCCCAGGTACTGCACAAACGCACGCCGCAGATGATCGGCGTTGGAGAAGCCGCACAGCGCGGCCACCTGCCTGGGCGCATGGGCGCCTGCTCCAGACGAGCAGCCGGCTCACTCGCCGATCGCGTGGAAAACCTTGTCCGACGCCAGCGAGAGCAGGATCTTCGAGGCAGGCAGATAGGCGCAGCGCACGGCATCGCCCTTGCGCAGCTCGTTGAATACGCGCTCGGGCACGGCGAAGTTGCCGGGTTCCTTCAGCGGCGGCACCACCACGCGGATCAGGCAGTCGGGCGTGCCGCCGTTGCGGGCGAGATAGAAGCGGTCGCCGACGATGCCGTCGACGACCAGCTTCGAACCGACTTTCAGATCCTCGGCCAGCCGCTTCGCCTTGCGGCGCAGCGCCCACAGGAAGAAACCCGCCATCGGCAGCAGCATGCCGCCCAGCATCAGGAACACCCAGGCGTGCTTGTCGTGGCGATGTCCGAGGAAGGCGCCGGTCAGGCCGATCAGCAGGCATAACGCGCCGACGGCCATCATCAGAGTGGAGGCAACGGCGAGCACGCCTCGCGCCGTGCGCTGCGGCGACGCCGACCAGTAGGCCTCGACGGCCTCGCGCTCCCGCGGCGTGAGCCGCACGCGCGTGCCCGGCATGGCGGGGACTCGACGAGCGGCCATCTAAACCATGGCCCGCTGCGTTCTTACCGATCCCATCGCGCATTCCCTCGCAGGCCGGACCGCCCGGCGGGCCGCACCATGACATGCAGCCCGCCGCAGCGACAAGCCGCGGCTAGAAATTCACACGGAAGCCCG
The DNA here is from genome assembly GCF_011759495.1 of Dyella sp. SG562. Lineage (NCBI taxonomy): Bacteria > Pseudomonadati > Pseudomonadota > Gammaproteobacteria > Lysobacterales > Rhodanobacteraceae > Dyella > Dyella sp. SG562. Next base: position 53,805 of record NZ_JAAOYS010000011.1, read on the forward strand.
CCGAGGCGCGCCATCCACCGGCCAGTGCATCCGTCCGCGATGCATGCCCGGCTTCCGCATACGCACTCCACGTCAAACCGAACGCCACCCGCCCGCCCACGGCCACCTCGCGTGTGGTGGCGTGGCGCGCCGGCAGGATCACCGGCAGCGAACCACCGTCGAGCGAGGCGGTGATATCGGGGCGGTCGCCCACCGTATGCACCACCGCCACGCGGGCGTAGGCATCGCCGGTCAAGGTCGGGCCGAGGAAAAAGCTCTGGCCGAACAGCATGCCGGCGCGGGACATGAAGGTGTGGTTGCGCTGCGTATCGAAGCGCACGCGGTTGCTGGCCGTGTACCCGACCGCCCCGATCGAACCATAGGCCGCCTGCACCTGCGGCTCGATATAGCCGCCATGTTCGCCGCGGAAACGGCGGCCCACGCGCACCGACACGCTGGATGCGCGCGCATGGTAGCGGCCGGAGGTGACGCCGAAAGCGTCGCGCGAGGTGTAGTTGTCGCCCAGTCGCCCGGTGCGCGCCACAGCGTCGGCAAACAAACCGTTGCCCGTATTCCACACGCCATAGACGCCGACCGAATCGCCGCGCAGATCGGCGCTGCCGTTCTGCAGGTCGGCGCGGGATTGCGCATGCGTATACACCACGCCGACAGTGCCGCGGCCCTGGTCGGCATCCGCGCGCCATTCCGCACCGGCGCTGACGTTGGTGGCGTTCTGCCGGTAGCTGCGGCCGTCCGCGCTGTCGCCCTTCAGGCTGCCGCCGTCCGTATCGGCCCAGAAGGCGGAGCCGGCCGGCGCGTCGTCCAGGCGCGATGCTTCGCTGCGGCGGGAGACGGCGCGCTCGTCCAGTTGCCAGAGATTGGTCAGTGCAAGCGCGGCGTCGGCGGCGACCAGTACGCCGGTGGAGGGCGCGATCGCCACGTTGCCGGCGGCCGGATCGGAAGCGGCCGTGCCGGTGGCGGGTGGCGTGCCGCCGCTTGTAGTGGTGCCGCTGCCGGTGTTGGCATTCCCACCCGTCGTCGTGCCGCTGCCGGCGCCGGTATTCGAACCCGTCGTCGCGCCGCCGCCGCCGCCGGAGCCGGAGCCGGAGCCGGTGCCCGTGGTGCCGCCGCCATTCGGCGGCGCGCTCGATCCATCGCCAGCGATATCGATACCCGCCAGCAGGATCTGCCGATGATCCGCGCTCAGGCTCACCCGCGGCGTATAGCTGAAACGCACCAGCGCGTTCTGATAGGTGCCGCTCCACTGACCCGACAACCCGGCAGCGGCCAGGAAATTCGCCGTGCCGTTCGCCGCCGTGCTGGCGTCGACGATCACGATCGGACTGGCGGCGAGGATCGACGTGCCGGTGCGCAAGCTGGTGGCATTGATCCAGGACGTATCGTCCAGCGCCGGGTCGTACGCCAGGCGCACGTTCTGCGTGCCTTGCGCGCTGAACGAGCTGACGCCGCTGCCGAACACCACCTTGTCCGCCGTGCCGTTGCGCACGTCGCTGAGCAAGGTGAACGCAGCGCCGTCGGCAAGACTGACCGCCGCGCCGCTACCCGCACTGCTGCCGATCTGCAGCGTACGCAGGCTGTATGCCGGCACGCTGCCAGGCGCAAAGCTGCCCCAGCTGGCGGCCATGTCGATCGCACTGCCGCTGCCTACGCTGAGGCTGCCGGCGCCGAAGTCGGTGGCCAGGGCGCCGCTGCCGGCGGCGATCCAGCGCGCGCCGTTGTTCACCACCAGGTTGGCCGTGCCCACGGTGCCGTCCGTATCGGCCAGCACCAGGCCGTTGAGCCAGGAGCCGGAAGTATCGAGCTTCAGATTCAGCGTGCCGAGGAAGCCGCCGCTGTTCGAAGCGGTGAGCACATCGCCCTGGATGGCGACGGCATGGCCGCCGCCCTGGTTGATGTTGGTGGTGGCCGACGCCCCGGCCGTGGGCCGCGTGACCACGCCGTAGTGATTGGCCGCCGTCGAGCCCGCCGCCTTGGCGATGGACAGCGCGCCGTTGAAGTCCGCCGCGCCGTAGTTGGCCACACCATAGGTGGCGCCGGCCTTTTCCGACACCGTGATATCGACATCGCTGGCCGCCGTGAACGACATGCCGTTGCGGATGCCGTACGCCGAATGCGTGCCCTGGTTGCCGGTCGGCAGCAGCCGCACCAGCTTGCCCGCGGTGGCCAGGGTCATGCGGCCGTTGTTGTCGATGCCCAGCACGTCCGAGTCGCCCTCGAAGGTGCCGTTGGTGGCGGTGACGGTCAGGTTGCCGTCGAAGCGCATGTAGCCGTTGCCGCCATTGCCGCCGAAGTTGTACGCGCCGACGGTGTCGCCGAAGCGGTTGGGGCCGCCCTGCACGGTGATGGTGGCGTCGCCGAAGAACTCGGTCTTGGACAGGCGGTGGCCGGCATTGACGCCGAAAGCGGTGCGGTTGCCGAACGCCGTGATGGTGGTGGTGCCGACCACGCCGATATAGCCGTTGTTGCGGATACCCATCACCGTCGAGCCGCGGGCGATGGCGTACAGCTTCAGGTTGCCGCCGATCTCCGTGCGCGTGGATACGCTGGGGTTCCAGATGCCGTTGACGTTGTCCGACGGGTAGATGCCGCTGGCGGTGAGGTCGACGTTGCCGCTGATGCGCAGGATGCTGCGCCCGTCGCCCATGATCGCGTAGTTGGTGTTGTTGCTGTCCGACTCGGCCGTGAGGTTGCCGTTGATGGTGATGCGGCTGCCGTTGCCGGTGAGATAAATGACGCGCCCATAGCCCGGCGTCGACGCGTGCAGCGTGGTGTCGCCGTTGATGGTGATGCTGGCGAAATCGTCCGCCCACAGCGCGTAGGCATTGCCGTAGATGCTGCCGTTGCCCTTGGAGTTTTTGTCGTTGGCGGTGACGCTGATGGGCCCGTTGACGGTCACCGATTTCGGATCGGACTGCGGGCTGGAGGCAAAGATGCCGATGGCGCTGCCGCCGGTGGTGCCGGTGGCCGGCACGTCGCGCGTGGCGGTGATCGACACGTTGCCCGCGGTGGCGTCGATCACGCTGGACGAGGAAGACGAGGTGATGCCCACGCCCACCACTTGCGTGTTGGCCGATTCCACGTTGATGGCATCGCCCTGGGCCAGGGTGTAGGTAGGCGTGCCGTTGTTGCTGGTGATGATGTAGCCGGGGTTGTAGCCGCCGCTGCCGCCGGGCGCATCGTTGCCGGCCACGCCGGTGACCGGTTGCGTATAGACCGTGGCGGCCGCTTCGGCCGGCACCGCCACGCAGGTCAATGCCACCGCGATCGACAGCGCCAGCTCTTGCCTTCTTGCCTGGAGCATGGCCCCGGCACTCCCCTTCGTATGCTGCGTCTTGCCCATGGTCTGGTTTCGGCCGCCGATAAAACGTTGGACAAAGCACGCCACGGCTGGTCATTTCGGGCCAACCCGCGGGAGCTTCATCATGGACGGCGCCACCTTCGGGACACCGCGTTGTCGCGCTGCCGACGCATGCCCTTGCGGGCAAACGGCACGTCCCCTGTAGAACGCGGTCGACTTGCTTGGCGGTGGCTTTAGTAACACACGGGCCGCGCCAGGTGCCGGCGGTGTTGGCGCGGGCGTGACTGCAATCACGCGGGGTTTTTCAGTGCGGTGAGCGGGCGCACATACCGCGAAAAAACATAAAGCAGGTGGTGGATATCGAAAAACATCCACCATTCGCACCAGGCGCGGTCCAGGCACGCCACGCGCTAGGCTGTGCGGCATGACCATCGCCATCCGCCTCGCCACCGACGACGACCGCCCCGCCCTGCGCGAACTGTTCCTGCAGGCGCGCCGGGCCACCTTCACCTGGGTCGCCGCCGACAGCTTCCGGCTGGAGGACTACGATGGCCAGACGCGCGGCGAGCGCGTGCTGGTGGCGCTGGACGGCGACGGCAGCCTCGCCGGCTTCGTCGCGCTATGGGAGCCGGACCGCTTCGTGCATCACCTGTATCTCGCCGCCGGACAGCAGCGACGCGGCATCGGCCGCGCGCTGCTGCAGGCGCTGGGCTGGCCGGAGCAGCCGCTGCAGATGAAATGCCTGCGCCGCAACGAGGCGGCGCTGGCGTTCTACGAGAAGCTGGGCTTCGCGGGGATCGGCCAGGGCCAGGGCGCCGACGGCGAATACGTGCTGCTCGCCTCGCACCGGGCGCGGGCCGTCTCAGGCTGAGCGCTGCACGATCCGGCGCAGCGCCGTTTCCAGCGACGTGGCCGCCTTGCGCGGCGCGCCTTCGAAATCGATCCAGCCCTGGTTGAAACCGTCGAGCATGCGCATGCGCGGCTGCGGGTGCTGCGCGCCTTGCTGGCGAAACAGCGCTTCCCATTGTTCGCGCGGCACCGCCTGCGCACCTACCGGCTGGCCGAGCACGGCGGCATAGGCGCGGGCGATGTCCTCGGCGCCGTAGCGCGCCGGACCTTCCAGCTCCTGCACCAGGCGGCCGTTCCAGCCGCGCAGCAGCAGTTCCGCCGCCGCCGCGCCGATGTCTTCTGTGGACACCATCGGGATACGGTGATCCAGCGGCTGCAGGAAGCTGTGGATCGTGCCCGCGCGTGCGGCGGGCAGGTCCCATGCGGCGTTCTCCATGAACCAGGCCGGGCGCAGGAAGGCCACCGGTATCGATACGCCGCCGAGCGCGCGCTCCATCAGCCCCGCATTGTTCAGCAGGTTCGGTTCGGCGAGGTGCGCGCCGACGGTGGAGAGAAACAGCGCGCGTCCCGGCTGCGCCTGTTCGAGCGCCTGCCGGAAGCGTTCCGCCAACGCGTGGATCTGCGGAAAGCCCGGCGCCGGATCGTAGTCCGGCGGCATCATCAGGAACACGCCGTCGACGCCTTTGAAGGCGCGCGCCAGCGCGTCGCCATCGTCGTAACCGGCCAGCGCCACCTCGCAACCCAGCGCCCGCCAGGGCTCCCCTTTAGCCGCATCGCGCACGACGGCGCGCACCGCCGCGCCGCCCGCCAACAGCGCGCGCGCCACCGCGCCGCCAACCTGCCCCGTGATACCCGTGATCGCATACATGTCGAAGTTCTCCTCAAGCCAGGCGGCGTACGGCCGCGTCGGCGGGCATTGTTCGACTTCGCCCGCCCTGCGGCGATAACATCAATGGCATTTCATCCATGACTGGCGCGCATGAGCGGATTCGACGAACGCACCCTGGTCGGCCTGCGCGTGTTCTTCGCCGTGGTCGATGCCGGCAGCTTTGCCGGCGCGGGCGAGATCCTGGACATGTCGCAGCCCGGCGTCAGCCGCGCCATCGCGCGGCTGGAACAGCGCCTGGGGCTGCGCCTGTTCGACCGCACCACGCGCACGGTCGCGCTGACCGAGGAAGGCCGCCGCTTCCACCGGCAGGTGACGCCGGTACTGGCGGAGCTGGAGGAAGTGGTCGACGAGGCCGCGGGCAGCGCGGGCGCGGTGCGCGGCAAGCTGCGCGTGGGGCTGCTCGATCCGCTGTTCGCGCAGCTGCTGCTGGCGCCGCGCATCGAAACCTTCCTCGCCCGCCATCCGCAACTGCAGCTGGAACTGCTGGTGCGCGACCAGCCCGGCGACCTGGTCAGCGAAGGCATCGACCTGGCCATCCGCTTCGGCGAACCGCGCGCTTCCGCCCTGGTGGCGCGCAAGCTGCTGGAAACGCGCGTGCTCACCGTGGCCGCTCCGGCCTATCTGCGCCGCCACGGCCGGCCCGCCACGCCGCAGGCCTTGAGCGCGGACGGCCATACCTGCATCGACTTCCGCGATCCGGCCAGCGGCCAGCCCTATGCCTGGGAATTCCACCGCGGACGCAAGCGGCTGAGCGTGCCCACCGGCGGGCGCCTGATCGTCAACGACGTCGGCACCATGCTGCATGCCTGTCTCGCCGGTTATGGCATCGCGCAGATGATGTCGCTGGGCATCGGCGAGTTCCTGGCCAAGGGCAAGCTGGTGGAATTGTTTCCCGACTGGCCGGACGAGCGCTTTCCGCTGTACGTGCTGTATCCGTCGCGCAAGCATCTGCCCGCGAAGACGCGGGCGTTCGTGGATTTCCTGGTGGAGCTGTGCGGCGCAGGCTGAGCGCTGCGCCGCGGCCGGAACCCTTCAGCGATATGCCTCGATCGCCGCCTTGATCAGCGCCAGATCGTCGCGCATGCCGTAGTACGGCGGTGCGGAATAGCCGAAGCGCGTGATCACCAGGTGCGCCGAGGGAATCACGTAGATGCGCTGGCCCATGGTGCCGCTGGCGTAGAAGCCTTCCTTCGGATAGCCGGAATCGATCCGCCACTTCGCCTCTTCGCTGCGTCCGTCGTTGGTCCAGAAGCCCGCGCCGTACGGGGAATTCAAGGTGGAGCGGCGCGACCAGTCCATCCAGCCTTCCGGCAGCACGCGCTTGCCGTCCGGCGCGATGCCGTCGCGCAGGTACAGCCAGCCGAGGCGCGCGTAGTCGCGGGCGCTGGCATACACGTAGGTGGAGCCGATAAAGGTGCCGGCGCCGTCGAATTCCATCGTCACGTCGCCCATGCCCAGCGGCGCGAACAGCTCGCGGCGCGCGAACTCACGCATGCCCGGCGCACCGCCGCCGACCACGCTGCCGAGCTTGCGCGCGAGCAGTACGGTATCGGCCGAGGTGTATTCGAAGCTGCGGCCCGGGGCTTCCTTCGCCGGCTGCGCGGCAGCGAAGGCAGCCATGTCGCCGTGCAGGAATTCCATCTTCGCCACCGGGCTTTCGGCGGACTCCGCTTCCTCCACCGCCAGGCCGCTGCGCATGCGCATCAGATCTTCCAGCGTGATGACGCGGCGCGGATCGTTCTTGTCCTTCCATTCCGGCGGGTTCAAGGGTTCGTCCACGCGCAGCTTGCCCTGGCGCACCAGGATGCCGAACAGCGCGTTGGTGAACGACTTGGCCACCGAGAAGCTGAGCAGCGGCGAGTGTTCGTCGATGCCGTCGGCGTAGCGCTCGGCGACGACCTGGCCGTCCTTCACGATCACCACGGCCTTGACGCGCTTGACCGGCTGGCCCGCATGTTCGGCGAACACGTTGTCGATCGCGGCGGTGACGGCCGGCTTGCTGGAAGCGACGCGCCCCTTCGGCGCGAAGCCATCCGCCCTGGGCGCGATGGGTGCATCGGCGACCGCGGGCAAAGGCTGGTCGCCCGGCAGCACCAGGCGGCAGCCGTAGCCGGGCGTGAAGCGGGCGCGCGCCAGCTCGCTCAGCGGGCCGGACACTTCGACCGTGCGGGTGTCACGCGATACGTGCACTTTCAGCATGCGGCCGAAGTCGCCGAGCACCGGCATGACGAGTTGGTCGAAGGTCTGGTCCGGATCCTGCCCGCCGACGAAGGTCATCGAGCAGACGTGATGGGCGGCGACGCCGGCGGCCACCGGCAGGATCTGGCTGAGCTGCGTAGTGCCGTAGGCGCCGGCCGCGGCGGCGAAAGCCGTGGTGGCGAGGCTGGCGAGCACGATGGATGTCTTGCGCATGGCGGTCGGTCTCCGTGGGTGTGGCCAGAGTCTGCGGAGACCGGCGGGACGGAGGGGGACGGATTGGGACGAAGGCCCCGGGGGCGGGGACGAAACCCGGATGGGCTGGCAGGGAGGCCGGAAAACGGTGCCCGTTTGCCGCGGACTTCCAGGCGGGCCATGCCATCGGCGGCCGCCCCGGTGTCACAGGCGGCTATGGCTCAGCCCCTCCCTCCCATCTGGAAACAGGTCCCCGCATGATCGAAACCACGCATCGCACGAAAACGATGTTGCTTATCTCACTGTTCGCCTGGATGGCTTCGCCCGGGGCGCCGGCGCAGAGCGCGCCGCCCCCGGACGCTCCGGCCAGCCTAAATCTGCAGCTTCCGCCCCAGCCCGCGGGCGAAAACCACGAAGCAAAAGAGCGTAGCGACTTGAACGGCAAGGCTCAGGCCGAACTACGGCAGGAAATGCGTCGGGGCGTTCCGCGAATGCGCTTTACCGATCCGGAAGAACAGCGCCCGTCTTCCATCACTACGGCCGAACGGCAGTTCGAAGCCCACCGGAACATGTTCGACCGCCAGCCCGCGTGTCCCACACCGTTCGGACCGCCGCAGGCGCCGACGACGATGTCACCGGAACGACAGCAGCCTCGATGCCGCACTTGGCGAAAATCCAGGAATGGCTGGCAAGACAGCCCATAAAACAACGCGATGCCCAGCCCCTCTCCCCTCCGGGGAGAGGGTTGGGGTGAGGGGCCGGGCGGAGCGGAGAAGCAGGAGCGGAAAGCATGCGCTGCGCTGTCGATCTTCTTCCGCGAGCACCCGCCCCTCATCCGCCTGCCGGCACCTTCCTCGCTCCTCTACGCGAAGAGGGCACAGGGATGTGCCCGGCTTTGATGAGCGAGGAATGCCGCGCACATCCATGTGCGCTCCCCGCGTGCTCCCCGGCGGGGAGAAGGATTCCTTCGTCAGATGGATATCGACAACCCCGGCGGCAGGTTCTCCAGATACCGCTTCGTCCACGTCACCCGCGCCCCATCCCGCAGCAGCAGCCGCTTTTCCCCTTCCGGCCACGGCTGCACTTCGCGGATGGCATCGAGCTGGACGACGGTGGAGCGGTTGACCCGCACGAACCGCGACGGATGCAGCCGCGCCTGCATCGCATCCAGCGTGCCGCGTAAACGGCGCGGTTCGCCATCGACGAAGACCTGCAGATAATTGCGGTCCGACTCGATGCGGTCGATGCGCTCCACCGGCACCAGCTCCGCCGCATCGCCCACCGGCAGCAGCAGGCGTTCGAGATAGCGTGCCGGCGGCGGCGCGTTTTCCAGCAGGCCGTCGACGCGGGTGCTCAGGCTCAGCGATGGCGCCACCTTGTCGCACAAGCGGCGGACCGCCGCCTGGAAGCGCTCGGGGCCGACCGGCTTGAGCAGATAGTCGAACGCATGCACTTCGAACGCGCGCACGGCCTGGTCGTCATGCGCCGTGACAAAGACGATCTCCGCCGGCAGCGGTTCGCCCAGCGCCTGCAATACGGCAAAACCGTCCATGCCCGGCATGCTGATATCGAGAAAGACCACGTCGGGACGCTCGCGCTGGATCAGCCGCACCGCTTCGCGCCCGTCGCCGGCTTCGCCCACCCACACGACACCTTCGGCCTCGGCGAGATAGCGCCGCAGCTTGGCGCGCGCCGGCGCCTCGTCGTCCACCACCACCGCGCGCAGCGTCATGCCGCCTCCCAGCGCCGCGCGGGCAGCCAGACGGTGACCACGCTGCCGCCTTCCGGCAAAGGCTCGAGGCGAACACCAGCCTCGTCGCCATAGAGGTGCCGCAGACGGGCCTCCACATTGCCCAGCCCGATACCGTGGCCCGCGCGTGCGACGCCACCGCCGCCATCGCGCACTTTCACGGTGAGGCGGTTGGCATCGCGTGCGGCTTCCACGCGCACCAGGCGACGGTCGCCCTGCCCGCCATGCTCGATGGCGTTTTCCACCAGCGGCTGCAGCAGCAGGAAGGGAATGCGTAGGTCGTCCAGTGCGGCGTCGCCCTGCACGTCCGCGTCCAGGCCGGCGCCGAAACGCGCCCGCTGGATGTCCATATACAGCGCCAGCAGTTTCCACTCGTCGGCCAGGCGATGCTCTTGCGCGCCGGCCGACAGCGTCGCGCGCAGCAGCGAGCCGATGCGCGAAAGCATCTCGTCGGCGACGGCCGGCCGGTCGTACATCAGCTCGGACACCGCATTGAGCGTGTTGAACAGGAAATGCGGATTAAGCTGCAGGCGCAGCGCCTCCAGCCGCGCCTCCGACAGCGCCGACTCCAGCTGCGCCGCGCGCAGCTCGCGCGCCCGGCCTTCGCGGTAGCGGTCGAACAGCCACAGGCCGACCGCGATCAGCACGTAGAAAAACAGCTGGGTCGGCACTTCCATCACGTAGCGCCACACGGTGGGCGCATAGTCGTCCGCCGGGGCCCCCACCAGGCCGAACACCAGCAGGCGCAGCCCCATCATCAGGCTGGTCTGCGCCACCGACAGGCCGGCGAACACGGCGAGGTGCCACGGCAGGCGCCAGCGGCGCCGGCGCAGCCAGCGCAAGGCGTAGAAAACCGGCGGCAGGAAGGCGCCGAAGCTGAGCGAGCCGGTCAGCTCCTCGATCAGCAACGGCGGAAACGGCGCGACGTGGCCATAGGCCACGCCGACCAGGTAGCGGTTGAGCGCACGCATCGCGCCGATCGCCACCAGCAGCAGCACCCACAGCACCAGCGCGTACCGCCGCCATACCGGCGGCGGCGCGGCCGCGCTGCCCTGCTCCGCTGCCATGCTCAGTGCGCGCCTGCCTGCTCGGGCACCACGGTCAGCACGATCTTCGACGGATAGGCGCTGCTGTGGTGCACGGCATTGTTGGCGATCACGCCGGCCGCCTCGTCGAAGTTGTTGCCGCCGGTGTTGAGGTTGCGGTCGAAACGCGGGAAGTTGCTGCTGGACACCGCGATGCGCAGCTTGTGCCCGGGCTTGAAGTAGTAGCTGGTGTCGATCGGCTGGAACGTCACCGGATACACCTCGCCGGCCTTCATCCACGCCAGCGGCTTGTCGTAGCCGTTGCGGTAGCGCATGCGCTGGATGTTCTCGGTGATGTTGAAGGCCTGCCCGTCCGGATAGACGTCGATCACCTTGAAGGTGAAGTCGGTGTCCTTGGCGCTGGAGGAGACATTCAGCGTGACCGTGATCGGCCCGCTCACCTCGGTGCCCTGCGCGAACGCCTCGCTGTCGTAGACCAGCACGTCGTTGCGGGCTTCTTCCTTGCGCTGGTCGAAGGAGCCGAACTTCACCGCATTGCCCTGGCAGCAGCCGCCGCCGCCATAGGTCATCACCGGATTGGCCGGGTCGTAGACGAACCGGTCCGGATGATCGTCGGCTTCCGGCTGGGCGACGAGCTTGCCGTCGCCGTACATGGTGTTGGCCTTGCCGCCGCTGGCGAAGTAGAACTCCCTGGTGGTGGCGCCCGCCGGCGGCCACGTCGCCGACTTCTTCCACTCGTTCTTGCCCATCAGGTAGTACATGACCTTGGGCTGCTTCTTCACCACCTCGCTGTCCTCGCCCTTGAGGAAGCGGTCGAACCAGCCGAACACCAGGGCGTTGTAGTCGTAGCGCGCATCGCCCATGTCCAGGTCGCCGACCATGGTGTGCTCGCTGGCGCGGGTGTAGGCGCAATGCAGCACCGGCGCGATCACGGCGTACTGCTCGTCCGCCACTTCCTTCGGCGCCGTGCGGCGCACTTCGTTATACGCGGCGAGGTTCGGCGACACCGACACGTCGAACCAGCTCATGAACCACAGGCCCGGCTTGGCGATCTTCATGTTGTCGTGCCACAGGCCGCCCTTGTACCAGGCCGGGTCGTTCGGCGCGCGCGCGATCATGTTGCCGCCGGTGGCCACCGGCATGCGCGTGTCGAAGATGCCCGGCGGGCCGTCCAGCGCCTTGATCATGTCCTTCACCGGCAGGTGCCAGAACGCCTTGTCCCAATCCACCGGCGGCATCTGCGTGGCCAGGTCGAAATAGCGCGAGGCGTTGACCAGCTCGGCCTGGGTGGTATTGGCCGGGAAGTTCGGCCGCACCTGGTTCTGGATGCCGTAGTCGTAGATCCAGGCAATGAACAGCATCTGCACCGCGCCGCCGCGGTACCAGTTGCCCTGCTCATAGTAAGGACCGACCCGGCCGACGCCGGCACCGAAACCCTGCACGTTGAAGGTGGCCAGCGCCGGTTCGTTCTGCGCCACCACCGCCATCTGCCACTCGGCGGTGGACGAACAGCCGGTGGTGCCGACCTTGCCGCTGGACCAGGGCTGCGAGGAAATCCAGCGTACCGCGTCGACGCCGTCGGTGACCGGCGCACCGAGGATGTCGTAATTGCCCTCGGAGAAGAAATGGCCGCGCTCGTTCATTTCGACATAGGCGTAGCCGTGCTTCACCGCATCGAGCGCGCGCGTCATGTCGCGCGGGGCGCCGAGTTTCACATCCCAGTAATTGAAGTTGTACGGCGTGCGCGAAAAGATCGTCGGCACCTTGCCCGCGCCCTTGGGCCGGTAGATGTCCGCGGCCATGCGCTTGCCGTCGCGCATCTTCACCATCACCTTGCGGTCGACCACCGCCACTTCCTGCAGCGACTGCTCGGTGGCGTTGCGCTTGGCGATCTGTTCGGCCTGGGGATCCTTGGCCTGCGCGGCGGCCGCGAACGGCAGCGCGAGACAGAAGGTGGCGGCCATGCCGCCAAGAAGGGTGGGCAGGTGCTTGCGTAGCATGCGTGGTTCCCCTGGGGACGAAGCGGCGACTATACGCGAGGCGGCGCGAGGGGGATTGTGCGCATGCACAAGCTCGTCATTCCGGCGCAGGCCGGAATCCAGTGGCGAGGCGCTGCATGGAGCGCGGCGCTCCAGAGCACTGCTTCTTGTACGTCTCCGCGATAACCGAACCCTGTCGTTACTGGATTCCGGCCTGCGCCGGAATGACGGTGTTGCGGGTGCGCACGCGTCGCTTGCACCTGGCCAGCCGCGCCTGCTGGAGACGGACCAGCCGGTGGCTGCGATCGCCGACGCCCTGGGCTTCTCCATGCCCTCGCACTTCGGCGAACTGTTCCATTGGCACTTCGGGGTGACGCCGAAGGACTACCGCCGCCTCGGCCGCGCGCAACCCGCCTGAGCCTTCAGTCTTCGCTCTCCGAATCCGATTCCGCTTCGAAGCCGAAGCCCGCCTTCGACTTGAAGGTCTTCTGGCTCTGCGCCAGCGCCGCGGTTTTCTTGCGCACCGCCTTCGGCTGCGCCTCGTAGCGCATCTTCCAGATCTTGCCCGGTTCGTTGCCGTAATCCACGTCGTGGCCTTCGGACTTGGTATGGCTCATGCGGCCCGAGCAGGTCAGGCAGGGGCGCATCTTGCCGCCGATCACTGTGCGCGTCTTGTGGCCGCTGGTCTCCAGCATGTCCATGAACTTCTCTTCGACGTGGCGGCCTTCCTGCGCGCTGGCGTAGCTGCTGTGCACGATGTAGACCTTGCCGGTCGACTTGAAGGCCTGCTTCACCGCCGCCTTGTCGGTCATGTCCAGGAACTCCGGCTCCACGTCGCGCAGCAGCTTGGCCGAGTAGGCCGCGCGCGTGCGCGAGGCGGCGTCCGCGCCCTTGCCGGCTTTCACCCATTTCTTCTGCGCCTTGTCGTCGAACATGCGCGATTGCAGCTTGTCGGCATGCCGGCTGGTGATGCGCCCGCCCGCAGACTTTTTGGTAGCGAAGTAGCTTTTCTCCACCAGCGCCTTGCGCGTGCTGCCGGTGTAGGACAGCGTGCTGTGGATGGTATGCGCGGTATCGTCCTCGTTGCTGCCGATGAAGACGTTGGAGCCGGCGCGCATCATCTGGATTTCCACCGGATTGGCCAAGTCCTTCTTCTTGGCCCGCGCCTTGGCGTGGAAGAACAGCCGCGTGGACACCTGGCGGAACAACTGCCGCTCGCGGTTGCCCGAATAGCTGCGAGGGCCGACCGTCTTCATGCCCAGCTTGGACTGGAAGCCGGCCTGCGAGGCGCCGCTGCCCTTGACGTGCGGCGCGATCGCGTTTTCCCACGAGGTACTGCCGGTGCTGCCTTTCTTGGGCATGGTGGCGCCCTCCTAGCTGGTCATGGGGTGGTGGTTCGATCGGCGCGTGCCGATGGCGCGAGCGTGCTCACAGCTTCGCGTTCCGGCGCACCAGTTGCAGTGCCTGATTGCCGACCAGGTAACGCGGCGTCAAACGCCGCGCGCCTACCCGCCGGCTGAATTCGTCGGCCAGGTCGTGGCGCGCCTCGATCGCCGCCTCCTCGCCGTGATGCAGCCCGCGCTGCGCGTTCCGGCGCGCCACCGCCAAGGCGCGGTTGTCCTGCATGCGCGGCGGCAGCGAACGGCGCGGATCCAGCGCGGCCTTGAACTGCTGGGTCATGCCGCGCCGTGCCTCGTAGGCGTCGCCGGCCTGCGCCATCCAGTCGAGCAGGCGCCGGTTGGCTTGCGTATGAGAAGCCTCGAAGCCCGTGCCATAGGCTTCCGGATGCCACTGGATACCCATCACCGGTGCGCCGTGGCGGGTCTCGAACGCTTCCACGCTGCGGTCGGGCACCTTCTCGGTTTTCTTCAGGTAGGGCGGATCGTTGCGCGTGCCGCCGCGCGCGCTGATCGTCAACAGGGGTTGCTTGTTGCGGCCGATGGTCGGAACGCCCTTCAGGTGTCCGGGGCTGGCCTCCTCCGCCACCGCCCAGTGCGCCGTGTTCACCTGTGAAGGCGTGGCCTGCTGGTCGTCGCGGAAGGCGCCGGACAGCATGCTGCCGGGTGTCACGTCCAGGCCGTGCGTGCTGGCGACCCGGGCTACCACGCCCTTGGTGGTGAGGTATGGCATCTTCTTGGTCTGGTGCGTCTTCGGCTTCACCCCGCGGGTGCTGCCGCCGTACGACTCCAGCACGCGCCACGAGCCGCCGCAGATGCCCAGCACTGGCCGCCCGGTGAGCTGCGCCTGCTTCAGCAGATCCGCCTCGTGGCGTACGCGCCGGCCATGGCGCTTGAGCGCACCGTCCGCGGCGACATGATCGCGATTGCGCGGCGTCTCCGACTCCAGGCCGTAATTGCCGCCAGTGATCAGCAGCAGGCCGGAGCCGGGCCCGGTGGTGCGCGATGGACGCCTCCCCGGCAAGGCGCCCGTGTATTGTCCGCGGTTGCGTACGCCGGAGGCTTCAAGCGTCGCCGTCACCTTGCGATGATGGCTGATGTCGGTTTGGCGCCCGGTGGTACTGCGCGTGGTGTAGTGATCCCAGAATGCGCCCGCGCCGAACGCGTCCTCGCGATGCGTGATGGTGATCGGCTGGCGCTTGATCGGGTTGGCGGCGGTGAGCTGCCCGGAGACTTCCGCACTCCTGGCCTTGCGCCCGCTCTCGGGGCGCAGCAGCATCGGCGGGCCGGGCTTGGCGTGTTCATAGCCCGGCGTACCGTAAGGCCCCGCGACGATCCCGCCGAGCGCCAGCACGTCCTGGCGCGTGGGTGGCCGCAGCGGCCGGGTCCGGACGAAACCCAGCGTGCCGCGTCTTGGATTGTCGTACTTGCGGTGTGCCATGGCGGCTCCTCCACGCCTGCGCTCACAAGCGCTTGAAGCTCAGCTTGTGATACGTGCGCGTGCGGTTCGTGCGGTTCAGCACGCTCAACATGTAGACGCGCTCGGTCGAGCGCCCCTGCTGGTCGAAGTCCTCGCGCATCACCAGGCCGCCGCGCTTGGCGAGGGGACTGGTGTCGTTGGCCGCGGTCACCGCCTTGATCAGGCGGCCGATGCGGTTCTCGATGCGCTTGTGCCCGCTGGTGTTGATGCGCTGCGTTTCGTTGATCAGGTTATGCGCGCTGCTGGGCCCGCCGAAGATGTCCGGCACCAGGTGCGACTTGTGTCCGCCGCCCACCGGATTGAACGCGGGATTGAGCACGCCGATGGCCGCCAGGTCGTCGCGCTTGGCGCGCGGCATGCGCCGGCGCAGCGAGGCGGACACATAGGTCTTGCGGATGCCACCGCCCTGTGCCGGCGTGTAGGTCTTGCGGCGCGACCCGAACCGCGGCACGCCGCGCGCCAGCGCGGCCTTGGTCTTGAACGCCTGGTATTCCCCCTGAGTGCTGCTGGCGTAGCTGATACGCCCGACGTTGGTGTTGCCGTCCTTGACGAAGGACCAGGTCCAGTTGGAGTTGCTCTTGGGCATCTGCGGCTCCTGGGTTGCGGCGGCGGCTCAATGTCCGCGGCTGTTCGGCGGCTGCGTCGCCGGCAGCATGCGTGCGTCGCTGAGCGCGCGCTGCCGGCGTCCGCTGGTGGCGGTCTTGGTGGCCATCTGGTGCAGTGACTTGGTGTGCAGATCGCGCGTATCCGATTCCGGCGCCGTGTTGATCGAAGGTTTGATCCAGGCGTGGTGCGCGTCGTAGCGGAACGCCTCCATGGCCTGGCGCGGCTGGTTGCCATGCGTCTCCAGATAGCTGCGGATCACCGGTGGCACCAGGGGCTTGAGGCGGTCGTTGCCGTGCATCACCGCGCCGACTTCCCACTTCTTGCGCTCACGCTCTTCCTGCACGTGGTCGACCATGCTGTCGAAAGTCGGACCATGGCGCAGATCGTTGTTGCCGGTGAGCGCGGCGAAGCGCGGCCCGGGCAGCGCATGCACGTGCGGCTTGGCCAGGGCCAGCCGAGTCGAGGGCTCGGACATGTGCTTGATGGTCGCCAGCGAACCCATCACCAGCGTGTCCAGGAAGGCGCTGGGCGAGGTCACTTCCTGCCGGCTGCGGTCGACCGCCAGCTCGCGCATGCCGTCGCGTCCGCTGCCCGGCTGGCCGTTGCCGTGGCCGGTGACGATGGCCGCCTTGGTGCCGCCGATCGCCTGCGACTTGATCGACGGCGTGTGCCCGGCGAGCGGTTCCCAGCTACCGGGAACGGCGGCGGCCGTCGGCGGCGGGTTGTACCAGACCAGGTCGGCTGTGCGCGAACGGGCGTCGAATATATCGCGGGCCCGCCGCTTGCTGATGCCCGTGAAGTTGCTGCGCACTTTCAGCACGCGGGTGGCGATGTTCTCGTCCAACCCGATGCCGACGAAGGTGGCCGCCGCGCCGAGGCGGCTGGTCAGCACCTTGTCGGTGGTCACGCGGATGGCCTTCTTGTATTCGCCAGCGCCGCCCGCGCGGACCCATTTCACCCACTCGCGGCGGCGTTTGCTCAGTTCCCCGCGCAACTTCGGCGAGATGCCCTCGCGCGCGAGCTTGCCCATGCGCTGCTTCTGCTTGGGCGGTCTGCCGGAAAGATAGAAGCGCGCGTTGTTGCGCACCCGGGTGAAGACGTGGCGCAGGCCGAGCTGGTCGTCGGAAGGATGGGAAGGCATGCGTGGCCTTTGAATCGCTGCGTAGGTGGGTGAGCTGGTCTTGCCCGATGGACGTTACGCGTCCGCTTCGCCGCCGAGCAGCTCGAAGATCTCGATCCGCCCGCCCCCTTTCTGGAACACTTCCCGATACAGCTCCGCCGCGTTCAACCCGCCCCACGCCACCGCGCGGCGGATCAGGTACGGCACGGGGCTGTGCGGCTCCACCTGCATCAGGTATTCGCCGATCTGCGCCAGCACCTGGTAGGCGCGTTCGCGCTCGCCGAACAGATCGCCGGCTGCGTGCGGCGCGCCGTCCTCGTCCTGCTCATCCGCTTCCTCGTCGAACGGCATCGGCGCCACCGGCGGCAAGGCCGCCGGGCCGCGCCGGGTCAGTTCGCCGCGCAGCAGCGCTTCGATGCGCGCGAGGAACTCGTCGAGCCGTCCCAGCGGCGGCGTCTCCGGCCCCAGCCGTTCGCGCAAGGCGTGCTCGAAAGCGGCGATGGCGGCGCGGCCTTCGCCGATCTCGGCGTGGCGTCCGCGCAGGTCGCCGGCATCCATGCGCGCCAGCAGGCCTTGCAGGTCCTCCAGCGTGGCCGCGTCCTGCGCTTCCTCCGGCAGGTTGCCGTGCACCGCGCGCATGCGCTCGTGGTAATGCGCCAGCTCCCATTGCGACCAGCTGGCGACGTGTTCGTCGTCTTCCACCAGCGGCAGCAGGGCGATGGTGTTGAGCAGCTTCTCGTTGATCCAGCGCACGATATTGCAGCGCGCGTCGTAGCCGTCGCCGTCCTCGCGCGGATGCAGGCCGTCCCACCAGGTTTCGCACAGGCCGCGCAGCAGCGCGAAGCACGGCTGCAGCGCGGCATAGCCGCCTTCGTGCAGTTCCGCCTCCAGCATCCAGGCGGCCAGCTGCAGGTCCTTGCCCACCGTGTCGAGCATGCCGGCCGCCAGCTGCGACACCTTCGGCCAGTTGGCGCGGCGCGGCTCGATCGCCCAGGCGCCCATCGGCAGGCTGGCGTCGTCGCTCTGGCGCAGCTGCTGGATCATGCGGAAACCCATGCTTCCGCGCGCGGAAGCGCCGGCCGGCTGCGGGCCGTCCAGCGGCGCGAGCAGCCGGGCCAGCGGCACGCCAACGCGCCGTTCGAAATAGCCGCCGTCGTCGCAGCCTTCGGCCACCGCTTCCGGCGTGGCCTCCAGGTTCCTGGCTTGCGCGTACTGGCTCATCGCATTGCTCCGTCGGTCACCACAGCACGGGCGCGTCGCGCGGGAACGCGGGCGCCTCCAGCGGCACCGGCGCCTTGGTCGTGGCGTCGGTGCCGGAAAGTTTCAGGGTCAGGTACAGGTCGGCCTTGTCCGTGGCCTTGGCATCCCTCGGCGCGCTGCCGTCGAGCACCGGCACGGCGAAATGCAGCATGCGCTGGCCCGGATCGAGCGCGCCGTTCTCCGGCGGCGCGGCATGCGCATCCAGCCAGCGCAGCAGCGCCCAGGAGCCGCCGGTGTCGAACACCGCGTGATAGCCGCTGGCCCGCAGCTCCGGCTGCGCGGCGTCGGGCACCGGCATATAGCGCGAGCGGTCGGCCCATTGCAGATCCAGCGACAGCGGCGTGCCCACGCTCCAGGCGAAGCTGTCGTCCGCGCCCGGCCATGCGGCACCCTGCGCGCCGCCCGCGCGCAGGGTCCAGCCAATCAGCTGGTTGCTGATCGGCGAGCGGTCCGGCAAGGCGCGGAAGCCCACCTTCACCTGGATCGGCAGGCTCTGCGGCTGCGCCGAGAGATTGCCGGCGAAGAATGCTTCCACCGCATCGAGCTGGCCGATAAAGGCCTTCATCCTGGCGGCGCGCGGGCCGGTGGCGTGTTCCAGCCAGGCCTTGAGCTCCGGCTTTTCCTTGCCGTAGTAGACGAAGAACGCCTTCACCACCGCCGGCGACACTTCGCGCGAATCCACCGGGCCGAACGGATAGCGCCCCGCCAGCTGGCTGTTGAACAGCATGCCGATGCGCGCGTAGTGCAGGTCCGAACTGGCCTGCCCGCGGCCCGAACACGCCGCCCTGGCCAGCTTTTCCATATCGCCGCGGCGCGAAGAGAACAGATCGTTGCCCACCGCGGCCGGCACATAGGCGGCCAGGGTCGCCTCGCAGTTGGCATAGCTCAGGCTGGCCAGCTGCTTGAGGAAGAAATCGTTGAGGTGCGCCACCTGCCCCGCGGGGTCGGCGAACTGCACCGCGCGGTTCAACTCGCTGATGGTGCCGCCCCAGTAAGCGTCGACCTGGGTATTGCTGCGCTGGCTGTTGTTGACGCCGCGCGTCTGCTTCAGCAGCGTCACGAACGGCGCCGCATAGCGCGACAGCACTTCCGCGCGCTGCAGCTGGCGATCCAGGTAGCCCTGCAGCACCGGCACGCTGCCCAGGTCGAACAGCGGCGCGCTGTCGTCGCCGCCGCTGGGCGCGGGCGGGTCGTACAGATGGCTGGCCGAGGCCAGCTCCGACACATCCAGCAGCATGCTCGAGGCATAGTTCTGCGCGCACTGCCCCACCTCGTCGGCCAGGCTGCCGAAGCCGAGCTGGCGCATGCGCTGCTGGGCCTGCAGCAGCGGCTCCACCGAGGCGGCCAGGCTGGAGCTTTCGTCCGCCAGCTCGCGATCGAGCTGCGAGGTGGCGTCCAGTCCCGTATCGATCGCCTGCACCTGCCCGCGCTGGTTGCGCGCCAGGCTGTCCTGCAAGGCGAGCTGCAGCTGGGTGCGCGCCAGGCGCTCGTACAGCGGCTGCCCCGTGCTGCTGCCGGTCTGGTCGATCTTCTCGTGGCTGGCGAATTCCTGGTATTCGCGCAGCTGGGTCAGCAGTTCGTCGAAGGTGCTCGGCCGCCAGCCGCCGGCGGCGCCGTTGCAGCTGTACTGCTGCGGCGACTTCACCTGCATGAAGGCGGTGCCGGCCAGCGCGCGCAAGCCGCCGACTTCGCGGCCCAGGCCGGGGCTGATGCCTTCGAGCTGGTGATTGCTGGGATTGACCACGAACAGCGCGCCATACGGCGCCAGCGTGGCGCTGCGCAGGCTGTCCACCGCGGGCTGGTAGCAGCTGTCCAGGTCGAAGAAGCCCAGGGTGGTGCGCAGCTCCGGGTCGTAGTGGTGGTTCTTGATCAGGTGCTCGATGCCCGGAGCGATCTCCTCGCCCATGCGCGTGCAGGGGTTGTCCTGCGGCGTGCTCAGCAGCCAGCTCTTGTGCACCCAGGCCAGCCAGCTGTTGAAGCCGCGCAGCGTATCGAGCAGCGGCGGCTTGCCTTCCTGCAGGGCCGACAGCAGCGGCACGCCGTCCGCCGCGCGGTGCAGCAGGTCGTGCTCGGCCTGCGCGGCCATGCGCTCGAACTGCTTGCCCAGCCGCTCGCGCAGTTCCGGCGAAATCGCCGGCGCGTCCGCATAGGTGGCCACCGACAGCGCGTCGGCCAGCGGGCTGTCGCGCTTGATGGTGTCGGCCGGCAGTGGGCTGCCGTAGAGGTAATCGGCCAGCGCGCCGAAATCCAGCAGCTGGGCGTTGCGGTCGGCCATGCCCGGCTGGGCGATGCGGCCGAAGCGCATCAGGCCGCCTTCCAGCGCCGACAGCTGGTCGAGCTGGCGCTTCAGCTGGGCGAGATAATCGGCATACACCGCATCCGGCGCCACCGTGTTCTCCGACACCTTGAGCGTGGCGGCGGACATATCGTCGATGCGCTGCTGCAGCTTGCACGCCATCGAGGGCAGCACCACTTGCTGCAGCGCGTTCTTGGACACCACCTCGGTAATGCCGCGATGGATGCGTCCGTCCACCCACGACAGCGGAATGGCGGCGTAGCGCGTGTCCTCGCTCAAGGTGGTGATCTGCGCGATCAGCTTGTACACGCGCTCCTGGTCCAGGCAGCCGTGCTGGGCCAGCGAGCGGCTGTTGAGCTGGATGTTGAGCAGCGTGTCGCGCAGCCCCTGCGCATGGTGGTTCACCCGCGCCGCGCTCCACGGCAAGGCCACCGCCAGCAGCACGGCCAGGCCGACCAGCGCCAGCTGCAGGCGGCGGATCAGCCGGTTGCGCGCCAGCAGGCCCTTCTGCGTGCGCTGCGCCAGGCGCTGCTCGCCGAGCACCTTGTCGCGGACCAGGCTTTCGGTGAAGGCGACATCCTTGCGCGGCCCGGCCACCTCCGGTCCCTTGCCCGCATCCACCACGCCGCAGAAGTACAGGCCGCGGCAGAACGAGCGCGTCTCGTACACATTGGTCTTGAACAGCGTGGAGAGGAAATCCAGCGCCGGCGCCTGCAGGCTGCGCATGTGCTGCGGAAACAGGAAGAAGCCGTCGACGTCGTCGATATGGTCGTGGCTGGTGGCCGCTTCCAGCACCAGGCTGCGCATGCCTTCGATCACCTTGTCGAAGGCCTTGGGCACCCAGTCGGCCGGCAGGCCGTTGTCGTCGAGCGTGGGGCTGGACCAGCCCACGATCTGGCGCTGCAGCCGCGCGTCCTGCGTGCGCCAGAAACCGTCGAAGCCGGGAATGCTGTCGCAGTGGCTGAACACCACGTACACCGGCAGCGCATATGCAAATGCATCCTGCAGTTCGTGGATGCGCGCATACGCATAGCGGCCCATCGCCGCGCGCTGCTCCGCCGTGGCCTGGCACAGGCGCTCGGCCGAGATCACCCACACGATGCCGTCCAGCGCGCGGTCCGGGCGCAGGCTGTCGATATCGGCCAGCATCTCGCTCCAGCGCGCGCCGGGCGTGTCGGTGGCGGAGCCGCCGATGCCGGCCGCGGGCTTCAGCGGTTCGCCCAGCACGCTGTCCGGATCGATCAGGATGCCCCGCTCCAGGAACAGCCACTGGCTGTTCGGCACGGCCTGGCTGAGATACGCCTCCTGCTTGGCCTCGCGCTGGTGCGTGGCGCGCTGCATGTCCTTGGGCAGCGAAGCGGCGAGGCTGCTCTTGCCATCGCCGGGGAAGCCCATCAGCAATACCCACGAGCTCTTGTAGCGCCAGTCGCGGCGCGCCCACAGATAGCGCAGCGCGCGCTCGATCACCGCATAGCGCCGGCGCACGCCGTCGCGGAAGCGCACCCACCCGCTCTGCCCATCGCGGTTCTGCGCCGGACGCGTGGCGATGGTCTTGGAGCGCGCGCGCCACATCAGCCAGGCGATCAGCAGAAACGCCAGCGCCGCCAGTACCGCCAGCACCAGGAACAAGGGATCGAAGCCGCCGCTGGAAGCGGCGGCAGTGCTGGAAGCCGTAGCGGGCGCGGGGTTCGGGCTCATGTCGCTCCGCTGTTGATCGCGTCCAGCAGCGACCAGGTGAGCAACAGCCAGACCAGCGACGACAGCACCAGGTAGATCGCCGCGCCGTAGGCCGCGGCGCGCAGCCACGGCGCCAGCGCGATGCGCGTGTTGTCGCGGTCGGACACCACGGTGTAGTCATAGGCCTGCGGAAACGCGCGCGCCTCCACGCTGCCGAGCTTGCGGCCGCTGGCCAGCGGATACAGCCGCGCGCGGTACTGGCGCAGTTTCTTCAAGCCTTCGGCGCCGCGGTACATGCCCTGGAAGCCCAGCTGCATGGCCAGCAGCAGCACGGCGGCCAGGTCCGCATCCAGCGTGCTGCGCTCGCCCGCGCCCATCAGGTCGTCGACCAGGTCGAAGAAGCGCCGGCCGGCCACGCGCGAGCGTTCCACCGTGTATTCGAGCAGGTGCTCGGGCCAGTGTTCGGCGCCGGCCCAGTGCAGTTCGAGAATGAAGATCTCGTCGGCCAGCGCCACCATCGCGTAGCGCGCGCGGCGGTAGGCCTCCAGCTCCGCGCTGGTGGCCGCGGCCTGCACGTCGCGCGACTGGCGGTCCAGCACGGCCAGCAGGCGGTGCGCGATGCGTTCCACGCTCTGGTGCGCCTCCAGCTCCCCGTGCGGGTTGTCCGGCTGCAGCAGCCGCGTCAGCTCGCCCTTCTGGATGGCGAGCTTGACCTGCGCGACTTCCTCGTAGAACGCCGCGAAGCGTCCCAGCAGGAAGTTGGAGGAGGCAACCGTTCCGTTCATGGCCGCGCGGTGGCTCCTTCGCGCGGCAGGTACAGGGTGATCGCGGCCGGCACGTGCTCGTCCGGCTCGCCGAGGATGACGAAAGTATGGCCTTCGCTGATCAGCGGCCGCGCCGCACCGTCCTCGCCTTCGATGGTGGCGTTGTTCACCTCGTAGACGAAGGCGCCGGGACGCAGGTTGATCGCGGCCACCTGCTGCGGCGTGGCCTCCTTCACCGTGGCGCCGGGATAGCGGCGGCGCACCAGCAGGTAGATCAGCTCTTCGTTGGCCATGCGCGCGCTGCCCAGCCACTGGCTCATGGTGGCGGCGTTCTGGCCTGCGCGCGGCGCCAGTTCGATCAGCAGCTTGCCGGTGTCGATGCCGCGCGGCAGCTGCAGGCGGAAACCGGAACTCCCCACGCGCTGGAATTCCAGCACGCGGAAGTTGGCATTGAGCCGGTTGAGCTGGTCGCGCACGTAGGCAATCGCGCGGGTGAAACCCGGCACGCAGTCCTCATGCTCGTAGGCGCCCAGCACCGGCGGCGGCGGCGCGCCCGGCGTGGCGGCGACGAAGCCCACCAGCTGCGACAGGCCCAGATAAAGATCGGCCGGATGCGTATGCGGCGACTGCAGCATCACGTCGAAAGTCGGCATCGCCATCACCAGATGGCGCGCGGCCTGCACCTGCGCGCTGCTCTCGCTGTCCAGGCGCGGCTGGCCGCGGTCGTCCAGGCGCACGCCGAGCAGTTCGCGGTATTTTTTCCACAGCAACTCCGACAGCGAGGCCAGCGAGCGCTGCAGGCTGCCGTCGCCCTGGAACGCCGAGGCGCCGATGTTCAGCATCGGCGGATGGAACGGCGCCAGGTGCACGCCGCGCGAATCGCCGTACAGCTCAAGCAAAGGCACCGAGCAATAGCTCTTGGCCACGTTGTCGCCCGCGGCCAGGCTGAGCTTGGGCCGCATGCGGTCGACCACGATCTCGTCCTTGCCGGTGTTCTCGTCCGCCTCCAGGTTGCCGCGCTCGATGGTGTAGCGCTGCATGTCGCCGATGTCGCTGGCCGCGCCCTTGCCGCGCACCGGCACGCGCAGATGCACGCGGACCTGCTTCTGCTGGTTCCAGTCGGTGCCGCTCAGGTCCAGCGACAGGCCCGCCGGCGCGAAATGGCCGGGATAGTCGATCACCAGCCCGTCGGTCATCACGCAGCGCAGGCGCTGGAACACCACCCGGCCCTTGCTCAGTTCCGTGGGGTCCAGCGCCATGTCCAGCACGCCCCAGGCATGCGGCTGCAGCATCACCATGCGGCGGTGCAGCAGGTTGTTCCAGTAGATGTCGTTCTGCTGGAAGTGATGCGGCGACAGCAGCATGCCCTCCGACCAGGAGACCGGCTCCGGCAGGCTGTCCAGGGTGTCGACGGTGGCGTTCATGGCGCTTCCCCTGCTGTCGCGTTCATGGCTGTTCGGTCACGGCGAGCTGGGTGGCCTGCAGCCACACCACCGCCCGGCGGAATTTGGTGAGATCGGCGCGCGCTTGCCCGTCGGCCGACAGATAGTTGGCAAAGGCATACACGGCCACCGCCTTGCCCGCGCGCTTGGGCAAAGGCACCGGATCGATCACCTGCGCAGGCGGGATCTCCAGGTGCACCGCATCGACCGAGGTGCCCAGCCCGTTGATCAGCGCGGTTTTCTGCGCGAACCACTCCGGCCCGGTCTTGGGCAGCATGGCTTCGTTCTTCAGGTCGTACAGGAACACCAGGTCCAGCTGCACCGCCGAATTGAGATTGGCGCCCGGCGGCGCGGCCACGCGCACGCTGGACAGCGTGGTGGTCGGCGTGCGGCCGAGCAGCTTGTTGACCGAGCTGCATCCGGCCGGCGCGGCCAGCAGCAGCAACAGCAATAGAAGTCGCGCGCGCATCAGCTCAGCACCAGCACGGTGACCTGGGCGGGCGTCAGCGACACTCCCACCATGTTCGGCAGCAGGCCGTTCTGGCCCACCAGCCCCAGCATGTGCGTGCACGGAATGCCACCCATGAACACCTTGAAGCTGCCCAGGATCGAGCGGAACGGCCCCATGAACAGATGCGAGACCACGCCGCCTTCCGCGCCCGGCTGGTCGCCGTTGCTCAGCGCGCCCACGGTGACCAGGTTTTCCGCCAGCCCGCCGCCGACGATCACCTCGAACTGCGCGGGGATGTCCGCGAACGACAAGGCGATATTCGGAAACGGCATCGGCGTGGGCACGCCCAGCACCGGCACGAAGCACACGTCCGGGAAGGCCAGGTTGAGCACGCCGAGATTGGTGTTGACGAACATCGGCTTATCCCAGGCTGATGCGCTCGGCATCGATCTTGGCGTCCTGCCGCGCGGTGATCATGGCCTGCTCGCCATGCAGCCGCAGGAACTGCCGCGCGTCGAGCAGGAACTGTTCGACCTGGCCGACATAGGTACGCGCGGTCTGCACCAGCGACTCCGCGGCGCTGGCGAACAGCTGCCGCCCGCTGAGCGCGAGCGCGCCCTGCACCGCCGTCACTTCCACGCCTTCGCCGGCGCGCAGCGCGATGTTGCGCGTGGCGGCGATATCCACCTCGGCCTGGCGGATCGACACGGCGTCGGCGCCCGGCACCGCCAGCGTGGCGCGGCCGCCTTCGGCGCGCGCCAGCACGTGCAGCACAAAGCATTCGCCGTCGGCGGTGGCGACCAGCAGCACGCGGTCGCCCGCCTGCGGCGTGACCAGGCAGGACACCGCCTGGCGCGCGCAGCGGCCGTCGTCCAGGCGCCAGCCGTCGCGGCCGGCGGCATCGCGGATGGTGGCTTCGAACCAGGCGGGCGCGGCCGCTTGAACGGGTTTGGCTTGGCGGGCGGCGAACATCAGGCGGTCTCCAGGGCAAGGGCGCGGGCCTCGGCGGCGAGGCGGGAGGACGAGGTGCCGCGCAGGCGTTGGGTCTGCGCCGCGTGCAGGTCGGCTTGAACAAAGCGGGTGTTGTGGAAGCTGGCGTGGTCCAGCCGCGCGTGGCGGAAACCGACGCGTCCGCCGCTGGCATGGTCGAAGCGCGCATAGCTCAGCGTGGCGTGGCCGAAGTCGACCCCGGTCAGCCGCGCGTGGTCCCACACGCTGCCGGTGCCGCGCGCTTCCACCAGCGACACTTGCTGCAACTCGGCGGACTGGAACAGCGCGCCTTCGCAGGACAGGCCGGCCGCATCCACCTCGCTCCAGCTGGAGTCGAGCAGCAATGCGTTGTCGAGTTTCGCTGCGCGCAGGCTGGCCCTGGCGAAGACAGCCTTGCGCAGATTGGCCTCGCGCAGATCGGCGCCGTCCAGCCGCGCGCCGGTGAAGTCGGCGCCTTCCAGCAGGCAGCGCTGCAGCACCAGGCCGCGCAGGTCCATGCCGCCGAAAAGCCCGCCTTGCAGCACCGCCGCCTGCGCGACCAGGCCGGTGACGTCGATCACGCGGAAGTCCGCGCCGGGCAGCACCGCCTGCGCCAGCGTCGCATGCGCAAGCACCAGGCCGGCAACGTCGCATTGGGTGGCGACGGTGCGATGCAGGAGCGCATGCGCGAAGCTGGCCAGGCGCAGATCCGTCTGGGTGAAGGCCGACAGCGCCACTTCCGCCTTGGTCCACACGGACGCCGACAAGTCGGCCAGCGCGAACGAACACTGCTGCAGGTTCGCTCCGCCCCAGCGCGAAGCGCCCAGCTTGCAGCGCGTGAAGCTGCAGCTTTCGAAGGTCGCGCCGCTAAAGTCGGCATCACGCAGATCGCAGTCGATGAAATTCACATGCTGCAGCCGCGCGCCATGCAGATCGGCGCCGCGCCAGTTCACCTGGTTGAACAGCAGCGATTCGATCGCGCGGCCACTGCCATCGAGCACGCCCAGGTCGACGCCGTTCACCGGACGCCCCAGGCGCTGCAGGTGGGCGATATCGTCCCAGGAGATGGCCGCTTCGCTCATGGCAGCCTCCGTCCCGGCTCCAGCCGCACGCCTTCCAGCCGCGCGTGGTCGAAGCGCGCCTCGGCGCATTCGGCCTGCACGAAGTTCGCTTCGCGCAGGTCCGCCTCGCGGAAGTCCGCGCGGCGGCACATGGCCTGGTAGAAGTCCGCCGCTTCCGCATGGCAGCCGGTGAGTTCGCCGCCCATGAACAGCGAGCGGTAGAACAAGGTGCGTTCCAGCACCGCATGCGGCAGGCGCGCGCCGCTGAAATCGCATTCGCGGAACTGCCCCTCGGCCAGGTTGGCATCGGCCAGGTTGGCGCCGCGCCAGCTGCTGTGGTCGGCGCGCACGCGCTGCAGGTCGGCGCGCGACCAGTCCGCGCCGCCGCCGCCCTGCACGCGGGCCAGGTCGGCGCCGGCCCAGTGGCTGTCGGTAAGCCGGCATTCCATCAGCACGCTGCGCGACAGCGCCGCCTCGCGCCAGTCGCTGCCGGCCAGGCTGGAACCCAGCGCCACCGTGCGCTGCCAGGCCGCATGCGCCCAGCGGCTGCCGTCGGCCTTGGCGTGCAGCAGCACGCAGTCGGCCAGGGTGGCGTGTTCCAGGTTGGCGCCTTCCAGCACGATGTTCGGCGCGATCCAGCGCTCGAAGCGCGCACCGGCCAGGTCCGCGCGGCTCCAGTCGGCATCGCCGGCCTGCGTGCCGGCGAAGCTGGCGCCGCGGAACACGGCGTCGTGCGCGCGGGTGCGGGCGAGGTTGGCGCCGTCGAAGCAGGCGGCGGCGCAATTGGCCGCATCCATGGTGGCGCCGGTCAGCGCCACTTCGCTCAAGTCCGCGCCGTCGAGCTGGGCGCCGCGCAGATCGGAAGCCTCCAGCAGCGCGCCACGCAGATCCGCACCGGACAGCATGGCGCCGCGCAGGTCCGCGCCGGCCAGATCGCAACCGTGCAGCGAGCCGCCTTCGCGCACGCGCAGCAGCAGCCATTGGCCGATCGCGGCCGCCACCGCCGGTTGCAGCGGCAGGCCCGGCACGCTCGGTTGCGGCGAGGCCAGGCGGCCCTTGCGCTGCAGTTCGTGGATCTGTTCCACCGCCACCGGCGGCACGCCGGCCAGCGCGCCGAACTCACCGAGCGCACCCATCGCGCCGCCCTGCCCGGCCGCGCGCGCCAGCGCTTCCTCGGTGGTGGCCGGTACCGCGGGCGGCAGCTCCGGCAACTGCGCCAGCTGCGCGGCGGCTTCGTCGCGGCGCGCCTGCGCCTGCTCCTTCGCTGCGCGGCCGATGCGTTCGACGGCGTCGAGCATCGGGCTGAGATCGAAATCGCCGCGGCGGATCGCGGCTTCGCCGGGCACCGGCAAGTCCACCGCCAGCGGCGCTGGCGCCGGCGGCGGCGCGGGCATGCCGGAAGACGCTTCGAATTCCGCGGCCAGGCCCGCTTCGCGCGCCGCGCGCACGGCGACGCGGCGCTGCTGTTCTTCCTGCACTTCCGTCTGCCGCGCGGCGCGCAGGGCGGCGTCGGGTTCCGGCGTCAGCTGCGCTTCGTTGAAGACGTGGCGCGCGGCGGTGTCGCGGTTGAGCCGCAGCGCCAGCACCTCGCCGTAGTGCGACAGCGCACGCGGCGCGTCGTCGGCATGTTCGTAGGCCACCATCAGCGCTTCCACGTCCAGCGCCAGGCTGTCCTCCACCTCGATCTCGCCGCGGTGGATGGTCACGCCCAGCTCCGCGTCGGGGAAGAACCACACCGTGTCGAACGACAGCGCCACCTCGTCCACCGCATCCGCCGGCCGGCCCGCGCGATGGGCGAACGCGCGCGGCCGGAACTCCGGCAGCCAGCCTTCGATCACCGGCAGGCGCGGATGCATGCCTTCCAGGCGATACGCTTCGCCGCCGGCGAAGAAGCCTTCGATGCGCTGGTCCAGCGGCGCCGCGTTGAAGAATTCCGGATGCGTATCGTCGGCCAGCCCCGGATACGCCTCGCTGCGCCAGCGCTTGCCGTAGCTGCCGATCCACTGCCGCCGCGGCGTCCAGCCCACGTCGAGCTGGCCGAAGCCGGCCGGCGCGTAACGCCGGCGCGGGCCCCGCACGGGCCGCTGCGGCTGTTCCACGTTCGGCATGTCGCCGTGGTTGCGGCCGAAGAATGCGGCGAGCGGATGGCGCGCGTAGCCGCGTCCTTCCGGGTTCGCCGGATGGCCCGCGCCGCCGTAGGCGCGGCTCCAGGTCAGCGGCATCTGGGTGAACGGCAGCGGCTCGGTCACCTGCAGCCAGGGCAGCATGCCGTACATCCACTGGCGGTCGCCGACCACGCGCAGGCGCTTGTCCACGCCACCCGATTTCCCGCCGTTCGACATCGCGCTGCCCACCACCAGGCGCACCATCTGCTCGGTCACCGCCAGCCCGTTCGCCGCATGCGCGCTGCCGGCCAGCAGCACTTCGCCGCGGGTCTTGGGCATCAGCTCGTCCAGCGGCCGGCCCGGCGGCAGCGCGGACATCACCTTGCGCCACTGCAGGTTGTCGCGCAGCAAGGCATCCGGCCGCCCGCCCAGCGCGAAGAAACCCAGCGTCGCCACCAGCAGGCGGTCGCGCCCCTGCCAGCGGTACGGGCGGTGCATCAGGCCGAGGGTCATCGGTTTGACGATCTTCATGCGCGCCTCATACGTAGATATAGACCACCGGGATCGACACGCTCAGGCCGACGATTTCCATCGAGATGCGTGCGCCGGCGATGGTCACCGAGGTGCCCACGCCGGTGATGTCCACCGAACTGGACGAACCGTGGATGCTCATGCGCGTCTCGCTGCCGGTGACGCCGACTTCGGTGCTGTCGCCGGTGACGTTGATGCCGGTACTGCTGCCGGTGACGTTCATGCGGGTGGTGCTGCCGGTCACGCCGATCTCGGTGCTGCTGCCGGTGACATTGATGCCGGTGCTGCTGCCGGTGACGTTGATATTGGTGTTCGAACCGGTGACGCTGGTCTGGCTGGACGTGCCGGTCACCGAGATCACGCTGCTGCTGCCGGTCGCCGAGACCTGCTCGGAGATGCCGGTGACATTGGTGCTGTCGCTGCTGGCGGTGATCGCGGTCTCGGTGCGCACGCCGGTGAGCGACACCTGGTCGGCCAGGCCGGTAAGCGACACCGCCGCGCTGCGCCCGGTGCTGGACATCGTCGTGGTCATGCCCATCGTCTCCACCCCGTTGTTGATGCCGGTGGTGGTGAGGTTGCTCTGCATCGCGGTGGTGGTGACGCCGTTGACGATGTTCTGCGTGGTGATGCGCGTGGAGGTGCCCTCCACCGTGTCTTCCGCATAGGTATCGCCGGTGACGGTGCTGTAGCTGGTGCTGTCGCCGATGGTGCTCTTGCTCCAGGTCACCGCCGCTTCCATGGTGCTGTAGGTGCTGCCATAGGATTCGCTGCGGCTGAGCAGGCCGCTGGCGCCGTTCTCCGAGGTGGAATAGCTGTAGCTGGCGCCCTGCGCATAGCTGGTGTCGCGGTACTGGCCGCTCTCGTAGGCGCCGTTGACGATGCTTACCGCGTGGTCGAGGTTGTAGGCCGAGTGCAGGCCGTAGCGGATGCTCTGCCCGTCGCCGTAGGTGGTGGAGTAGTTGCTGCCCACATGGGTGTTGGCGGTCCAGCCCGACGGGGTGACCACCAGGCTGCCGTTGGGCGCGATCAGCTGCTGCACTTCCGGCAGCTCCGACTCGTCGCTGGCGCGCGTGACCAGCACGGTGGCGCCGATCTCCGGCACGGTGTTCATGCTGGCCGACAGCTTCACCCACACCGGCCCGGCCGCCGCGCCGGGGCTGGAGAACTGCACGTACACGCCCTTGGCCATCAGGTTGGGCGGCGCGGCCTGGCTGTCGCGCAGGCGGCTGGTGGCCGGATCGAAATTGGCAGGCTCGTAATAGCGCCAATCGGTGGGGCCGCGCCCGGCCATGTCCACCACCTTGGCCAGGATGCCGCCCTGCTGGGTGTCCTGCACCGAGAACGCGGTGAGCATGGCCGCCGCGTCGGTGGACTCGAACTGGTTGGTATAGCCGCCGTCGGCGGTGGCCTGATGGGTGACCTTGCTCAGCACGAAGGCCTTGTTCTCCAGCGACGGGCGCACCGGCGCGGGCGAGGTGCCTTCGGCCATGTCGCCGCGCATGGTGAACTGGGTGCCGACGCGGAAGCCTGCGCAGGTGCTGCTGCCGGTGAGCTGCCGGCCGGAGGCGGCCAGCGTCGACGCGGTGGTGCGCACGTATTCGCGCACGGTGCCGCTGCTCATCCCATATTGGTAAGTGCGGTACTGGTTGAACGGCAGCTCGCCAGGGTCCGCCGGCGTGAACGCGCCGAAGGTCTGGAAGGTGGGAATCGGATCCTCGTCCGGCGCGTTCTCCTGGTGCGCGAAGCGGCCGCTGACGCCGGTGCTGGTCAACGACTGCTGGTAGCTGTACTGGAACACCACGTCGTCCTGCTGCATGCCCAGCTCGTCCAGCGCCGTATAGGTGTAGCGCAGCGGACGGTCGAACGCCTGCAGGTAGGCCGGACGGTTGGCGAACACCACGGTATGCCCGTTGCCGGTGTGCTTGAAGTAGTAATAGATGTGCGCCTTGGACATGATCCGGCGCAGGAATTCGTAGTCGCTTTCGCCGGCCTGCAGCCAGTCCTGCACGCGGGCGATGGCGATATTGTCCTCGCCGGAAACGGCATCGAGCGAACAGTCGATGTAGTGCTTGCGCATCAGGTCCGCGATCACGTCGCGCACGCTCATCTGCGCATGCACTTCGTAGCGGTTGGTCAGGTTCAGCCGCCACAGCGCGGGCTTCATGCCGACGCGGTACACGCCCGGCTCGTCCATGGCGAAGGAGCCGACGATGCCGTTGTAGAAGCTCATCGACGGCGCCGAACCGCTGCGCAGCGCCTGCGCGAAACGCGCGGCGGCGTCCGGCGCCTGGCCTTCCACCGGGCGGTTAAGCCCTACGGTGACGGGGCGGCCGATCAGCGCATCGAAGGTGAGCGGCGGATTGAGCTTCGGATCGGTATTGCCGCGCAGCTGCAGCTGGAAATCGAAGGGCTCGGACACCGATTCCTGGCCCTCGAACGAGAGCAGGCGGAAGGTCTCGTCGGCCAGCCAGCGGTTGCCCGGCAGCCCGATGCCGCAATGCAGGTACAGCAGCGGCGAGCTGGCCTGGCCCTGCTGGCCGATCGGCTGGATCGCGGTGCGGCCGGCGGTGTCGGTGGGCAGCGCGCTCATGCGGCCTCCTGCACGTCGTCGGCGCGGATGGTGAAGGTCACTTCGCGCTTCGCTTCCGGACGGCCGCTGACCCACGCGGTCTGGCCCAGGCGCAGGCCGTGGCCGCTGCCGAAACCGGCGAGGCGGCGCGGCTTGCCCATCCAGGAGGCGGGGATATCGGCTTCGTCCACCTCGATGGTGACCACCGCATCGACGTGGCGGTCGAACAGGTAATGCACCATCGCCGCCAGCCCGCGATAGCCGTTGCCGAACTGCGCGTCGTGCGCGCCGCCCGGCAGGTGCGCGCGATCCGGCAGCAGCAGGCACAGGCGCGCATACGGCACCGGGCCGATGCGCAGGCCTATAGCCGCATGGTTTACCCATACGCGCCGGCCCAGCGGCGCGCCGTCGCCCAGCACGCGCCGGCCGAGCAAGGTGCGGTCGCGCGCTTCGATGTCGCGCCAGGCGCCGACCAGCGCCTGCACCTGCACCGGCGCCTGCAGATACACGCCCAGCACGATCTGCGCCTGCGCCGCGCTCTTGCGTCCGTTCGCCACCAGGCCGGCCAGGGCCAGCAGTGCGCGGCGCGGCACCGGTACGCGGCGCGCGAGGATCGCCGCGCCCTCGCCTTCGAAGGCCGACAGGCCCATCAGCGCGCCGGCCGCGTCGGCCTGGCGCGTGTCTTCCGGCCGCACCGCGTCGAAGGCCGGCACGCTGGCGGCCTTCAGTTCGTAGCGCAGCGTGCTGAGCCGGTGATTGAAGATGTCCAGGAACTGCGCCATCGCCGGATCGCGCTCGGCCAGGCGCTGGCGCGCCCAGTCGGCGAAGCTGTCCGGCATCGGCCCCAGCACGCCGGACAAGGCGAAATTGGCCACGAACAGTTCCAGCCGCGGATCGTCCAGCGCCATGCTGCGCTCTTCGCGCAGGCGGCCCTTGGAGATCTCGCTGCCGGGAAACACCGGCGACATCTCGCCGCGGAAGCGCAGGCGCGGCGACACGTAGCGCGCGCCGTCGCGGCGCGCAGACGTACCGCGGCGCGGCCACGACTGCAGCCGCACCCACTGGAAGAAATCGAAGCTGGCCGGCCGCCGCAGCAGCCGGTCGGCTAGAGGCTCACCTGTGCGCCAGTCAGGGGTGGCCATGACTTGAGCTCTCCTCGGCGGTCGGAAGATTCGAGAATCAGTTCGATGACGGTATTGACCTCCGCATAGAGCGCCAGGAAACGGTGCAGCACGCTGCCGAACAGCACCGCGCTGCCGCCTTCGAAATGGCCCAGGTCCACCTGCAGGCGCACCTGCAGGCAGTCGACGAAGCCGCGCCAGGCATCGCGGCGCGGCATGCGTTTCTGCACGCGGCGGGTGGACATGGCGCGCAGGCCGTCGATCTGCCGGTAGCCGGTCAAACTCGCCGGCCCGACATGCAGGCGCAGCATGTTCTTCAGCACCGGCGGGCCGCGCTGGCCGTCCACCAGGGACAGATGATTGAGCGACAACTGCGATACCAGCGCCCACGGCCGCTCGCCCACCATCTGCGGCGGCTGGTTCGGCGTGGGCTTGCAGGCCACCCGCAGCGAAGTGACGGGGCCGGCGCCTTCCAGGAACAAGGTGGTGCCCACCACCAGCTGCGACGGCAGGCGGCGGTTGGTGCACAGCGCGGTGCCGCCGATCATTTCCTCCGCCGGCAGCACGGTGTCGAATTCCGGATCCAGGAAGGACACGAAGGTTTCCGTGCCGTGCACCGCGCCGGTCTGGTTGACCTCGCGGCGGGTGGCATAGAAGTAGTCGATCTTGTCCAGCCGCTGCATCTCGTCCAGCGCGAAGTACGGCGCGATCGGGCGCGGGCTGCGGTCCGGGCGGATCGAGACCAGCTCGTCCAGGCTGTAGATCTCGCAGTAGCGGTGGTTCTGCTCGTCGGCGACCAGGCGGTATTCGTACTGGCGCTGGTCCAGCACGAAGGGCTCGATGCGCTGCGGGAACAGATTGATCAGCGGCAGGCAGTTCAGCCGCAGCAGGTGCTTGTCGTAGTGGTGGTCCTTGGACGGTGGCACGTCGAGCAGGAACAGCAGCTCGAAGTCCTTGTCCACGCCGGTCAGGTCCATGCCGGCCACGTCGAAGAACAGGAATTTCTGCGGAAAGGCGAAGTATTCCTGCACCAGCCGGTAGCCCGGATGGGTCAGCGGGTTGGCGCCGAGCACCGCTTCCTTGTCGTCGAAGCCGCGCCACTGCAGCTGCGCGGCGTCCAGATAGCGCAGCTCGCCGGTGGCGCGCACGCGCACCGCCATGCGCACCAGGTGCATGGCCAGGCCGTCGTACAAGGAATAAGCCAGCTTGTGGTCGGCATGGATGCAGAAGCGCAGCGACTTCATCTGCATTGCATGCACCGGCTCCTTGCCGGTGCGCGTGATGGTGGCGCTGAGGATGGACGCGGTGCGCGTGTCGTTCGGGTCCAGCGGATAGGCGTTGGCCGCCATCGACTCCACGTGGGTAATCTTCAGCGGCCACAGCGGCGTGTCGTAGCAGGTGCGGAAGCGGCAGCGCACCTGCTGGCCGAATTCGTTGGTGGCCAGCGCGTAGACGTAGCGGCCGCGCTCCAGGGTGGCGCCGTGCGCGAAGTTGGCGCCGTCCGGGCGCACTTCGATCTCGCCCACCAGCATCGACGGCAGCGGCGCCTCCAGATGCGGATACAGCAGGCCCATCAGCGCATTGGGCAGCACCGCCTGGTCGGTCTCCAGCTGGTAGCGCAGGCGCCCCGCCATCCAGGCGAAGGACTGCACCAGCATCTCCACGTGCGGGTCGCTGCTGCGCCCGCCGCTCAGCTCCAGCGCCTTGGCGATGGCCGGGAAGGACGCGCCGAAATCCGCCGCCTCGTCGCGCAGCGACGCCAGCTCCTGCTCGAACCACATTTTGAGGCGGGGCACATCGGCATTCATGCCAGGTCGTCCGGGCAAGGCAGTTCGAAACGGAACGTGCTGGGCTGGTCCTCCACCTGCACGGTGCCGTGCACGACCAGCGCATACGGCTTGAGCGCCCTGCCCGTCGCCAGCCATTCCAGCCGCGGCGCGCGCAGGCGCGGTTCGAAGCGCGCGATCGCTTCCAGCAAGCGCGCGCCAAAACGTTCGTGGTCAGGCAGGCCGATGCCGGTGTCGACGATCGGCGGCATGCCGAACTCGCACACCCGCGCACCGCCCAGGCCTACGTAGGGCCGGCATTCGACGATGCGCTGGATCTGCGCGGCCACCGCGCCGATCGGATCGAACGGCGGCGCCTGTCCCATGTCCGGCTCGCTGCGATTGACCAGCCGCTCCATCAGGAATTGCACGACGATCTCCCGCCCTATGACTCGACACATCTAGTGAACCCTTCTCCCCCCGGGAGAAGGTGGCGGCAGCCGGATGAGGGTAGGGCCGGAGCGGTGCACATCACTCTCGCGCTCCGCCCGCACCCTCACCCCAACCCCTCTCCCCGTGCACAAATTGGTAAATGGGGAGAGGGGCTCAAGCACATCATGCTCAGGTAGTGAACTGCCCGATCGGACGGTTGCGCGCGATACTCCAGCCCGCCGCCAGGTTGCCCGAGGTATTCATGTCCGCCTCCTGCACCGTGTACGTCCACAGCACTTCGGTGAAGTTGAGCTTGAACTGCTCGGTGGGCATGTCGTCCGGGTTGGACTGGAACTGGATCTCGCTGATGATCGCGTCGCGCAGCTCGATGGTGAGGATGTTGGCGGTCTTCTCGCCGGAGTTGCGCGCGATGTAGATCTTGGTCGGGTTCTTCTCGCCCTTGCCCAGCGGCTGCGCGCGCAGGCAGTACTCGTAGAACTTCACCGACGTCTTGTCCACGTACTTCACGCAGGTGAACTCGGTGATGATCGGGCGGCCCGAGGTACGCGCCGAATTGCTCACGTCGGTGGTGATCTGCTGTTTCATGCCCTGGTGCACCGAGACCAGCTCCAGGCACTGCCCGAGCTTGAGCACCTCGTCGCGCCATTGGTCGTCGATCAGGCTGCCGCCGCCTTTCCAGCCGTTGGGGCCGCCGAAGATCGACGAGTCGCCGGGTTGCAGAAGTATGAGGTCCATGGTCGCTCCAGGTTCTTGATCGGGTGGCGTGGCGGGTCGCGGCTATGCGTCAGCCCGCCGGCAGATCCGCCACCAGGCGAATCGACGTGGTGAGTTCTTCCAGCTGGAAATGCGGCTTGATGAACACGGTGGCCTTGTACGAGCCGGGCGAGCCGGGCACGTCGGTCACGGTGATCTGCGCCGCGCGCAGCGGATAGCTGGCCTTGACCTCCTGCGAGGCGTTGTCGTCCAGCAGCACGTACTGGGCGATCCAGCTGTTGAGGTAGGCCTCGATATTGCCGCGGGTGAGGAAGGCGCCGATCTTCTTGCGCATGATCACCTTGATGTAGTGCGCGAAGCGCGACGCGGCCAGGATGTACGGCAGCATGGCCGAGAGCTTGGCGTTGGCGTTCGCCTCGTCGCTGATGTACTGGCGCGGCAGGTTGGCGGTCTGGCCGCCGAAGAACGCGGCCTGGCCGGTGCCCTTGCAGTTGCACAGCGCGATGAAGCCCAGGTCGTTGAGTTCCTTCTCGCGGCGGTCGGTGATCGATACCTCGGTCGGGCAGATCATGTTCACCAGGTCCGCATCGTCGCGATAGGTGAATACCGGCAGCCCGTCGACCAGGCCGCCGCCTTCCACGCCGCGGATCGCCGCCGTCCAGTGATACAGCGCGAACGAGTTGGTGATGCGCTCGGCCAGCGCATAGGCGGCATTGCCCCACAGGAAGGCGTTGTGGTCCGGGCCGTCGGGACCGGTCACCGTCTCCTCGTAGCGCAGGCCTTCGGCCGGGCGTGCGTCCTTGCCGTACGGCAGGCGCAGCAGGACGTGCGGCAGGGCCAGCGCCACGTAGCGCGAGTCCTCGCTGCCGCGGAATTCCATCCACTGCGCCAGCTCGGGCGACTCGAACAGCTGGCTGAGATCGCGCGGCTTGGCCAGCTTGTCGAAGCCGTCCAGGCCGAACAGGCCGGGCGCCGCCGCGGCCAGGAACGGCGCGTGCGCGGACGCGGCGATCCTGGTCATATTGGTCAGCAGCGACATGCTGGCCGGCGAGTGGTCGAATTCGTAGCCGCCCAGCAGCAGGCTGTAGGGCGAGCCGCCGTAGGTGCCGAATTCGGCCTCGTAGATCATCTTGAAGATGCAGCTCTGGTCGAACTCGGCCGCCTTCTCCAGCTCCTTGCGCAGCTCGTCGGCGCTGGCGTTGAGCACGCGCAGCTTCAGCAGGCGGCCGCTCTCGGTGCGCGACACCACGTAGAACAGGCCGCGCCAGGTGGCTTCGAGATCCTTGAACGACTTGGTGTGCAGGATCACGTCGAGCTGCCCGCCGATCTGCACGTCGATGCCGCCGGCGCGCTCGTCCATCAGGCCGTTGGAACCCAGCGCCACCTGGTGCAGGTCGTTGTTGCCCAGCGGCACCAGGATCTCGTTGGTGAAGCGGCCGGCGAGGCGGCGCGCCTTGCTCAGCGGATCGATCGCAAGAAAGGCCTGCTGCCGCTCGGCCGCGACCGCCGCCTGGCGCTTGGCCAGCTCGGCGGCGGCATCGGCCTGCGCCTGCGCGGCAAGCGCGGCGGCGTCGGCATCGTTCTTGGCCTTGGTCGCATCGACCACCGCCTTGTTGGCGTCGGGCACGGCGTCGCCCTTGGCCTTGCTGGCAGCGTCCTGCGCCTTGGACAGCGCGGCGGCGGCATCGCTGGCGGCCTTCTGCGCGGCGGTGAGCGCGTCCGTGGTGGTCTTGATGTTCGCCGTGGCCGTGACCGATGCGGCGGCCGCCGCATCCGAAGCCTGCTTGGCCGCAGCCGCGGCCTGCGCATTGCCGGCCATCTGCGCGGCCAGCAAGCCGACCAGCGCGCCGGGAATATCGGCGCCCGCCGCGTTCGGCGGCGGGTTGTCCTTGGCGTCGACGGCCGCGCCGGCCCAGTTGTCGGTGGCGTCGGCCGCGAAGCCCGCCTTCAAGGCGGTGATCGCCGCGCCGTCGGTGGTCGACCGGTCGAGCAAGGCGCCCAGCGCATCGTTGCATTCGGCCATCGACTGCAGCGAGCGCAGGTCGGCGCGCGCGTCGTAGCGCTGGCGCAGGCTGGGCACCGCATTGACCACCGCCAGCGGCTCGAAGTCCGACAGCGCGCTGAAATGCAGCTCGCCGGCAAGCACCTTGCCCCCGCCCGCGATGGTGTCCGCGATGCCGTTGAGTTTGATCATGGGCGAGCTGTCGGCCAGGATCTTGTCGAACGACTCGGCGTCGATATCGCGCATGCGCCGATCCTTGAGCGCCGGCAGCTCACTGGCCGCCAGCTCGCCCGACAGATTGGCAAACATGCCCACGATAAAGGCCAGCTCCACTTTCTCGCTCGAGCCGCCCGTTTCGACGTCGTAGGTGATGCGCACGCGCGGCGGCCGCACGCGCAGCAGCTTCTGTTGAATGCTCTCGACAGTCATGTACAGGCCTCGGTTCGGTGGGCGGCTGCAAAGTCCCTTCTCGCTAACGAACGCTGCCGCACGCGTTGCGGGAGGGATTATTCAAGAGGCGTGCCAACGGAAAGGAATGGCGATGCAGCGCGATTCTCCGGTGATCGCGAGCAAAATCGCGCACATCGAGCGTGTGCTTTTTCGCACGGCGACAGAGGATGCAAAACGCGTTAATTCAAGTGCAATGCCTTGAATTGAAGGCGCGTGCAATGCGTTGCGTGCGGGCGAGATAAAAAGATCACGCTGTGATCGGAATTGCACGGCGGCACCATCGCGCACACGACGCCGTGCGCTTTTTCAGCGCATCGCGTGCAAATGAATGCTTCGATGAAGGGTTATCGCGAGCACCCGCCCCTCACCCTGCCCTCTCCCCGGAGGGGAGAGGGGTGTAGTGGTGAGGTAGGCAGGAACGAAGAGCCAGAGCTGGCCCCAGCACCTGAAAATCCTCTCGGCCACGGCACGTTGAAGCACCCGCTACGTAAACGCACTGTGGTTTCGTGTAGACCCAGGTTAATCAGGCTACCGCAGCCGCCCACTGCTCCTTCTAGTCGCGTCGCGAGCCTTTGATTTGAGGCCATTTCTCTTTGGTTACTTTCTCTTTGGGCCAGCAAAGAGAAAGTGACTCGGGCGCCGGCAGGCGTCCGAAATGCCCGCTGCATAAGCGGCCAAGTCGCGACAACCACACCTAGTCGCTACTGGATCCCGGCCTACGCCGGGATGACGAGCAGAGAAGCCGACGACATCATTGCGATGCCGCCACCCAAAGAAGCGTCACTCAGCCACGCGGCGCAGCCGCCAAATTTCGCGAGCCCCAAGCCGTCGACACTCGACAACCCCCTCCCCCTCCAACACCCTCAACCCCTCAACCACCACATCAAGCGAAACCTCCACCCCGCCAGGCCTCAACCACCACTGCTGAATCCCTTCCGCAGAATCCGCACACCCCGGACTCGCCTCCAGATAGCGAGCAATCGCATCAGCCACGACACGTACGGAATGACCAGTCACTCGCCCCGCCCGATGGATGGCATCACTCGCCGGAATCTTGCTCCTGTCCGACCACGGAAGCGAGCCTGTACTTGCTCACCAGCTTGCTGAACGCACTGCGGTCCTGCCCCGCCATCCGCGCCGCCTGCGTGATATTGCCCCGCGCCCGCGCCATGGCCGAAGCCACATAGCTGCGCTCGAAATCGGCGATCGCCCGCGCCTTGGCCTGCTTGAAGGCGGCATCGTCGGCGGCCTTGGCCGGCGCCTCGGCCAGATCCTGCGGCGGGCCGCCCTGGATCAGCTGCCCCTCGCACATCAGGTATTCGCGCTGCACGAAGTGTTCCAGCTCGCGCACGTTGCCGGGCCAGCTGTAGCGCTGCAGCGAGGCAAGAAAGCCCGGATCGAAACTCTTGCGCGAAGTCTGCGCGCCATACTGGCGATTGAGCCGCGTAAGGAACGCCTCCGCCAGCTCCATCACGTCGCCGCCGCGTTCGCGCAGCGGCGGCATCACCAGCGGCATCACCTTCAAGCGATACAGCAGGTCGCGGCGGAATTGCCGCGTCTTGACCATTTCATCGAGATTGGCATTGCTGGCCGCGATCAGGCGCACGTCGGTCGATCGAGTCTGCGTGCCGCCGACGCGCCGGTAGGTGCCGTCCTGCAGGAAACGCAGCAGCGAGGCCTGCGCTTTCGGCGAGAGCGTGTCGATCTCGTCGAGAAACAGCGTGCCGCCCTCGGCTTCGCTGACCAGGCCGGGCGAGGCCTGGCGTGCATCGGTGAAAGCGCCGCGCTCGTGTCCGAACAGTTCGCTTTCCACCAGCGAATCGGCCAGCGCGCCGCAGTTGACGGCGATGAAAGGGCGGGACGCGCGCGCACTCAGGTAGTGCACCGCTCTTGCCCCCAGTTCCTTGCCCGTGCCGGTCTCTCCCCCGATCAGAACGGTCACGTCGAATTTCGCGATACGGCGTATCTGCGCAATGACGTGAGCGAACTGCGGCGAAGATCCAAGCAAGTTGGACTCCGCGATATCGACCATGACGCCCCCTGTACGGGGCATCGCGTCCTTTGCTCCATGCGACTCCCCGGACCGCGGATGTTGCCCCTCGCGGTGCGCGACCGCAATATGCATCGGCCAGGAAAAATTCGCGGATGCCGCGCGTCACGCTGGCGAAATGTCTTTTTCACGTGAAGACGCACAGGCAGATCGATGCGGCAGGGGGCCGTCCATCATGTTCGCCAAGCTCGGCTTGATCTTGCTGATCCTGTTGTTCGGCGCGCTCGCCTTTGCCGGCGGCATG
The DNA here is from genome assembly GCF_011759495.1 of Dyella sp. SG562. Lineage (NCBI taxonomy): Bacteria > Pseudomonadati > Pseudomonadota > Gammaproteobacteria > Lysobacterales > Rhodanobacteraceae > Dyella > Dyella sp. SG562. The sequence goes on from NZ_JAAOYS010000011.1 coordinate 94,535, forward strand.
ATGGCGCCCGACGACTGGCGCGCACCGATGCAGGCGTTCGCCGCGCGCTGGCGCGATCGTCCGGTTCTTGCCGCGCCGCATCTTCCTGCGGCAGCCGCTTCCGCCGCGGCACCGGCAGCGGCCGCCAGCGTGGTGTCGACCAACGCCTTGCTGGTCACCAGCGACGTGACCGCAGCAGCTCCCGCGCCCGGTCAACCCGCCTACGCCTTGCAGCTGGGCCAGTTCGTCGATGCGGGCGATGCGGATGCGCTGGAGCGCTCGGCGCAGGGGCTTGGCCTGCCGCTGCTGCGCATCGCCGCCGTCGATCCCGACCATGCCGCATGGACGGTGCTTGCCGCCGGCCGCTTCCCCTCGCCCGCCGCCGCGCAGGACGCGGCGCCGCGTGTACAGGCGGTGCTCAAGCTCGCCAGCACGCCGGTGATCCGGCTGCCGGAGAGCAAACCCTCATCGTGAAAAGATGCCAGGCCGCGCGCGCGCCGGGTCGCGCCAGCCGGCTTCGCCCAGGGTCGGCACGAAGCACACGGTGATCTGCGCCATGCCTTGCGAGGTGAAGAACACGCGCTTGGTGGCGGACTGGCGGTCCGGCGTGACGAACCAGCGCTCGTCGCCTATCGCCAGGCCCCAGGACGAGACGCGGCACACCCACAGGTCGGCGATGCCGCGCGCGCTGACCAGCGCCACGCGCACCTCGGCCTCGCCCATCGTGTCGGTTACGTAGATGCGGGCCATGGCTTCCCCTGTGCGAGGGCGAGACATTGAGGTGCAATGGAGTGGACGTCAACTGCCAGCACCGAAGCACGAGGTGGAATCCTTGTCCTTCTGGCGACCCGAAGGTAGTCCCCATGGGAGAGAAGGTGGCGGCAGCCGGATGAGGGTACGGGCGGAGCGGTGCACATCACTCTTGCGCTCCGCCCGTACCCTCACCCCAACCCCTCCCTACCACGGGACTACCTTCGGGTCGCCGATGGGAGATGGGCTTAAGCACTAAGCAAAGCGAGCAGTGTTTGCGCGAGCCCACGCATCGAACGAACGCGGCGCCACGCCAGTGACACGCTGCACCGTCGGCGTCATCGCCCGCCCGCGTCCGTCGCGCACCGCCTCCAGCGACTGCGCCACGCCACGTGCAACCGGCTCGGGAATTCCGCTGGCAACCAATCCCTGCACCGTGTCCTCGATGCTTACGTCCACGCTGCGCAGCGTGCGGCCAAGCAACCCGGAAAGAATGTCCACCTGCTCCGGCACGTTCAGCAGCTCGCCGCCGGTGAGTTCCAGCGCCTGGCCCGCCAGTGAAGCATCCAGCAGCGCGCGCACCGCCACCGCGGCAATGTCTTCCGGCGCGATCATCGGCGCCCTGCCGGTGCCCATGGCGTTGTAGACCACGTCCTCGGCGCGGATCGAATCGGCCCAGCGCAAGGTGTTGGTCATGAAGCCCGAGGGCCGCAGCACGGTGCTGCGCAGGCCGGATGCGGCCAGCGTTTCCTCGTTGGCGCGATGCATTCTTCCCAGGAAGAACTCGGGATCGCCGGCAAGAATGCTGGAGAGAAACACCACGCGCGGCGCGCCGTTCGCTTTCAGCGCCGCGAGCAATGCCGGCAGCGCCGGCGGGTTCGGCCCGGTGTTGAGGAATACCGCCTTCGTGCCCAGTGCCGCGGCGCCCAGGCTGCCGGCATCGCTGAAATCGCCGCGGGCGATTTCGACGCGGTCAGCCAGTTCGCCGAGCTTGTCCGGGTCGCGTGCGAACACGCGCACCGCGTGTCCGGCTGCAAGCAATTGCCGCGCGATATGGCCGCCGATATTGCCGCTCGCGCCAGTGACCAGAAACATGTCCGTCGCCTCGTTGTGGGTGGGGTGCGCGGACGATAGGCTCCGCCCTACAATGGAACAATCCGTCGTTTTGCAACGTTCTGTTGCACAGGTGCAACAATCATGATCGACCTCAACGAGCTGCAGTACTTCGTGCAGGTAGCGCAGGCGCGCAGCTTCACCGCGGCGGGCGCGCACTTCGGCGTGCCCAAGTCCAGCGTCAGCCGCGCCATCGCGGCGCTGGAGCAGCGCCTGGGCGTGCGCCTGATCGAACGCACCACGCGCAGCATGGCGCTGACCGAGGCCGGCGAGATCTACCTGGAGCGCTGCCGCCGCGTGATCGAGGAAGCGGAACTGGCCGACCTGTCGATCGGCACCATGCAGGCCGCGCCGCGCGGGCGCCTGCGCATCGGCGCACCGATAGCCTTCGCGCGCTTCATGCTCGGCCCGCGCCTGGCGGAATTCGCGCGGCGCTATCCGGAACTGCGCGTGCAGCTGCAGATCACCGCGGGCGAGTCCACGCCGCAGCAGGCCAACCTCGACGTGCTGATCCGCCCCGGCCCGCTGGAGGATTCGTCCTTGCTCGCGCGCCCGCTCGCCACCATCGAGCTCGGCCTCTACGCCAGCCCGTCGTATCTCAAGGGCCGGAAACTGCCCAAGACGCCGGCGGACCTGAGCCAGCTCGACGCGCTGATCACCGCCTGCGGCCCGCTCGGCCAGCCGGCCGAACAGACCATCTGGCGCCTGCACCGCGGCAAGGACGTGCAGGAAGTGCGCGTCGAAGCGCGCCTGTCCGTACCCGACCCCACCATCAATCACCAGCTCGCGCTGGACGGCGCCGGCGTGGCGATCCTGGCGCAGCATGGCGCGGCGCAGGCGGTGGCGAAGAAACAGCTGGTGCGCGTGCTGCCGGCATGGGAACCGGAACCGGTGGAACTGTTCGCGCTGTATCCGGCGCGGCTCAATGCCTCGCCGAAGGTGCGCGCGCTGCTGGAGTTCCTGCGCGGCTGAGTTTCGCGCTCAACCCGCGCCGTCTTCCTGCCAGCGCAGCACGCTGTAGCCCAGGCCGCCCTTCAAGGCCGTCAAGCGGAACGTGACGATCACGCTTGCCGCCGTGCCCTGCCCGTCCGTCGCCGAAGCCACGATGGTGCGCACCAGCCCGCCGCGCCATGCGCCGGCGGACTGGCCGTTCGGCAGCGGCGGCGGCGGTGTGCTGGTGGAAGTCATCGCGCGCAGCGCGGCGTAGCGTTCGGCCTTGGGCATGTCCATGTCCGGCTGGCTGGCCAGCACCAGCGGCGGCGCCAGCGCCAGGGTCGGCTCGGGGCGGCGCGACCACACCGTGATCGCGGGCGCCAGCTTGCGGTACAGCGCGGGCGCCATGCCCAGCACGGTCTGCAGCTGCTCGGGCATGTCGAATTCGCGATAGCGCGGTCCGCCGGCCAGCCCCGCTTCGGCGTAGCGTTTGGTGCCTTCTTCGCGGAACAGCTTGGCGTTCGTGTCGCGCGTTTCCTGGATATTCGCGGCGAGCTGCGTCGCGGTGGCGTCGTCGGCGCCCGCGGCGACGAACAGCCGCTGCAGCACGCGCGGATCGGCCGCGTTGATGTCGACCTTGCCCAGCTCGTCCTGGATGCGGATGTCGATATCGTGGTCCTGCAGCCGCAGACGGTAGCGGCGCCCGTCGCCGACCCAGCGCCCGCCGCTGCGGCTGACGCATTCGGCCAGCGCGCGCATGGCGCCGGCTTCGGCGAGATAGCGCAGCTGCACGCGGTTGGAGAGATAGCGGGTCTGGATGGATTCGGTGCGCGCCAGCCTGGCGAAGCCGCCGAGCAGGATGGCCAGCAAGGTGCAGGCCCACAGCACGACGAGCAAGGCGATGCCACGATTGCGACGGCGGTTTGTCGCGCTCATGGCTTCGCTCCGTCCAGCGCCTTGGCCAGGGCGCCGACGTTCAGCGCATACGGGTTCTGGCGGATCGGCGCCTGCAGCCACAGCCAGGCGGTGGCGTCCTCGCGCCCGGCCTTGTTGCCCTCGTCGGCCTTGCCGCGTTCCAGCTCGATGGTCACCAGTTCCGGCGTGCGCCCGGCCACGTTCCAGCGATCGCGCCAGCTCGCTTCGGCGCCTTCGCGATCGCGGCCGTAGTAGCGGAACCGCCCGCCGCGCACGCCTTCCGCCAGCGACTCCGGCTCGAACGCGGCACCGGCGCCGCCGGAAGTCAGCGGAGCGCTGCCCAGCTCCAGCTTCAAGGCGCCCTTGCCGTCGTCCACCAGCGCGAGCGCCTGCAGCTGCGGACCGGCACGATCGAGATAACCCGGCAGCGGCGCGACGAAACGCATGCTGCGCGGCTCGCCTTCGAACACCACGCCGTCGCCTTTCGCATCCAGCTTCCACGGCAGCGCGCGCGCCTGCATCAGGTCGCGGCGCAGGAACTGCTGCAGCGAACGCGCCTCATCGTTGCGCTCCAGCGCGGCGGAGCCGGTGTTGACCAAACGCGTGGCGGTCCGGATGCCGTAGAAAACGCCAAGCAGCAGCAGGCTGAGCAGGGCCAGCGCGCTGAGCACTTCCAGCAGGCTGAAACCGCGCGGCGCGATGCGCTGCATTACTGCGTGCCCCGGCGCGCGGTGCGCAACGTGACGTAGGTGAGCTCGCGCGGCCGCCGCGCGTCGCCCCACAGCACATGCAACTCCACGCGGTACAGCATCAGTGCCGCATCCGGCGGCAGCTCGCCGTCCTGCCAGGGCAGCACGCGCAGCCGCCAGCGGTAGTCCTTGTCGAACCTGCCTTCGTGTTCGCCGGGCGCCAGCGGTTCGGCGATGCCCAGCGCGTCGAGCTTGCCCTGCGCGAGCATGTCCGCGCGCGTGGCCTGACCGAGCTTGTCGGTGAGGTTCAGCGAGGCGCTCGCCACGCGCATCAGCGCGGCGACGGCGATCGCCAGCAGCAGGATGGCGGCGATGGTTTCGAGCAGGCTGAAGCCGTGGGACAGGGAACGGGGAACGGGGAATGGAGAACGGAGGAGCGCGGCACGGCGACGGCGCGCCCTGCCCCGATCCCCATTCCCCGTTCCCCGTTCCCGACTCATAGACGCACTCTATCCCGCCCGCATGACAGTCAGACACGCAAAAAACACAGGAGAGGCAAGCCTCTGACGTGCCCAAAAAAACACGGGAGAGGCAAGCCTCTCCCGTGCGTTCCACGGCAAGTGGAACCGTCGTCGATCAGTTGATGCAGCCGTTGATCTGGGTCTGCGTGATCGAGGTGGCGCTGACGTCCAGGAACGCCAGGCCGGTGCCGGCGCCGATGGTGCCCGTGGCGGCGACGATCGAGCTGTTGTACGGGGCGCCGATCAGCGCGCGCACCGAAGCGGCGTCCGCGCCGTTGTTGGCGCTGTTGCCCAGCAGGTAGGACACAGCGACGATCGGATAGCCCGCGGCCGGGGTGGCATACGCGTCCGGCTTCACCAGGGCGATGCAGCTGGTGGACGGGGCGCCGGCGATCGCGGCGAAGGTCGGACGGCCGGTGTTGGCGTCCACGCCGGTGATGGCGTTGTTGTAGACCACGTCGGTGCTGCCGATAGCCACCTTGTGGTTCGTCGCGTCGCCGAGATCGGCCACCGGATCCTTGCCGTCCACCGTGGCCACCGAGCCGAACGCAGCCTGCGCGTTGGCGGCTTCGGCGTAGCCGATGGCGCCCGGCACGCTGAGGATCTGGTTGACGACGTTGGCGTTGCCGCTCTGGCCGTTCCAATTCGGCGTGGTCGAGGTCAGCGTGAAGTACTTCTGCACCACGTTGACGTACGACTGGTCGGTGACGAAGTGCTTGGCCGGCGTGCTGCCCGGGCAGTTCTTCGACAGGAAGTTGGAGAAACCGAAGCTGGTGCCGCTGCCGTCGGAACGGTAGACCACCGTGATGGTGTCCGGCGAGGAACCGGCGACGCCCAGGTCGCTCCACTTGGTGATGGCGCCGCTGAACACGCCGCAGACCTGCGCGGTGGTCAGGGCCAGCGTGCCGGACACGGCGGAGTTGTTATAGACGATGGCGATGCCGCCAGCGACGGCCGGGAACTGCACCGGGAAGCTGGAGGAACGGTTGGCAACGTAGTTGTTGTAGTCGGTGGTGGACAGCGGCGAATCCGAGCCGGCGAAGTTCGGCTGGGTCAGCGTGGTGCGGTTGATGTGCGAGTCGCTGGCGCCGAAGCCGGTCGGCGCGGTCGAGCCGTTCGGGCAGGCGTTCTGCACGCTGGTGCCGCTGACGCCGGCGAGGATGTTCTTGCCCGCGCCGCTGCCGGTCTGGCAGTACGAAGCGCCGGTACCCGTCACGCTCTTGTAGGCACCGAGCAGGGAGTTGGCATCCGGCGCATAGTTCAGGCGATTCGACACGTCACCGACGTAGCCCACCGCCGGCAGCGTGGCGCCACCGCCGACCTGGATGGCGGCATGAGCCGAGGAAGCGGCGGCGAAAGCCAGCACCAGGGCGCCCGCAAGCTTCTTCATGCGGGTATTTCCATTAAACCCGAAGATCATGACATACCCCTACTTTGAAAATACCTCCGGAGTGGAGGCCGTGGATTTTGTACAGGCCTGGAATGACGCATCGATTAAAGCTAGATGTAATCGAAAATTTCTTTCCGATGACTCGGTTTTTCCAAATAATCCAAATGACACGGACGAAGACTTATTCGACACCGCCGTCACGCCGCGCATACGGATGCGCGCGGCGCGCGCGTAAAAAGCGTGATCAGGCTCGCGCATCGAATTCGTGCAGCATCGAGATGACTTCCGGATCGAGCTCGCGCTCCTCGCGCAGCGCGCGCAGGTCGGCGCCGCCGAGTTCGCGCAGCACGCTGCGCACCGAGGCGCGGCGCCCCTCGCGGCACCACACGTTGAAGACGCCCACCAGCAGCGGCGCGGCGCTGTGCACGCCGCGCTCGCCCGGCGGCGCGCGGCGGCGCAGGCGCGACCTCAGCAGGTAGGAAAGGCGCGCGTTGAGCGAGGCGATGGGCGATTCGCTGATCTGCCGGACCAGCTCGGGACTGCATTGATCGATCAACCGCTCGGCCATTTTCTCCTGGCGCGCCTCCAGCAATTGGCGCAATGCCTCGGATAATGCGAAAGCCCTGCCCCGACCAGGCTGCTGCACGGTTATTTAACTCCCTGTCGAATGGATTTTCCCGAAAACCACAACAAAACTCCGGACAAAATCACGCCGCGGCGTTTCCATGATGGAAACGCCCCATTATCGATGGCGCTGTCGATTTACTCCGCCAGCCGCTTGCGCTCGTCCGCGGTGAGCTGCTGCCTGGCGCGCGTGCCCAGCATGCCGCCGCCCAGCACCTGCACCGGGCTGCTCGGGTCGTACGGCCGCGGCGCGCCGCGGCCGTTGTCCAGGCTCGCGCTGCCGTCGCCGTAGCCGAGCACCTGTACCGAGATCACCGAAGGCTGCTTGCTGCGCGCATCGTCCTGCTGCTGCCTGGCCATGTCCTCGGCGGCCTTGCTCACCGCGCTGTCCGCGGCGCTGGCCGCGTTCAGCGCGCCGACGTTGACCGCCTGCGCCACCGGCACGCCGACCTTCTCGCCCTGCACCTGGATGTTGTCGGCGTTGACCACGCGCGCCGCCGCCACGATCAGGTTGCCCGACACGCGGATGCCGGCGTCGCCCGCATCCACCGTGCCGCGCGGCGCCACCAGGTACACGCTGCCGCTGGGCGCGCCCGGCACGGTCTGCAGCGTGGCGATGCCCGCGCCGCTGACCTGGCCGCGCGCATCCAGCCGGCACCAGGCGTCGATGGTGCACAGATAGGTGGGCGGCGGAATCTCGGTGGTGGTCTTGGCGCCCTGGCCGGCGTTGATGTCGCCGTTGGAACTCCACAGCACCAGGTCGCCGCCCTGCTCGGTGAACACGCGGCTCTGCGCCAGCAGCACGCTGCGGTCGGTGAACAGGTTGATGTTGCCCTGCTCCAGGGTCAGCACGCCCATGGTGTTGGGACCGGCCACCACCTTGCCCGCGCTGTCGGTGATCACCGGCGGCGCCGAGGCGCTGCCGAGCAGCGCCTGGCCGCCCGGCCCCAGCATGGTGACGTCGCCGCCCTGCTGGGTCTGGATGGTGGTGCTGCGCAGATCCAGATCGCCGGTATCGACGGTGTGCTGCGCGCCGTTCAAGCCGCCCTGGCCGGAACCGTTGGCGGTGTAGCCGAAGCCGGCCGGGAACAGCGTGTCGATCGCCGCATAGCCGCGCGCGTACTGGTTGAAGTACGCGCTGCGCTTGTCGTTGTAGTCGGCGCCCACCTTGGCCAGGATGCCGAACAGCGCCTCGGACACGAACTGCCGCTGCACGTAGTCCGGCTCCTGCGCGAACAGGCGGCGCGCATCGGCCGGCGTCAGCGTCACGCTGAGCTGGTCCTGCGCATAGCCGGTATCGACCACGCGCCCGGCCACGCGGCGCTGCATGAAATCCACCAGCTCCGGCATCAGGCTGTCCAGGCCCGGCGCCGCGGCATCCACGTACCTGGCCATGAAGTCGGCGGTGGCCACGCCCGGCGCGATGCCGAACAGCACGCTGACGTCCGCGCTGGCATGCGGCAGGTAAGGATTGAAGCGGTTGCCGATCGCCTCGATGCCGGTCTCGCCGCTGCTGCGGATGGTGATGTTGTTGGCCACTTCGCCCTGATTGGTGAGCGGCCCGATATTGCGGCCGGCCTCGATGAGGAAGCTGCCCGGCCCGCCCAGCAGCAGGGCCGGCGCAAGCTGGTACGCGCCGGGGTCGTTCTTGACGTCGGGACGGAAGGTCTTGCTCACCGCCATGTCGTAGATGTCGCGGCCGGCCGAGACCAGGGTGACGTCGGCATCGTGCACGTGCTGGCCCAGCAGCGACAGGTTGACGATGTCGCGGCCGGCGCGGATCAGCGCGGGCTTGGACGGCGTCAGCTGCAGCGAGCGGTACGGGAAGCCGGAAGCCGCGGTCACGCCGTTGGCGATATCGCCATGCAGCGCATACACGCGCACCGGCTGGTAGTCGCCGCCGTGCAGCGCCACCTGCGGATGCAGCACGCTGCTGTAGACGCTGTTGAGGCTGTCCAGGTAGCCCATGCTCCACAGCGCGCCGAAGTTCGACGGATCGCCCTCGCCCTGCGGATGCAGCGCCGACGGCAGCAGCCCCGCCGAAGCTTCGATCAGGCCGAAGCCGTAGGTGTTGTCGCCGGTGCCCAGCTGCATGGTGTAGACCTGCTGGCTCAGCGCGATGTTCTGGTCGGCCAGCAGGCTCAGGTTGCCCAGCGCCGACGGATACAGCGCACCGGCGCCGCGGATGTCCAGGCTGCCATCGAGCGCGCTCAGGCTGAGGCTGGCCGGCAGGATCGCGCCGGGATTGCGCACGGTGTCGGCATAGCCATAGTCGAACAGCGCACCCGGCAGCCGCAGGCTGTCGAATACCACGTTGCCGGCGACCGAGCCGGCGTTGAAGGAGGAACCAGTGCTGTAGCTCTGCGCATCGCCGCGGCCCGCCGGCAGCACGGCCAGCGCCAGCGGGTTGGCATCGGCCAGCACGTACGAGGGGTTGTAGACGCCGCCGATATCCACGCCGGCGCGCGCGCGCACGTCCAGCTGCGCATCCTGCAGCGCGAACAGCGTGGACACCGGCGTGCTCAGGCCGCCGTACTGGCTGTCGGAAGCCGGCGCGGTGAAGCTGAAGTCGGCGCCGATCGCGCCGCCCGCGGCGATGCTGCCCTGGCCCTTGGCCACGAAATACGTGCCGCTGAGGATGTCGCCGCCGGCATGCACGTCGAGGTTGCCGCCGCCGTAGGTGGTCACGCCCTGGCCGCCCGTATTCGCCTTCCAGCTGGTGGGCAGCGAGACGGAGAGCTGGCGGATATCGCCGCCCGCGTTCACCGCCACGTTGCCGCCGGCGCTCATCACGCCCTGGCCGAAGTTGGCGAAGTTGATCGACGAGGCCGAGCCGTCCGCCGCGTTGGCGGTCTGCATCCACGGCCACCAGTATTGCGAGATGTCGGTGCCGGCCACCGTGGTGGCCGCGCCGCTGGTGTCGACCACGCGCTGGATGCCGTCGATGTCGCCGCGCGCATCCAGGCTCAGGTCGCCGGCATGTTCCGGATTCACCTGGCCGGTGCTGAGCATGTACGGCGTGGTGGCCAGCGGCGAGTTCCAGTTCGGCCGGATCACGCTCACGCCGGTGGACGTGCCGGTGCCTTGCGCCGGCGTGCCGGCGGTGTAGATCGCCGCGGGCGCCGCCGCATCCAGCCAGCCGATGTCGCCGCCGCTGGCGATCTCGATCGAGCCGCTGCCGGTGCGCACCGTGGTGGGCAGCAGCACGGCCTTGCCATTGGTCTTGCTCTGCTGGCCGGTCGGCGTGGTGGGCGTAAGCGTGTCGACCACGGCGAAGTGGCCGTCGAGGTTGACGTCGCCCGCGCCGGCCAGCGTGGCCAGCGGATCGACGGCGTCGACCTGCGCGCCGGCCACCAGCCGGTACGAGGTGCTGGAACCGCCCAGCAGCGTCGCCGAAGCGAGCGAGGCGGGGCTGCCGAGCGAAGGCATGTTCGACGGGCTGTTGTTCGCGGCGCCGGCCGGCACCGGCACGGTGGTGCCGCCGCCGGGCTTGAACGGATCGGACTTCGGCGCGAACGGCGCGTAGAACAGCTGGCTGCCGGCGGTGACGTTGCCGACGCTGCCGGACACGTACTTGAAGTACGCGTTGTGGCCGTTGACGTACAGCGCGTAGTCGGTGCTGTACTTGCCGTAGTCGCTGTCCAGCGGCAGCAGCAGCGGCGACGGCGTGACGATGCGCTTGGCCACCGGGTTGGTGGCGAAGTTGGCCTTCAGCCAGGTCTGGTAGGCGCCGACGTAGTCCTGGTAGACCGGATAGTCCGCGGGGTTCACCGGCGTCAGCGTGCTCGGCTTGTAGACCAGGAAGCCCTTGGCCGTCGGTCCGCCGATGCGGTTGAAGGTGTAGGCCCAGGCATTGGCGGTGGTGCCGTCGCCGACTTCGCCGATGTATGCCTCGTAGTTGCTGTAGTAGTCGCTCGACTGTCCGGCCAGCGGCGCCTGCAGCGCCTGGTAGTACGGATCGCTGGCGATGCTGACGGTGCCGCCGCCGGGCGTATAGCCCTGCGCGGCGGCGCCGTCGCGCAGCTTGATCGAACCGTTCCACAGCCCGTTGGCATCGAGGAACTGCTGCGACTTCTGGTAATCGGCCAGCGCCTTGCCGTACAGCGGATCGCTCGGGTCGGACTTCGGCGCGAACGGCGCGTAGAACAGCTGGCTGCCCGCGGTGACATTGCCCACGCTGCCGGACACGTACTTGAAGTACGCATTGTGGCCGGTGATGTAGATCGCGTAGTTCGAGCTGTAGCTGGCGTAGTCGCTGTTTACCGGCTGCAGCAGCGGCGGCGGCGTGACGATGCGCTTGGCCACCGGGTTGGTGGCGAAGTTGGCTTTCAGCCAGGCCTGGTAGGCGGTGGCGTAGTCCTGGTACGCGGCGTAGTCGCCGACATTGAGCGGCGTCAGCGTGCTGGGGCTGTAGACCAGGAAGCCCTTGGCCGTGGGCCCGCCGATGCGGTTGTAGGTATAGGCCCAGGCATTGGTGGTGCTGCCGTTGCCGACTTCGCCGATATACGCCTCGTAGTTGGTGTAGTACGCGGCGGTCTGGCTGGTCATGGGCGCCTGCAGCGCCTGGTAGTACGGATCGCTGGCGATGCTGACGGTGCCGCCCCCCGGCGTATAGCCCTGCGCGGCCGCGCCGTCGCGCAGCTTGACCGTGCCGTTCCACAGCCCGTTCGCGTCCAGGTACTGCTGCGAGACGGTGTACGCGGCCAGCGCGGTGCCGTAGCCGTGGTCGTCCACCGGCGGCGGCGGTGCCGGCGGATTGGCCAGGGCCGCGCCATTGTTCTGCTGGTAGAAGCCGTCGGTGATGCTCGCGGCCAGATCGAGATCGCCCGCGGCGCGCACCGTCAGCATCGGCGCCATGCCGTTGTAGCGGTAGGCCAGCGCGATGCTGCCGTCGCTCTGCGTGGTGCCGGCGCCGAGGTTCCAGTTCGTCAGCACCGCGATGTCGCCGCCGCGCGTGCCGTCGGCCGGATTGACCAGCTCGATGCCCGGGCGCAGCTGCAGGTTGGCGATGCCGGCGTAGCGTGCGCCGAAGGCATAGCCCGGCTGCTGCACGTAGCGCATCAGCGTGCCGGCGCCCTTGCTGGCGTCGCCGCCGACGTAGCCGTAGAAACCGGCATGGTCGCCATTGGCCTGCTTCGGGACGAAATAATTGTTCTGCAGGTATTGCTTGAGCTGCGCATCGTCGGCCGGCGGCGGCAGGATCTTGCCGCTGGCGTCGGTCCAGGTGCCGGCGACCAGCGACGGCGTGCCGCCGGTGTTGGTGGCATACCAGCCGGCCGGATCGATCAAGCCGTCGAAATGCTTGGACGGATCGGTCGAGGCGTCCTTGGTGCTCCAGCGCGCATAAGGCTCCAGCGTCACCACGCGCGCGCCCTTGACGTTGGCGCCGCCGCCGTCCAGCGCGATGCGCACGTCGCCGTTGGCGAGCAGCGGCGCGCGTAGGCTCAGCGAACCGCCGGAGAACGCATCGGCCGAGCCGCCGGACACGTCGATCAGCGCCTGCGCGCCGAGATGGATGAAGCCGGAATCGGCGTACTGCACGTTCTGGTAGCCGTACTGGCTGTTGAGCGTGCCGTCCGTGTTGCCGCCGGTGCCGATCACCACGTCGCCGCCGCGCTGCGCGGCAATGCTGCTGGTGGCGATCAGGCTGCCTTCGACATCCACGCCGCGCTCGCCGTACAGCTCGATGCGGCTGCCCGAAGGCGCCGACGCATCGACGCGTCCGTCGATCGCCATGGTGCCGCCGGCCGCGGTGAGGAACACCTTCTGCGCGCGCAGCGTATTGCCGGCCGACAGATGCAGGTCGCCCGCGCCGGTGGTCAGCTGGAACAGGCCGGTGGCGCCCGCGGCCGCCGCCATCTGCGCGGCGGCATCCAGATCGATCGCGGTGCCGCTGCCCAGGGTGAGATAGCCGCCGCGGTAACCGTCCTTGGCCTGGCCACGCAAGGTACCGGCCAGCGACAGAGCCGCGCCGGCTTCGGCATCGAGGCTGCCCGCATCGCCGCCGCCCGCGGCGCCGGAGAAGTCCAGCGTGGCGCCCTGCGCCAGGCCGATGCCGCCGTGGTCGGCCAGCAGCGTGAGCGTGCCGCCGGCCGCATACGTGGTGGTGTCGAAGAAGGTCTTGTTGATACCGCCGACCGTGAGCAGCGCGCCGCTGTTCATGGTCAGGTCGCCGCTGGTGGCATGCACGCCGAGCTGGCCGGCAGGCGCCGCCACCGTGGTGCCGATCGACACGCTGCCGCCGGTGAGATTGAGCGCGCCGCCGAGGTGTTCGCCGCCGATCGCGCCCGGCGTACCGACGATGCGCAGCGCGCCGGTGGTGATCAGCTGCGTATTGGCGCCGTCGCCGGCAAGCAGCCACGGCGTGCCGAGGTTGACGTCCAGGCTGCCGAAGTCGAAGCGGCCGGTGCCCAGGCCCTGCATGCCCTGCGCCGCCGTGGCGGAGAAGCCGCCGAAGCCGCGCAGGCCGGTGTTGCCGGCGCCGAAATCCACTTCGCCCGCATGCGCCGTGAACTGGCCGCTGCCGGCCGCGAACGTGCCGTTGGCCGCGCCCAGGTCGTTGGACAGGCCGAGCTTGCCGCCGGCCTGGATGTCCACCGTGCCGCCGTCGCTGGCGAAGGCGCCCGCGCTGAGGTTCAGGTCGTGCGCCAGGTCGATGCGCACCTTGCCGAGGAAATCCATGTCGCCGCGGCTGCGCAGGGTGACGCTCTGCGCGCCGCGCAGCAGGTTGAGCGTGTCGCTGCCGATCACGAAGCCGCTGGTGCCGCCCGGCGCGCCGGCGCCGTCGCCGAGGAAGCTGATGCGGTTGCTGTTGGCGTCGATCGCCTGCGCCGAGAGTTCCGCGCTGGCATCCACATGGGTGTTGCCGGTGGCATCCAGGGTCAGCGCCGCGCCGCCGTCGATGCGCGCATCCGCGGCGATGCTCAGCGCCCCGCCCGGGTTCGCCGAGACGTTGTTGCGCACGATGCCTGCCGCGCCGTTCTGCGAGACGCGCAGCAGCGCGCCGTCGCCGCTGACCGCGGCGATCGCCTGGCCGTTGGCGCCGGTGCCCGCGACGGCGCCGAACACCAGCGGCAGGCTGGCCACGCCGGTGCCCTGCCCGCTGGCGCGCAGCACGCTGCCGGAAGCCAGCAGCACGCCCTGCGCGCCGCTGTTCGCACCGCCATTGGCGGTGAGCAGGATTTCCGCGCCCTGCAGCGGATGCGCCGCGTCGTTGGCCAGCAGCACGCTGTCCGCCACCACGGTGACGCGGTCGCCGTCGGTGCCGCGCTGGCGCGTGCCGCCCAGCAGCAGGCTGCCGGCGCCCAGCGTGCTCAGGCCATCGGCCGAGAGTGTGAGATAGCCGTCGCGCGCCGTGCTGTCGGCACCGGCGATCTGGATCGCCTGCGCCGCGATATCCACCTGCGAGCCGCGGCCGCCCTTGGCCGGCGCGGCGGTAAGCGTGGCGCCGAGATCGAGCGTGCGGGTGGCGGCCAGGCTCAGCCGGCCGGCATCCGCGGCCAGCGCCGGCGCCACCTGCGCAGCCTTGCTGGCGAGATTGCCGAAGAAGGTGTCGGCATCGCTCAGCGTGTATTGCGAGTACTGCTGCCAGACCTGGCCCGACTGCACCAGGAAGCTGGTGTTGCGTGCATCGCGCGCGCCGCTCAGCGCGTCGGCGAAGTAGCCGCTGATCGCCAGCGTGCCGTCCGGCCGCACGGCGTTCGCGCCGAGCACGCTGTCCGCCGCGCCGGTGTCCTGCACCACGCGGTAGGCGCCCGGCAAGGTCGCGTAGCGCGCCGGCAGCAGCGTGTAGTAGCCCGCCGGCAGGCCGGGCGCACCCGAGAGGTAAACCGTCTGGCCCACCGAGGGACCGGTGCCGCCCTGCTTGGCGAACGCGGCGTCGTAAGCCGACACCGGCGCCTGGTAGCCGGGCAGGATCGCGTAGATCGCGCGGCCGTCCGCGTACTGCGGCACCTGCGCGGACGCCGTGCCGCTGTAGCTGGTGCCGTACTGCGCCAGCACGTCGCGCGTGCCGCCGGTGCCGCTCACCCATTCGGCGGCCTGCAGATGGCCGCCGCCGGAAAGATCGATGCCGGCGCCCGCATCCAGCGCGAGGCCGGCGCCGTTGAGCGCGATCTGCTTGGACGGCGGCGCGGTGAGATCCGGCGTGTCGTTGGTGGGATCGGCGTCGTAGCGCCACTGCACGCCGTCGATGGTGCGCCCGTAAGGCACGGTGGCGCCGCCGAGCGAGACCGAGGTGAGGCTGCCCGGCGCCAGGTGCACCGACTGGGTCACGGCCAGCGGGAACAGCTTCGGGTCCGCACCGAGCGCGCCGGCCTGCGCCGCCGCATCGGTCACGCCGAGGATCAGGCTGCCCGACGGCGCGCGCAGCGTGCCCTGCTGCTCGATATGGTTGGCGCTGAGCAGCAGCGTGCCGCCGGCGGACAGCGGCGTGGCGCTGCTGCCGTCGGGCAGGATGCTGAGCGTGGTGTCGATCGCAGTGCCGCTCGCGTCCTTCAAACCTGCACCGTTCGCCACGATGGCGAAGCGGTAGTCGGTGGCCGGATACAGCTGCGCCGCCTTGAAGCTCAGGTTGCCGGTGCTGTACAGCAGGCCCGGCTGCGCCTTGCCATTGGCATAGGCGAGCAAGGCCGGCGCCTGGAAGCGGATGTCCGAGGCGGACGCAAAATCCGCCGCGCTCCAGCGCTGCAGATTCAGCCAGCCGCCGATATCGATGAAGTTCGCCTGCACCGACAGCGTGCCATCGCCGGCCATCGCTACCGGCGCCGCGCCCGGCACCACGCCGCCGGTGAGGTTGACGTACGGCGCGGCGATGCTGACGTGGCCGTTGCCGCTGGCATAAGCCGTCGCGTTGCCGGCCAGGCCGGTCGCGCCTGCCGGCAGCGCCTGGATCGCGGGGGCGTTGACGATGAAGGCGCGGCCCAGCGAGAGATGCACATCGCCCGCGAAACCGAGCGGCACGGCGGTGGCGAAGTCAGTGGTGCTGCCCTGCGACGCATCGGGGCCGATCACCAGCGTGCCGATGCCAGAGCCGGCAAGCCGGTCGGCGGCGAAATGCAGCAGGCCCGAAGGCGCCGCCGCTTCGACCGCGCCGCCGCTCTGCGCGCCCTGCGGCAGCAACATGCCGGACTGCTGGATCAACACGCCGCTCGCCTGCGGCGCACCGTTCTGGCCCTGCTTGTGGCCCAGGCCGACCAGGCTCAGCGTGCCGCCTTCGGCCTGCGCCGCGCCGCCCGTGGCCTGCAGCTGTCCGTCGAAGTACAAGCCCGCCGCGGCGGCCAGCCGGATGCTGCCGGCGTCGCTCCATACCGGCGTGCCGAGGTAGCGCGTGGCATTACCCAGGCCGCCGGGATCGCTCGCCGGCAACTGGAAGTTGTCCGCCGCGCCGGCGACGTCGATGCGGCTGCCCTGCTCGGCCACGACGTAGCCGCCGTTGCCCTGCAGCGTCACCGCGCCGCCATCCAGCACCGTGCCGGTGCGCGGCAGCTGCGGCGTGCCGTCCGCACCGGCCACCGCGGCGGCCCAGGGATCGATCAAGGCCACACCGGAAGCATCCAGCACGGCCGACGTGCCCAGCCACACGCGCGGCGTCACCTTCGGCAGGCCCGCATTGCGCGACAGCGCATTCGTGGAAACGCTGATGCTGCCGCCCGGTGCGCTCAGCACGCCCAGCACGGTGGTGGCCTGCGTGCCGGCCAGCGCGATGCTGCCGCCCGCACCCACCGCGATCTGCGCGCCCTCGCCCACCGACACCGAACCGCTCACGCCGGCGTACTGCGGCGCGCCCTTCGATGGATCGTTGGGATTGACCGACCAGTCGAGGTACTGGCCGCCGCTCAGCGAGAAGCCCGGGCCGGCGCTGCTGTCGCGCGTGGCATAGCGGTGATACGCATCGAGCACGCCGACCGTGGCATAGATGCCGGCCGGATGCGCGGCATCCCGTGCATACAGGTCGCTGCCGGTGGGCGCGGTAAGCAGCGCCTGGTAGTCCGCCAGCAGGTTGCCGCGCGTCACGCGCACCTGGGTGCCCGGCGCGACGACGCCGTCGGTGAGCGCGGTAAGCGCGTAGCGGTCGAAACCCTGGCCGGCGAAGAAGCCGGCGTCCAGGTACAGGCCATTGGCCATCGGCATCGCCGCGCGATCGCCGCCGACCTGCACGTAGTTCGCCTGCAGGGTCAGCGTGCCGCCGCCGCTGAAGCCATAGCCCAGCAAGGTGCCGTCCAGGCGCAGCGCCCCCTGGTCCAGCGCCCTGGCCTGCTGGAATTCCGCCTTGACATTGCCGTAGGTGACCAGGCTGATATCGCCGCCCTGGCCGGCCGGCACGCCGTTCTTCAGCTGCACGCGCGCATCGGCGCCGACATAGCCGCCGCCGGAAACATCGAGCGTGCTGCCCGTGTCGAGCAGCACCGAGCCGGTGGCGTCGGAGTTGTTCGGGCCGATCGAGGCATTCGCGGTCAACGCGATCCTGCCGCCGTCGATATAGCGGTTGCCCACGCGCGCATCGGCGGCCAGGCCGCTGTCGTTCACCCACAAGCCGCGCGTGCTCAGCGTCGCACCGCTGCCGATGGTGATGTCCGGACGCAGCGTGCTGCCATCGGCCGCCTGCATGGCCGGCGTATCCAGCCCGGGACCGTTCGAGGTAAGGCTGATCGAACCGGACGGCGCGCTGATGTTGCCGAGCACCGTCACGCGGCTGGCGGTGTACGCCACGCTGCCGCCCGGACGCAGCGCCAGCGTGGCGCCGGCCTGCTGCAGGATCTGCGAACCGCTGTCGCCGGTGGACAAGGCGATGCTGGTGAAGCCCGCGCCGCTCAGCATGCCGGTGGAGATCGGCAGCCACCAGCGCAGGTCGCTGTCATGCGCGGTGCCGGCCGGCTGCGCGGCCGTAACCGTGTCCCATACCGTATCCGCATCGAAGCCCGGCGCAAGCTGGTCCAGCGCCAGCGTGGACTGCTGCAGCAGGATGCCCGGCGCGTAGCTGTAGCGCGTGTCCAGGCCGATCGGCGGCACGCTGAAACGGAACGTGCCGCCGGCCGGCTGCTTGCCCTGCCCGACCTGGTTGCGGCCGGCGAAGGACTGCGCCGAGACGTCGCCGTCCAGCACCAGCGCATGGCCGGCCTGCACGTCGAGCGTGCCGGCGTCGCCGCCGGCGATAAAGCCGGGATCCCAGCGGCGCGAGCCGGCCAGCATGCCGTTGTTGTAGGTCTGGCTGATGCCCCAGCGCACGTGGTCCTGCGTGTACTGGCCGGCATAGCCGACATACGTCATGTCGGGATCGGCCGCGGCGATGTCGTACACGCGGCCGTTGGCGCCGAGCAGGTTCGGTGTTTCGATCCAGCCGGCCTGGTAGGAGAGAAAGCCGCCGTCGAGATTGAGCTGCGAACCGGAGCGGACGATCACTTCGCCGCCGTGCAGCGACACCGCGCCGCCCCTGGTCATCAGCTGGTCGACCGTGCGCGGCACGTTCTCCACATAGCCGGCCACGTTGAGGATGGGGCTGCCCACCCAGTCCAGGCCGTCCGCGCGCGTGCCGCTCTGCGTGCTGTCGACCAGCACGTTCTTCTGCGTGTACAGGAAACCGTTGCGCAGCAGCGGCGAATTGGCCAGTTCGTTCTGGCCCACGCGCGCCACGTTGACCAGCAGCGCCGACATCGGCAGCACCACGTTGGCCAGGCCGGAGACGTCGATCACCGCGCCGTTGTCCACGTAGACGCGGCCCGCCGTCGGCGAGGTGTCCTGCGCATAGGTGTGCGCGGCGATCGCCACGGCGGCGCCCGGCGCTTCCAGCAGCGAGCCGGATTGCAGGTTCACGGTGGCGCCGTCCAGGCTCAGCGTGCTGCCCTTGAAGGCGGCGTTCGCCGCGGCGCTGGACGAGGTGGTGCTGCCGTCCTTCTCCGGCAGCACCGTGGTGACCGAACCCGGCGCCAGCAGCAGCACGCCGCCGCGCACGAAATCGAGCAGGCCGCCCGCACCGCTGGCCTGGTCGCGCGCATTCAGCTCGATGCTGCCCGGAAAGGCCACGCTGGTCGAAGCCAGCGCGACACCGGCCTGGGTCACGTCGTGGCCGAGCATGTGCACGCTGCCGCGGCGCGCCTGCACCAGGCCGGTGTTGATCACGCTGCCCATCGGCGCGTTGGGGCCGGAGCCGTCGTTGATGCCGGCGATGCCGAGCGCGGCATTGACGCCGTCGGCGCCGGCCGGGTTGTAGAACGCGGTGCCGCCGGCCAGGAAAGCCTGGCCATCGTCGGCGACGATCGCGCCGGCGTTGGACACGTGCGGCGCGGCGATCAGGGCAAAGCCCTGCTTGCCGGTGGTGATGCTGGCGCCCTTCTCGATCACCACGTCGTGGCTGCGGCCATCGGTGAACACACCGTTGACCAGCAAGGCGGTGGTCGAAGCCTGGTCGGCGATGCCGCCGTTGAGGAAGCGCGCATTGCTGGCCGCGATGTCGCTGCTGAACAGGCTGAGCGAACTGGCCAGCAGCGAATGCGTATTCACCTGGCTGCCGGCGCCGAACAGGATGCCGTTGCGGTTGAGCAGATAGACCGAACCCTCGGCCTTGATCTGGCCGAAGATCCTGCTCGGCGCGCCGCTGGGGTCCTGAATGCGGTTGAGCGCGATCCAGTCGTTGCTGCCGTTGGACTGGTTGCCGCCGCTCTGGTTGAAGTACAGCGTGGTGTTGCGGCCGACGTTGAAGCTGTCCCAGGTAAGGATGGCCTTGGACGAGGTCTGCTTCACTTCCACCGTGGTCCTGCCGCCGGCCGCGCTCTGCACCGGCGCGTTGGCGTTCTGCCAAAGCGCGGGATTGCGCACCGCGTCGGCCGCCATCTGCAGGCCGCCCGCGGCGATGCCGTCGGGCACCGGCGACACCAGCTGCTGCGCCGCCTGCTGCGCCGCCTGTTGCGCGCTGAGCTGCGCGGCCACCGCCTGCGCGGCTTGATTGAGGTTGGCGATGGACTGCTGCACCACGCGCTGCTGCAGCAGCTGCGGCGCGTTCTGCACGGACAGATTGTTCGGCGTCGGCGCCGGCGCATTGCCGTTGGGCGCGCCGGCCTGTCCACCACGCTGCGCCGCCAGCCAGGCCTGGCTCAGCACCGGCGGATTACCCGCATGCGCCTGCATCGCCGCGCCCATCGCCAGCGCCGCGGCGATCCATTGCGCCAGCGGGCGGCGTCCGGGGACGCTGCGTGGAGTGATGACGCTTGCCTTCGCCGAATCGACCGCCTTGATCACGCGTTTGCCTCGTTAGCTTTGCTGCGCGGCGCGCGGCCGCGGCTTCTTCCGGTTAGACCTTCACGGAGCTGAAGGACTGAACTGGTGTCATGGAAACTTCATATGGACGGCCGAATTGCTACGCATCGTCGCGTCCCCACGGCGTAGGTTGGGGTGAGCCGGAGGCGAACCCCAACGATGCGAGACATCCGAAGGTGACGATGTTGGGGTTCGCCTGCGGCTCACCCCGACCTACGCCGGTATCGTCAGTGGCCACCGGTCGCTCCCGGCGGCATCCGTTGCGGATACGTCGGCGCAGGCCGCTGCGGAACCACGCTGTGTCCAAGACTGGAACCCATGCGATGTTCCAGCGCCGCCGCGTTGTACTGCCCCACCTGCCGATTCGACGGCTCGCCGCTCACCGCATCCAGCAATGGCGGTGGCGGCGCCGCCTTCTTGCTGCCGTCGCCACTCAACTGCCGGCCGAGACAGTCGTACGCCAGCACCGCATGCTGATTGACGCTGACGTCGACGCAGCTTTCCTGCTGCTGCGCCCACGCATGGCCCGCGATCAGGCAGCCCCACGCGACCAGCACGCGGGCTGCCCGGCGCTTCACGGCTGCCGCCCCACGGGCGCGACGTAGCGCTGCTCGTACAGGCGGTCGCCATAAGCCTGCGCGGCGTTCTCCAGCTTCACCCGTGCCGACGCGGCGAACGGCTGGCGCGCGCCGAACACCGAGCCCATGTCCATATGCACATAGGCATCGAGGATCTCCTGCCCCACCTCGTACAACTTCTGGTTGCGCGCGCCGCAGGTGACCAGCGATTGCTTCGCTTCGTCCAGCTGCGCCTGGAACGCGCCGTCGCGGCCCTGCTGCTCCTTCAGCTTCGCCACCGCGTCGGCGTTGTCCTTGCGCGCCTGCTGCAAGGCCGTCTCCGCCTGCTGCCTGGCGCCGCGTTCGGCGGCCACCGCCTTGCCGTCGCCGGCGGAAGCGCGCAGCTTCACCAGCTCGGCCTGCGCCTGTTCCAATGACTTGCGCGCCTGGTCGCGCTCACCCTCGATACCCGCCTTCTGCGCCTGCCATGCGGCTTGTTGCCCCAGCAGGTCCTGCAGCTGGCTGCGTGCGTCGCGCAGCTGGGTGCGCAGCTGTTCTTCCAGACTTTGCGCGAACGCGCCCTGGGCCAGCATCAGCGCCGCCATGGCGACGCCCGTGCGTATCACGGTCTTCATCGTCGCCTCCATCAGAACTTGCTGTTGATCTCGAGCTGCACCACGTCGATCGACAGCGGCGGACCGAATACCTGCCTGGCGTTGAAATAGCGCGCGGTCAGCCAGGTGCGCTCGGCGATGCCGTAGTCGGCGCTGACGATAAAGCCCTTGGCATTGGTGCCGCCTAGGTGGAAGTTGGGATCGGTGAGGCCGTCGAGCACCGCATCCGGCTGCAGGTACTTGTAGCCGAACGCCACATTCCAGTCGTGCGCCTTCATCGGGCTGGGATTGCCCAGGATGCCGCGCAGCAGCCAGCCCACCGGGCCGCTCTTGTACGGGCCGGATTCGTTGGCCGCGGTGCTGGCCTCGTAGTTGTTCACCGGCTGGCCCAGGCCGTTGGGATAGCGCTGGAACACGTCCTTGGCGTGGTAGGCCAGGTTGCGCACGTAGTCGGCCTGCACGCGCACCGGCGTGCTGCCCACCGCGAAATCGAACTGGCTGGTGAGGTTGAGCAGGTGGTAGTCGTAGGCCAGGCCGACCAGCTGCGGCTGCGCGTAGTTACCCGGCGAGGACGGGTCCGGCACGATGTTGCGCAGCAGGAATACCGAGTTGCCCTTCTGCATGTACTGCGGCGCGTCGTCGTCGGTGCTGCAGAAATTGATGCCGGTATAGATCGGGCACGGCTGCGACAGGCTGCCGCGCATCTTGTCGTAGTAGTAGTACGCCAGCGCGGCGCTCCACTGCATGTCCTCGTCGATCTTCCAGTGCGCGCCCAGCTGTACCGCGGACAGCCACTTCTGGTCGCTGCGGTTCTTCTGGTAGCCGAAGGCCTGGCTGGGCGTGTCGTTGCCGGCGTACTGGATCGGGAACACACCGGCGTTGGCGAAGCCCTCGATATCGCTGGCCAGCTTCCAGCGGCCCTGCCCGACGATGCCGTCGAAGTTGAGCTCCGGCGAATAGATCAGGTCGGTGGCGAAGAACGGGTTGGCGAAGCGGCCCGCGGTAAGCGCGCCCCATTCCAGCGGCTGCCAGCGCAGCCAGGCGCGGTCCAGCCACAGGTTCTTCTTGGCCAGGCCGCCGCCCAGCGCCTGGGTGGTCGATACCGGACTGTTGTCGTTGCCCGAGCCGATGCGGATGCCGGCGGTGATGGTGTCGCCCAGCTTCACGTCCACGCCCAGGTGCGCCTGGATCGACAGGATGTTCGGGCGGTTCTGCTGGGTGTTGGCGATCGGCGGATTGACGCCGCGGCCGATCTGGTTGACGTCGAACGGACCGCCGCGGTTGAGCGCGGCGTAGTCGATGAAATACGGCGAGTTGCTGCGGCTGAAGTAGCGGCCCTCGTCGCGCACGCGGATGTCGCCGGACCAGGCGATGCGGTCCAGCCACTCCGGCAGTGCATCCGGCTGCGCCCAATGCTCGCTGCGCGCCTGCGCGATCACTTCCTGCTTGACCTGCTCGCGGATCTCGTTGCGCACGCTCTGCGGCACATAGGGCACGCGCACGTCGCCGGGCTGCGCGCCGTCGTTCGCGGCCAGCGCGGACGGGGCCTGCGCCTTCTGCGCCTGCGCAGCTTCGGCATTCGCCTCGGCGATCAGGCCGTCGGCATCGGCCTGGGTGATCAGGCCCTTCTTCACCATCAGGCGGATCAGGTTGATGGTGGCGTTGGGCGACGGCGCGGCGTTCTGCGCCAGCGCGGCCGGCGCGGCGCCGGCCAGCAGCAGGCCGATCGCCAGGCACAGTGCGCGTTGCTTGGAAAACCTCGAAACATCCATGATCTGCTCCAGAGAAAAGAATGGCGTGCTCATACAGGTCGCCTGCCGCGGATGGACGCGCGCACCGGCATGCTCAGGCGCGGCGGCGGCGGGCTGTCGATGCTCAGGCCGCGCAGCACCTCGAGCAGCGCTTCGTCGGTGGCGGGCGCGCCGCTGGGCGCGAGCATTTCTGCGCGGGTGATGCGGCCGCTGGGGTCGATCCACAGGCTGACCTTCACTTCGAACACCAGGCGCCGCGTGCGCTCGTCGCGCTGGATCGCCTGCTGCAAGGCATAGCCGAGGTATTGCTCGTACGAGGAGCCGCCGACGCCGTTGCCGCCGCCGGCACCGACCATGCCGCCGCCGTCGCCCGCGCCGAGGTTGAAGCCGTCGTTGCCGGCCTGCGCCGCGCCGTTGATGGTCACCTGCCGCGCCACGTCGGGCGCCTTCGGCGCTTCCACCGGCTTGGCCGGTTCGTTCGGCTTCGGGAGTTCCTGCCTGGTCTCCTCCAGCTTCTTCGGTTCCGGCGGTTTTTCCTTCGGCGGCGGCGGAGGCGGCGGCAATGGCGTGATGGTGGGCACGCGCGGCGCCTCGCGCCGCACGCCGACCTGGTGCCCGGCGTAGTGCCATACCAGGGCGCCGGCCAGCAGCACGGCGGCGATGCCGATGATGCGTCCGCGCCAGCGTTTCGGACTCGGTCCGGACTTGTTCATCGTCAACCGCCCGGCGCCTTGCCGGTGACCAGGCCGACCTGCGAGAGATCCAGCCGGCGCAGCAGGTCGAGGATGTCGACCACCTTCTGGTACTGCACGTTGGCGTCGCCCTTGACGATGATCGGGAATTCCGGCGTCAGCGCCTTCTGCGTGCGCAGCCGCGCTTCGAGTTCGCCGAGGGTCACCGGGAACGCATCGAGGAAGATCTGCCCGCTGTCGGACACGGTGATCGCCTTGGTCTGCGGCTTGGCCAGGCTGACCGAGGCGCTGGCCTTGGGCAGGTTGACTTTCACGCCCTGCACCGAGGCGGTGGTCATGATGATGAAGATCACCAGCAGCACGTAGGCGAGATCCAGCATCGGCGTGATGTTGATGTCGTCGTAGGGCTTGTCGTCGTCCTGTACCTGCATGGCCGCGCCCTCCCTTAAGCCGCCGCGCCGAGGTCGGCGTCGCGGTGCAGTTCGGCCAGGCGGGTGACGAACTCGTCGACGAACACCTGCATGTTCGCGGTGACCGCCTTGTTGCGCGTCAGCAGGTAGTTGTAGCCAAACAGCGCCGGGATCGCGACGAACAGGCCGGCCACCGTGGCCAGCAGCGCGGCGGAAATGCCCGGCGCGATGGCGTTGACGTTGACGTCGCCCGCGGCGGCGATCGCCGCGAAGGTGATCATCACGCCGACCACCGTGCCGAGCAGGCCCAGGAACGGGCCGCCGGAGATGGCGATGGTGAGCATGACCATCGAGCGCGACAGCTTCTGGTTCTCGCGCACCAGGGTGGAATCCATCACCGCGCGGATCGCCTCGATCGATTCGGTGGCGATCACCAGGCGGCCCTTGGCGTCCTTGCGGCGCCACACTTCCTTCTTGCCCACTTCGTAGAGGCGGTACAGCGAGGAGTCGGCCAGGTCGCGCGGCGTGCCTTCGTCGCCCATGCCGAGCAGGTTGGTGCCGAGGTCGCGGTAGCGCTCCAGGAAGCGGTCGTTGGCGTTGGTGACGCTGCTGACGTAGCGGCCCTTCTGCCACATCACCATCCAGGAGATCGCCGCCATCACCAGCAGGATGGCGATCACCACCCAGGCGTCGAGCGTGACCGACTTGATGATGACGCCGAAGTAGCCGAAGCCGGCGCCGGATTTCTTTTCGTCCTCGCCGTACTGCACCAGCTTCGATTCGGCGCCCTGCGACAGTGCGTCGACGCCGATCGCGGCCGCCGAGCGCGCTACGCGCGACAGGCGCACTTCGTCCATCAGGCCAAGGAAATTCGCCAGCGCCGCGCCCTGCCCGGCCGCGTCGCCGCCCAGCGTGGCGGCGGAACCCAGCGCCGGCATCGCGGCAGCCAGCGTCGAATACTTCTGGCCATTGACGTAGAGCGTGGCCTGCTGCGCGTCGAAAGTAACGGCGAGCTGCGTCCACTGCCCGGCCTTGAGCGGCTCGCCCGCGGCGCTGCGCTGCGCGCCCTGGCCGGCGTTCGCTTCCACATAGGGCGCGCCGCCGTCGAGGCCGATCACCACCGCGCGGCCGTCCTGGTGCCGCGCGTAGATGGCGGTGGGCGTGGTGGGCAGAGCGTCCAGCTTGATCCACGCGCTGAAGGTGAAGGCGCCGCCGGCCGCCGCGTTGAGCGAAGCGCTGGATGGCAATGTCACCACCTGGTTGCCGTCGAAACGCGCGGCCTTGCCGACGATGCCGCCGTCCACCGGCTGCACGCTGCCGGACTGCGCATGGTTGCCGTAGGCGGTGGCGTCCTTGGGCGCGCCCGCGGCGGCTTCCTCGAAGTGGTAGACCAGGGTGTGGTCGGCGTCGAACGCGGCCGGGCCGCTGCTCTGCGCGGTGGCCTTGGGGTTGCCGTAGTACATCCAGATGGTCTGCTTGGCATTGGCCGGCAGTTCGCTCACGTCCACCCAGACCTGGCCCACGCCCATCACCGGATCGAAGCTGTCGATCTGGTAGTTCAGCGGCGTCTTGCCGTCGGCGGCGATGAAACGCAGGTCCGCGCCGTCCTTCGCCACGCCGTCGAACTGGAAGTTGCCCGGATGCAGGCGGATCAGCACCGGCATGCGGCCCGGCGACTGCGGCAGCGGCGCGCCGGTGGGACTGGTGTCCAGCGTGATGGATTTGCGGTAGGACCAGTCGTCGTTCCACCAGGCCGACTCGGCCGCCAGCGAGAGGCGCGGCAGGCAGGCCAGGCACAGCAGCCACGCAAGGATCAGGTAACGCATCGTCGTTGCACCCCTAGAAGAAAAAGAAAGCCGTGTCATCGCCGCGCTCCTCAAAGCCCGGCCTTGAGGCTGAACAGCCAGCGCCCGTCGTGGGTGCGCGTGCGCGAGCCGTCCTTGAGCGGCCAGGCGTATTCCAGTTCGCCGCTGACGGTGTCGAACAAGGTGAAGCGCGTACCCAGGCCCGTGCTGAGCAAGGTGAAGCGGCCGCGCTGCTCCGGCAGCGGATCGATCAGCAGGATGCGCGAGCCGTCGACGAACCAGTGGAAGCGCCACTCGTTGACGTACTTGCCGAACCACGAAGCCACCGACGGGCTGCGCAGTTCCACCGTGGCCGAGCCGCCGTTGTCGCCGGTGTCTTCCGCCGACAGGAAACCGCGCACGCTGTTGGCGCCGCCGGCGGCGAACTGCTCGCTGGACACCAGCGGCGAATCGGCCAGCTGCCCGCTGGCGTGGAAGGCGAACGCATAGCCGTTGGCAAATGCGCGCGTGTAGTTGGCATCCACGCGCAGGTAGGCAAAGTTCTGCCGCGCGTTGTAGCGCTGGTTGTCGAATTCGAGACGCCCGCTGCCGGCGCCGCGCACGCCGAAGTTGCCGGCGATGGACAGGCCCAGCGAGGAGCTGTCGCGCGTGCGCTGGCCGGTATAGGCCACCGTCAGCGGGTAGTAGGTGATCGGCACCGCCTGCTGCTGCTCGCCCACGGTCAGGCGCTGGTCGAAATGCTTGCGCGCCACGCTGAGCGAGAACGACTGGCCGTAGTCGCCCAGGGTCGGCAGGTTGCGGATCGCCTGCAGGCTCACCGCATTGCCCTTGCCCAGCACCGTGGTGCCGCCGAGCGTGTTGGCATTGCTGTTGGACTTGTAGCCGGAGCCGAGCAGGCTCCATTGGCTGTCGAGCGGCGCCAGGTAGGACAGCGCATACACCTCGACGGCGTGGCGATCCTGCGGCGCCACGATGTAGGTGGCGGAAACGGTATGGCCCAGCTGCCACAGATTGTCGTAGCGCACGTTGCCGACGGTGCGCAGCGCGGGCGTGTCGGCGCTGTGGTCGTTGTTGACCTCAAGGCTGGCGTGCAGCGGATAGCTGTCTTCCACCTTCAGCGTGACGTCCATGGTCTGCGGCAGGCTGCCCGGCTTCAGCAGCGGCACCACCTGCCGGCCCGGCTGGCGGTTCACCTGCGCGAGCTGTTCCTGTGCCTGGCTGAAGTTCGGCACCGCGCCTTCGGCCAGCGCCGGCACCGCTTCGCGGATAGCCTGCGGCGAGTGGTAGCGCGAGCCTTCCACGCGGACGCGGCCGATGCTGTTCTCGGTGACCTTCAGCAGCAGCACGCCGCCGCGTACCTGCTGCGGCGGCACTTCCACCGTGACCGACTGGTAGCCCCTGGCCTGGTAGATCTTCTGCAGCGCGTCGCGCGCGCCGTGCACGTCGTCCAGGCTGCGTCCCGGCCCCAGGAACGGCTCCACCGCCTGCTCGATCTCCACCGCCTGCAGCAGCGTATTGCCGCGCACCAGGTATTCGTTGACGTCGAAGCGCTGCGGCGTCTCCTGCGCCGGGGCGGCGGCCTGCTGCGCCTGAACCGTGCTCCAGGCCAGCGCCAGCATGACGGCGAGAGCCAGCGGCCGGCGGCCCTTCATCGCGACGCTCCGGTCCATGCGGTCGTCCCTTTCCTGATGTCCCCGTAGCTAAGCGCCGACGCATAACCGCCTCGCGACAGCCACATGTCCGATCCAAGGCTACCCATGCATGCGGGCCGTCCATACGGCCGAACCGCTTTGACAATGAAACGCACACCATCCCCCGGGGCGCGCCACACCAGCCGCGCCCATAGCCCGATCGAGATTTCCGGCACACCCACAAGCGCACCGGGCGAAGAAATTCCGGTGGGCATCCCAGCCCGTACCGCCTTCCTTTGCCCTTAGACGGAACCCTTCCGAGGGAACTGAACCTGCGTCACGAAAAATTCATGACGGACGATGTTTCGGCTTGTTTGCGGCCAGCAATGACATGGGAATGTCATATGGATGGACATGCTGGACGTGGAATTCACGCGGCAAAGAAGAGCAAGCGGGAGCTTTTGCACATGAGGCAAGACCCCACGCGACGCTCCGCCCGGCCCCTCACCCTGGCCTCTCCCCGGAGGGGAGAGGGGTAATGTCGTGAGGTAGGCAGGGGCGAAGAGCAGAAGCTGGCCGCAGTTCTTGAACATCCTCTCGGCAACGGCACGTTGAAGCACGCGTCACGTAAACGCACAGTCGTTTCGTGTCGACTCTGGTTAATCCGTTGCCGCAGCCGTCCACTGCTCGTTCTAGTCGCGTCGCGAGCCGTTGCTCTAAGGCTATTTCTCTTTGGTTACTTTCTCTCGAGGTCCCCCTTGAGGGGATTGAGCCAGCAAAGAGAAAGTAACTCGGGCGCCGGCAGGCGTCCGAAATGCCCGCTGCATAAGCGGCCAGTTCGCGTCACCGCGAAAATCAAACGATACCGTTACTGGATCCCGGCCTACGCCGGGATGACGAGCCTAAGAGCGCGCAAGCGCCCATCAACTCAGGAGAACGATGCCCCCCGGCAACTCCGTCACTCGAGCGCCGAAGGCCTCCCGAATCAACGTCGCAACATCCGCCAGCTGATTAAGCGAAAACCGCGCATGCACCATCCGCGCCCCCAACACATCGTTGGTCAACACCAACCTCCCCGGCCGATAGCGATTAATCTCCGCCACCACATACGACAACGGCCGGTTATCAAACACCAACACCCGCCGCCGCCAAGCCATCGCCTGCTCAAGATCCGCCGACGCCGGCGGCGTCAGTTCACGCTCACCGTAACTGGCCCGCTGCGCGGCGCCGAGCGCCTCACTCTGCCCACGGTAGTCAACGCGCACCGAGCCATCCAGCGCGGTGACCTCCACGTCGCCCCCAAGGCAACGCACATTGCACTGCGACCCCGGCTTGGCCAGCAGGCCACCCTTCGCCGCCCACACCGTAAAATTCCCGGCGCCCTCAGCCAGCTGCAGCTGAATCTCTCCATCCAGCAATTCGATGCCGGCCAACTGGTCATCCACCTTGCGCAGATTGAATGCAGTCTGCGTATTCATCTCCACCGTGACCCCAGGCGCAACCTGCACCGAACGCTGCTCACCGGTCGCAGTGCGGAAATCCGCCGCCATATCGGAGATACCGGGCCACAGCCGGAACGGCGGCTGCGCCAGCAGCAACGCCGCAGCGGAAGCCGCCACCGCCCCGCCCAGAAAGGCGCGCCGCGTCATGCGCCGCGGCGCCACCGCAGGCGCCCGCTCGCGCTGAGCCACATGGGCCGCCGCGGCACCCAGCCGCTCCCACATCAACCGCGTCTCGGCGAACGCACGCGCATGCGCCACGCTCTGCGCCACCCAGTGGCGAAAACCCTGGGCATCGGCGGCCGTGGCGCGGCCGGATTTGAGCAGCAGCAGCCAGTCGCGCGCCTCGCGGTGCAGCGGCGAATCGTGGCTCAGGCTGGCGGAATTCGGTTCCATACCCTTCAAGACGCCTTTCCGGCCCCGGGACCGAACCGTTGCACCACGCGGCGATCCAGGCGCTCGCCGCAATGCTCCAGGGCCTTCTTCAGTTCCTTGCCCACCATGCGCACCGAAATGCGGAAACGGTCGGCGATTTCCTGCTGCGGCAGGTCGTCCACACGGGCGGCGATCAGTATCTCGCGCTGGCGCAGGGTGAGCTCGCCCATGGCATGCTCCAGCGCGGCGATCTCGATGCGGGCATGGGCGATGCGCGCCGGGTCCAGCGCCTCGTCGGCGATGTGCAGCAGGTCTTCGACCTCTTCGCCGGTGAGGTAGCGCGATTCGGCCTGGCGCTGGTCGGCCGCCACGTTGAGCGCCATGCGGAACAGATAGCCGGCCGGGTTGTGCGAGACCGGCGAGCTGTCGCCCAGGCGCTCCACGCGCAGATAGGTTTCCTGCAATACGTCGTTGACCAGCTCGTCCGAGCCCAGCCGCCGGCGCAACCGCTTGCGCAGCTCCGGTTGCCATTCCAGGAACAGGCCCATCAGCGACAGCGAGGTCGACATCGCCAACTCAGCAGTGCGCCGGACGCGAGGCGCCGGCGGGCAGCAGCAACAATGTGAGCGGCTGGGCCAGGCCAGGCGGCGGCGGATCGACATGCAAACCGCCAAGGATCGACTCCACTGCCTTGTCGCGCTCTTCGCGCCCCGTGCTGCCGAGCAGGCGCAGGCGGTGCAACTGGCCGGAGCCGTCGACCCAGACCTGCAGGGCGAGGCGATATTCGCCCGGGCGCGTGAGTGGCGTGCGGCAGAGCGCGGCTTCCACCGCGGCCTGCAAGGCGGCGCCGTAGCTGACGACGACGGTGTCGGCGGTTTCCGCGGGTGCAGCGGACGGCGCCATGTTGGCGATGCCTATGTCGGTGTCCACCGCGGGCATCAGGGTAAAGGCCTTGTCCGAGGTGTAGCGCTCGCGCAGCCCCGTGCCCGCCAGCAGCCGACGCAACGCGTCCTCCGGCGTGAATTCCCCGCGCACGCCGGGGGACACACGCCCCACCAGCAGGCGCTCGTCAACCAGCAAGGCCTGTCCCGTCACGTCGCTGAATGCCCTCACCGCGCTACTCAAAGGCTGCGGACCGATGTCGAAAGACCAGCGCCCGCGCGCATCGTCGGCCGGCCCCACGTCCGCCACCTGCTGCTCCACGGCATGGCCCGCCCCCCCACAAAACCCACACGCTGCCAACAGCACCCACCAGGCGTACTTCATAGACCGTCTCCGGATCGCCGGTCGGCCCGACCTCGCGCCGGGTGAGGCTTTATACATCGGCTACACGTTTTGGGAGGCTAGCAGTGGGTTGTGTCAGTTCTGTAACTGTGGCGTAAGGCAAGGCCCGGGTCACCGTTGTGCTTCGCTCAGTGCGTGGCTCCGCCCAGCCCATCCGGATCCATCATCTTCAACACCTCATACGCAAACTCCACCCTCGCCTCAGTCGGATGGCTGCGATTGGTGAGGATCACCAGCCCCAGTTTCTTCGCCGGCACGAAGGCGATATAGGCGCCGAAGCCGTTGGTGGCGCCGGTCTTGTTCACCAGCACGGCGTCAGTGGGCGGATGCGGGGGCTTGATCGCGGTCACGGGCTGGTCTTCGCGGATCATCCGGCTGCTATTGCCGCGCAGCAGGTCGTCGTGGGTGACGGGATAGGGGTACTGCTCCCAGGCCAGGTCCTGGATCATGGGGCCGCTCCGGTAGTAGGCGATGCGGGTGTCTGCGATGGCGCGGCGGGTGAGCGCATCGACCGGCGTTTCGCCAAGCTGCACGTGGACGTAATGCAGCAGGTCTTTCGCGCTGGAGATCACGCCGTATGCTTCGTCGCCAAGCACGCCGGGGTTGACGTGCACGGGGCTGTCGTCGCCGTTGTAGCCCTGCGCGTAATCGGCCTTTTTGGCAGCCGGTATGCGGATAAAGGTATCGGCCAGGCCCAGCTTGGGCAGCAGCGTGTGCTCGACCGCGTCGGCATAGTGCTGGCCCATCCGGTCGGCGGTGATCAGGCCGAGCATGCCGATGCTCGGATTGGAATAGCTGCGCTTGCTGCCTTCCGGGTAGCGCGGTTGCCACGCTTTCAGCCAATCGATAAGTTGCCGATGATTGCCCACTTCGTCAGGCACCTGCAGCGGAAAACCTCCGGCAGTGTGCGTACCCAGGTCGAACAGCGCAACCTTGCCGAACGGCTTGCCTTTGAATTCCGGCAGGTAATCCTCGACTTGATTATCGAGCGACAGCTTGCCTTCGGCCTGCGCATAAGTGGCCAGCGTCGCGATAAAGGTCTTGCTGATCGAACCCAGCTCGAACAGCGTGTCGCTGCTCACCTTCCGCTTGCTCTGCTTCGATGCCACGCCGAAGTTGTAGTAGCGCTCCTTGCCGTCCACGGTGATGGCGATGGCCATGCCGGGGATGTGGTTGTCGCGCATGAAAGTATCGGCGATGCGGCGCAGTTCGCTGTCGAAGTCCGGTTGGGTGGCGGCGTGGACGGAACCTGCGGCCAGCAGCAGGCCGGCGGTGCAGAAGCTGGCGAAGAAAGACGGCAAGGTGGTGGCTCCGATCCGATGGGGGTGCGGGATAGTAAAAGCCTCGCTGCACCGCCATCGGGCGAAATCCTGGCAATCGGCGGGCAGGCGCCTCGCCGATGCCAACCGGGAGGCTGCCTCAGATCAGCATGCCGCCGGATACCTCGATGCGCTGCGCATTGACCCAGCGATTGTCCTCCATCAGCAGCGAGGCGATCATCGGGCCGATATCGTCCGGCAGGCCGGGGCGTCCAAGCGCGGTAGATTCCGCCACGCGACGGTTGATCTCGGGATTGTCGCGCACCATGCCGCCGCTGAAATCGGTTTCCACCGCGCCGGGCGCCACCGTGTTGACGGCAATGCCGCGCGGGCCCAGCTCCTTGGCCAGATAGCGCGTCAGCACTTCGACCGCGCCCTTCATCGAGGCATACGGCGCGCTGCCGGGGAACGAAAAGCGGGTCAGGCCGCTGGAGATGTTGACGATACGGCCGCCGTCGTTGATCAGCGGCAGCAGTTTCTGGGTGAGGAAGAACACGCCCTTGAAGTGCACGCGGTACAGGCTGTCCATGTCTTCTTCCGTGGTCTCGGCGATCGGCGCGTGGTGCGAGGTGCCGGCGTTGTTGACCAGATAGTCGAAGCGCTCCGCACCCAGCGCGGCCAGCGCCTCGCGCACCTCGCCGACGAAGCCGTCGAACTGCGCGGTATCGCCGGTGTCGAGCTGCAAGGCGATGGCTTTGCGTCCGGCTTCGGCGGCGAGCCGGGTTACCTCGGCGGCCTCCGCCTGGTTGGCGCGGTAGGTAAAGACGCTGTCCACGCCGCGGCGCGCGAGGTGCAGCACGGTGTTGCGACCGAGGCCACGGCTTCCGCCGGTGACGATGGCGATCTTGTTTCCGGTGACGCTGGTGTTCATGGCAGACCTGCGGGGAGGAGGAAAACGGCGGCAAGCTTAGGCGCCGCCAGCGCCGCATCGAATGCCGGAACCGGCCATGTTCTTGCCCGATCCTGCTCGGGCCCCGTTGCCGGGGGCGCGAATGGCGCTAGCATCCATTGCATGCATACCGGGGATTGCGCCATGGCTGACACGCTGGTCGATATCGTCAAGCGCCATACCGGCGGGCGTGGCGGCGAAGGCTTCCACGAAACGCCGATCAAAGGCGTTTCGTTCATCCGCGCCGATCGACGGCAGCAGCATCCCACGCACCTGGTATCGCAGCGGGTGCTGTGCGTGGTGGTGCAAGGCGCCAAGTGCAGCATCTTCGGTGGCCGGCGCTACGACTACAGCGCCGGACAGGCGCTGGTGGTCAGCGTGCACATGCCGGGCCTCAGCCGCGTCACGCGCGCCAGTCCGGCGGAGCCTTATCTGTGCGTGGTGATCGAGTTCGATCCCGCCGCGATGCGCGAGATGCTGGAGAGCATGCCGGCGCCGCCACCGCTGTCGGGCAGCGCGCAGCGTGGCATCTTCGTTGCCGACTTCACCGGCCCCACTACCGAATGCGTGCTGCGCCTGGCGCGCCTGCTCGACACGCCGGACGCGATTGCGGTGCTGGCGCCGATGATCAAGCGCGAACTCTGCTACTGGCTGCTGACCGGGCCGCATGGAGGGGAGATTGCCGATGTGGTGCTCGGCTCCGGACATACCCAGCGCATGATGAAAGCCCTGCACCGCCTGCGCGACCAGTTCCGCAAACCGGTGCGCATCGACGAGCTGGCTGCGATTGCCCGCCTCAGCCCATCGGCCTTCCATCGCCAGTTCAAGGCGCTTACGGCGATGACGCCGCTGCAGTACCAGAAGCAGCTGCGCCTGCTGGAAGCGCGCGATCTGATGATGGCGGGCGCAGCGAATGCGGAATCGGCGGCCTACCGCGTGGGCTACGAAAGCCCTTCGCAGTTCAGCCGCGAATACGCCCGGATGTTCGGCGCGCCGCCGCGGCGGGATGTGGTGGCTTTGAGCACGGCGGTAGCTTGAGGCGCGGCCCCGGCCTCTCGTGAAAAACGAGTGAAATGACCTCCCGCATTCGCTTCTCGGGGGCAGTAGGTGTACGGTGAATCTTTCCCGCCCGCGGAGACTGCGATGAACCAGCCCCCGAAAGACATCTCGCTAGCCGAAATCCACTCTGCCTACGCGAGCAAGCCGGTGGACAAGAAAAAAGCCCCGGTGGGCGAGAAAGTGAAGAGCTATACCAAATCCAACCACTACGACCGCGACCCGAACCATACCGGCGAAGCGCCGTCCAAGCCGGACGTCAAGCGTCCGGGCACCCGGAAGTAACCCTGCCACTCCGGGACACCCGGTTTCCGGGTTCTCTCTTCCGCGCATAGGGCCGCCCCGCCCCAGGCCGCGTCCCACGGGACTTCCGGCACGGGCGGGCCGGCGGTGAAGCCTGGGTAGACTCGCCCACCTTCCCAACGCAACCCGCAACCCATGTCGGATACCTCGGTCTTTCTGGCGCATGCGGGGATCGCGGCGCTGCTCGCCCTGGGCATTCTTCTCCTACCCATCCGTACGCAAGGGCGGCGGACGCTGTCGGCCATCGTGGTGGGCGCGTGCCTGCTTCTGGGCCTGGCATGGCTGGCCGGCGTGGCGCTGTTGCCGGTGGTGCCGGATGCGGTGAAGAACCTCCTGCGCCAACTGACGAGCGGCACCGTGTCACTCGGCCCGTGGCTGGTGGGCATGGCGGCGGTGGCGACGGTCGATGCGGCCAGGCAGCGGTCACACGGCGCGCAGGCTGCCGCCAGGCTGGCCGCGGCGCTATCGGTTTACGTCGCGCTCAACTTCATCGGCTTCGAGATCGGCAAGGCCCTGCACGATGCACAGATGCGGCAGTTCTTCCAGGCTTCCGGTTATCCGGTGTGGTCGATGTACGTGGTGATGGCGGTCGAAAGCCTGAGCGCCTTTGCACTGCTGCTGCGCCCCCTGCGCCCGGTGGCGGCAGCGGTGCTCGTGCTGATGATGCTCGGCGCCATCGCCACGCATGTGCGCAACGGCGATCCATTCGGCGATGCGCTCGATGCCCTGCGCATGCTGCTGGCCGCGGCCTGCGTGCTGCTGCTGGCGCAGCGGCTCAAAGCACGCGGGCGATTCCGGGGATAAGCCGCAGGATCGCCGTGGTCAGCCAGCTGAGCAGCACGGCTCCCACGAAGACGATCAGCGCCTTTTCGAACGCCGGCAGCGGCCAGTCGAGCAGCGTCCACTGCAGCCAGGTCACGAACACGTAGTGCACCAGATAGATGCCATAGGCATTGCGCGACAAGCTGTTGCCGATCCGGCCGCCGCGCTTGAAAAAACGCAGGAACAGCGCGAGGAAGGCGATGCACGACACCGCGCAGGAGGCGACGAAGGCGAGGTTCTCCGCAATGCGCCAGATATCCGTTGACGCTCCCGCGCCCTGCGCCTTGGCCAGGCCCATCTGAATGGCCACCAGCAGCACGTACACCACCGGCGCCGAAACCAGCCAATCCCGCCATTGCCGCGCCAGCGGGCCATCCGGCGCGAGCAGCCCTTGCTCGAACGTCATGGCACCCATGCCGATGCCCACTACGAAGTACAGCGCATAGACCGGCGCGCGGCTGATCTGCACGAAGAACGGGCCGAAACTGAGCCAGGCCTCCGGATCCACCGTATGCGTCGCCGGCAGGTAGACCAGCGCCGAAAGGCCCGCCAACACACCGAACAGCACGATCGGCTTCTGCCCTGTCAGCCGGCGCCCGAGCGCCGCGCCGGCTTTCGGCGCAAGCGCATACACGCCCGCAGCAAGCACACCGAACACCAGCAAGACCCAGAGAAACCAGGCCGGCCCCGCCGGCCACACGCTCAAGCGCATCCAGTCCTGCAGAAACGCCAGCACGCCCAGGCCGCCACCGCCGCCACCGCTTATCCGCCAGGCCGGGTAATACGCCAGCGGCGCGAGCACGGCGGCGGCATACATGAAGGGCACCGCAAGGCGCAGCAGCCGCTCGCCGATGAAATCCACGGCGCCGCGGCGCGCCAGCGCAGGCCACACGAACAGGCCGGAGACCAGGAACATCAGCGCCATGAAGAACACGTCGTTGAAGCCGACCACCCACTCCGCGCCGGGCAGGCGCACGCTGTCCACCACCGGGAAGGCCGTCCAAAGCAAGGCCGGCGCGTTGAACGGAGCCGCCGGCGGCGCATAGGGGTGATAGGCGAGCAGGCTGTGATGCAGCAGCACCAGGAGCGTGACGAAGGAACGCAGTCGATCCAGGGCTACGTTGCGCGGCGTGGCGGTCATGGGGCTCGCGGTGGAAGGAGGAGGATGGCGGTGAGAAGGCAGATTATCGTGCCGTGCGGCCGCCTTCCATCAATCGCCCCTCCACCGAGACGATAAGGCCCTGAAGAAATACGCGGACGTTTAAGCCGGCGGACTCCACTTCTGCGCAACCAGCCATTCGCTGCGCAGCACCGCGGCATAGATTTCCCCCGCCTTCGCCTTGCCGCCCGTCGCTTCCATGATCGCGTGCGTGCGCGC
Source organism: Dyella sp. SG562 (assembly GCF_011759495.1). Taxonomy (NCBI): domain Bacteria; kingdom Pseudomonadati; phylum Pseudomonadota; class Gammaproteobacteria; order Lysobacterales; family Rhodanobacteraceae; genus Dyella; species Dyella sp. SG562. Next base: position 131,085 of record NZ_JAAOYS010000011.1, read on the forward strand.
GGCCTGTGCGGTGAGGCCAGGCTTGCGCCTCGCTTCGCCCAGCAGCTGCCACTGCCCCGCAGCGGTCTGCTTCAGCACGACGAAACCAGGTGACACAGGTTGTTGCGAACGTTCGGCCATGGGAGCGTCCTCGGTTTTCGCGGCGAATACATGTCGCCGGCTGCTCCGATGGTTCATCATGCCGCTCTGCCATGACAACCCACGCGAGGAACCCACCATGAAACTCGGCATGATCGGCCTGGGCAGGATGGGCGCCAATATGGCGCAGCGGCTGATGCGCGGCGGCCACGCCATCGTCGGCTTCGATCCGCAACCGGCTGCGCGCAAGGCGCTCGAAGACAAGGGCGCCGCCTCGGCGGAATCGCTGGCCGCACTGGTCGCCGCCCTGCCCGCGCCGCGCGCGCTGTGGCTGATGGTGCCGGCGGGCGATCCCACGGATGCCAGTCTCGATACACTGCTGCCGCTGCTCGCCGCGGGCGACACCGTGATCGACGGCGGCAACTCCTATTACAAGGACACCCAGCGCCGCGCGAAGCGCTTCGCCGAGCACGGCATCGCCTATGTCGACAGCGGCACCAGTGGCGGCATCTGGGGCCTGGACGAGGGCTACAGCCTGATGATCGGCGGCGACGAAACGGCGATCGAGCGCTTGCGTCCTGTTTTCGAGACGCTTGCGCCGGCGCCCGATCGTGGCTGGGCGCGCGTCGGGCCGGTCGGTGCCGGCCACTACACCAAGATGGTCCACAACGGCATCGAGTACGGCCTGATGCAGGCGTATGCCGAAGGCTTCTCGATCCTCAAGCACAAGGCCGAATTCGCGCTCGACCTGCACCGGATCGCCGAGATCTGGCGCCACGGCAGCGTGGTGCGTTCCTGGCTGCTCGACCTCACCGCCGACGCGCTGCAAAAGAACCCGGAGATGGCCGGCATCGCGCCGTACGTGCCGGATTCCGGCGAAGGCCGCTGGACGGTGGACGAGGCGATCGAGCTCAATGTGCCCGTGCCGGTGATCGCGCAGTCGCTGATCGAACGCCTGCGTTCGCGGGACAAGGAATCTTTCGCCGACAAGCTGCTGGCCTCGATGCGCAACGAGTTCGGCGGGCACGCCATCACCAAGGAATAAGCATTACCTGGCGAGCAGGGCCTTGGCGCGGGCGTAGACCCCGTCCGCGGTAAAGCCGAATTTCTCCAGCAGCACTTCGGCCGGCGCCGACGCGCCGAAGTGCTCGATGCCCAGCATGTCGCCGCGCGGGCCGAGATAGCGTTCCCAGCCCTGGGACACGCCAAGCTCCACGGCCAGCCGGGCGCCGACCGAAGGCGGCAGCACCTCGTCGCGTTGCTCCTGGCTCAATGCGTCGAACAGTTTCCAGCACGGCATCGACACGCAACGCACCGCCACGCCATCGCTTTGCAGGCGTTCCGCGGCGGCCACGATCAGGCTCACTTCCGAGCCGCTGGCGATCAGGATCAGCTCGGGCTTGCGGCCCGGCGTATCGAACAGCACGTAGCCGCCGCGGCGCAGGCCGTCGGCCGCCGCGCAGCGCTCGCGATCCAGCGTGGGCACCTTCTGCCGGGTCAGTGCGAGCAGCACCGGGCGATCCTTGGTTTCCATGGCCACGCGCCAGGCCACCGCGGTCTCGTTGGCATCGGCGGGGCGGATCAGCAACAGGTTGGGAATCGCGCGCAAGTTCGCCAGCTGCTCCACCGGCTGATGTGTCGGTCCGTCCTCGCCCAGCGCCACGCTGTCGTGGGTGAACACGTGGATCACGTGCAGTTTCATCAGCGCCGCCAGCCGTACCGGCGGCCGCATATAGTCGGAGAAGATCAGGAAGGTAGAGCCGAACGGAATCATGCCGCCATGCGCCGCCAGGCCGTTGGCGATGGCGCCCATCGCGTGCTCGCGCACACCGAAGTGGACATTGCGGCCGGCATAGCTCCAGCCGGCGGAGTCGGTGCCTTGCAGGTCGGCGCCCTGCGCCGCGCCGGGATGGAAATCGCCCTGCCCCTTCAACGCCGTCATGGTCGACGGATCGAGATCGGCCGAACCGCCGGTGAAACCGGGTACTTTCGACACGAAGGCGTTCATCACCTTGCCGGAAGCATCGCGCGTGGCCATGCCCTTGGCGTCGGCTGGAAAGCTGGGAATGCCGGCATCCCAGTCCTTGGGAAGCTCGCGCCGGATCAGCAGCTGCAAGTCCTCGTGGAGGCCCGGAAAGGCCTGCGCGTAGGCCGCCATCCGTTCATTCCACGCCGCCTCCCACCGCTCACCGCGCCGCTGCGCCTGGCGGAAATGCGCCAGCGCATCGTTGGGAATCAGGAAGTCCGGCTCCGTCGGCCAACCCAGCTTCTGCTTGGTCTTGCGCACACTCTCTTCGCCCAGCGGCGAGCCATGCGCCTTGAACTGGTCCTGCTCCGGCGAACCATAGCCCAGGTGCGTGCGCACCAGGATCATGGTCGGCCGCGTGGTCTTCGCGCGCGCGGTCTCCAGTGCCGCGTCCAGCGCGATCAGGTCGTTGCCGTCCGCCACCGCGATGGTATGCCAGCCGTAGGCATCGAAACGGCGCCGCACGTCCTCGCCGAAGGTGATGTCGGTGCCGGCGGAGAGCGTCACCGAATTCTGGTCGTACAGGCAGATCAGCTTGCCCAGCTTGAGGTCTCCCGCCAGCGACGCGGCTTCGGAGGCCACGCCTTCCATCAGGTCGCCGTCACTCACGAGGGCATAGGTGCAGTGGTCGATCACCGTATGCCCGGGACGGTTGTAGCGCGCCGCCAGTTGCGCTTCGGCGATGGCCATGCCCACCGCATTGGCCATGCCCTGCCCCAGCGGGCCGGTGGTGGTTTCCACGCCGGGCGTGTGGCCGCGTTCCGGATGCCCCGGCGTCTTGCTGCCCCATTGGCGGAATTGCTTGATGTCGTCCAGCGAGAGATCGAAGCCGGTGAGGTGCAGCAGGCTGTAAAGCAATGCCGAGCCGTGGCCGGCCGAAAGCACGAAACGGTCGCGGTCGAACCAGTCCGGGTTGGCCGGGTGGTATTTCAGCCAGCGCGTCCACAGCACGTAGGCCATCGGCGCCGCGTCGAGCGGCAGGCCGGGGTGCCCGCTGTTGGCTTTCTGCAACATGTCCACCGACAGGAAGCGGATGGTGTTGATGCATTTCTGGTCGAGATTGTCCGCCATGCGGGTCACCTGATGTCGTGAAGGGGAATGCGCCGCTCAGGCGCCAGCCAGCCGCCCGCTCTTTTCGGCGATGCGCTGCAGCAGTTGCTTCCAGGACTTCACGAACGAAGCCGCGCCTTCCTGCTGCAGCTGCTGCGCGAGCGCGTCGATATCCACGCCGGCATCGGCAAAGCGCGCCAGCACCTGCTCCGCATCGCCGCCGTCGGTGCGCATGGCGCTGCCGACCGTGCCGTGGTCCGCGAACGCGAGCAGCGTCTTGTCGGGCATGGTGTCGATGGTGTCCGGCGCAGCCAATGCCTCGACGTACAAGGTGTCGGAGGCCTTCGGGTCCTTGCTGCCGGTGCTGGCCCACAACAAACGCTGCGGACGTGCGCCGGCCTCGGCCAATGCCTGCCAGCGCTTCGACGCCAGCTGTTCCCGGTAGGCCTGGTACACGCGCCCGCCGATCGCGATGCCGAGCCGGTTGCGCAATTCCTCCGGCACCTTGTCCTGCACCGCCACGTCCCAGCGGCTGACGAACAGCGAAGCGACCGAGCCCACGCGCGGATCCAGCCCGGCCTCCAGGCGGCGTTCGATGCCGCGCATATAGGCTTGCGCCACCGCCACGTATTGCTCGCGCGAGAACAGCAGGGTCACATTGATCGGCACGCCGGCGTAGATCGATGCTTCGATCGCCGGCACACCCTCCGGCGTGCCGGGAATCTTTACGTAGAGATTCGGGCGCTGCGCCTTGTCGTGGATGTCGCTGGCGGAACGGATGCTGCCTTCGGTGTCGTGCGCCAGCAGCGGCGACACTTCCATCGACACCCAGCCATCGGCCTGCTGGCTCGTCTTGAATGCCGGACGGAACAGGTCGGCGGCACGGCGCAGATCGTCCAGCGCCAGCTCGATGAAAAGATCCTCGCCGGCCAGGCCCGCGCGCGCCTTTGCGCGGATATCGCCGTCATAGGCGCTGCCTTCGCCGATGGCGGCGTTGAAGATGCTCGGGTTGGAAGTAAGCCCGGTGATCGACAGTTCGTCGATATAGCGGCGCAAGCTGCCGTCGTCGAGCATGTCGCGGGTGATGTTGTCCAGCCAGAGGCTCTGGCCGAGCTGGCGCAATTGCTGGATGGGCTTCATGGTTGGCCTCGAAGGGATGCTGGCGGCTTCGACATGGCGGCGTGGTCTGCGCTTGGGCATGCGTTCCGGCCAGGGCAAAGCTGGACTGTGCTGCAGCCGCCGTTAAATCCAGGCATGCAACGCGCCCACGCCATGCATGCGCGCGGGCTCGCGTCCGCTTCGGCGGGGTACGGCGCAGGGTCGCGAAGGCGTAGCAGCGGCGATACATGCTTCAGGCCTTGAACGGGCGTGGCAAAAGAAATGCCAACCGCGCCGACAAGGAAACACTGTGTCATCCACGAAGCGCTGTGACTTTGGCGCCGCCGGCGATACGCTGGCTGCCTTTGCGTAGCATGCACGGCAGCTGCGCAGAGACCTCAGCCTTCATCCACGGAGTGCACGCCATGACCGACAAGATCGTTACCAAAGACGGAGTCGAGATCTTCTACAAGGACTGGGGCAAGGGGCAGCCCATCGTCTTCAGCCATGGCTGGCCGCTGTCCTCGGACGACTGGGACGCCCAGATGCTGTTCTTCCTGGACCACGGCTACCGCGTGATCGCCCACGACCGCCGCGGCCACGGCCGTTCCACCCAGACCGACACCGGCAACGACATGGAGCATTACGCGGCCGACCTCGCCGCCCTCACCGAGGCGCTGGACCTGCGCGACGCCATCCATATCGGCCACTCCACCGGCGGCGGCGAAGTGGCGGCCTATGTGGCGCGCCACGGCCAGAAGCGCACGGCCAAGATCGTGCTGATCGGCGCGGTGCCGCCGGTCATGGTGAAGAGCGCCAACAACCCGGGCGGCACGCCGATCGAAGTGTTCGACGATTTCCGCAAGCAGCTGGTGGCCAATCGCGCGCAGTTCTTCCTGGATATCCCCGCCGGCCCGTTCTACGGCTTCAACCGCCCGGGCGCCAAGGTCTCCGACGGCATTGTCCGCAACTGGTGGCGCCAGGGCATGATGGGCGGCACCAAGGCCCATTACGACTGCATCAAGGCCTTCTCGGAAACGGATTTCACCGAGGACCTGAAGAAGATCGAGCAGCCCGCCCTGGTGCTGCACGGCGACGACGACCAGGTGGTGCCGTACCAGGATGCCGGCGTACTGTCGGCGAAGATCCTGAAGAACGCCACCTTGAAGATCTATCCCGGCTTTCCGCACGGGATGGCGACGACGCATGCGGATGTGATCAATAACGACATCCTGGCGTTCATCAAGGGCTGATGCAGTGAAGGCGGCCTCGCGACCAGCGGGGCCGCCTGTGGCGTTGACAGGGCCTTATCGGCACCCGGCTGTCCGCCGCCCTGCTCAGACCAAATAATAAACCGTGTGCAGTGGCTTGCTGATTTTCCATGGCCACACGACATAACGATCACGGTGCACGGTGACATGAAGGTCTCGCGGTACGCCGTAATAGACGTCCACGACAAAAGGCCATCGAATCCTCGATTCGACGGCGGCAGCATTGACCTCGACTACGGTTCCGCTGAAGTCCCTGCCCTTGATGTGCTGTTCCATCACGGCTCGTGCGGTATCGCTCACGCATTTGTCCCGCGCGGCAAAAGCCAGCCCATAGCCCAGTGCGAAGAACAGGACGGCAGATATCAGCGCACCGCCCGCCATTCGCTTGAGTATCTTCATGAGAGCCTCGCTGCTCGGCCTTCAGTAAAGCGCCGCCAGCACGATACCCGCCGGCACGACTACCAGTGCTGCCGCCAGCAAGGAACGGCGGCGGGCTCCGGCGAAAGATCGCCCCGATAGCCACAGCGCGCCCATAAGACACGCGATGCCCAGCAGCAGAACGGTCGTGGAAATGTCGTGCTGTCTTTTGATGACGGACTCCGGCACCGTCGGCGCCGGATCACCGAACTGCGACATGACGCCGTACCAGGCCAGCAGCCAGCCAAGCATCACCAGCGCCAAAGCCGTATTGGCGGATCGCCCCATACCCGCTCCCCCCGTGGACAGCCATTCCCATCCGTCGCCCAGGGCCCTTCGGCCGCCTTCTACGCGACCGCTTTACGGCCCAGCCCGAATACGTAGTACAGCACCGTCAACGACACCAGCCACAGCGGCCCGACCACCAGGGCCACGCGCGTGTCGGGGAAATAAGCCATCAAGCCGACCACCAGCAGCAGGAACGCCAGCGCCAGATACGAGGCGTAGGGAAAGAACGGCATGCGGAAGACCAGCTGCTCGCGTGCCGCATCGCTCAGGCTGCGGCGGTACTTCATCTGCGTGATCAGCACGATGCCCCAGGTCCAGATCGCGCCGAAGGTCGCCGCCGAGGTAACCCATACGAACACTTTCGCCGGCACGAGGTAATTGAGCAGCACGCCCAGCAGCAAGGCCACGAGCGACACCAGGATCGCCCGGTTCGGAATGCCGGTGCCCGATGTCACGGCAAACGTGCGCGGCGCCTGCCCTTGCTGGGCCAGGTTGTAAAGCATGCGACCGGTGCTGTAGATGCCGCCATTGCAGGACGACAGCGCCGCGGTCAGCACCACGAAGTTGATGATGCCCGCAGCCGACTTGATGCCCAGCCGCTCGAAGGTCATCACGAACGGGCTGCCCTGCGTGCCCAGCTCGTTCCACGGGTAGATCGACAGGATCACGAACAGCGCGCCGACATAGAAGATCAGGATGCGCCAGAACACCGAGTTGATCGCATCGGGAATGGATTTCTTCGGGTTGTCCGCCTCGCCCGCCGTAAGGCCGATCATCTCCACGCCCAGATACGCGAACATCACCATCTGCAAGGCCATCAGCATGCCCTTGGCACCGTTGGGCATGAAGCCGCCATGCGTCCACAGGTTGCTGATGCCGGTCGGCACGCCCTGGTTGCCAAGGCCGAACACGATCATGGCGCCGCCGCCGAGAATCATGAGCACGATGGTCACCACCTTGATCATGGCGAACCAGAATTCGAACTCGCCGTACGCCTTCACCGCCGCCAGATTGACCGCGCCCATGGTCACCAGCGCCGCCAGCGCCCAGATCCACTGCGGCACATCCGGGAACCACACGCCCATGTAGACGCCCACCGCGGTGATCTCCGCGATGCAGGTCATCAGCCACATGAACCAGTAATTCCAGCCGGTGAGATAACCCGGCAGCGGCCCGAGATAATCCTGCGCATAACGGCTGAAGGAGCCGGCCACCGGATTCTGCACGGCCATTTCGCCGAGCGCGCGCATGATGATGAAGATCGCCAGGCCGCCGAGCACGTAGGAAAGCAGGATGGCGGGGCCGGCGAGCCGGATCGCATTGGCGGAACCGAGAAACAGGCCCACGCCGATGGCCGAACCCAGCGCCATCAGGCGGATGTGGCGCTCCTGGAGGCCGCGTTGCAACGAGTCGTTGGTGTGCATGAGGAGTCCGTTGGAAGGGCGGTAGGTCTTTGCTGTCTGCTGCCTGCGAACTACTTGTGGTCCCGGCGGAAGAGCTCCCACTCTTCGATCCGCTCACCGCCGGGCAAGGTGCAATAACCCGTTTCCCCACCGTCCTTGCCTTTGGCGATGTCCAGCTTGCCGCCGAGCTGCTGGCAGTAGACGGAGGCGGGGTTGGCCATCTGCGCGGAGCGTGGCGGGGTTGCCGGTTCCCGCTGCGAGGCGCATGCGGCAAGCAAGCCGGCGAAAGTCGCGAGAATGAGCAGCTTCATGGCCCGATACCCCTGGGAGGATGATTGGCGGAGTCTACGGCGGATTAGCCCAGCGTACGCACCCGGAAATTGCGCCCCTTGATCTTGCCCGCGCGCAGACGCTCCAGCGCCTTGTTCGCCAGGGATCGACTTACAGCGACGTAGGCCCGGGTGGCAAACACATCGATCTTGCCGACGTCGTCCGCCTTCAGGCCTGCGTCTCCCGTAAGCGCACCGAGAATATCGCCAGGACGAAGCTTGTCCTGCCGCCCCGCATCGATCACCAGCGTTTTCATCGGCGCCAGGTTCAAGGTCTTTCCGCGCGGCGCCGAAAGCTTGAGCGCATGCCAGGCCAGCGGCTGGCCGAGCACCTGCTCGATATTGTCGGCCTTGGGCTTCTCGCGCGGCGTGCACAGCGTGATCGCCAGGCCGGTCTGCCCCGCGCGGCCGGTGCGGCCGATGCGATGGGTATGCGTATCGGGATCGTGCGCGATGTCGTAGCTCACCACCAGCGGCAAGGCGGTGATGTCGAGTCCGCGCGCGGCCACGTCGGTGGCCACCAGCACGGCGCAGCTGCGGTTGGCGAATTGCACGAGCACTTCGTCGCGGTCGCGCTGTTCCATGTCGCCGTGCAGGGCGAGTGCGGAGAAGCCGCGCTGGTCCAGCTCCAAGGCCACGGCATCGACATCGCGGCGCATATTGCAGAACACCAGCGCATGCTGGCCGCGTTCGCCGGTAAGCAGTTGCGCCAGTGCATCGAGCTTGCGCGCAGGATCCACCTCGACGAAGCGCTGCTCGATAACAGGCTTGGTATCGGCCGGCGCCTGCACCGTGATCTCGACCGGATCGCGCTGCAGGCGGCGGCTCACCTCGCGGATGTCTTCCGGATAAGTGGCGGAGAACAGCAGCGTCTGATGGTGCTTGGCGATGCGCCTCACGATATCGTCGATGGCCTCGCTGAAGCCCATGTCCAGCATGCGGTCCGCCTCGTCCAGCACCAGCACCTGGATGCCGCCGCCATGCAGGCTGCCGCGCTTGAGGTGTTCCTGCACGCGGCCCGGCGTGCCGACCACGATGTGCGGATCGTGCGTGAGCGAAGCCAGCTGCGGCCCCAGCGGCATGCCGCCGCACAGGGTCAGCAGCTTGACGTTGGGGATGTTGGCGGCGAGCTTGCGGATGGACTTGCTGACCTGATCGGCCAGCTCGCGCGTCGGACACAGCACCAGCGCCTGCAGGCGGATCGTCTCCACGCTCAGCGACTGCAGCAGGCTGAGGCCGAAGGCGGCGGTCTTGCCGCTGCCGGTCTGCGCCTGGGCGATCACGTCGCGCCCCTCCAGCATGGGCGGCAGGCTCTGCGCCTGGATCGGGGTCATCTCGTCGTAGCCCAGCGCCTGGACGCTGGCGAGCAAGGCGGGCTTGAGGGGGAGCGTGGTGAAAGCGGTCATGCGGCATGATCGCACGGGCAGCCCCATAAGACATGTCCTAGCGCCAGGAAACTCCTGCTGTCGGCGAACTCCCGACTTGCGTAGGGGAACGCCTTTTTTATGTAGTCCTGCCCAGAGACGCCCGCCAAATTTGCAAAACTTGCGGACGAAGCGACATTGATCGCTGTATATCGATGCTATACATTACGCATCGATCGTCCATCCGTGATCGCCAGGCTATCGACATGGCGCAATGAGGCCCCAAAGCCTCATGCACGGGCTCAACCAGTCTCTGGGGCAGGCAGATGATCAGGAGTTTTCGCCACAAGGGCGTAAGGAAATTCTATGAGACCGGCTCGATCGCAGGCATCCAGGCGCATCACCGATCGCGCCTGCGCATCCTGCTTACAGCGCTGGATGCAGCCGTCGCGCCCTCCGACATGGGGGCGCCAGGCTGGGAGCTTCATCCGCTGAAAGGCGAGCTCGCTGGGCTTTGGTCGGTCAAGGTCAACGGCAACTGGCGGCTGACCTTCGCCTTCGAAGGCAAGAACGCCATCCTGGTGGACTATCAGGACTATCACTGAGGAAACATCATGTCCCGCATGCACAACCCCGCCCATCCCGGTGAAGTACTGCGTGAATACCTCGGCGAACTTTCGGTCACGGAGGCGGCTGAGCGCCTTGGCATCACGCGGGTTTCCCTCTCCCGCATCCTCAATGGCCGCAACGGCATCTCCGCCGACATGGCCTTGCGCCTGGAAGCCGCGCTCGGCACCAGCGCGGAAATGTGGACGACGATGCAGGCTCAGTTCGACCTGTGGGAGGCGCGGCGCAAGAAGCGTCCGAAGATCGTGCCGTTTCCGCCGGCGGCTGCCTGAGCGGCTGGCGGCATCGCCGTCACCTCTCCGGCCAATACCAAGCCGGCTCGTTCAACTCCCTCAGCCCCACCACCCGCGTCTGGCTCAGGTTCTTCTCCAGCGCCACCACGTTGCATCCCGGCGCATCCTCCAGCGCGGCGATCAAGCGCCCCGCATGCGACACCACCCATACCTGGCTGCGCTTCGACGCCTGCACGATCAGCCTTGCCAAGGCCGGCAGCAGGTCCGGATGCAGGCTGGTCTCCGGCTCGTTCAGCACCATCAGCGGAGGCGGCCTGGGGGTGTGCAGGGCGGCGATCCAGAGCAGGTAGCGCAGCGTGCCGTCGGAGAGTTCGGCAGCGGAGAGCGGACGCAGCAGGCCGTGCTGCGAGAACAGCAGATTGAAGCGGCCGCCGCCGGTCTCGACATGGACGGAGCCGCCTGGAAAGGCATCTTCCACCGCCGCGGCCAGCGCCCGCGTATCGCCGATCTCGACGATGGTCTGCCAGGCCGCCGCCAGATCGCCACCGTCGTGGCTGAGCACCGGCGTGCGCGTACCCAAGGGGGTCATGCGTGCGGGAGCATCGCGGTCGGAACGGAAATGATCGTAGAAGCGCCATTGGCGGATCCTCTCGCGCATCACCATGGCTTCGGGGGCGCGCTCACCGTCCGCCAGCTGGGTGAACAGGCTCTCGAATACGTTCAGATGTTCGGCCATCACGCGCCAGTTGCGGCCCTCCTTGGTGCGGGCCAGCGCGCCGCGGCGATCGATCAGTACGTTGGCCGGGCGCAGGAAAGGTCCGGCCCAGATCGCTTCGCGCTTGATCTGCGGATCGAATTGGAAAGCCGTCGGAAAATCGGATGGTGGTGACAAGCCCAGGTCAATGGCGTAACCAAAATCATCACCGGCAAAACCCAGCTTGAGCGCCACCGGCTCCTGCCGCGGCAGCCCCTGGATCGGTATCTCGCCGGTAATCATGCGGCGCGTGATCTTCTCCGGCCCCGCCCACAAGGTGGACGACAAACCACCCTCACGCGCCAGCGCACTCACCACGCCGCCATGCGCGGTTTCCGCCAGCAGGCGCAGGGCGCGGTAGAGGTTGGACTTGCCGCTGCCGTTGGCACCTGTGATGAGATTGAGCCGGCCGAGCGGGATGGTGAGCGAGCGCAGGGAGCGGTAGTTGGCGACGGCCAGGGTGTTGATCATGGGTGCGTCCAGGCGAGGGCCCGCCTGCGCGGGATGCCGGGAGCTTCCGTGGCTGTTGGCTCACTTCATGAGACAGCGTCAAAAAAAGCAGGCGCCCATAAGGCCTATGACGCGAGCGCCTCTTCGTATATCGCAAGATCATGGGGCGAGAAGCAGCAAAAGATCACTTCCCGTATCGCTTGCGTCTCACCCAGGGTCGCACGCACCGTCGCAACCGCAACACCCGCTGCTAGTTCGATCGGGTAGCCATAGATGCCGGTGCTGATGCTGGGAAACGCCAGCGTCCCGGCGCCATGCTCTATCGCCAGTTGGATCGAACGCCGATAGCAGGAAGCCAGCAGAGCCGCCTCCCCTTCCCCGCCGCCACGCCAGACCGGCCCTACGGTATGGACGATATGCCTTGCGGACAGGCGGTAGCCCTTGGTGATCTTCGCATCGCCGGTCTTGCAGCCGCCCAGCAGGCGGCATTCATGCACCAGCTCGGGCCCGGCCGCCCGGTGAATGGCGCCATCCACACCTCCGCCGCCGAGCAGGGAGGAGTTGGCAGCATTGACGATAGCATCGACGTCGAGGGTGGTGATGTCGGCGCGGATGGCGCGGAGAATGTAGGTCATCGGGTAACTCCCTGCTCAATAAGCGCTCACCGCGACGGTCAGCACCATGCCGCCGACCTGATCATCCCGATCAAACCGGATGGTGACATCGCGGTCGCGACGGGTCGCTACGTAGCCGAATGTCAGGTCGATGCGGCTCAAGTCGGTGCCCCAGCCAAAGCGCGTGCCAGGCGACAGGCAAGCCATCGCCAGAAGGGCGTTATTGCCGGCGAACTCGACATCGCCACGCGCCATCAGGTCATCGCATGCCGCCTTGGCAGGGGCGTAGCCATCATGGTCGCAATACTTGGCTGAGAACGCGTTCTCCTTCATGCCTTTGAAGGGACCACCCCAGGAGGTGTGGAATTCGAACGTGCGGGTTTCTTTCGCCCGCACCGAAACCACGAATGCGCGCAGATGAGGGCATAACGTGTCCTTCGGCATAGCCGACACGCGGGGGCACCACACAAGGGCCGCGCAAAAAAGGCCAAGGATCGAAGACCTGGCGAAGCTGCTGTTCAAATCGCCCCCTGCGCTGTCCGTATCGATTCGCCGATATATCCATTCAATTCACACCTGCGCGCTGGTGGCGCAGGGCAAGCCAAAAATACCCTGCCACGCCCCCGCCGAGACCAAAGCATATGGCCGCGGTATAGCCTGCAGGGTTAGCAAGACCCAAGGTATCGGCGAGGTAGATAAGCGTTGCCGCCAGCGCCACCTGCCCCGCCCATACGCGCCAGGCTTTTCGAAGCATGCCTGCAAGCGAAACCCGTCCGACGAAAACGAGTACGACGGCCGAAGGGAGCTATAGGGCAGCAAGCAGGAAGGTGATCAGGATGACCGCGAACATTTTGCCCTCATTGCGATGAATGGACTTGCCATATCTATGACGGCCCTGTGGCGCCAAGCTCACTGGGATGTGGCACCGAGTCGCTCAAGATAAGCGCAAAACATATCCGCCATGGCATCCGCATATGCCTTGATCTCATGTTCCGTCCGCGGACTCTCCGAAAACTCCTTCCCCACCGCACTCATCGTCGCCTTCACCAGCTCCCCCGCCAACTCCCTCTTGGCCTTAGGCGTCTCAGGCAACACCTCCCGCATAAACGCCTGCATCGCCCTCTCTCCGGAAGCCTTCACCTCCTTCGCCTCCGGCGCATCGCGATAAAGCGGCGCGGCGTCGCTCAGCGCCACGCGCATCGCGGCCTCCTCGCATTCGGAGCGGATAAAGGCGTGGATCAGGGCGCGCAGACGATCGAGCGGCGCCCTGCTCTTGTCCTGCAATATCTGGTGCAGCAAGCCCGTGGTCTGCTGCCATTCGTCGCTCTGCAGCCGGAACAGGATCGCTGCCTTGTTCGGGAAATACTGGTAAAGCGAGCCGATGCTGACACCTGCCTTCTCGGCCACCCGCGCCGTGGTGAAGCGGTGCGCGCCCTCCTTCGCCAGAACCTGAGCAGCCGCTTCGAGAATGGCCGCCACCAGCTCGTTCGAGCGGGCCTGTTTGGGCTGTTTTCGCGAGGAAATCCTGGGGTTCTTGGGTTCGCTCATGGCCGCTCCGGCAATGCGAATAGGAAAACTGACGAATTACTCGCATTCTAATCCGGCCCCGCAATACCCACGCAAGTACCGGAGAAAACCCATGAGCACCCTCACCACTGCCCCGCTTGCCCCGCTGCTGGACGACCTGTTCGCGCAGTCCCAGGCGAACAGCCCGAACTGGTCCGATTTCCCACGCGAGGAACTGAACCGGCTGATGCACAGCAAGACCGAGTATCGCGATCTTTATGAACGCATGAAGGATTTGTGGCTTCCCGTGTCGCGCGAAACGGCGCAACTGCTCTACATGCTGGCGCGCAGCACCCGCGCGAAGACCATCGTCGAATTCGGCACCTCGTTCGGCATTTCCACCCTGCACATGGCCGCGGCCTTGCGCGACAACGGCGGCGGCCGCCTGACCACCACCGAGTTCGAGCCGGCCAAGGTGGCGCGGGCGCGCGAGCACCTGAAGGCCGGCGGCGTGATCGACCTGGTGGAGATCCGCGAAGGCGACGCGCTGACGACACTCCGCACCGACCTGCCCGATGCGATCGACCTCGTGCTGCTCGATGGCGCCAAGGCGCTCTATCCGGAAGTGCTCGCCCTGCTGGAAAGCCGCCTGCGCCCCGGCGCCCTGGTGGTGGCGGACAACGCCGACTACAGCCCGGAATACCTGGAACGCGTGCGCGCCCCGGCCAGCGGGTACATGTCGGTGCCGTTCGCGGAAGACGTCGAGCTGTCGATGCGGCTCGGCTGATGGAGCGCTGACCGGCCTTAGAACACGGCCGCGGAGGACAACCATGAGCAATAGTCTGCTGCTGCATATCCTTGCTCTGGCGGAACAAGTCGAGCCCGACCGCGAGGCGATCTGGGAGTGGTTCTTCCGGACGCCCATTTCGCCTTACGGCAGGACGGCTTATGAGCTGGGAACAGACGATCGTGGGGATATCGTCATTGCGTTCCTTGAGCGGGTGCTGGACGAAGCCGGCAAGGTACCGACCGTCGATCACAGCCCCTATGGCGTCATCCCGGTGGGCGTCATCCCGGCGTAGGCCGGGATCCAGTGGCGTCAACGCGTGATGGTCGCCTGGCGCCAGAGCGATCTGCGCTTCGCTGAAACCAAACACTACCGCCGCTGGATCCTGGCCTACCCCAGGATGACGTGCGGCGCACCCATCTCACCGACCGGCTCGAAGCAGCATACCAGGCCGCCGACCCAACGCCCGGAACACCCATGACTTCGACTCCCGCACGCGACCCCGCACAGGGCCGCCTCCTTCTGCTGACCGCCATTCTGTTTATTTCCTACCTGTGCATCGGCATCGCCCTGCCCATCGTGCCGGTCTACGTCACCACCCGGCTGCAACTCGGCAATGCCTGGGCCGGCCTCGGCATCGGCATTGCGTTTCTCGCCACCATCGCCACGCGCGGCTATGCCGGCGGCATCTCGGATCGCCGTGGCGCCAAGCTCGCGGTGGGACGCGGCCTGGCCTTCTATATGGCTGGCGCGCTGGTTTCGCTGATCGCCGACGTTTCCTTGCCGTCGGCATGGATCGCCTATGCAGGCCTGCTCGCGGGGCGCTTGCTGGTCGGGCTCGGCGAAAGCCTGGTCGGCGTCGGCATCGTGGCCTGGGGCATCGGCATCGCCGGCCCTGCCCGCTCCGGCCGCGTGCTCGCCCTGATCGGCGCGGCCATCTACGGCGCGCTGGCGGTGGGCGGGCCCATCGGCGTGGCGCTGCTCGGCCGTATCGGCTTTGCCGGCGCGATGGCGATCAGCGCCGTGCTGCCATGCCTGGGATTGCTGGCCATCGCCTTTATCGACGGCGTACCGGCGCATCCGGATACCAGCCGCCCTTCGTTCCTCAGCGTGATGAGCCGGATCTGGCTGCACGGCTCCATCGTCTGCCTGCAAGGCATCGGCTTTGCCGCGATCGGCGCATTTTTCACGCTGTACTTCCTCGACCGGCAATGGAGCTATGCGGGACTCGGACTGACCGCCTTCGGCACCGGCTTCGTGCTGATGCGCGTGTGCTTCGGCCATCTGCCGGACCGCATGGGCGGCCTGCGCGTGGCGATCGGCTCGCTGGCCATCGAAGCCGTGGGGCAGGTGCTGATCTGGGGCGCGCACGATCCCGCGCTCGCCTTTGCCGGCGCCTTCCTTACCGGACTGGGCTGCTCGATGATCTTTCCGGCGATGGGGCGCGAAGTGGTGCAGCTGGTGGAACCGCATCTGCGCGGCACGGCCCTGGGCGGTTTTGCGGCATTCCAGGATGCCGCTTACGGCCTCACCGGCCCGTTGGCCGGATTACTGGCCGACCGGGCGGGATACGGCAGCGTGTTCCTGATCGGCGGCGTGGCGGCAGGCATCGGCTTGCTGATCGCGGCAAGTCTCCGCCACGCACGCGCCGTCGCGCTGGAAAGATGACAAAAGCCACCACGGCGCGCTGGCCATTCGGTCGATACCGGATGCTGCCTGCAGCGGGCTAGCATCGGTGCGTTTCGCGCCACGCCAAGGAGTGCACCGATGCCACGAAACCTCTGCCTCGCCGCCCTCGCCCTCGCGGCGCTCGCCGCCACGCCATGCATGGCGCAGCACGACCACCGCTCCATGGTGCCGAACGGCTGCCAGCCGCTGGGCACGCACAAGGTGGGCGATACCGGTTGCTATATCGTCGCGCAGGAGTCGATGGCCGATCCTCCGGCCGGGCCGCTGTACTGGCATCTCGATACCTTCGCCGATGCCAGGGCGGCGCGCACGGCGCGCGGCAGGAACGGCAGCGTGATCGAAGCCTTCGGGCAGGTGTGGCTGCTGACCATCGCCGAAGAAAGCTGGCGCCCGGAAGGCGGCCGGCACGTCGCCACGATCGGCCCGTTCACGCCGCCGACCGACGGCGTGCAGACGGCGACTTATATGGTCGCCACCACCGACGCCACCATGGATTCACTGCCGCATAGCCATCCCGGCCCGGAAGTCTTCTATGTCGTCGAAGGCGCGCAATGCCTGGAAACGCCGGATGGCACGCAGACCCTGCAGGCGGGCGAAGGCAGCGCCGTCGCCGCCGGCGTGCCGATGAAACTCTATGGCGCGGGAGATACGACGCGCCGCGCACTGGTGCTGGTGCTGCACGACGCCGCGCAGCCCGCGGTCATGCGCAATCCGCCGTGGAAACCCAAGGATCTGTGCCTGGCGCAGGGCGGAAAAACACCGGGCGGCGCGATCAGCCAACCGGAATATCAATCCGCTCGATGAATTTCCGCCGCGGAAACCATTTCACGCCCGCATCGCGCAGCTTCGCGGCCAGCTTGGGCATGGCCTCCAGCGTGGCGGGAATGGACTGGTAGACGTTGGTCGCCGCGGTTTCCCAGCGCGCGAAATGCATGTCGCCAAGCGCCTGCTTGAACTGCTCCATGGTGATCGGCTTGCCCATGATGCCGGCGCGGGCCGCCATGGGATGCACGATCTCGAACAGCAGGTCGTTGCGGATATTGAGATGCAGAATGCAATCGTCGTAGCGGCGCTGCACGGCTTCCACCTGCACGATCAGGTGGGCATCGCCGCGCTCCACCAGAAAAGTCAGGTCTTCCGCGCGCTGGCGCGCATGGCTGCTGGGCGGGTTGGGAAACGCGCGCAGGTTGGAGATCTGGTGCCAGGTGTCCTTGCCCTTGGTCAGCTCGGCCTGCACGGTGGAGAGGTAATGCGCCTGCGATACCAGCACCAGGATGGCGCGGTTGATCGCGCCGGCGCGCAGCTCCTCGCGCCGCATGGCTTCGTTGATGCCCTGGTATTTGAAGGCGAGGATCGCGCCGAGCAGCGTGCCCACGAAGGGGAACGTCCAGGTCGCCAGGTCCTTGGGCGCGACGGCCTCCGTGTAGAACGCCACGGCCACCAGCAGCCCTACGAACAGCAAGGCAAGCAGCGCGAGCAGCCCACCACCTACGCCAGACAGTCTCATGGGATCACCCTTCGGCCACCAGTCCGGTCCCCCTGGTCGATCGACGATGTTCGCACAGCATAGTGTGAAGGCGCCGGCGGGCCGGCCCTCGACGGCAGCCGAAGGGGGTTGCCGTTCAGCCAATCGGCGTTGCGCTTATTTGCCGCCGTTCTCGATGCTGTGGTGGTCGTAGCTGACCACGCGCGTCAGCTGCCACTGGCCGTTCTGGTAGCGCCAGATATGAAGGAACTTGCCCTCGCCCTGGCAGGTCTTGCCGCCGATCTGGCAGAAGCGGTGCGTGCCCGTTTCGATCGCGCCGTAATCCTTGATCGGATACACCTCCAGCGTGCCGACCAGCTCGCGCCGCACCTTGTGGCAGATATTGCGGCGGGTGGCTTCGACCACCGGTTCGCGGCCGAGCATCAGGCCGCCGTTGTCGTGATAGAACTCGATGTCGGCGCTGAAGAAATCGCCGAAGGTCTTCAGGTCGCAGCTGTTGTAGGCATCGAAGACTTTTTTATCGAGCTCGTTGACGGTGCGCACCAGCGCATCGCCTTGCGGAATGGCGGCGGGGGTCGCGGCATGGACAACGCCGCCAACGAACAGCGGGACCAGCCAAAGGGCAAGACGGCGCATATCGAACATGGAACGCTCCTGGTCGGCGGTTGACCCCTGCAGCCTAAGCCTTGGAGGCCTTCCGCACAGCATGCCTGATGGCATCCCGCTTCAGCCCTGCAGTTCGGCCAGCCGGCGGCGCAGCTCCTCGTTCTCCGCGGTCAGCTCGGCCACGCGCTGCCGCAGCATCAGCAGCTCCTCGCGCTCGTCCATTTCCGCGGACCCGGCGGCGGCCTCGCCTTCTTCCTGCTCTTTTTTGCGCGGCTTGCGCTTCGACTCGCGCGCCCGCCTGGCCGCTTCCTTCAATTCCTTCCCGCCCGCCTCGGCCGCCGCGCGCTGTTCTTCGGCGGGAAGGCTGGCCACGGCGGCGGCGGCATGGATCGACAGCACACCGGACTTCACCGCGGCCACCACTTCCTCGGTGGCCTGCTTCTGGATCTTCTCGATCAGGCCGACCTGGCTGTGGCTGAGGCGCGCCTCGCGGGCGAGGTCTTCGCGGCTGGGTACCGGCTCGGGCGACGCAACCGGCGTTTCCGCGGCCGCCGCTTCGGCGGGTGCTTCCGGCGCGGCATCGACCTCGAAAGGCGGCGTTTCGTCTTCGGCTTCCTTTACCCGCCCACGCCGCGCCGCCAGGATCTCGCGCTTGCGCAGCGCCAGCACGCCGCGCTGGAACGGCGACACGCTGCGCCGGCCCAGGTGCTGCTCGATCATCCACAGGTGCACGTCTTCCATCGACTGGAAGCGCGTGTTCTGGATGGTCTGGAACGGCAGACCGTGCTTGCGGCAGACGCTGTAGCGGTGATGGCCATCGACCAGGGTGTCGCCCCACAGCACCAGCGCGTCGCGGCAACCCTCGGCCAGGATGCTGCGCTCCAGCGCCTCGTACTCGTCGGGCGTCATGGGATCGATATAGGCCTTGAGTTCCTCGTTGACGACCAGGTCCGCCATCGCTTGTCTTCCGGAAGGGCAAAGGGTGCGCATTGTAGAGAGGCCGAGGCGCCGGCGCTGCCTTGACGCGGAGCGGCATTTGTCCTCCGCTTCCGCCGACCGGGCGCACGTGGCGGCGGCCGGCTTCCAGGCCATGGCCGCGCCGCGCTATCGTGCAGGGCGCGGTACCCTCGATATCCCCACGACACGCTCATCCGGGAAGCCAGCCCATGGCCAGCAACCACCCGCATCTCTCCGCGCCCAGCCGCGAGCAGGCCCTGCACGCGCTGTACGAGGCGGCGGAGCTCGAACACTGCCTGATGTGCACCTATCTGTACGCCGCCTTCTCGCTGAAGACCTCGGTGGACGAAGGACTGACGCCGGCGCAGCTGGAAGCGGTGATGCGCTGGCGGCGCGCCATCCTGCAGGTGGCGACGGAAGAAATGGGCCACCTGGTGGCGGTGTGGAACATCACTGTCGCGCTGGGCGGCGCGCCGCGCATCGGCCGCTTCAACTTTCCGCTGGACCCCGGCATCTTGCCGGCCGGCGTGGTGGTGAAGCTGGCGCCGTTCAACCTGGCCACGCTGCAGCATTTCATTTACCTGGAACGCCCCGCCGGTTCGGACGAACCGGATGGCGAGGGCTTCACCTCGGACCGCAGCTTCGTGCGCGGCGCCGACGGCCCGCGCCTCACGCCGATGGGCGTGGACTACGACACCGTGGGCCAGTTCTACGAAAAACTCGGCGAAGGCCTGCGCCGCATGGTCGACATCCATGGCGAAGCCGGCGCGCTGTGCGGCACGCCGGAGCTGCAGCTGACCGACGCGGACGCCAACCTGCCCGGCTGCAAGCGCGTGATCTGCCTGAAGACGGCGCTGGCCGCGTTCGATGCCATCGTCACCCAGGGTGAAGGCGCGCTGGAAAACGTCGAAGACTCGCACTACCGGAAGTTCGCCGCGATCCGCACGGAATACCAGGCGCTGCTGGCGGAGGATCCCCTGTTCATTCCCGCCTTCCCCGCCGCCACCAATCCGGTGATGCGCCGGCCGCCGCGTCCCGAGGGCCGCGTGTGGATCGAGGATGCGCGCGCGATTGCCACCGTCGACCTGGCCAATACCGCGTATGGCCTGATGCTGCGATTGCTCGGTTACGCATATGCGGTGCCGTCGCCGGATCCGGACAAGGCTCTGTCGGTGGACCTGGCCGTGGGCCTGATGCGGGCGATCGCGCCGCTGGCCGAACGCGCGGCGCGTTTGCCGGCGGGGCCGTCGAATCCGCAGTGCCATGCGGGGTTGTCGTTTATCGCGCTGCGTGATGCGTCGGCGTTTCCGCCGGGGCCTGGCGCGCGGCGGTTCTTCGTCGAGCGGCTGCAGCAGTTGACGGAAGCGGCGCTGCGCTTGAACGAGCAAGGCGATGCGCGTACGGCGGCGGCGGCGACCTTGCTGCAGCGGCTGGCGCAGAGCGCGACGCAGGGTTTCGAGCTGGATCGTGCGGCAAGCACCGCGAGCGCACCGGTGGCTGCCGTCGCCGCACCGCCCTCGCCGTCCACGCCGTCGACCGTCGAAGACGGCATCGAACGCGTCGAGGGCGAGAAGCTGACGCTGCTGTTCGAAACCAGGCGCTGCATCCATGCCCGCTTCTGCGTCACCGGCGCGCCCACCGTGTTCCTTGCCAATGTGCAGGGGCCATGGATCCATCCGGACACCATGGACGTGGAACGCCTCGCCGACATCGCCCACGCCTGCCCTTCCGGCGCGATCCAGTACCGCCGCCGCGATGGCCGTCCCGACGAAACCGCGCCACCGGTGAATCTGGCCGGCACGCGCGAAGCCGGCCCGTATGCATTCCGCGGCGAGCTGTATCTGAACGGTGCGCCGGCCGGTTATCGCGCCACGCTATGCCGTTGCGGCGCGTCGAAGAACAAGCCGTTCTGCGATGGCTCGCATCACGATGCAGGCTTCACGGCCAGCGGCGAACCGCCGACCGGCAAGGCCACCGACATGCTGGCGGTGCGCAACGGGCCGCTGCATGTGGAGCCGCAGCCGAACGGGCCGTTGAAGGTGCGGGGGAACCTGGAGATCGTCAGCGGCACCGGGCGGATGGTGGCGCGGGTGACCAGCGCGTTTCTGTGCCGGTGCGGCGGGAGCAAGAACAAGCCGTTTTGCGATGGGACGCATGCGACTATCGGGTTTGTGGCGGATTAGTGGGGCACGCCCCAACTTTCACATTATCGCCTGGTTTTCGCGGTGACGCGAACTGGCCGCTTATGCAGCGGGCATTTCGGACGCCTGCCGGCGCCCGAGTCACTTTCTCTTTGCTGGCTCAAAGAGAAAGTAACCAAAGAGAAATAGC
>NZ_JAAOYS010000012.1:0-149873 GCF_011759495.1 Dyella sp. SG562
TTGACTCCGGTCGAGAAGCTGCGGGAAGTTGTTGCATCGATCGGTTGAAACCGCCCCAGCAAAGAGAAAGTGACCCGGGCGCCGGCAGGCGTCCGAAATGCCCGCTGCATAAGCGGCCAGTCCGCGGCCACGCGAAAATCGAACGACACCGTTACTGGATCCCGGCCTACGCCGGGATGACGAGCAAGAAGGGCGAGCTACCGCGCCGCAGGCGGCACATCCCCATGCGATGGCTCAAACGCCACCGCCGCCCCAGGCTTCACATGCCCGCGCCAGCGCGCAAGCTGGTCCGCAATACCGGCGCCCACGTCGATCTGCGGCTCCGACGGCGTCAGGTGATCGCGCGTCTCCCACTGCGCGATCTCCCCCTTCGCCTGCTGGAACCCGGCAATAAAATCCGCCGTGCGATTCATCGCATCCACCAGCCACGCACGACCGAAATACGTGATGTCCGAATCGCTGCCGCAACCGAACGAACTGCGGTCGGCACGCGCAGCGGTCAGCACCAAAGTGCCAGGCCCCTTCAGCGGCGGCACGAAGCCGCCCGAGTAGCAGGCGTTCACCACCACCACCTTCCACTTGAACGGATGCTTGGCCAGGATGCCGGCCAGATCCGGCGCGCCGATCTGGTCCAGCGGCAGCGGGTCCATGTCGACCAGCAGGTTGTGGTCCGGATCGCCGTGCGAGGTGAGATAGAGCACGAGGATGTCCTCGTTCTTGTTCATCACGCCCGACAGCGCATCGAGCGCGCTTTCGAGGTTGCTCCAGGTGGCCAGCGGGCGGGTTTCCAGCGTGTCGGGGCTGTTGGCCAGCAGCAGCGGATGCACGGTGGCGCCGAAGCGGTCGGCGAACAGCTTGCCGGCGTATTCCACTTCGTTGTGGAACACGTCCTCGCCGCCGTCGCCGGCAAAGGCCACCAGATAAAGATTCGGCGTGCCGGCCACGCGCGGCCCGAGCTTGGCGATGGCCTCGCGCAGCATGCGCGGCTGGGCGTAGGCGACCTGCTCCGGCGTCGAGCCTTTTTCCGGCCAGCGGTCGGCTTCGTCTTCCGCGGCGGGGGCGGGCAGCTCGGCGGAGCTGGCCACGGCAGGTGCGGCCTTGGCGACCGTGGCCGCGGCAGCCGGCAGGGCATCGTGATGCGCCGCCAGCGCGGGCGCGGCGCGGTGCACCAGCAAGGTGAGCAGCACGCCGGCGGCGAAGGCGAGCAGGGCGGTCAGGGCAATGCGCATGGCGGCGGACGCGAACTCAGGGCTGGATGGCGTCGAAATCGGTATAGGCGGGGTGGCGCGGCGCGGCCGGCACCGCGAGCGGCGGGCGCAGCAGCCAGGCGGTGTGGAAGCCGGCGGCCTTGGCGGCGTCCAGTTCCTCCACGATGTCCGACAGGAACAGCAGGTGCTCCGGCAGCTCGCCGATCGCCTCGGCGATCTTCGCGTAGGAAGCCTGCTCGCGCTTGGGGCCGGTCTCGGTATCGAAATAGCCGGCGAACAGCGGGGTGAGGTCGCCGGCTTCGCTGTAGCCGAACAGCAGCTTCTGCGCGGCCACCGAGCCGGAGGAATACACGTACAGGCGCAGGCCTTCGCCGCGCCATTCGCGCAGGCGGGCGGCCACTTCCGGATACATGTGCGAGCGGTATTCGCCGCTGGCGTAGCCGTCTTTCCAGATCATGCCCTGCAGCGCCTTCAGCGCGGTGGACTTGCGGTCCTCGTCGATCCAGCGCAGCAGCAGCTCGATGATCTCCTGGCGGCTGGCCTCGACCAGGCCCGCTTCCTTGGCCGCCTCGTGCAGCCAGTGCTGCACCTCGGGCGTGTCGACGTGGGTTTCCACGTAGGCCGGCAGGCGCTTGCGCGCATAGGGGAACAGCACGTCCTTGACGAAGCTGATCGAGCTGGTGGTGCCTTCGATGTCGGTGACGATGGCGCGGATGACGGTCATGCGGATAGCCGTGGAAGCGATGACGGAAACGCGGGCCCGTGCAGCCGGGCCCGGAGTGGCAAGCTTAGCCGCGCCGCCGGGGCGCGGAGCGGTTCAGGCGGCCGCCTTCCCCGAGGCGTGCGGCAGCATGCGCGGGAAGCGCTGGGCGATGTCCTCGCCGGTGAAGTTGGCGACCCAGCCTTCCTTGTTGGTGAACAGGCGGATTGCCACGAAGTAGGGCGCCTCGCTCATGTCGAACCAGTGGCGGGTGCCGTCGGGCACGCCGATCAGGTCGCCCTGTTCGCACAGCACGTCGTAGACCTTGCCGTCGATGTGCAGGGTGAACTGGCCGGCGCCGGCGACGAAGAAGCGCACTTCGTCCTCGCTGTGGGTGTGCTCGCTCAGGAACTTCTGGCGCAGCGCGGCGCGGTCCGGATGGTCGGGCTTCAGGCTGATGACGTCGACGGCCTGGTAGCCCTCGGTGTGCATCAGGCGGTCGATGTCGGCGCGGTAGGCGGCGATCACTTCGTCCTGGCTGGCGCCGGGGGCGATCGGCTGGCCGGCTTCCCACTGCTCGAAGCGCACGCCCACCCGGCCCAGCTCGCGCGCGATGTCGGCGTGCTCGGTGTGGACGGCGAGCGGCGCGTCGGGGCGCTGGTCGTCGAAAATGCGCAGGCGGCTCATGCGGACAATCTCCTCAGATCGAGTTCGCAGCCCAGCAGGAATTCCAGGGCTTCCAGGTGGCGGCGGGTTTCCGCCATGTCCCTGCCCCAGGTGTAGATGCCGTGGCCGTTGATCAAGTAGGCGTGCAGCGGCTTGCCGCTGTCGAGCCAGGCATCGACCTGGGCCACCAGCTCGGGCATGTGCTGGGTGTTGGGGAACACCGGGATGTCCAGCACGGCGTCGTGGGTGGTCTCGCCGGCGATGGCCTTCTGCAGCTCCCAGCCTTGCAGCCGCACCACGCCCTCGTTCGCGAACAGGCGCGAGGCCACGCTCTGCGTGCGCGAGTGGGTGTGCAGCACCACGTTCATCGGCGGCAGGCGGCGGTAGATCTGCGTATGCAGTTCGGTTTCCGCACTGGGGCGCGCGGCGGTGCCGATGGCCTTGCCGTGCATGTCGATCAGCATGATGTCGGCGCGGCCGAGCTTGCCCTTGTCGCGGCCGGAGATGGTGATGGCCGCGTGCTCCGCGTCGATGCGCATGGAGAAGTTGCTGCTGGTGGCCGGCGTCCAGCCGGCGAGCGCGAGTTCGCGCGCGGCGTCGGCGATGGCGTCGGCGCGTTCGGCGAACAGTTCCGGCGCGATGGAGGAGGGAAGGACCTGGCTCATTGCGATATGGACGTCCAAATGGCAGGGGACTATAGCACGCCGATCCGCACGCCCTTTTGACAGCCGCGGCGCCGAATGCGAGCCATTCTCATGGTGTTGTGCAGGCCGGGCGTACCATGGCCGCCGATTCGCCGCCCGGCGCGGCGCCATGTCCCCAAGACGGAGGTTGTCCCCAATGTCGAACGACAAAACACTCGAGTCCCGCCGCCAGTTCCTGAAGATCGCCGGCGGCACCGTCGCCGCCGCCGCGGTGATCGGCACGCTGCCGCGCGTGGCGCGCGCCGCCGACCTGCCGCATGTGAGCCCGGACGATCCGACCGCCAAGGCGCTGGGTTATGTCGAGGACGCGGGCACCACCAAGGACGCCAAGCACAAGGCCGGCGACGTGTGCGCCAATTGCCAGTTCTATTCCGGCGGCGCTTCGGGCTACGGCCCCTGCCAGCTGTTCCCGGGCAAGTCGGTGAATGCGAAGGGCTGGTGCGTGTCGCATTCCAAGAAAGCCTGAGCGATCGCGGCATGCATAAAGAGGCCGGCCCTGGTGCCGGCCTTTTTCTTTGCGCGGCGGACATGAAAAAACGCGCCGTAGCGCGTTTGAAGAGATTGTCTGGAGGCATCCATCGGCGATCGGAGATCGAGCCGGAGAGAAGATGCAACCCGGACGCGTCAGGCCGAGGAGCTGACCCGCCTGACGCGCCGGGCGGCAATCCGGGGCCCACTGCCAAGTGATCTACCCACGGACGGCAGATGTTACTCCCCAAACCGCCGTTTGGGGCATCCGGGCGAAAAATTTTTCCCGAAAAAGTCTCGTTAAAACCAGAAAAAACAATAGCTTATGGCGTTATTCGTGACTGAGCATCAAAAATCCGCGTCGATTGCGCATTTCGCGGCAGTTCTGTTCAGTTGAGCACCATACGCTGATCTTTGACGCCATAGCCCGCCATTGGCGGGCGTTCGGCGGAGATCGCCTCAGGAGGCGCGGCGCAGGCGGCTGTGGCGCCGGCCGTAGCCGAAGTAGATGCACAGGCCGATCACCGTCCACGCGATCATCAGCAGCCAGTTGAACCAGGCCATGAAGTACAGCAGGGCCAGGCAGCTGAGCACGCCGGCGGTGCAGACGAACCAGGCCGCCGGCACGCGGAACAGGCGCGGCAGCTCAGGCGAGGTGTAGCGCAGGATCAGCACGCCGGCGCAGACGGCCACGAAGGCGATCAGGGTGCCCATCGAGGTGAGGTCGGCCAGCAGGTCCAGCGGGAACACCGCGGCCAGGATGGCGATGCCCACCCCGGTGATCACCGTATTGAGATGCGGCGTGCGGTGCTTGGGATGGATGCGGTTGAACACCGGCGGCAGCAGGCCGTCGCGCGACATGATCATGAAGATGCGCGGCTGCGCGATGATCATCACCAGGATCACCGAGGACAGGCCGATCATCGCGCCGATCTCCACCACCAGGCGCAGCCAGCCCAGCTCCGGATGGTTGCGGATCGCGGTGACCACCGGCTCGCTGGTGCCCAGTTCGGTATACGGAATGAGGCCGGTGAGCACCGCCGCCATGGCCAGGTACAGCACGGTGCAGATCACCAGCGAGACCAGGGTGCCGAACGGCAGGTCCTTCTGCGGGTTCTTGCATTCCTGCGCGGCGGTGGAGGTGGCCTCGAAGCCGATGTAGGCGAAGAACACCATCGCCGCGCCGCGCATGATGCCGGACCAGCCGTACTTGCCCGGCTCCTGCTCGGCGGGAATGAAGGGATGCCAGTTGGCCGGATCGATATAGCGGTAGCCGGCCACCACCACCACGATGATCAGGCCGACCTTCAGCGCCACCATCAGCACGTTCAGGCCCGAGGATTCGCGGATGCCGACGTAGCACAGCCAGGTCAGCGCCAGCACGATCGCCACCGCCGGCAGGTTGAGCAGATGCCCGGTGGACACCAGGTGCCCGTCCTTGAACGCCAGCGGCGCCTCGGTCAGCGCCACCGGCAGGTGGATGCCGACGTGGTCGAGCAGGCTGGTGAAATAGCCGGTCCAGCTCGCCGCCACCGCGGAGGCGGAGATGCCGTACTCCAGCACCATGTTCCAGCCGATGAACCAGGCCACCAGTTCGCCGAGGGTGGCGTAGGCGTAGGAATACGAACTGCCGGAGATCGGGATCAGCGTGGCGAATTCCGCATAGCACAGCGCGGTGAAGCCGCTGCAGATCGCCGCCAGCATGAACGAGATCAGCACCGCCGGGCCCGCATGCTCCGCTGCCGCCTGTCCGGTCACCACGAAGATGCCGGTGCCGATCACCGCGCCGATGCCCAGGGCGGTAATGCCCCATTTGCCCAGGGTGCGGCGCAGGGCCGGCCCGCCGTGGCAGTCGTCGGCGTCGGAGAAATCGGTCTTGCGGGCGAGAAGCTGCTTGAGCATGCGTGGACCTGGGTGATGCGGGTGTCGGATCGGGCCGACTATAAAAGAGAAGGCCGGCGCGGAGCCGGCCCTCGGAGGCGGGATGGATCAGGCGGCCGGCTTGCGCAGCTTGCTGTGCGAATAGCCGTAGAGGAAGTAGATCGCCTGGCCGATCGCGATCCAGGCCAGCATCCAGCGCCAGTGCTCCAGGAAGGACTGCAGGAACAGCGCCATGCAGGCCAGCGCGCCGAGCGGGCAGACGATCCACGGCACCGGTACGCGGAAGGCGCGCGGCAGTTCCGGGCGGGTATAGCGCAGCACCAGCACGCCCACGCACACGGTGGCGAAGGCCAGCAGGGTGCCCATGGCCACCATCTCGCCCAGCACGCCGATGTTGAACAGGCCGCCCAGCGCGGCGGCGAGCACGCCGACCACCACGGTGCCGACGTGCGGCGTGCGGAACTTCTGGTGGATGCGGCCGAACACCGCCGGGATCAGGCCGTCGCGCGCCATCGAATAGAAGATGCGCGGCTGGCCCATCAGCATCACCAGCATCACCGAGCTCAGGCCCGTGACCGCGCCGATCACCACGATGATCTGCAGCCAGTGCAGGCTCGGGTAGTTGTCCAGCGCGGTGGACACCGGCTCGGGCGTGCCGAGCAGGCGGAAGTCGGCGATGCCGGTGAGGATGCCGGCGACGATGATGTACAGGATGGTGCACAGGATGAGCGAGCCGATGATGCCGATCGGCATGTCGCGCTGCGGGTTCTTCGCCTCGCCGGCCGCGGTGGAGACCGCGTCGAAGCCGATATAGGAGAAGAACACGATGGCGGCCGCGCGGCCCACGCCGGCCCAGCCGTACTTGGACGCGCCTTCGGAGGCCGGGATGAAGGGATGCCAGTTGTCCGGGTTGATGTACTTGGTGGCGAAGGCGATGAACAGCAGGATCACGGTGACCTTGATCGCCACGATGATCGAGTTGACGAAGGCCGACTGGGTGATGCCCACGTAGCACAGGCCGGTGATGGCGGCGATGATCGCCACCGCCGGCAGGTTGATGAACATGCCGGTGGCCTGGATATGGCCGTCGACCACCGTGAACGGCGCCGCGGCCAGGGTCTGCGGCAGGCTCACGTCCTGGCCGATCCAGCCGCTGATCAGGGCCAGCAGCTTGTTGAAATAGCCCGACCAGCCCGCCGCCACCGTGGCCACGGTGAACAGGTATTCCAGCACCAGGCTCCAGCCGACGAACCAGGCGACGTATTCGCCCAGCGTGGCGTAGGAATAGGAGTAAGCACTGCCGGACACCGGCAGCATCGCCGCGAACTCGGCGTAGCAGAGCGCGGCGAGGGCGCAGGCGATGCCGGCGAACACGAAGCTGAGCACGATCGCGGGGCCGGCATGCTGGGCCGCGGCCTGTCCGGTGATGACGAAGATGCCCGCGCCGATGATCGCGCCGATGCCCAGCAGCACCAGGTGCCGCGCGGTGAGCGCGCGCTTGAGGGTGGCCTCGCCGTGCGCGCCGCCCTCCGGCAGATCGGCGGACGCAGGCGAGATCTGCGTCGTCGCAAACAGGTTTTTCAGCATGGGTTCCCCCCTCCGGGAATGGCTGCTTGTAATTTTTCGGACGACTACCGAATGACTGGCCCTACGGGCTTGTCCGGCAAAGGATTTCGACGCCACGAGCTGGTTGCGCTCGGCGCGGAAGCACCGAACCTTAGCCGAGCCATGGGAGGGGTACAAGTCGCGCCGCAGCTACAATCGCAGGTTCATCCTATTCCTATGTGTCACAAGTCATGCACGATCACCGCCAGGCTTTTTCCGCGCATTTGAACGGCTACGCGCAGGCCCATCCGGACGAGGGCGAAGTCGCCGCCCGCTTCGGCGAATTCCTGCGCTCGGCGCCGACGGTATTCGAGCGCACCCATGCGGTGGGGCATTTCACCGGCTCGGCCTGGCTGGTCAGCGCGGACGGCGCGCGGGTACTGCTCACCCATCACCGCAAGCTCGGCCGCTGGCTGCAGCTGGGCGGGCACGCCGACGGCGACCCCGATCTGGCCGGCGTGGCGCTGCGCGAGGCGGAGGAAGAATCCGGCCTGACCCAGCTGGCGGTGGAGCCGCTGCCGTTCGACCTGGACTGCCACTGGATTCCCGAGCGCGCCGGCGAGCCGGGCCACTGGCATTACGACGTGCGCTACGTGGTGCGCGCCGGCGGCAGCGAGGCGTTCGCGGTGAGCGAGGAATCGCTGGCGCTGGCGTGGAAGCCGGTGGCGGAGATCGCGGCCGATGCTGCCGCGGACGAATCGCTGCGGCGCATGGCTAAGAAATGGCTCGGCAGGTTGGGGTGACAACCCCAACATCGTTACTCCGGCCGCGCCCTTGTGTTGGGGTTGTCACCCCAACCTACGCATATTGGGCCGGCGCGGGATGCACGGTGCCGCACTGCATGCAGGTGCGCGCTTCGAGCGAACGGTAGAAGCGCTCGAACACCGGCGGGAAATCGCGCTCGATGCTTTCCAGCGCGAAATATTCCTCGAACAGCTTGTGGTTGCACTGCTGGCAGAACCACAGCAGGCCGTCCTTCTCGTCCGCCAGCCGGCGGCGCTCGATCACCAGGCCGATCGAGTCGGGCATGCGCTGCGGCGAATGCGGCACGCGCGGCGGCAGGTAGAACATCTGGCCGGCGCGGATCGGGATGTCGCGCGCGGCGCCGTCGTCCTGCACCTTCAGCACCATCTCGCCTTCGAGCTGGTAGAAGAATTCCGGGCCTTCGTCGTAGTGGTAGTCGGTGCGCGCGTTCGGGCCGCCGACGATCATCACGATGAAGTCGCCGTCGACGATGCACTTGTTGCCCACCGGCGGCTTGAGCAGGTGGCGGTGTTCGTCGATCCAGCGTTGCAGGTCCAGCGGTGGCGTCAGGGCCATGGCGGAAGGCTCGGATGAAGTCCGGCTAAGTTAGCACCGTTTCTTACACCGTCATCCCGGCGCAGGCCGGGATCCAGTAACCGGGCGCTGCGTGCAAGCCTGAGCATCACCAGCTGCGGTCTTTGAGCTTCTCGCGACAACCAAACGGCAACGTTACTGGATCCCGGCCTGCGCCGGGATGACGGTGTCGCGAGTGCAGTGCGTTGAGGGTAAGGCTTACACCTGTTGAGGGTAAGGCTTACACCTCAAGCGTGGCGAGGTCGCCTTTCTCTTCCAGCCAAGCCTTGCGATCGCTGGCCCGCTTCTTCGCCAGCAACATATCCATCAGCTTCGCCGTCCCCTCGCCATCCTCCACGGTCAGCTGCACCAGCCGCCGCGTATCCGGATGGATGGTCGACTCGCGCAGCTGCGAGGGGTTCATCTCGCCCAGGCCCTTGAAGCGAGTGGTGCTGACCTGGCCCTTCATCTTCTCGCGCTCGATGCGCTGGAGCATCGCGGCCTTCTCGTTCTCGTCCAGGCAGTAGAACACCTGCTTGCCCACGTCCACGCGGAACAGCGGCGGCATCGCCACGAACACGTGGCCCTCGCGCACCAGGGCGGGGAAGTGGCGCAGGAACAGCGCGCTGAGCAGGGTGGCGATGTGCAGGCCGTCGGAGTCGGCGTCGGCCAGGATGATCACCTTGCCGTAGCGCAGGCCGCTCAGGTCGTCCTTGCCCGGGTCGCAGCCGATCGCCACGGCCAGGTTGTGCACTTCCTCCGAGCCCAGCACCGAGCCGGATTCCACTTCCCAGGTGTTGAGGATCTTGCCGCGCAGCGGCAGGATCGCCTGGAAATCCTTGTCGCGCGCCTGCTTGGCGCTGCCGCCGGCGGAGTCGCCTTCGACCAGGAACAGCTCCGTGCGGCTCAGGTCCGTGGCGCTGCAGTCGGCCAGCTTGCCGGGCAGGGCGGGGCCCTGCGTGATCTTCTTGCGGATGACTTGCTTGGAGGCTTTCAGGCGCGCGCTGGCGCGCTCGATCGCCAGTTGCGCGATGCGCTCGCCCAGCTCCACGTTCTGGTTCAGCCACAGGCTGAAGGCGTCGTGCACCACGCCTTCCACCAGGGCGGCGGCGTTGCGCGAAGAGAGGCGCTCCTTGGTCTGGCCGGCGAACTGAGGATCCTGCAGCTTGGCAGACAGCACGAAGGACAAGCGTTCCCACACGTCTTCCGGCGCCAGCTTCACGCCGCGCGGCAGCAGGTTGCGGATGTCGCAGAACTCGCGCACCGCATTGGTCAGGCCGCTGCGCAGGCCGTTCACATGGGTGCCGCCCTGCGCGGTGGGAATCAGGTTGACGTAGCTCTCCTGTACCAGCTCGCCTTCCGGCAGCCAGGCCAGGGCTACGTCCAGGCCTTCGGTGTCGCGCTGCACGTGATGCACGAACAGCTCGGCCGGCAGCGTCTCGGCGCCTTCCAGCTCGCCGCGCAGGTAGTCGCGCAGGCCGTCCTCGTAGTGCCAGGACACCACTTCGCCGCTGGCCTCGTCGGTGAGCTTGACGTTGAGGCCCGCGCACAGCACGGCCTTGGCGCGCAGCAGGTGCTTGAGCTTGGATAGCAGGATCTTCGGCGAATCGAAGTACTTCGGGTCGGGCCAGAAGTGCACGGTGGTGCCGGTCTTCTTCTTCGGCACGCTGCCGATCACTTCCAGCGCGCTGGCGCGGTCGCCGTGCTCGAAGGCCATGCGGTATTCGTTGCCGTCGCGGCGGATGGTCACTTCCACCCGGCTGGACAGCGCATTCACCACCGACACGCCCACGCCATGCAGGCCGCCGGAGAAGTTGTAGTTCTTGCCGGAAAACTTGCCGCCCGCATGCAGGCGCGTGAGGATCAGCTCCACGCCGGGAATGCCTTCCTCCGGATGGATGTCCACCGGCATGCCGCGGCCGTCGTCGCTGACCTGCACCGAGCCGTCGGCGTGCACGATCACTTCGATCGCGCTGGCGTGGCCGGCCAGGGCCTCGTCCACCGAGTTGTCGATGACTTCCTGCGCCAGGTGGTTCGGGCGGCTGGTGTCGGTGTACATGCCCGGCCGGCGCTTGACCGGGTCAAGGCCGGAGAGGACTTCGATGTCGGCGGCGTTGTAGCGACTGCTCATGCTCGGGGGTTCTGCCGGAAGTTAAGCGGGGAAAGCCGCGGGAGAATGGGGTGGCCGGCCAAGGAGGTCAAGCCAGCTTGCGCGTCACAGCGGCGCGCAATGGCGCTCCAGCCAGACCAGGTCGGCGCCTTCCAGCAGCGGGCTGAGCGCGGCGCGCACGCGGGCGTGGTAGTCGTCCAGCCAGGCGCGCTCCTCGGGGTTGAGCAGGCCCGGCTCCAGCGCGCGGCGGTCGAACGGGCACAGGGTCAGGGTCTCGAAGGCGTGGAATTCGCCGAACTCGGTCTGGTCGGCCTCGGCCACCACCGCCAGGTTCTCGTGGCGGATGCCATGCCGGCCCGGCTTGTACAGGCCCGGCTCGATCGAGCTGATCATGCCCGGCTCCAGCGCCACCAGCGGGCCGCTGGTCGGCGGCCGGATGCTCTGCGGCCCCTCGTGCACATTGAGGAAATAGCCCACGCCATGGCCGGTGCCGTGGCCGTAGTCCATGCCCGAGGCCCACAGCGGCGCACGCGCCAGCGCGTCCAGCTGCGGGCCGCTGGCGCCCTTGGGGAAGCGGGCGCGCGACAGCGCGATCAGGCCCTTCAGCACCAGGGTGGCGTCGCGGCGCTGCTCGGCGGTGGTCTCGCCCAGGGCCAGCACGCGGGTGACGTCGGTGGTGCCGCCCAGGTACTGGCCGCCGGAATCCACCAGCAGCAGGCCCTGCGGCCTGAGCGTGCTGTGGTGTTCGGGCGTGGCGCGGTAATGCGGCAGGGCGCCATTGGCCTGGTAGCCGGCGATGGTAGCGAAGCTTTCGCCGACGAAGTCGGGCTGGGCCGAGCGCTCCTCGCGCAGCAGCGTGTGCACGTCCAGCTCGGTCTGGCGCATGCCGGCGGCGAGGCGTTCCTCCAGGCGGCGGAACGCGCGGGACAGGGCGGCGCCGTCGCGGCGCATCACCTCGCGCACGTGATCGAGCTCCGCCGCGCTCTTGCGCGCCTTCATCGCGGTGGACGGATTGGCCGCGTCGATCAGCTGCGCGGCCGGCGCGATCGCATCGGCCACGGCGCAGGCCACGCGGCCGGCATCCAGCAGCAGCCGGTCGCCTTCGCGCAGTTCGCCGAGCGCGTCGGTGACCGTGGCGTAGTCGGCGATGCGTACGCCGTCGGCGGCGAGCGCGCCGACCAGCGCGTCGGTGAGCTTGCCGCGGTCGACGAACAGCACGGCCGGGCCTTCCGCCGCCACCAGCAGGTGGGCGAGGAAAACCGGATTGCACTCCACGTCGCTGCCGCGCAGGTTGGTCAGCCAGGCCACGTCGTCCAGGCTGGAGACCAGGTGATGGCTGGCGCCAAGCTTGCGCATGGCGGTGCGCAGGCGCGCCAGCTTGTCGGCGCGGGCGATGCAGGCGTAGCGGATCGGGTGTTCGGTGACCGGCGCGGCGGGCAGGGGCGGGCGGTCGTTCCAGGCTTCGCCGGGCAGGTCCAGGTCGGTGCGCAGGCGCGCGCCGGTGCTTTCGAACCGGCGTTCGATGCGCGTGCGGCTGGACAGCGGCAGGCTGTCGCCGGCCACGGCCAGCACCTGGGACTCGTGCAATTGCTGATGCAGCCATTCCTGCGGCTCGGGCACGTTGGCCGTGCGCTGGCGCATCAGTTCCACGCCGGTGCCGGCCAGTTCGCGCTCGGCCTGGGCGAAGTAGCGCGAATCGGTCCACAGCCCGGCCCAGTCCGCGGTCACCACCAGGGTGCCGGCCGAACCGGTGAAGCCGGACAGCCAGGTCCGCGCCTGCCAGTGGGCCGGCAGGTATTCGGACAGGTGCGGATCGGCGCTGGGGACGAGGCAGGCATCGACGCCGTGGC
The DNA here is from genome assembly GCF_011759495.1 of Dyella sp. SG562. Taxonomy (NCBI): domain Bacteria; kingdom Pseudomonadati; phylum Pseudomonadota; class Gammaproteobacteria; order Lysobacterales; family Rhodanobacteraceae; genus Dyella; species Dyella sp. SG562. The sequence continues at coordinate 12,510 of NZ_JAAOYS010000012.1, forward strand.
GGCGCATGGCCTGGCGCAACAGGGCGAGGCGGGAGGGAATGGGTTCGCTCATCCGTTCATGCTAGCAGTCGGATCGAGCCGATCCGCGCCCGATTCCGTGGAGCGCGGCTCGATGAACCGCCGGAGGAATTTTCAACGTAGCGCTCGCGGCCCGGAGCGACCTCCGCTAAAATGCCGATTTCCAGCACGGCTGCATCCCATGACCCCCCTGATTTTCGTCACCGGCGGTGTGGTGTCCTCGCTTGGCAAGGGCATCGCCGCGGCGTCGCTGGCTTCCATTCTGGAAGCGCGTGGCCTCTCGGTCACCATGATGAAGCTCGACCCGTACATCAACGTCGACCCCGGCACGATGAGCCCCTTCCAGCACGGCGAGGTCTACGTCACCGACGACGGCGCCGAGACCGACCTGGACCTGGGCCACTACGAGCGCTTCGTCCACACCCGCCTCACCGGCAAGAACTCCATCACCACCGGCAAGATCTACGAGTCGGTGATCCGCAAGGAGCGCCGCGGCGACTACCTCGGCGCCACCGTGCAGGTGATTCCGCACATCACCGACGAGATCAAGCACTGCATCCACGAGGCCACCCGCGGCTTCGACGTGGCCCTGGTGGAGATCGGCGGCACGGTGGGCGACATCGAGTCGCTGCCGTTCCTGGAGGCGATCCGCCAGCTGCGCATCGAGCACGGCCCGGAGAAGTGCCTGTTCATGCACCTCACCCTGGTGCCGTACATCAAGGCCGCCGGCGAGATCAAGACCAAGCCCACCCAGCACTCGGTGAAGGAACTGCGCTCGATCGGCATCCAGCCGGACGTGCTGCTGTGCCGCTGCGAGCAGCCGCTGCCCGACGGCGAGCGCCGCAAGATCGCCCTGTTCACCAACGTGCCGGAGCACGCGGTAATCAGCGCCACCGACGTGGACATCATCTACAAGCAGCCGCTGTGGCTGCACAAGCAGGGCCTGGACGAGATCGTGGTCAAGCGCCTGGGCCTCGACGCCGGCCCGGCCGATCTCTCCGCCTGGCAGCGCACCGTGGAAGCGGTGGAGCATCCCAAGGACGAGGTCAACGTGGCCATCGTCGGCAAGTACGTCGAGCACAAGGACGCCTACAAGTCGCTGGGCGAAGCCCTGCGCCACGGCGGCATCAAGCAGCAGACGCGGGTGAACCTGCAGTGGGTCGATTCCGAGCAGGTGGAAGCCGAGGGCGCGGCCAAGGTGCTGGGCGGCGTCGACGCCATCCTGGTGCCGGGCGGCTTCGGCAAGCGCGGCTTCGAAGGCAAGGTGCTGGCCGCCAAATATGCCCGCGAGCACGGCGTGCCGTACTTCGGCATCTGCTACGGCATGCACGCCGCGGTGGTGGATTTCGCCCGCCACGTGGCCGGCCACGCCGACGCCGATTCCAGCGAGAACGACCGCAACACGCCCAACCCGGTAATCGCGCTGATCACCGAGTGGACCACCGCCGCCGGCGAAGTGGAAACCCGCACCGAGCGCTCGGACCTCGGCGGCACCATGCGCCTGGGCGCGCAGGAATGCCGGCTCAAGGCCGGCACCCTGGCGCGCGAGCTGTACGGCCAGGAAGTGGTGCGCGAGCGCCATCGCCACCGCTACGAGTTCAACAACCGCTACCGCCAGTCGTTCGAAGACCTGGGGCTGGTGATCTCCGGCAAGTCGATGGACGACCTGCTGGTGGAGATCGTCGAGCTGCCGCAGCAGCAGCACCCGTGGTTCCTCGGCTGCCAGGCGCATCCGGAATTCACCTCCACGCCGCGCGACGGCCACCCGCTGTTCATCGGCTTCGTGAGCGCCGCGCGCGAGCACAAGGCGGTGCGCGAAGGCGAGCGCCTGGCCTCGGCAACCACCCCGAACACCAGGGAGAACGTCGCATGAAGTTGTGCGGTTTCGAGGTCGGCCAGGACCAGCCGCTGTTCCTGATCGCCGGCCCCTGCGTGGTCGAGTCGGAGCAGCTGCAGGTGGACACCGCCGGCAAGCTCAAGGAAATCACCGGCCGGCTCGGCATCAACTTCATCTTCAAGTCCAGCTTCGACAAGGCCAACCGTTCCTCCGGCAGCAGCTTCCGCGGGCTGGGCATGGAAGAGGGCCTGCGCATCCTGGGCGAAGTGAAGCGCCAGGTCGGCGTGCCGGTGCTCACCGACGTGCACGAATACACCCCGTTCGCCGAAGTGGCCGCGGTGGTCGACGTGCTGCAGACGCCGGCCTTCCTGTGCCGCCAGACCGATTTCATCCAGGCGGTGGCGCGCGCCGGCAAGCCGGTGAACATCAAGAAGGGCCAGTTCCTGGCGCCGTGGGACATGAAGAACGTCGTGGACAAGGCCAAGGCCGTGGGCAACGACGACATCCTGGTGTGCGAGCGCGGCGCCAGCTTCGGCTACAACAACCTGGTGTCGGACATGCGCTCGCTCGCGGTGATGCGCGACACCGGCTGCCCGGTGGTGTTCGACGCCACCCACTCGGTGCAGCTGCCCGGCGGCCAGGGCACCAGCTCCGGCGGCCAGCGCGAATTCGTGCCGGTGCTGGCGCGCGCGGCGATCGCCGTGGGCGTGGCCGGCCTGTTCGCCGAGACCCATCCGGATCCCTCCAAGGCATTGAGCGACGGCCCCAACGCCTGGCCGCTCGGCAAGATGGAAGCGCTGCTGGAAACCCTGATGGAGCTGGATGCCGTGACCAAGCGGCATGGCTTCCTCGAACAGACGCTTTGATCCTTCAAGTTTCATTCCCCGCTTTAGTTCGTCCCCTTCGCCCTTTCTGGACAGGAACTGCATGAGCACCGACATCACCCGCATCCACGCCCGCGAAATCCTCGACTCCCGCGGCAATCCCACGCTCGAAGCGGAAGTGACCCTGGCCGGCGGCGGCTTCGGCCGCGCGGCGGTGCCGAGCGGCGCCTCCACGGGTACCCGCGAAGCGGTGGAGCTGCGTGACGGCGACAAGTCGCGCTATCTGGGCAAGGGCGTGAAGAACGCGGTGGGCAACGTCAACGGCGCCATCGCCGGTGCGCTCAAGGGTTTCGACGCGGCCGACCAGAAGGGCCTGGACGCCAGGCTGATCGCGCTCGACGGCACGCCGAACAAGGGCAAGCTCGGCGCCAACGCCATCCTCGGCGTGTCGATGGCCGCCGCGCACGCGGTGGCCGCGCAGCAGGGCCGCCCGCTGTGGCAGTACCTGGCCACCATCAACGGCACCACCGGCAAGCCCGGCGCGCTGCCGGTGCCGATGATGAACATCATCAACGGCGGCGCGCATGCCGATAACAACGTCGACGTGCAGGAATTCATGGTGCTGCCGGTCGGCCTGCCCAGCTTCGCCGAGGCGCTGCGCGCCGGCACCGAGATCTTCCACGCGCTCAAGAGCGTGCTGAAGGGCAAGGGCCTGAACACGGCGGTGGGCGACGAGGGCGGCTTCGCGCCGAACCTGCGCTCGAACATCGAGGCGCTGGACACCATTCTCGAAGCGGTCAACCACACCGGCTACAAGATCGGCAGCGACATCCTGCTCGGCCTGGACGTGGCCAGCTCCGAGTTCTTCAAGGACGGCAAGTACGACCTGGAAGGCGAGGGCAAGGTCTACACGCCCGCGCAGTTCGTCGACCTGCTCGCCAGCTGGGCGAAGCAGTACCCGATCGTCACCATCGAGGACGGCATGGCCGAAGGTGACTGGGACGGCTGGAAGCTGCTCACCGACAGCATCGGCAAGCAGGTGCAGCTGGTCGGCGACGATCTGTTCGTGACCAATCCGGCGATCTTCCGCGAAGGCATCGACAAGCACATCGCCAATGCGATCCTGATCAAGGTCAACCAGATCGGCACGCTGTCGGAAACGCTGGAAGCCATCGCCATGGCCGACGCCGCCAAGTACGCCGCGATCGTGTCGCACCGCTCGGGCGAGACGGAGGACACCACCATCTCCGACATCGCCGTGGCCACCACCGCCACCCAGATCAAGACCGGTTCGCTGTGCCGCACCGACCGCGTGGCCAAGTACAACCAGCTGCTGCGCATCGAGGAACAGCTCGGCGCCGCCGCGCAGTACGCCGGCCGCAACGCGTTCCCGAGCCTGGCCAGGCTGCCGGGCTGAGGGAGCGAAGTCCACGGCCATGCTGCGCTGGATCGCCCTCATCCTGCTGCTCGTGCTGATCGGTCTGCAGGTGAAACTGTGGACCGGCAACGGCGGCGTGCACGAGGTGGAAACCCTGCGCGCCGCGGTGAAGAAGCAGACCGAGGACAACCAGCGCCTGCTCCAGCGCAACCAGGCGCTGGGCGCGGACGTGGACGATCTCAAGCACGGCGAACAGGCGGTCGAGGCGCGCGCGCGCGGCGAGCTGGGCCTGATCAAGCCGGGCGAGACCTTCTACCAGGTGGTCGAGCAGCCGGGCGCCGCCGCCAGCGCGGCACCGGCGCCCGCCGCCAGCAGCGGCGGACACTGACATGGCTTCGCTGTGGTGCGTGGTGCCGGCCGCCGGGCGCGGCGCCCGGGTCGGTGGCGACATTCCGAAGCAGTACCTGCCGCTCGCCGGCCGGCCGCTGATCGAACACACGCTGGCGCGGCTGGCCACGCATCCGCGTGTTGCCGGCGTGATGGTGGTGCTGGGCGCGGGCGACGACCGCTGGCCCGGCCTGGAGCGCATCGGCGGCAAGCCGGTGCTGACCACGCTCGGCGGCGCGGAGCGCTGCGATTCGGTGCTGGCCGGCCTGGATGCCTTGCCGGCCGAAGTGAAACCCGACGATTTCGTGCTGGTGCACGACGCCGCGCGCCCCTGCGTGCGCGCGGCCGACATCGCCCGGCTGATCGAGCTGGCCGTGCCGGCCGGCGGCGGCCTGCTCGGCGCGCCGCTGCGCGACACGCTCAAGCGTGCCGACGCCGCGCACCGCAGCGTGGCGACCGAGCCGCGCGAGGAACGCTGGCGCGCCTTCACTCCGCAGCTGTTCCGCCGCGCCGAACTGGCCGCGGCCCTGCGCGCGGCGGCGGCGGGCGGCTTCAAGCCCAGCGACGAGGCGATGGCGATGGAGCGCGCGGGCCATGCCCCGTTGCTCGTCGAAGGCGCCGAGGACAATATCAAGGTGACCACGGCCGCCGATTTCGCGCTGGCCGAGTTTCTTCTGGACAGGACGGCGTGAGGGCGCGCGCATGATGCGGATCGGCCAGGGCTTCGACGTGCACGCCTTCGGCGACGGCGACCATGTGATGCTCGGCGGCGTGCGGGTGCCGCACAGCCGCGGCGTGGTGGCGCATTCCGACGGCGACGTGGTGATCCACGCGCTGTGCGACGCCATCTTCGGCGCGCTGGCGCTGGGCGATATCGGCCGGCATTTCCCGCCTTCGCAGGAGCGCTGGCGCGGCGCCGAAAGCCGGCTGTTCCTGCGCCACGCCTATACGCTGATGCGCGAGCGCGGCTACGCGATCGGCAACGTCGACGTGACGGTGATCTGCGAAGCGCCCAAGGTCGGCCCGCATGCGCAGGCCATGCGCGAGCTGCTGGCCGAAGACCTGCATTGCGAGGTCGACCGCGTCAGCATCAAGGCCACCACCACCGAGAAGCTCGGCTTCACCGGCCGCGGCGAGGGCATCGCCGCGCAGGCCTGCGCGCTGCTGGTGCTGGCGTGAGCGAGGCCGAGGCCCGCGGCTCCGCCGGCCGGCTGCACGAGCAGCTGGAGCGCATCAACGAACTGCTGCGCCGGCACAAGCTGGTGGAGCAGGTGGCGCACGCGCAGCACGGTCCGCACCAGGAGCTGGTCGACAACCTGCTGCACCGCCAGCACCTGTCGGAACTGCAGCGCCAGCTCGACGTCCTGCATCCGGCCGACATCGCCTACGTCCTCGAAGCCCTCCCGCTGGAAGACCGCCTCGCCGTCTGGCAGCTGGTGAAGGCCGACCGCGACGGCGAGATCCTGCTCGAAGTCTCCGACGCCGTCCGCGAGTCGCTGATCGCCGACATGGACCAGCGCGAGATCCTCGCCGCGGTCGAGCCGCTGGAAGCGGACGAGCTGGCCGACCTGGTGGAAGACCTGCCCACCGAAGTGCTGCCCGAGCTGATGGCCAGCCTCGACGCGCAGCAGCGCGAGCAGCTGCAGTCGGCGCTGTCCTGGGCCGACGACCAGGTCGGCGCGCTGATGGACTTCGAGATGGTCACCATCCGCGAGGACGTCAGCCTGGAAACGGTGCTGCGCTATCTGCGCCGCTTCGACGAGCTGCCCGCGCAGACCGACAAGCTGTTCGTGGTGAACCACGACAACCTGCTCACCGGCGTGCTGCCGATCCACTGGCTGCTGGTCAATTCGCCGGAAAAAATGGTGAGCGAGGTGATGGCGCCGGACGTCAACACCTTCCACCCGGCCGACGACGCCTACGAAACCGCGCAGGCCTTCGAGCGCTACGACCTGGTCACCGCGCCGGTGGTGGACGACAACAGCCACCTGATCGGCCGCATCACCATCGACGCCATGGTCGACGTGATCCGCGAGGAAGGCGAGAGCGAGGCGCTGAGCCGCGGCGGCCTGCGCGAGGAAGAAGACATCTTCGCCTCGGTGTGGAAATCGGTGCGCAACCGCTGGACCTGGCTGGCGATCAACCTGGTCACGGCATTCATCGCCTCGCGCGTGATCGGCCTGTTCGAAGGTTCGATCCAGAAGCTGGTGGCGCTGGCCACCCTGATGCCGATCGTGGCCGGCATCGGCGGCAATTCCGGCAACCAGACCATCACCATGATCGTGCGCGCGCTGGCGCTGGACCAGATCACGCCCGCCAGCGCCAAGCGGCTATGGCGCAAGGAGATGGGCGTGGCGCTGGCCAACGGCCTGGTCTGGGGCGGCGTGATCGGCCTGGTGGCGTGGGCGCTGTACGGGCATCTGGCGCTGGGCCTGGTGATGACCGCGGCGATGACGCTCAACCTGCTGCTGGCGGCATTCTGCGGCGTGGGCATCCCTATGCTGATGGCGCGCCGCGGGCGCGATCCGGCGCTGGGTTCGAGCGTGCTGATCACGGCGATGACCGACAGCGGCGGCTTTTTTATTTTCCTCGGGCTGGCCACGGTGTTCCTGGTCTGACGCGTTTTCTTTTTTCGGTATCCATTCGATGAGCGATCTTCCCTACGCCCATGGCACCCCGCCGCTGAGCGCCCAGTTGCGCAGCACGCCCGAGGATTTCCGCGTGGAGGAGATTCTCGGCTACGAAGCCGACGGCGAAGGCGAGCACGCGCTGCTGCTGGTGGAAAAGCGCGGCGCCACTACCGACTGGGTGGCACGCGAGCTGGCGAACTACGCGGGCGTGCCGCAGGTGGCGGTGGGCTATGCGGGCTTGAAGGACCGCCACGCGGTGACGCGCCAGGCCTTCTCGGTGCAGCTGGCCGGCAAGCCCGATCCGGACTGGTCGGCGTTTCCGCATGCGGACGTGCAGGTGCTGTCGGCCGCGCGGCACAAGCGCAAGCTCAAGCGCGGCGCGCTGCGCGGCAACCGCTTCGTGCTGGTGCTGCGCCAGGTGCAGGGCGACCGCGCGCGCGCGGAGGAAGTGCTGGAGCGCATCGCCGCGCGCGGCGTGCCGAATTATTTCGGCGAGCAGCGCTTCGGCCGCGCCGGCGGCAATGTCGAGCAGGCGCGCGCGATGTTCGCCGGGCGCCGGGTGGACCGCGACAAGCGCCAGTTCCTGCTGTCCGCCGCGCGCTCGCATCTGTTCAACGAAGTGCTGGCCGCGCGCGTGGAGCGCGACGCCTGGGATAAGCCGCTGGACGGCGAGCTGTGGTCGCTGGCCGGCAGCCGTTCCTGGTTCGGGCCGGAGCCGTTCGACGACGTGCTGGCCGAGCGGCTGGCGCGCGGCGACATCCATCCGTCCGGGCCGCTGTGGGGGCAGGGCGAGACGCCGGCGAGCGGTGAAGTGGCGCAGTTGGAGACGGAAATCGCCGGGGCGCATGCGGATCTCGTCGCCGGATTGGTGGCGGCGCGGATGGACCAGGAACGCCGCCCGCTGCGCCTGATACCCGATCAGCTGCGCTGGCAGTGGCTGGGCGAGGACGCGCTGGAACTGGCGTTCGGCTTGCCGGCCGGTGCGTATGCCACCGTAGTAGTGCGCGAACTCGCCACAACCTAACCCCCTCTCCCCTCCGGGGAGAGGGCTGGGGTGAGGGGCCGGGCGGAGCGGTGAGCGGAAGGTCGGGAAAGCCTAAGAGCTTTTCTTCACTTCGTAGACAAACTGTCGCTAGAGCGACCCCTCATCTGCCTGCCGGCATCTTCTCCCCGGAGGGGAGAAGAGTTCAGTCCTTCAGCAATACGACCACGGCACCCGTGCCGCCCTGCATCGGCCGTGCCGAAGCAAACGCGATCACGTCGTCCCGCCGCCGCAGGAGGCGGTCCGTTAGCACCTTCAGCACCGGCCCGGCGCTTTTCGAGCGCAGGCCCTTGCCATGCACGATGCGCACGCAGCGGAAGCCGCGCTCGTGCGCCTCGGCGAGGAAGTCGGCGATGGTCGCGGTGGCCGCCGCGGCATTCATCTGGTGCAGGTCGATGTCGTCCTGCACGCTGAACTGGCCGCGCTTGAGCTGGCGCAGCAGTTTCGGCGGATAGCCGTCGCGCAGGTAGCTGAGCTCCTCGCCGACCTCCATGAGACCGGGATCGAAGGCCATGTCGAGCAATTCGCCCGGCACCGCGGCTTCGTCCGCTTCCAGCATGTGCGCGCGCGGTTCGGGACGGGGCGCGGCCGGTGCCGGCTCGGCGGGGTCGAGACGGCGGACTTCGCCGATCGCCTCGCGGAACAGGCGCGCGTCGTCGTCGTTCACGGTGGGCGGGCGGCGTTTCATCGCGACATCGTAGACCAGGACACGGTGCAACCGGGACGTGACATCGTCGGCGATGAAACCCCTGGCCCGCTCGGGTAGACTTCCGCGTATCGCTGGCGTGCCGGGGAACGCGCCGGCTCCTGGGTTTTTCGAACGGATGACAATGCGAGTTCTCGTAAGCAACGACGACGGTGTGGATGCTCCCGGCATCCGCGTGCTGGCCGAACGCCTCGGCGCGGTCGGCCAGGTCACCGTGGTGGCTCCCGACCGGGACCGCTCCGGCGCCAGCAATTCACTCACCCTCGACGCGCCGATCCGCGTGCTGCGGATGGACAACGGCTACTACCGCGTGGCGGGCACGCCGACCGACTGCGTGCACCTGGCGCTGGCCGGCCTGCTCGACGACGAGCCCGACATCGTGGTGTCCGGCATCAACAACTCGGCCAATCTCGGCGACGACGTGATCTATTCCGGCACGGTCTCCGCCGCGATGGAAGGCCGTTTCCTCGGCCTGCCGGCGATCGCCGTCTCGCTGGTGAGCAAGGACCACCACGGCGAGCACTACGACTGCGCCGCGCGCGCCGTGCTGATGCTGATGGAGCGCCTGCTGGTGGACCCGCTGCCGGCCGACACCATCCTCAACGTCAACGTGCCCGACCTGCCGTGGGAACAGATCCACGGCTTCGAAGTCACCCGCCTGGGCAAGCGCCACCGTTCCGCGCCGTGCATCCGGCAGACCGACCCGCGCGGCAAGCCGATCTGGTGGATCGGCCCGGCCGGCGACGTGGACGACGCCGGCCCCGGCACCGATTTCGACGCGGTGCGCCGCGGCTACGTCTCGGTCACGCCGATCCACGTCGACCTCACGCGCTTCCAGGCGCTGGAGAAGGTGAGCAGCTGGATGACCGCGCTCAGCGACCGCATGGGCGCCGGCAGCGGAGCGAAGGTGGCGTGACCATGAACGTGCACCCGCTGCCGCCGTCCGCGCTCAAAGGCGAAGGCATGACTTCGCAGCGCGCCCGCGATCGGCTGGCGTCCAAGCTGAAGGAAGACGGCATCAAGGATGCGCGCGTGATCGAGGTGATCCGCAACCTGCCGCGCCATCACTTCATCGACCAGGCGCTGCACTCGCGCGCCTACGAGAACACCGCGCTGCCGATCGGCCATGGCCAGACCATCTCCCAGCCCTGGGTGGTGGCGCGCATGACCGAGGCGCTGCTGGAATTCGGCACGCCGCAGAAGGTGCTGGAGATCGGCACCGGCTCCGGCTACCAGGCGGTGGTGCTGGCCGCGCTGGTGCCGCAGCTGTACACGGTGGAGCGCATCGAGGAACTGCTGCGCCAGGCGCGCCGGCGCTTCCGCCAGCTGGGCCTCGCCAACCTGCGCTCGCGCCACGACGACGGCAAGCTCGGCTGGCCGGACGAGGCGCCGTTCGACGCCATCATCCTCACCGCCGCCGGCGACACCATTCCCACCCAGCTGCTCGACCAGCTCAGCCCGACCGGCGTGCTGGTGGCGCCGGTGGGTTCGCCCAGCCATCAGACCTTGATCCGCATGCGCGGCGACGGGCAGGGCGACTTCGTGCAGGAAGAACTCGGCCCGGTGAGCTTCGTGCCGCTGCTCGGCGGTATCGGCTGATGCCGCCCTCGCTTGAAGGACGCTAGATGCGCTTGTTCGGAACGCTGTACGCACGCGCCCTGACCTGGGCGCGCCATCCCAGGGGGGTCTACTACCTGTGCGGCTTGAGCTTCGTCGAAGCCTTCATCTTCCCGATCATGCCGGAAGTGATGCTGGCGCCGATGATGCTGGGCAAGCGGCACAAGGCGTTCTTTTACGCCAACTTGAGCCTCGTGTTCTCGCTGCTCGGCTCGCTGGTCGGCTATGCGCTGGGCCACTGGGCGTTCCAGGCGCTGCATCCGGTGCTGGAGGCGCTGCACCTGCTGGCGCCGATCGAGCAGGGTGTGGAAAGCCTGCGCGCGCAGATGAATACGCATTGGCTGGGGCTGCTGGTGGTGCTGGCGCTGGCCGCGCTGCAGCCGGTGGTGCCGATGAAGTTCGTCACCTGGGCAGCCGGCATCGTCGGCGTGCCGATCGTTCCATTCCTGGTGTGCATGGCGGTGGGCCGCGGCAAGCGCGTGTGGCTGCTGGCGCTGCTGATCCGCATCTTCGGCGAGCGCGCCGAGCGCATCCTGCACAAGCATATCGAGCGCATCGGCTGGGCCGCGGTGGTGATCCTGGCCGGCCTGCTGCTGTGGTGGGTGCTGCGCCATTGAGCTTAGGGCGAAGTCCGAAACAGGACATCCGCATGAAAATCACCCTTTGCCTCGCTATGCTCACCGCATGAACGGACCCAGCCGCTACCTCGTCCCCGCCGCGCTCTCCCTGCTGCTCGCCGCCTGCGTCTCGCCACGCAGCTCGGTGGTGGTCGAACCGGCTGCAGGCACGCAGGGGCGCACGGTGGCGCCGGCGGCTGTCCGCGCGGCGGCGCCGGGCGGCACTTATAAGGTAGTAAAGGGCGACACGCTGTATTCGATCGCCTTCCGCAACAGCGTGGACTTCCGCGACCTGGCTTCGTGGAACGGCATCGCCGCGCCGTACACGATCTGGCCGGGGCAGACGCTGAAGCTGTCGCCCAATGGAGCGGCCGCACCGGCGGCCAGCCATGCGGCGGCTGCGGCCACGCTGCCGAAGCCGCCGAGCCACCCGGTGGTGCTCGTGCCGGCCAATCCCCCGAGCGGCGGCGGCTTCCAGAACGTGCAGAACAATCCGGCGGCGACGCCGGCCGAGGCTCCGGTGGCGTCGGTCCCGGCCAAGTCCGCACCGTCCACGGCGCCCGCGGCGGTGCCTGCTCCGGCTTCGACGGCGGTCACCGTCGTGCCGGTGGCCGGCTCCCCGGCGACCGCGCACACCGCGGCGGCTGCCGCGACGCCGCCGCCGGTTCCTCCGCAGGCCGTGGCCCCAGGCGCCACACGCTCCAGCGCCGGTATCAACTGGCGCTGGCCGGCGGACGGTTCACTGGGTAAGCGTTACCAGTCGGGCGATGCGATTCCGGGGATCGAGATCCTGGGCAAGTCCGGCGATCCGATCCGCGCCGCCGCCGATGGCGTGGTGGTGTACAGCGGCAATGGCCTGGTCGGCTATGGCGAGCTGGTGATCATCAAGCACAACGACAGCTTCCTTTCGGCCTACGGGCACAACAGCAAGCGCCTGGTGAAGGAAGGCCAGCGCGTCAGCGCGGGCCAGCAGATCGCCGAGATGGGTTCCACCGGCGCGACGCGGGACGAACTGCAGTTCCAGATCCGCCGCGACGGCAATCCGGTCGACCCGCTGGGCTATCTGCCGTCGCGCTGAGCGGCGGCGCTCAGGCTTCCGGCAGGATAAAAGCCGCGACCACGCGGCGGCGCTCGCCGGCCAGCAGGTCGTAGGTACGCGCCGCGGCGGCGTTGTCCATCACTTCCACGCCCACGCCCTTGCGCAGGAAGCCGGCCAGGAAGGCGGCGGCGGGGAACACTTGGCGCTCCCCGGTGCCCAGCACCACCACTTCGGGGTCCAGCGCCAGGATGCTGTCGACGTGGCCGGCATCCAGCTGGCCGGCGTGGGTGACCGGCCAGTTCTCGATGGCTTTTTCCGGGGAAAGCACCAGGCTGCGGGTGAACTCGCGATCGACGACGGTGACGCTGCGCGCGCCGACCCGACGCACGTACAGGTATTCGCCAGGGCGGTCGAGCGAAAGGTCCATGCGGGCCGGCTCAGCGCGGCAGGGCGAGCTTGGGCTCGTCCTCGTTGCGGCGGAACAGCACCACGATATGGCCGATCTGCTGCACGTTCTCGGCGCGGGTGCCGCCGGCGAGGAAGTCGATCTGCTCCTGGCGCTCGTCCTTGTCGCCGCCGGACAGCTTCACCTTCACCAGTTCGTGGTGGGTCAGGGCCAGGTCCAGTTCCTTGACCACGGCCTCGGTCGCGCCCTTGGCCCCGAGCAGGATCACCGGCTTGAGGTCGTGGGCCAGACTGCGCAGATAGCGGCGCTGGGAGGGGGAGAGCGACATGCGTTCAGTCTCGGATTCGCGGCGAATGGACCGACAAGGGTATCATGCCGCCCCGTTACCCCCTATCTGTGGCCGTTGCCGACCCATGTCCCGCAGCAAAAGCAGTTCCCGCTGGCTGCGGGAACACTTCGATGACGTCTATGTGAAGAAAGCCCAGGCCGAGGGCGTGCGCTCCCGTGCCGTCTATAAGCTGGAAGAACTGATCGAGCGCGACCGCCTGCTCAAGCCGGGCATGCGCGTGGTCGACCTGGGCGCCGCCCCGGGCGGATGGTCCCAGCTGGTGCGCCAGCGCCTGGGCGACACCGGCAAGGTGGTGGCCCTGGACATCCTGCCCATGCAGGGCATCGCCGGGGTGGATTTCCTGCAGGGCGACTTCCGCGAGGAGTCCGTCCTGCGCGAGCTGGAGAGCCGCCTGGAGGGCCAGCAGCTCGATCTTGTCCTATCCGACATGGCCCCCAATATGAGTGGTGTCGCGCTGGCCGACCAGATCCGGGCTATGGATCTGGCCGAGCTGGCGCTGGATTTCAGCCGCCATTGGCTGAAACCGGGCGGTTCGTTCCTGATCAAGTTATTCCAGGGAGCTGGCTTCGACGATTACTTGCGTAGCTTGCGCACGGAGTTTTCGCGCGTAACTATGCGTAAACCCAAAGCCTCCCGCGCCCGTTCGCGTGAGGTCTATGCGCTGGCCACAGGAAGAAAGGTCAGTGGCGCTCAACCGGGCGAGAACCGTGCATGAATGAGATGGCTAAAAATCTGTTGCTCTGGCTGATCATCGCCGTGGTATTGCTCACGGTGTTCCAGAGCTTCAATCCGCATGGCGCGTCGTCCTCCGACCTGCCGTACAGCAGCTTTGTACAGAGCGTGGACAACGGCAACGTGTCCACCGCCGTGATCAGCGCCGACCAGCCGGCCACGATCAGCGGCAAGCTCAAGGACGGCAGCGCCTTCCGCACCGTGGCCCCCGTGCTCGGCTTCTCCACCAGTTCGGTGGTCAAGCAGATGCAGGACAAGGGCGTCGAAGTGCGGCAGGAGCCGGCCAACAACGGCTTCTCCCTGCTGGGCCTGCTGCTCAACTGGCTGCCGATCATCCTGATCGTGGGTGTCTTCATCTGGTTCATGCGCCAGATGCAGGCCGGCGCCGGCGGGCGCGGCGCGATGAGCTTCGGCCGTTCGCGCGCCAAGCTGCAGGGCGAGGACCAGATCAAGGTCAATTTCAGCGACGTCGCCGGCTGCGACGAAGCGAAGGAGGAAGTCGGCGAACTGGTCGAGTTCCTGCGCGACCCGGGCAAGTTCCAGAAGCTGGGCGGCAAGATTCCGCGCGGCGTGCTGATGGTCGGCCCGCCGGGCACCGGCAAGACCCTGCTCGCGAAAGCCATCGCGGGCGAGGCCAAGGTGCCGTTCTTCTCGATCTCCGGTTCCGACTTCGTCGAGATGTTCGTCGGCGTCGGCGCCAGCCGCGTGCGCGACATGTTCGACCAGGCCAAGAAGCACGCGCCCTGCATCATCTTCATCGACGAAATCGATGCGGTCGGCCGCCACCGCGGCGCCGGCCTGGGCGGCGGCCACGACGAGCGCGAGCAGACCCTCAACCAGTTGCTGGTGGAGATGGACGGCTTCGAAGGCACCGAAGGCGTGATCGTGATCGCGGCGACCAACCGCCCCGACGTGCTCGACCCCGCGCTGCTGCGTCCGGGCCGCTTCGACCGCCAGGTGGTGGTCGGCCTGCCGGACGTGAAGGGCCGCGAGCAGATTCTGAAGGTGCACCTGCGCAAGGTGCCGACCTCCGCCGACGTCGACGCCATGACCATCGCGCGCGGCACGCCGGGCTTCTCCGGCGCGGACCTGGCCAACCTGGTCAACGAAGCGGCGCTGTTCGCCGCGCGCGAGAACGCGCGCGACGTGCGCATGAATCATCTGGACAAGGCGCGCGACAAGATCCTGATGGGCACGGAGCGCCGCTCCATGGCCATGAGCGAGGACGAGAAGAAGCTCACCGCGTATCACGAGGCCGGCCACGCCATCGTCGGCCGCCTGGTGCCGGAGCACGACCCGGTCTACAAGGTCACCATCATTCCGCGCGGCCGCGCGCTGGGTGTGACCATGTACCTGCCGGAAGGCGACAAGTACAGCATGAACCGCGTGGCGATCGAATCGCAGCTGTGCTCGCTGTACGGCGGCCGCGTGGCCGAGGCGCTGATCTTCGGCGAGGACAAGGTCACCACCGGTGCGTCCAACGACATCGAGCGCGCGACCAAGATGGCGCGCAACATGGCGACGAAGTGGGGCCTGTCCGACACGCTCGGCCCGGTCACCTACGGCGAGGAAGAGGACGAAGTGTTCCTCGGCCGCGCCGTCACGCAGCACAAGAACGTCTCCAACGAGACCGCGCGCAAGATCGACGAAGAAGTGCGCGCCATCCTGGACCGCAACTACGCGCGCACCAAGCAGCTGCTCACCGACAACATCGACAAGCTGCACGTGATGGCCGAAGCGCTGCTGCAGTACGAAACCATCGACGCGCACCAGATCGACGAGATCATGGCCGGCCGCGTGCCGGGCCCGCCGGCGGATTGGACCAAGTCCGCCACCGGTTCCACGCCGCCGCCTCCGCCGCCGCGCGGCGATGCCGGCGCCAAGGTGGGCGACCCGGCCACGCAGAGCCGTCATCCGCACGGCTGAGCGGGCAGGGCATGGCGATGGCAACGAGGGCGGCGATGGCCGCCCTCGTCGTTTCCATCATCGATGGATGCCGCACGACACGCGAAGCAGAACGAAGCAACACATTCTGCTTTCCCTCTAGGCGATCCTGTTTTCGGCCGTTAGAATGCGCGGCTTCGATGCGGGCCGTCGGCACCGGGATATGAATGCTTCGGCATCCGGTGAAAAAAAACTGAAAAAAGTATTGACGACCACTGTCCGAATCTGAATAATTCCGCTTCTCGCTTCGGCGCTTTCCACTCCGGTGGTTAAGCGAAGATGGCAAAGGTTTTACAACGCGCCCGTAGCTCAGTTGGATAGAGTACCAGGCTACGAACTTGGTGGTCGGGAGTTCGAATCTCTCCGGGCGCGCCATACAAGGCAGGCAGTGATGTTCGCATCACGGTTTGCATCCGAAGGGCAGAACACCGCTCCTAGGAACCGGACGAAAGATGTGTTCGGTGTGCTTCGATACGGATTGACTGGGCGAAGCGTCACCCGTAGCATTTCAAAGCTTCGGCATTGCGAAAGCGGTCGAGGGTTCGAAATCGGGGTATAGCTCAGCCTGGTAGAGCGCCAGCTTTGGGAGCTGGAAGTCGTGGGTTCGAATCCCTCTGCCCCGACCAGCAGTTGCTCTGCACCCGAGTGCATTGCGCCTGTAGCTCAACCGGATAGAGCATCGGCCTTCTAAGCCGACGGTTGCAGGTTCGATTCCTGTCGGGCGCGCCAGTACATATCAAGGTTATGGTGGGCGTAGCTCAGCTGGTTAGAGTACCGGATTGTGATTCCGGATGTCGTGGGTTCGAGTCCCATCGTCCACCCCAAAATTTGAAGTTTCAGGGCCGTTAGCTCAGTTGGTAGAGCAGTTGACTCTTAATCAATTGGTCGTAAGTTCGAATCTTACACGGCCCACCAATCAAAGAAGGCGCTCAGGGAAACCTGGGCGCTTTTCTTTTGTGTCGAACCCAGCCTGTCCCTAGGGAACGTCCTAGTGTGCCCGTCGAAGGAAGACTGACTAGGGTGAGGCTCCCCCATAGGAGTTATCGCCATGGCAGGTTCCGTTTCCGGTTCTAGTGGTGCGAATTCGGCTTCCAACGCCGCCGACCACGCAGCGAATGCCGCGCAGAATTCGTGCACCAGTTCGGAGGGCCGCCCTTGCACGGCGGCCGAGGTCGCGTCGGGGGACGCGGCGGATGCGGCGGTCTCCGCAGCCGCCGACGCCGCGAATGCGGCTATGAAGGCCAAGGCCGAACCCAATAGCTGTGCTGCCGAAGCACTGGCCCACCAGGCACAGCAGGCCGCCGACGCGGCGCAGGCCGCCGCGGCCAGGACCGTGGCAGCCGCGGCGAAGCAGCCCAGCCGCGACACCGATGCCGCGGTCCGCGCCGCCGTCGGGGCGGCCCAGGAGGCGGCCGGCTATGCCGCCGATGCGGCGGCCGCGGTCAGGGACGGCAACGCCAAGCGCGGTACCGCCGGTTGCATCTCGCAGGCGCCGGCGAATCCCACCCCCACGTTGTCGCTCGACTCGATCCATCAGCTCGATGCGATGTCAGTGAACCCGTACGGTGCCGGTATTACGCAACACACATGAGCGCATTTTCGTATTTCATCTAAAGACAGGGCAGGGCCAGCGCCGAACACTGGGCCGGCCCTGGACGCGCGATATCCGCGTCGCGCCGTCGACAGGGCTTCCAACGATCGGAGAGAGCCCATGTCTGACGATCTGAGCAAGCGCGGCCCGCAGGACGCGGCCAGGGTGAACGTGCATGAGGATTGGGAAGTGCGCTACTGGTGCAAGGCGTTCAGCTGCACCGAGCAGGAGTTGAAGGCGGCAGTGAAGGCGGTCGGCGTATCGGCGGCGGCGGTGCGCAAGCACTTCGGCAAATAGGTCATCGCATTCCGCCCCGGCCGATCGAAAAGCCCGGCTTCGCGCCGGGCTTTTTTCCTTGGCGGCAACAGCGGGGGCCTGCCGCGATCGACTAAGCTCAGCGGCGGGCGCGGCAGGGGAAGGCGGCGCCATGGCGTCCTCTCACTCAGAACCTCCGCTCGGGAGCTATCCGATGGCGATCCTAAGAACTGCCTGCCTTGCCCTGCTGCTGGCCTCCATGCCCGCCATTGCCAAGGACTCCACCGATCTTCGCGCCCGGCTGAAAGCGCAGGCCGACGCCTGGGATACGGCGATCGTCAAGAAAGACCGGCAGGCCATCGCCAGGAACATGTCCGACACGTTCTTCCAGATCGGCAGCGACGGCGCCACCGCCGACAAGGCGCAGTTCCTGCAGAACCTCACTTCGCCCTACCTGGTGATCGAGCCATACACCGTCGAGGACTTCACCATCCGCATCTACGGCAACACCGCCCTGCTCAACGGCAGCACCGATATGCACGGCACCTATCAGGGCAAGCCGTTCCGCACCCACTACCGCTACACCGACACTTATGTGAAAGAGGGAACGGTCTGGCGCGTGGTCAACGTGCAGACCACGCGTATCGCGGAATGACGCCAGCGAGCGCTGGCGCTCAGGCGCCGGCTTCGCCGTTGTCGGGCAAAGCGGCCCGCAGATAACGCACCAGCTTCATCGCCGACTTCTGCGCCTGGCGCAGGGATTTGGCGGCTTCGTGCTGCTCCGGCAGCAGGGGCAGGGCGGCGTCCAGGTGCATGGCCACGCCGATGGCCAGGGCCAGGTTTCTCAGCTCGCTCTGGGTGGGGCGCTCATTGACTGTCGGGTGCATGGCCTTTTCCTCCGGGGGCGGCGAATTCTGGAGGCGGGGACTGAGCAAGTCCTTAGGAAAAGTCTGGTAGCTCAAAAGGTTTTTCAGCCCGCGATAAGCGCAGCTTGACCGGCGGATGGCGGTGATAAGTGCCGTCATGGCGGCCGAGGTAAAAAGGCCGGCGGGCGCATCTGAAACCGGTGGATGAGCGCCCCCTTGCCGCGTTTTGGGTAGTTCTGCAAGATTCGCGAAGTCTGGCCGGGTTCCCGGCTCGATAACGTGGGAGACAGAGGGCGGTTTCGCTTCGCTACTCGAAGGGAAAGGGCGCCGCCCTTATTGCAGGAAAGCACCTACAGGGGGATTTATGAAACTACGAATGATGCTGCTGGCAGCAGGCTTGCTGCTGTCCGGCGTGGCGCAGGCCGGCCCGTATACCGACAAGCTGTCGCAATGCCTGGTCGGGAAAAGCACGATGGACGACCACGTGGTGATCGTGCAGTGGATGTTCGCGGCGATGTCGCGGCACCCGTCGGTGGCGCCCATGGGCTCGGTATCCGAAGACCAGGTCGACAAGGCCAACGCCCGCATGGCGCAGCTGTTCAGCCGCCTGCTGACCGAGACCTGCAAGGACGAGGCGAAAGCGGCCCTGAAGAACGAAGGCGACCTGGCCATGCAGCAGGGCTTCCAGGCGCTGGGGCAGGTGGCGGGGCGCGAGCTGTTTCTCAATCAGGACGTCGAGAAGAGCCTGACGGGGATGACGAAGTACATCGATGTGAAGAAAGTGGCGGAGTTGAGGAATCCCTGAGTTCCGGCGGATCCGCAACGCGTATCGCCCAACCGCTACCGCTGCGTCCGCATTGCATGATCATTCTCTTTGATCTAGCGTCGTCACTTGGCCCACGGGACCGCAGCGCTCCCTGGGTTTGAGGAGCCTCGCGCAGCGCTGTTCATCAAGAGGGGACACCAATGAAAAGGATCTTGGGTGCCTTGGCGCTGGCCGCCATCGTGTTTGCCGTGCAGGCGGGCGACGCCGTCCCGGCAGGTGGTGGGATACACCAGCCTTATGCGAATGCGCCGGTCTGTCCGGAAGGGTGGACGGCGGTGCGGGTGAAAGAGAATGGGGTATGGACCTGGATTTGCGTGCCGGGTCCCGGCGGCTGATGGTCGATCAGGTTCTGAATAAAAAAGCCCCTTCGAAAGAGGGGGCTTTCTGTTTGCGGCGCCTGTGAACACTTCAGCGCCCGCAAGTCCGACACTTAAAATTCGTGAGAGAAGCTGATAAGTCTCTCCTCTGCCGTGGTCTCTTAATCATGGGAGCTGAGGATGAGTACCGACCGGGATACCGTGAGGTCTTATGACATGGCCGCGGCGGAATACGCTGCCGAGGCCGCGGCCATGCCCCCATGGGTCGCGATCGAAATCGATGCGTTCGTGACCGCGCTGGGTGGCTCCGGAAGAGTGCTGGAGATCGGAAGCGGCGGTGGACGCGATGCGCTTGCGCTTGAGCTGAGGGGAATCAACGTCCGCCGCACCGATGTTTCGAACGGTTTCGTCGAACTGCTTCGCCGCAATGGTTTTGAGGCCGACCCGTTGGATCCATTGACCGACGACCTAGCCGATCCCCAGCGTCCCGATTCGCCATACGACGGCATCTGGGCCTGCGCCTGCCTGATTCATGTGGCGCGCGAGGATTTCGGCACGGTGCTTCGACGGCTTGCAGGCGCAACCCGAGTTGGCGGCCCACTGCACGTCTCAGTCAGAGATGGCGATGGCGAGAGTGTGTCCGCACACGGCAGCACGGCATCATCGCGGCGTTATGTCGAGACGTACTGGCGCGAGTCCGACTTGCGATCCGCGATCGCAGACGCCGGTTGGATAGTCGGCGAGATACGTCGTTGCATGGGCAGACCCGACGATTGGTGGCTGAGTGTTCGGGCGAGTCGGGGATAGTCGGCGCGCACTCGCCCTTTGTCGCTGCGACGGAAACGAACATCCTGGGCATGTACAAGTTTGGCGCCAACTACCCCGGACTCGGGTCGCACGTACCAATGCGCCGGCGGTGGAGCTGTACAGCAAACTGGGCTTCGCTATCGTCGGCACCTTGCCGAAAGCCTTTCGCCACCAGCAGCTGGGGCTGCTGGATGCTTATGTCAGGCGGATCAAGTAGTCCCGGCAAGGGTGGCTATCTGTGAGTACCTTCACGGCAAACTCCGTTGCCAGCTGACGACCCCCGATTTGGACCGCTATCGATGAAAATGACCCTGCAATGCGCGCTCTGCGAGACAACACTCACCGGCGCACTCTCCATTGTGTCCGAAAGAACACCTGGCGCGCCCCAGCCCGAACATAAGGAAGGCGAGCCGCTTACCCCCTGCGGCGTAGCATTCGAGAGCTGGGAGCCGATAGAGCGATCCTGCGGCGACACGCCAAGCGCACTGGAGTTTGTGCCGCAATTCTGGTTGAACCCAGATGATCTCAATGGATCCGTCCATAACACCAGCGACGTGAGTCGCCTCAATGGCTGCTGTGGCCTGGACGGCTGCGATGGCCTCAATCAGGTATGCCGGTGCGGCGCTGGCGTGGGCACGTTGCGTACCGACTGCTGGACACCAACGGTATTCATCCCCGACCCGAAGGGTACGAAGTGGACCCTGGCATGAAAACCCGCTCGCAATCCCATTTCAGCGCCTAGGCTGAGCAGCCCGGATACCCCCAAAAACATCCCCAAAGATGGCGAGATTCCAGGAGACGCCCTTGGACGTGGCTGGACGACAGGCATAAAAAACCCCGCATATTTGCGGGCTTTTCTTGAGTTTCCTGGATTCTGCTGGACGCCCTGGGACATCCTCTTGGTACGGTGAGAGGGATCGAAAATCCCAAGCTGGTGCGGTTTGAAAGTGTGCTTCTGGAAAGTACCCCCAAAAATACCCCCGAACGCATCTCGCTTGCTGCCCAATAAGCCGGATTCCTCAGCTTGCGAAGCCTACGCTTAAATGGGTGACCAGCTTGGCTTGTTCGGGGCTTCCTAGGAGTTGAGACATGACAGATCTAACCTGCAAGGCCCTAAGGAGAGGGCGCCCTTGTATACTCAGTTGTTAGACCACTTGCTTGGTCAAGGATTAATCAATGGAACGCTCTGGGGGAGGGCGGCAATGGAGCGCTGGAAGCGCTTGAGACTCGATAGGCGCCGAAGGGACCGCATCGCTCGGCGGTCAAACTGGCGTCGCCGGCTAAGATACCTCCGGCAGCAGAGGCTGGACGGTCTCGCAGAGAGACTGCCTCAAAGAGTGCGTAGGAGTGACGGCCGAAAGTACAGGCCAATCAAGGCTCCTCCCCACCTGAATCTCCAAGATGCCTTTTCGGAGACAGTCGATTTTTTAAGCTTAGTCCGACAAACATCGACGAGCATTCTTGGCAAATTTTATGTTGATTTCACGACGGTTGAGACGCTAACCCCAGCAGCGGCTCTCCTGGTTGTTGCCGAGTTCGACCGATGGCGGGAGTTAGTTAAGAGTAGGTCACTCAGACCCATTGACCTCGATCAATGGAAGCCTGAGGTATATAACATATTGTATGAAATGGGATTTTTTGATCTTCTTAGCACGGGGAAAGTAAAGGTGCCGATGCCCAGTCACCCGGTCAATGTAGATGAGAGGTATCTATCTTTCGTCTCAGGGCACGAGGCCGAGGGCAATAAAGCCAAACAACTGCGGCTTGGAATAGAGGCACTTGGCCCTAAACTTAGGCAGAGAAATCTCCTGTTTCAGGGCCTTACGGAGGCGATGACCAATGTTAAGCACCATGCGTATAACGTGGGCGACCATGTTAAGCGCTGGTGGATGTCGGCCTCGGTGGACACCACCGGACGGCGATTGAGGATCATGTTCCTCGATCACGGCCTAAGCATTCCGGTTGTTTTGCCCCGGAGAAAAATGGAGCGGTTGAGGGCCGTTGCAGAATTCATTCTGCCGTTGCCGCAGCTTCTCAAAAGTGACGCAAGCTTGATTCAAGCTGCTGTAGAGCTAAATAGGAGCGGGACAGGTCAAGACCATAGAGGCTTCGGGTTGAACCGTGACATTCAGGGCTACATCGAAAATTTGGACGCGCGAGGCAAGTTGAGGATCCTCAGTGGAAGAGGTCAGTACGTGTATGAAAAGAGTCCTGGACAGTCAGGTTCGGCGAGTACAAAAGCTCTACCGGCAAAGTTTGGCGGAACCTTCATCGAATGGATCATTGAAGACTACGCTGCGGGTGATAAAGATGACCAGTAATTTCACCATTAATATCGCGCAGGACTTTTCGGACGTTCCTAGTGGACGTTTCCCGGAAGATGGTCCCTTCAATGGGCAGCTGTTTAGGGAGCGGTTTTTGGTGCCCGTACTTAAACGGTCCGAAGTGGTTGATGTTGTCTTAGACAACGCCGAGGGCTATGGATCATCTTTTCTTGAGGAAGCATTTGCCGGCCTAGTGCGAGTTAATCATTTCAAGAAAGATTTTTTAAAGAAGCACCTGCATTTGATGGCCAAGACTGTGGTGGCAAGGCACTATAAGTCCGTGATCGAGGGGCTAATAGAGAAAGCGAAGCCTGATTCCTCCGTCACCAGTCAGTCTCGCTCTGAGTAGCTGTGGCCGATAGTTTTTCTCTATCTACCCAGGTGGCTAGCGCGGTTGTAAGCGCGCTGGTCAGCTATTGCGTAACTCGTATTGTCGGGCCGTTCTCAGAGCGGCGAACGTCTCAATTGCAGCGGCGTCAATCCATGCTTGGGTTGCTCGAAGATATTGGGGCGGAAGGTGTTGCGTATTGGCGAGATTCCGGCAAGGACGTAGCTCGTGAATCAGTGTTGAAAACTAAACTCGTCAGACTGATTCATCAGCTAGATCAGTTTTTTGTTCACGCTAGATATGAAAATGATAAAGCACTTTTGAATGGTCAGCTCGTTAGCCTTCAGGATCTGGTAACAGGTGGTGATTTTGAAGGGTCTCAGCGGGCCTCAGATGCACATCGATCCGCTCAAATAAGAGAGCTTTGCAAGAACTTTGCAGAGCAGGTTGCGGGGTTGTCTGTGGCGGCAAAGCTCGATCCGTTGCCGCGATGGGCTGAACGGTTAAATCCCAGCCGTTGGTTTGCGAGACGGCGTGCTCCGGGTGACCCCAGATCATCTGCATGAGTCGGCGGCCTTCTCATTACTCGGATGCGGTTGTCTGACTTGTTCAAGGCCGTCGTTGCGATCTACCGGCGTTCATTCCCCGATGAATAAGCCGGTGCTTAGAGTGGCGGCGGCGTATCCAGCAACCCGCGGTAGTTGGCCAGCTGAGCCAGTACCTTCTCTCGGACGATAGGGCCATCCACGAATGGCCTCTTGTCCATAAGGTGATCTAGGAAGCTGGGCGAGGTGGCATCCCAGAGGCGGATCAGGTAGTCACGGGCAGGGTGGCTGTCTATGAGCACCTTCACGGCGAACTCTGTGGCGAGCTGACGCCCCCAAAGCTCTTCGAGGTTTGAGCGGACGTCGTCAATCGAGTTCAGCTCCATGGATAGCCTCTGATTGTGATCTTACGAGTGAGGCTATCACTCCATGCGGCTGACTTTGCTACTTAGGCTCTCGCCAGTGTCGCTTTCTAGTGAGCGGCGGTATGGGTACATCATCGATGTCTCCCAGGCCTAGGCCGTCAAAGCCGGCAGCATTCATCAGAATCGATAGGGTTTCAGGATGGTCCCGTGCCAGCCAGACGACGACCTCCTTGCGGTCCAGGATCTGGAGCAGTAGCCGGCGAGTCACCGCGAGCCGTAGCACTTGGACACCCTGGGCCTTTGTGGATTCTTCAAGCAGCTGCTTCGCTATCGAGGTCAGCCGGAAGGCGTCCGGTCCCAAGACATCCTCATAGATGGGGTCTCGTTGAAGGTGAATAGAGGCCGCGACGATGGATCGGCATTGCCGTCCGCAAAGAAAGTTAACCATATCGAGAGACGCAATCATTTGTTGCTCGCGTATCCAACGACTTCTATTGCCACCGGGCATCACCTGGCGCTCCTCTAGAGAGATTGGCTAGATCGCGAAGCACTTGAAGCGAATCGAAGAGGTAGAAGCTCGCGCTTGCGCCTGGCTGCTCCTGGATGATGTCGGGCCAAGTCTTGGCGCTCACTGCTGGCAGGATCAGGTAGTCAAGGGGGCGAATCCCTTCCACATCCATGCGTATGCCGACCAGGATATCAGCGGTACCGCGTAGATGCGGGAGAATCCAGCGGACCCTATCGCGTCCTCCGGCGCTGGAGGATTGCATCAAATGGAACGAGGCCGCCCAGGTTTCATCAATGCGTAGCGTGCGACCTTTTTGGGTTACGCTGGATCCATCCTCTTCCAGGGCGTCCCTGACGCAACCCATCACACTAGGCAGCCACACCTGGATGCGATCACGTATATCTCCAAATCCGAGGTATCGATCTTGTGTATAGCCGATCTTTCGATAGGCATATCGGAGGCTTCCAAAGCGATGAAGATATGTTTGAGCTGTCGGCACCTTGGGGTCCACGTTCATGAGGCGCGTGGTGATACGACCTTCACGTCGCCATAGGTCGCGTAAGGCCTCTAGCAACTCTTCATCAGTCAGCTTTCTTGTCTTACCCGCGCGTTGCACCTGGGCTGCTTGAAAAAGCTCAGGGGAGACTAAGGCGGGGAACGCATTGTCGATGCGGATCGGCTCCCGCGGTGGATCCTGCGGGTCAGGCTTAATCAGGCCGCGCAAGTTGGGGCGGCCAAAAATAATGGTCCCGATGTAGCGCAGGTCGTTGAGCATGCCGCTAATCGTGGACATATTCCAAGGGCCGCCACTAGCATTAAGTTTACCGCGCTTATTGAGCCGAGCCGTAAGCTCCTTGACGCTGACCCCAGCAGCAGACTGCTTAAATAACCAGCGAACCACTGCCACCTCGTCGGGCGGCCCTGGAACCAGGCGTACGCGGTCAGTGGCGATGCTCTTACGCTCCCCGCGCTTAAGAATGCAGCGCGGGTTCCCCAGAGCGTCGACTAGCTGTCGGCTGAACCCATATGCAGCTGGGCCTCCCATGGCAAAACCTTGGCGCACTAACCTGGCTTGACCGGCGAAGACCTTGCTGGACAGTTCTCGGCTGTACTCAGCGGCCATTGATCTTTTAAGGCCCTTGAGTAGGGACTGCAGCGGTCCATCAGAATCCCCAAAAGGCTCCGCTATGTAGATGACTCGGAGGCCGTGCTTTGTGCAAAGAAACTCATAGAAAGCCGACTCATCGACGTTCTGAAACCGGCCCCACCGACTGACATCGAGGACGAGGATGGCCAAGCAACCGGTAGCTCGGTTCTGTACATCAGTCAGAAGTCGTTGAAGGGCCGGGCGCCCCTCAATATCCAATCCGCTGCGCGCCTCATCTACGTAGCTTTGCGCAACGCGCATGTTGTGTGCGGCAGCATACTTCGCGATGGCTTGCCGTTGATTCTCCACAGACATATCTTGTTTGTCTGTAGACATACGGACGTACTCGGCCACCGGTACAGCCGAACCCTCCTTGCCATAGCGGTGTTGGACGGACACAGGACCTCCGACGCTCGCGGGCTAGCGATGGACGCTACGCCGCGGAAGTTGCAGTGGTTAGTCGGACTCTTCCGTAGGCTTCGGCGATCCGCTCGATGCCTTCGCACCCGATGCGGGCACTTAGGGAAGAGTGAAGGGCGAGTAACCATCCCCCTTGATGCGCTATCGACATAAGTCCACGGGTGGGCGTAGAACTTGCTCCAACACAAGGAACAGGGAGCTTTGGATGCGCAAGATCAGCTTTGCGGTGCTGGCGGTTGTACTTTGCGGCCACGCGCACGCTTTCGATCAGTTCGACAAGTGCAGGGACTATCAAGACTACGGCGAGAAGATTGCCAAGTTGCATGAGCGAGGGACGCCCATCGAACCGGTCTATGCAACGGTGGCGAACGATGCCAGCAGTGACCTGGACGATAAGTTCGAACGCCTAGATATGATCCGTTGGGTCTACTCGCAGGAGGCGGATTGGGGCAGGGTCAGAAAGCGCATTTGGGAGAAATGCATGAGTTACGAATACCCCTGGCTTGACTCGAAGTAGGCACGCGCATCATCAGCAGGATGCAATAGCCATGGCTGACAGCCGGCACGAACGTTCTGATAGCGAGCCTCAATTCAACCTGCTCGGCAAAGACTGGCTAACCGTCATTGAGGCGGCGCACTATTGCGGTGTCCATCCCGATACCTTTGCGAAACGGGCTAATGAGTACGGTCTGCATCCTCGCAATTTCATGGGCAAGAAGCTCTACGAGAAGGCAGAGCTTTATCGGGCGATCTATCAGTCGCCGCTATGGCACGGATCGTCCTCTGTTGGCGGGGCACTACCGCCTATGTCGATGGAACGGCTTGGGCCGCGTACGGGCATGAGTCAGTCCGTAGAAGAAGCACTTAAGCGGCTTCGTCAACCGGTGTCGCGTGCACCGCGCAGGAAGCTGAAAGCTACCTGACACGTACTTCACGATCTGGCTAGTGAGGCTTTCCATTGTAGGAACCATTCTCGCAAAGCCTTCAGCGCCCGTTTCGTGCCGCGTGCCTTGGTCGGTATGAACTTGGGGTCTATTTGTTCGATGCCGTCAAATAGAGAAGGCTGCCATGTGGCCTTGTCCGCTGCTCGGCCAACCCGGACCCGCAGTGTTCTCGTGCTTCCTAGGAACAGGTGAGCAGCGAGAGCCTTGAAGTCCCAGCTCCAGTCAATCAGCAGGATGGTGTAAGCGGATGCCTCTGAATAGCTAGCTTTGATAGCTTCTGTTTGCGATTGGTGATCTTCGATCATCACCTGGCGAGCTAGCGGATCTTCTGTCTCTGGAGCCGTGAGCGCTGCGGCTAGCTTGGAGCCTTCGCTTCGCTCCTCGCCACCGTCATCCCATCCTTCATCGAGTTTGACGCTGTGCCGCATGGTCTTATCGGCGTACCGAACAAATTTGGCGTTGAGCCATCGCAGTAGGAGTTCTTGGTCGGAGGCCAAGGTGAGGTCAAGCATATGATGCGTCTTTGCCTCAATCTCCATTGTGAGAAAGAAGGCCTCTGAAAGCAGTTCATCTGCCTCCATTTCGCCTCTGGTGGACTTGGCAATGCTCTGCAAGTCCTTCTTCCTGGCTAGCCGAAACGCCTCAAATCCATGCACGGGGAGGGCACGCTTCTGGGTCGGTTCCGGCGAGCGTGGCTCCCCTCTGTTACAGCTTTATTTGGCCCGGCTTATTCGCGGTCATCCACTTGACACGCTCCTAGATCGGAGTACCGTGTAATCGTCGCCGCAAATTCGGCGACCAGGTTTGGCGACCTGATTAGACATAGGCGCAACGGCGCCGAAGGCGCTTTTTTTGTGCCCGTTGCGCGCATGCCCGTCTTCTGCGGTGGGCGTGCAGGGCAGCCTTCGGGCTGGCCGGATTCCTATGTCTCCGGTTCGCCAACCCTGCACGTCCGCCACCTCACCGCAATGGTAGGTGGCCTCACTACAGGCATAGGGGCGACATCATGAGCAAGCAGCGCAATGGCGAGCTGGCAACTGTCGGGCATGGGTTCTGCAACATCCCCGCGGCTCAGTGCGATTTGATGCGAGTGCAAGATGGCGTGCCGCTGGAGTTCGCGGTCATGCAGCTCAATTGCATTCTTGATTGCGTCAAGGAGCTGGCCGGCGATGGTGTCCAAGAAGATGGCATTAGCTCGCGGAAGGCTTGGTTGATCGAGTTTTGCTTGGACGTGGCCCAGGGACTCGGTCATACCATTGAGGCGTCCATTGAGCGGGGCGGCATGTCATGAGCATTGCGCCTACCGCAGTAATTCTGCAGTTCCCTCTTAGCGCTATCGTCCGCGAGGTTCCGGTGGGCGGTTTTCCCGAGCACTGGACGGGTATGCATGCCCACCTCTATGGGCACTTCCGGCGTTGCGACGGGCTAAGCCCACAAGATGCCTGGGCCAGGATTGAGCGGGACATCGCCGATAAGCTGGAGGCGGACGCTCTGCCGCCGGGCGAGGACAAGCTGTTGTTCTTAGCGCGCCTGGCGATGAGCCGGCTGCCGCGGCGTTAGTCCTAAAGGATGCAATGGCTTTGAAATGTAAGGGGATTTATCTGCTGACTGGGCGGGCGACACATCCGGAATTAGCCCCCTCCCATTGCATTTAAAATGGTTCTGCCGCGCCTAGGACGGCCATCCGAACACCGGGCACCTTCACCGGCTGACGCGGCGACCCTTTGAAGGGCGCAGAGGTGTGCGCAATGGATTTTGACTTTATCGATTTCGCCACCAAGGCGAAGGAGCTTGGGCTAACAGAATCATCTCTACGCGCGAAGATTCTCTCGCGGCTAGATGATTTTCCTTGTTTCGTCTACGTCAATGATGTCTTGGCTTATGGAAGCCAAGATCGATTCCTGCCTCCTTGGTCAGAGGAATCTTTCCCACACGTGTCTTGGGTGGACCTTGGTTCACGTTGGAATGATCCGCGCGGCCTTATTCCGAGATCTGGTCTTCCGGAGAAGCTGCCACGCTATCACGTAATGGGGTGGGTCGGGCTTTGGCCTGAGGAGGTTGCTGAGTTGTTGACTCGGGGCAAAATGCCGCTAAACGGCCTTGAGGCATGGATTGCGGCCCATGACGCTTCGGCGAGGTACCCGCTTAAGTTTTATGCGCCACCGGAAGAGCAGTGGGTAGACGTTCATGGCCATGAGAATGGTGGGTTCATGAAGGAAGTACCCATGGAGGTTAGCCGCGACGAACTTTGCTTCAGGTCAGATGTGAGTAAACCCGCGCTGCTGCATCCGCGGAAGGAGCGAAGTTATTTAGGGATCATTGCAGCAATGCGAGCGCTTCTTATGGATAAGGAAGGTGGAAATTTTCTCAACCCAACCAAGGTTATTGGCGCGCTGGAGGAGCGTTACAGCTCTTTTGATGGTGTCAGCAAGCGGAACTTGGAGACAGTGTTTTCTGCCATAGAAAAGACTTTTGGGGGCAGTTCAGGGCGTGAAGGGACCGGGCGCCGCAACTAGTAGATCATGCCGCAACTGCGGTGAATGGTCGGAACGAGAGGGGCAATCTGGCGCTGCCTAACCACAAGGTGCGCCCATGGAATCCATCCCCGTCCCTATCCGCTTCCTCCGCCTTCCTGACGTTCTCTCTCGCACGCGCCTTAGCCGGTCTCAGATCTACCGTTTGGAGACCGCTGGCCGCTTTCCCGGGCATGTAAAGCTCGGCGACGCCGTTAGCGCCTGGGTAGAGTCCGAAGTTGACCAATGGTGCGCTGATCGAATCGCTGCCTCTCGTGGGGCGGTGGCATGAATAGGCCCGTCCTTCGCGGTCCCCGCTGTCAGTGCACAGCATGCGGCGAGCACTTCACTTCTGAGCGAACCTTTGACGCCCATCGCACAGGTCCACATGGGCCAAATCGTCGTTGCCTGACGGTTGCAGAGATGGCGGAGGCAGGTTGGGGCAAGAAGCGGGTCTTCTTTTGGACTAATGACCCCCTGAGGCCCGCGCGGTTTGCCCCTAAAGGCTCGTCCAGCGGTCACCCCTATGGGGTGGTACAGGGGGAGGTCCTATGAGCGGCCTTGGCCACGTCCTGCGTATGGATCGGGACATATCCCTAGGCGAAGTCCTGGATCTCCTGGACCAGGCCAGCTTGCGGCTCAGTACCTACGCCAAAGGTACCTGCGATCTGTCGTGGAACGTCGTTGTCGCAGATGACCTTGTGAGGCAGGCACGCCGGTACGTGGGCAGGGCAATCAAGGAGTCCGATTGTGGCTAACCCCTTTTGTGTGCCCGCGCATAGCGGCTTGGGGAGAGGGTGACTCATGACCCGCACGCTACGTAAGTCCAAGGGACGAACGGAGACGGGCACTTTCTTGCCCGTTCCCACCGATGTGCTCAAGAGTCACAACTTCCTCAGCCTTTCGACCAAGGCGAAGGCACTTATTTTGGATCTCGGCGCTCGGTTCACCGGCTACAACAATGGGGATCTCGCAGCGCCGTGGTCCTGGATGCAGGCCCGCGGCTGGCGGTCCAAGGACACGCTGCACAAAGCGATTAAGGAGCTTGTGCAGGCTGGGATGATCGAGCAGACCCGGCAGGGCGGCCTGCACGGCCCGAGCTTATACGCCTTTACTTGGCGGCCGATTGACGAGTGCAAGGCTCATCCTGATATCTCGCCTACGAGGGTTGCATCAGGCAAGTGGCGGCATTCCATAGAGGTCATTCCTGTGAAGACAGAAACGCAACTGCCACCCCGCTCATTGGGCAAGTCTGCCCCGGTGATTGGGCAAGACCACGCTATGAGGGTCGCGAAATGAAGTTCAATCGACCCGATAATCGGGTAAGTCTACCCCGCTCAGTGGGCACCTCTAAGATATATACCAAGGGGTGCTCTCTCGGCTCTGGCCTCTCGCTCCATCTTTTCGCTCTGAAAGCAGCTCTTAAAGATGCTCTGCTGCCCGGCGGCCATTTTTCGTGCGTGGAGTTCACTCCATGACGCGGAGGACCGAGCTTTCCCTAGAGGTGCAACAGGCGCTAGCTGCCGCTGACCGCAAGCCTGGCTGGAACAACCGATCCCGAGAAGTAAAACGGTTCGCCCTCGGCAGCTGCGAGCTGTTCGTCGTTCCCTATCGTTGCTGGGCTTACCGCCGGCAGGAACGGTTGGCCGCCGCTTGGCAAGATCGCCAGCGTCAGGGGTGACTAAAGCATGTCTCGAAATGGTGGACGGACCATTGACGAGCGGGAGCGGGCAATCATCGACATGATCGCGCAGCGGTTAGGGACGGCTATGTCCGTCCAATCGAGCTGGCGGACGTTCGATAAGCGGGGCGGCTCGCTTACGGCGGAGAGCGCTGCTGAGTGGGATGCTGGCGACGAAGGCGGTTTCGCCACACGCTCCATGTCCGACACGGAATACTTGGGCGATGATAGCCAGTACCTATCTGTCGTGCGTCGTGACCGGCGGAACCCCATGCTCGCTGAAGATAAGGACGAGAAGGGCTGTAAGGACGACGAGACTGATGACTCAGTGTCGGGCGATAGTGATGGGCGGGAGGTGATGCTCGCCAAGAAGGGAAGTGCCATTCTTAAAGCTGACAAATTCCGCAAGCCACGGAAGTGGTGGCATAAGAACTTCCAGATTGCCCCTAGGATACGGCGTGACTTAGACGCCATCGCGGCCATGGGCTTTGCCAAGCTGGCCGTGCCTCACGAGGCAATCCTGATGCTTTACGCAACGGAAGATGTTCCGCGGTATTGGCCCGTGGTGAAGCGGTACGGGCTTCGAGGAAATACTTCCCCGGCTCACGTCTATGCCATCACGGACGCTATGCAGGCGATTCTGTTCGGAAGCGCGGAGCTTGCCCAAGACAAGCGAGCGAGCCTCTTGCACATGCGCGCTTCGACCTACAGGGCGATCCGGGCCAATTACCTATCCCTCCTATGGGGTTGGATCAGGCGGGCCGCTGACGCCTATTCGCGTTCGCTTACGGGCCTATCTATCGGCCAGGTCCGGGCAGCCATGGATCGTGCGACATCTCATGGCGACGGATGCGCAGGCCTGGTGCCCGCCCCACTGCAAACAACAGTAATGAGCAACGCAGGGCCGGCGAACGAGGCGGGGACGTACGGATTTGGCTTTGTCAGGCCCTAAAGAGCCGGCAGGCCATTGCTAACGGGCGATATCAACGAGACCAGTTCAAGACCATCTTTTCTGAAGTGGATGGATATAGAAATGATGGTTCTCCAAAGGCCTTATCGGCTCGCGTCGTCCATATGCGAAGCGAACAGATTGCGGACGTTCCATGTGGTCTGCCTAGCCTGAACGGGACTGAAAAACACCATGTCGTGACCTATGTATATAGGGACAAGCCCGTCCGCTTGTCGTCTCCCGTCGCCGTGCCGGGTCATGCACGGCCCTTTGTAGTAACGGCATGTTCAAACCAAAACCACTATCGCTAGAGGACAACGACCATGGGCGGCAGCAGCCAACCAAAGAACACCACCACCACGACGATCACCTAGATCCCCGACTGGCTGAGGAACGACTACCAAAGCTTCATCAATCAGACCAACGCAGTTAACCAGCTTCCCTACTAGTCGTACCCGGGCCAGCTGACCGCCCCTCTCTCTGACCAGCAGAACGGTGCCCTCACGCTCGCCGGCCAGGGCGCTGCCGGCCAAGGCACGAACCAGGCCGCTCAGGCCGCTCAGCTGCAGAACGTTCTCAACGGCGGCTATAGCGTCAACCCTAGCGCCAACCCATTCCTGGGCCAGACTACGAACGTCGGCACGAACCGATACGCCGGCCAGAACCCCTACCTAGGGCAGATGGTCAATCAGGCCCAGCAGAACATCGTCGACAGCTACAACAAGAACACCGCTCCCGCTATGGCTGCGCAGTTCGCATCTAACGGTGCCTTCGGTGGCAGCGCCTACAACGACGCCATGCAGCAGTCGCAGAACACGCTTGCCTAGAACCTCGGCCAGGTGTCTACGAGCCTCTACGGCCAGGACTACCAGAACCAGCAGCAGTTGGCCGAAAACGCACTGAATCGCAATGTGCAGGCTCAGCAGACCGATCTGGCGCGTAATGCCTCGCTCTATCAGCAGGACGTGGCCAACCGCCTGGGAGCAGCCCAGCAGAACGCCGGCTTGATCCTCAATGCCTCGCAGGGCATCACAGGCGCTAACGCCCTATAGAGCCAGTTCTTGGGGCAGTACAGCAACTTGGCCGGCCTGCAGCAGGATTACAATCAAGGCAACATCAACCAGGCCTACAACGACTGGTATATGCGCAACTACGGCTATGCCCAGCAGTAGCTCAACAACTATGGCAACGCCCTAAACGCCATCGCGGGTAACTTCACTGGATCGTCCACGACAGGAGCAAACCCGGCGTATCAGCCCCGTAGTGCCGGCGGTGCTCTAGCGTCCGGATTGGGTGGTGCAGCCACGGGCGCGGCATTGGGAACTGCGATCCCGGGCATTGGCAATGTTGCTGGTGCTATCGGCGGCGGTGCAATCGGCCTGCTCGGTTATTACCTGTGAGGTGACATATGCCATTCAATTTCCTCAGTGGTTAGCCGTAGATGGCCTATGATCCGTCGTCTCTCGCGTCCTATATGCCGCTATGGAACACGGGCAACACGTAGGGCATGAACTACTCAAATGTCTTAGCCGGTGGCAATGCTATGCCGGCGGCTCAAGGAATCGACTGGTCCTCGCTTGGTCCTTGGGCCTTGTCTCAGCAGGGTAGCCAGAGTCCGAATCTCTACAGCATCCTCGCCGGCCTCGCGGGTGGCATGCCGGGTCAGCCCTAGGGCACACAAGCGCCAACGGGCCTCCTGGGCGGCGTGGCGCGTCGACCTCAATTGGGGGAGGTTGATGGCAAGCCTGCGGGTTATATCGGGTCCGGCTTGAGTATTGGCACTCGTCCGGTTGGGGCGGTTGTACGCCAGGCCATCCGCGGCCAGGGTTACCCGGGATACTGAGAGGAAAGCCCATGAACACGAATAGCACACAGATCGCCGACGTTGACTATCGGCTCCAGTACCGCGTCATCATTGACGGCACGTCTCCGCTTGCTTAGTTGCATAAGGATGGTGCTTCTGAATTTATGCAGTTCCCCATCACTGACGGGGAAGAAAGCGGCCCACGTCATCCGGTCCTGCACTGTTGGGGCGTAAACATCGCTCATCCCTCGCTTCTCGGCTTTACGGTCGCAGGATATGAAGACGATCCATCGCCACTGACGGTGTGGATTCCATACACGCATGTTCTAGGAATCATTGAGGTGAGAGTGCCGGTTCCTAAGCTGATCGATGAGAGCGACGAAGACGGAAAGGTCGTTTCCATCGGCAGCGCCATGGGAAAGTCAGCATCTCGGCAACTTCACTAACCCCCACTTTGACTAACAATCAAAGCAATCAAAAACACACATCGCTGAGGAAAACACATGAGCAGCATTCACCAGAACGGCGGGGAGGCATGAACTATGGGACTCCTTGACTCACTCTTTGGAAGCACTTAGCCCGCAGCGGCGGGTTATGGGCTATCGAACGACGACTAGCGCGCACTTGTTAACCAAGGTCTGCTTCGTGCCGGTCTTGGCATTCTTGCTGCTAATGGACAGCGTGGCGTAACGCCATTCCAGGCCATCTCAAGCGGTCTGCTGGGCGGCCTTGATAGCATCTCGCAGGGCGCTGATGACCTGCAGCGCCGTCGCTACACCAACGCGATTGAGTAGGCGACTTTGTCGAACATGCAGCTCTCGCAAGCTAATGCGAAGCGCGAGGCCGATCAGAAGGGCGCGCTACGACAAGCCCTGGCTAACAACACTGACGCCAATGGCAACATCGATGTACCTTCTGTCGTTCATGAATATGGAAGGGCTTATCCCGAGGATGCAGCAAACGTGCTCTTCATGCTCCATGGGGGTAAGCCGGAGCTTAGGGATACGTCAAAGGGCGCGATGCAGGTCTACCCCGATGGGTACACTTCCTACCTACAGGACAATGCGTCGCAGTAGAGCCAGCCAATGGCAAAGGCTGCTGACGCTCAAGATGGTCCTCCCGCATCGCTGCTCGGCGCGGTCCAATAGGTGGAGTCTGGTGGCAACCCGAACGCCGTATCTCCGAAGGGTGCGATGGGTCTGCTGCAGGTCATGCCGGCCACCGCTGCCAACCCAGGCTTTGGCATCGCCCCAACGAACGGAACCCCTCAGGATACGTATCGTGTCGGTCAGCAATATCTCGGCGCCCTGACCAATAAGTACGGCACGGCCGGTGGATTGGCTGCCTACAATTGGGGAATGGGAAATTGGGACCGCGCGTTGGCTGCGAATGGTGGCAATCAGCAAGCGGCCCTGGCTAGCGCACCGGCAGAAACACAGAGTTACGTGCCCAAGGTATTGGGGCTAGCTGGCCGCTAGGCGAATTCCTCAGATGCCAGCCTTCCGCCAGGTCGCATCAGCTTTCAGACTCCGTCCAAGACGACTAATGCCGAAGATGAGAAGTACGTAAAGCTTCTTAATCTTGGTGTTCCGTAGCCTGCCGCGCTTGAGGCGGCCTATGGAGTAAAGCCATAGACCGTTACAAGCACTGCCTCATCTGTTCCGATGCCTGACGGCAGTCTCCCCACGGGTCAGCAATACCTGGACACGCTTCCTCCAGCTAGGAAGCAGCTTGCGCAGGCTGTTATCGATGGACGCTATCCGATCCCCAAGGGGTTCTCACTGAAGAATCCACAGTCTTGGTAGCTCATGCAGGATGTTGTGCAGGCTGATCCTGATTTCGACGCCACGAATTACGATGCGCGAGCCAATGCGGCGAAGCAGTATACGAGTGCGACGTCACCCAATGCTCCCGCTAACCAGATTCGCTCTGTCCAGACGATTGCTAACCATCTTGAAACTATCTCGGGCATCATGCCTAAGCTGGATTTGAGCAGCGTAGGTGCCTACAACTAGGCGAAGAACTGGTGGGCGACCAAGTAGGGAAAAACCGATCCCGATTACACGCGAGCATTGGGAGCGTATCAGCAGGCCGCTAAGTCAATCGGTGACGAAACCGCGAAGCTCTTTGCTGGGACGGGTTCTGCCCTGGCTGATCGAGAGCACGTTGCCTAGATGCTTGATCCGTCCTAGCCCATCGAGAAGCTTCAGGGTTCTTTGGGCACTCTCGCAGATCTAGTACAGGGGCGCCTTACTGCAATCAATGACTAGGCTGTTACGGCACTAGGTCCGCTGGCTGCTTCTCGCCTGAAGATCCTCTCCACTGAACAACAGACAGTGCTTGACGATATCAAATCGCTTGCTGGTGATGCGCTTTATGGAGCGGGAAAGAGCCATGGGTAGGTACAGAAAGGAGCTGCTCAGCTGCAAAAGAGTAATTCCCAAGCCAAGCGCTACATGATGGGGCAGGTTATCCCAGTCAATGGCAAGAAGTGGAGAGTGATCGGTCTGTCTGATCCGACTGATCCCGAACTTGAAGAGGTGAAGTAATGCCTAGGCTATCTGAACTTACTGGCCAGCCACAGAGGTTGTCGGATCTTTAGAGTCAGTCCAGCACCGACCCCGCTGTCCCTATCAATCAGGCACAGGCTGTGCCCGAGCGCTCGCTCTATCAGCGCATCAACGACTTCGGCAACAACATGGGAGATGCTGCGCTCCATCACCTGGGGAATCTTCCTCTTGGCATTGCCCAGGGCGTCATGCACCTCAACGCCGCGAGTCCGATTGCTGGCGGTGGTCTCAAGGATATGACTCGCAATCTGGACAGCTACATTCAGCGGCGCGAGCAGTCCTATCAGCAGGCAACGCCGGACAACACGGCGTCATACGCTGGTGCCGCGGTTGGCGAGGTGCTTCCTTGGCTCACTGGCGTTGGAGAGCTGCGTGCGCTCGGTATCCTGCCTAAGGCCACCACGTACGCTGGCAAGCTTGGTTCACTCGCGCTGGAAGGCAGTCTTATTGGCGCGGCTCAGCCGGTCACGAGCGGTCCGCAGACCAATCTGTAGGACTTGATAGAGGGTAGGGCGCCTTCGCCCTCCTACGGCGCTTAGAAGGCCATGCAAGTGGGTCTTGGTGCGGCCACCGGTCCGGCAATGAAGGTCGGTTTGGATGCTGGCGGCGTGCTAGCTGGCGGTGTCAAGAATGCCATTCAACACATCACCAACCCTAATGCCATTGCTAACGCCAATGTAGCGCGCATGACCGGGAACAGTCCCATTGTGGCGGGACTTCTCCGTAGTCCTCCCCAGCTTGTCCCGGGGGAGAACCCGTCTGTTGCATAGGTGCTGTAGACCCCCGAGGCGGTCCAGGTAGAACGGGCGTTGCGGAACAACCCAGCTACGGCTTCAGCCTTTTCGGCGCAGGATGCAGCGAATAACAACGCACGGTTAGCGATGGTGTAGCAACTGGCAGGTACGGATGCTGATATGCAGGCCGCCAAGGCAAGTCGTCGCGCTGCGGTTGACCCGTTTGTGCAGCAGTATCTGACGGATTCGCGCCCCGTTGTTCGATGGAACGGCGCATAGGACGCGTTCGACTCTCTCTTGAACAAGCCAGGCCGGATGTCTGCGAATGATTTTGACTCGCTCCAGTCAGCAAGGAACTTGGTTGGCCAAGTGAAGAGTGGCGCCATGCAAGAGGATGATGCGTGGGCGGCTCTTAAGGAGCTTGAAGACGGGGTGTTTAGTAAACGGGTGCAGGACACCTTTGCTCAGGCACGCCAGGCCATCGACAACAACATGGTCAACCCCAAGCCTGTACTAGATGCGCTGTAGACCATCAAGAATGGGCCGCTAGGCGTCATTGGAAATAACGGTTCCAAGCTGGGTGAACTCATTGACTCAATCAATGGGGCCGCAAATATACGTGGTAAAGTCGGTACCGACATGCTGGATGCCGTAAGGCAAGAGGCGTCCAAGATGCTCGGCAACGCTAACGGTCAAGGTGCGCTTGCTTATGGACCTGCTAGGGATTCGATTGTCAACGCTATCGAACGCGTCGCACCGGGCTATCGTGATTATCTGGCCACGTATGCAAAGGCATCTGAGCCGATCAATACGATGGAAGCGGTTGGGGGACTTCTTGATCCTAATGCTCCAGGTGGCCTTAACGCTTCTGGTGATCCATAGCTTGCGCTGGCACGGGTGAAGCAGCTGCTTCGTCAGGACGATGACGCGCAATATCCAATGGCAAAGGCTGCTCGCCAATAGCTGGAGGGGCTACGCGATAGCCTCTTGAGGCGCTCTGTCTCTGATGCCAAGGTGGCAGCATCGGGTCCGAGCACGGCGGCTGATTTGCAGGCTACCGGGTTGCTATCAAAGGCTGTCTTTGGGCCTAGCCTCGGGGTCAAGGGCGGCCTGCTGGGCCGCGCCATTGGTGGTGGCATCGGTGGCGTCCTCGGCTCCACGTTCGGTCCTGCTGGGACAGCCCTGGGTGCCACAGCCGGTCTTGGCGTCTCGGACGCCATTGGTGCGATCAACAGCCGCATTGCCACTAGGGTCGGCTAGAAGATGGCCAACTCCACCGCGGCAGCCGATGCAATAGATGCCTACTTTGCTCGCCAACGAGCTGCACAGCAGTAGGGCTTGTTGGGCCATTACGTTTATGGGCTGCCGGCTACGACCACCACGAAAAATCGGTAATCCTCGCCACGCCTGGGGAATTCAGTGGCACTTTGTCTCACTTTGCGATCTGGGCAGCAAAGTGATGCCTCGCCGTTCTACCCGGCGGTTACGCTGCCGGACTCATGTTTCACCTCAAGCGAAAACTTAGGGGCCAAACCGCCAATGCCGTGCGGCTGGCCCCTCTTTTTTGCGTCTAAAGCCGCATGTCGTAAATCTGGCTGTCGACAACCATTTTTACTTGCCTGCCGTCAGACAGGATGACCGCCTTAGGGTAGTACCCATACTGATATCGGTAGGTCGCGCAATGCAGAACCTTGCCGTCCGTGAAGACGATGGTTCTATCAAACTCGCATCCTTCGAAGGAATCGCCTTTCTTCCCATCGGGGTCGTACCACCTATCAATAGTCTTGCTGGCAATTATCGTGTAACCGACGAAGTCGCCAAGATCATCGGCAAGGCCTGCAAACGTAGGAGGGGTGACAAACAGGAGGCCTGCAACAAGGCTACGCAAGCCTATGTGTTTGCGCTCAGTGTCCATACGGGTTCTTCGTCCCTGCTTTTCCGGTATAGGGATTGACGTTGCCCTTGGTGGACCAGTTGTTGAACTTGGAGCTATCGGCTCCCGTACGGTAATGGGGCGGGACGTAAGTACCGGTCTTGGTCGTGTGACCGCTAACGTGGACTACCGAGGCATGGCTGCTACCGTGACCGCCGCCCTTGGCGACCGCGGCAAAGGAAAGAGTCAACAAGCAGCCCGCCAGCAAGACGCTGAGTTTGCGCATGAGTTGTTCCCCCGTGGTTGACCGGGCCGTTGCAGCCCGGTTGTGCGGCCGATCCTATGCCGAGCGAAACGACTGGGGTAGTGCCAATTAGCCGATGCCTGCTATAGGGGTTTTCCTACAAGGTTTTGGTTGCTTAATAGAGCCAATGCACTCTTGGCCTTATTGGCCCCCGTGTTTTATTACCTAAATCGGTTAATGTCATCCCACTCACGAATAGGGGGTGGGTATGGTTGAGGAACAGGGAGCGGAGGCGGCTGGTTTGCCGCCTCAGGGCGATAGCCAGGTGGGCACGCCGACAGTTAGCCAAGTCTTGAAAGATTCAATCTCAGTGGAGGATTCAATCAAGCTGGCGCTAGCGCAGCTTGATGAAGCGCGACGTGCTGCTGAAGCAATATTGGTGGACATAAACAGTAAGGCTGATGCCTTGAGACTAGTTAGCAGCACGGCGAGTTCGTCAGCAGCACGAGTGGACGCTGTGCAGACAACAGTTGAGGGGCATCTTAAGGTGGTGCAGGCGGCGCAAGCTGAGTCTGAGAAACTTCGAGGAGAACTTGCGCAAGCCGTCGCTAAGGCGACTGCAGATGTCGCAGGGATTGATGGTCTCAAATCGAGAGGCCAGTCTGCGTCCGACGATGCAGTGCGAATGGCCACTGAAATATCCTCGGCCAAGTCTAATGCAGAGGCCTCAGCGGGAGCCATTACCGAGGCTTTAAAAGCATCTCAGCAGGCATCTAAGGATACAAAGGCCCTTGCCGATAAGGCGTCTAAGCTCGAGGCAGCAATCGTTTATTACGAGCAGCGCCTGACGAAGCTCATTGAGGACTCAGATCAACAGTTAAAGACAATTGTCGGATTACTTCCAGGCGCAACGAGTGCTGGACTGGCGCATGCGTTCAATTCAAGGGCCGAAACATTCAAGATGCCTCAGAGGCGTTGGCAGTGGGTATTCATCGGATCGCTGTTCGCCCTGATTGCCCTGGGATTGACGGGGCTTTGGCATGCCCTTACGTCGCAGACGGTACTGTCCTACGACGAGTTGGTGCGTCTTTGGTTAGCCAGGCTCCCTGTTGCGGCTGCTCTACTTTGGCTAACTCTGCACTCTGGTCGAGAGTCTGCGCTCGCCAAGCGACTTGAGGAGGACTATGGCTACAAATCTGCGATTTCGTCTTCCTTTGAAGGTTTCCGGCAGCAGATGAAGGAGGTGGGAGAGTCGGCCGGCGAGGGAAGTCCGTTGGCAAAACTTTGCCAGGACACGCTGGCCACAGTCTCCAACCCACCCGGGCGGATCTATGACCGGCATAAGCTGACAATTTCTCCGAGTCAGGAGATATCCACCATAGTGGCGGCTGTTGTGGCCGCCATTAAGAAAGAGTCAAAGAAGGACGATGGGTAATGACTCGGGTTTGGGTAGGTCATGCTGCTTGATCACCAAGACCTTTCCGCCGCTGTTTAACTAGTGTTGTCTGACATAGAAAGGGCGCCCATGCTGGCGCCCTTCGGGACAACACGGAATAGCTCCTTAAGTCTCGTCGACCACAGGAGCCGTTGGGCCAACGGTTTTGGTTGCTTCGATCCCGCCATCCCTTGCACTAGTGGATGAATAGGTCTCACTGGTGCCGATGGGTTCTCCGTTGGCGGCCTTCAGCACGAAATAGGGGCTTCCGTCCCTCGCCGTGAGCCGGTTGTACCGCGCATCGTTAGGGGAGTTGACTCTAACGGATGCAATGCCTGCCTCTGCGCTTTGCTTCGTCGTGTAGCGTTCGCTGGTGATGAGCGTTTTATTGTTGGCGGCTTGCAGTACGAAGTCGTACTGAGTGCCCGAACGTCTCAAGAGATATCGACCTGCCATGGCACCCTCCCTGTTCACTGAGGCAACTCCGGCCCCGACCACCGAGACCGGTAGCGCTCGGCGAACGTATCAACTAATTCATCGGCGTTGGATAGGTCAGTTGTTCTATGGGGCGAGCTTGGATAGGTGACGGCTTAGCCCTTCTTGCGCTTGATCGTCACCACCTTGCCGCCGGCTCTTAAGCCAGCCAGGTAGTCAGCCCAAGCCTGCATCATCCGCTTACGCTCATCGAGATACTGGGCCGCGTGGGTGTAAGCCCCGCGGACCTTGTTGGACTCCGCGTGAGCTAGCTGGCGCTCGATGGCATCGGCATTCCAGCCCATCTCATTGAGCCTGGTGGCAGCCATGCTGCGGAAGCCGTGGCCGGTCATCTCGTCGTTGGCATAGCCAAGGCGCCGAAGGG
This sequence comes from Dyella sp. SG562, assembly GCF_011759495.1. NCBI lineage: Bacteria > Pseudomonadati > Pseudomonadota > Gammaproteobacteria > Lysobacterales > Rhodanobacteraceae > Dyella > Dyella sp. SG562. The sequence goes on from NZ_JAAOYS010000012.1 coordinate 53,941, forward strand.
CGGCATTGACTGTATTTTCTGACATGGGGCGGCTAGCAGTACGGACACCAGGAAACACGTAGTGCCCGTGGCCGGTGAGTCCGTGTAGCTCACGCAGGATCGCCACAGCTTCCTTGGAGAGAGGCACGAGGTGAGCGGCCTTCATCTTCATCCGCTCGCCAGGGATGCGCCACATAGCCTCGTCCAGATCGAACTCTGACCACTCAGCTTGCCGTAGCTCGCCGGGGCGCACGAAGACCAACGGGGCAAGCTTGAGGGCCGCTAGCGTTACCGGTTGGCCAGAGAAGCCCTCTATCGCTCGTAGAAGCTCGCCGATCTGCTTTGGGTCGGTGATGGTGGCCCGATGGGTTGGCTTCGGCGTGGCGAACAGCCTACGCAGGCTAGCGGTAATGTCGTTGTTTGCCCGACCTTCGAGAACAGCCCAGCGGAACACCTGGCCAGCGGTGATCTTCGACCGGCTCGCGGTCTCGTGCTTACCGGCGTCCTCCACCTTCTTGAGCACATCGCGCAGCTCGATAGCCGTAATCTCGGTAATGGGGCGCTGGCCGATATGGGGGAAGAGGTAGGTCTCCAAGCGCCAGCGATCTTTGGCAGCCGTAGTTTCCGCGGTGTCGCCCTTCGCTTCGCGATAGGCCATCCAGTCACGGGCCACGCGCTCGAAGGTGTCCGAGGCGATGGCCTCTGCTTGTACCCGGGCGGTCTTCTGAGCCTTTCGCAGCTCGCTAGGATCCTGCCCCTGGGCGAGAAGCTGGCGGGCCTCTCCGTGGCGCTGCCGCGCGTCCTGGAGCGATACGACGGGATAGGAGCCGAGCGCGAGCAACTTCTCTTTGCCGGCGACGCGGTATTTCCATCGCCATAGCTTCGAGCCGATAGGCTTCACCAGCAGGTAGAGGCCATTGCCCGCGGCGATCTTGTAGGGCTTGTCCTGTGGCTTCGCTTTGCGCAACGCAACGTCAGTGATCGGCTTAGCCATCTGGGGGTATCCCGTTCCAGCGCCTGGGGCTGAGTAGCCAGGATACCCCCAAAAATACCCCCAGAAGGGGCTGGATTCTATGAGACGTGATTGGACGTGCCTGGACGACAGGCATAAAAAAACCCGCAGATTTGCGGGCTTTTTTTGAGTTTTCTGGACTCTGCTGGACGCCCTGGGACATCCTCTTGGTACCGGTGAGAGGACTCGAACCTCCACTCTGTCGCCAGAAGCGGATTTTGAGTCCGCCGCGTCTACCATTCCGCCACACCGGCATTGCAAGCGAGTGATTATGCCGGCTTCAGTGGACCGGGTCGAGACCCAGCTGGCGGTCGGTGCGCTCGTAGCACTGGGTGGCGCCGACCACGGGCTTGAAGATGGCGCAGTGGGTCATGGGGCCGGAATAGATGTGCAGGCTTACGGCGACGGCGTCGTCGCTGGGGTTGCGGATGGTGTGGTACTCGTGCGGCGGGATCAGGCTGCCGGCGGAACCGGGGCCGGCCTGGATCGAGCCGACGGGCTGGAAGCGCCACTGGTCGTTCTCGCCGGCCAGGCGCTCGTACTGCACCACTTCCAGGGCGCCGCTCCAGACGCCTTCCACGCACCACATGCCGCAATGGTCGTGGATGGGGGTGCCCTGGCCGGGTCCCCAGGTCATGGCGACCACGCAGTAGTCGTGGTCCTCGCTGCGGTAGAGCTCGCGGCGGGCGTAGCGGCCTTCGATGGTTTCGAAGACGCAGTCGGGGAGCTTCACTTCCTGGCCGCGGATCAGCTGGCACAGGCTGTTGCGCAGGCTGTCGGTGATCTCGTGCGTGCTGGGCTTGCTGACGGCAGTGTCGATGGCGTCGATAAGCTTGCGACAGCCGGGGAATTCCACGGTAAGCATGTGATTCTCGGGAAAGGCGTTGCGACAGGGCCGATCTTACCAGCCCGGGGGCGGGGCGGCGTCCGGGGCGTTCAGAGACGGCCCAGGAAGCCCCCGATGGCCCGGCTGTAATTCTCGATATCGACCAGGAAGGCGTCGTGTCCCTGGGGCGAGTCCAGCGCCACGAATTCCACCTCGGCGCCGGCCGCCTCCAGCCCCTCGGCGATCTGCTCCTGCTGCTCCAGCGGGAACAAAATGTCGGTGCTGACGCCGATCACCAGGGCCTGCTCGACCTGGATGCGCTTCAGCCCCGCCTGGATGCTGCCTTCGCCGTATTCGGAGATATCGAACCAGTCGCTGGCGCGCGACAGGTACAGGTAACTGTTGGGATCGAAGGTGCGCACGAAGCGTTGCGCATGGCCTTGCAGATACGACTCCACCTGGAACTCGAAGCCGAAGGGATCGTCGTCGCGCTGCTCCGCGTCCAGGCGGATGCGCGCGAAGCGGCCGTTCCATTCCATCGCCGAGCGGTAGGTGATCACGCCCAGCTTGCGCGCGATGCTCATGCCCGTTTCCGGGAAATGCGCGTCGTCGTAATGGCCGTTGTTCCACTGCGGATCGAGCCGGATCGCCTCGCGCTGCAGCGAGCGGATGGCGATGGCGAACGGCTGCGCCTGCGGCGCGGTGTCCACGCTGATATGCGTGCGCACGCTGCCGGGGTGCAGCAGCATGTAGGCCAGCGCGCTCATGCCGCCCATCGAGCAGCCGACCAGGCAGGCGAGCTGCTCGATGCCCAGCGAAGCCACCGCGCCGTGCGCGGCGTTCGCCACGTCTTCCAGCGCCAGCTCGGGGAAACTCAGGCGATACGGCTCGCCCGTGGCCGGATCGATCGACGCCGGGCAGGTCGAACCCTTGTCGCTGCCCAGCGAATTCACGCAGATCACGAACCAGCGGTCCGTATCGATCGCCTTGCCCGGCCCGATCATCGCTTCCCACCAGCCCGGCGAGGGATCGATTTCGTTCGACGCCGCATGCGCGCTCGGCGACAGGCCGGTGAGGATCAGCAGCGCATTGTCGCGCGCCGCGCTCAGCCTGCCCCAGGTTTCGAAGGCCACGCGCGCGCCGTGCAGCTCGCCGCCGCGCTTCATGCGGAAGGGGGAGGGAAGACTGAAATACTGCCGCGCGTCCTGGCTCATCGGCGAACCTTGTCGATTTCGATCTTGATCGGCGCCTTGCTCGCCACCTCGACCACGCCGGCATCGCCTTCCAGGTCGCCGGTCTGCGCAATGGCCTGGCCGCTGCGGCTGATGCGCGCGCCGACGAACACGCGCGCGGCGGAAGAGAGCTTCAGCTGCGGCGTCATGCCCATCGCGTCGGTGAGCGTCACCGTGGCGGGCAGGGCGGCGGCGTCCAGCCGGGCCACCGCCAGCGGCATCGGCGGGCCTTGTTCGGCGCGGGCGTAGACGAACAGTGTCTCGCCCACTTTCACCTGATCCTTCAGCGCGGGCGCCAGCGTGACCTGCACTTGCAGCGCGGGGCCATCCGCCGCCACCGGCGTTCCCTGCGGCGCCGGCGGATGGCCCGTGCGCGTATCGGCCACGGCGATCTGTTCGGCCACGGCTTTCGCCACGGCGGAGCCGGGTTCCAGCATCGGCTGCAATTTGCGCCACGTAGTCGCGGCTTCCGCATAGCGGTCGTGCTGGAACTGGCTGATGCCGAGCAGCCACAGGCCGCGCTGGTTGTCCGGTTCCAGCTGCACGGCGCGTTCGAGCAGTTCGAGCGAGCGGCCTTCGATGCGGTGATCCTCGCGCACGATCGAATCCGACTCGGCCCAGCCCACCATCGCGGCGGTGTTGTCCGGCTGCAGGTTCAGCACCTGCTCGTACGCATCGCGCGCTTCGGCGGATTTGCGCAGGCTGGCGTAGGTCTGCGCCAGCAGCAGCCAGCCTTGGGCATCTTTCGGCTCGGCTTGCAGATGCGCCTGCAGTTCGGCCACGGCCTGCTCGATCGACATCGCCTCGGGCTGCTTCTGCACGCCGTTCAGCGCCACCGGCGTGCCGATCAGCAGATACAGGCCCACGGCGCCCAGCGGCAGCGCGAAGGCCACCAACAGGGCCAGCACGAAGACGCCGCGCGGGCGGCCCTGGCGGCGCCCCTGGCGGATCAGCGGCACCAGCAGCAGAGCGAGCGCCACGGCGATCATCGCCGCGGCGGCCAGGTAGAAAACGGGCTTCACCAATCGTCCCCTTCGTCGGTCGGGCTGCGCTCGTTCGCGCCGGTGCCGGCGGTGGCGGGCGCCTGCGCGCGGCTGCGCCGGCGGATGGTCACCACCACCACGGCGGCGCCGGCCAGCAGGATGGCCAGGGGGCCGAACCACAGCAGCAGCGTGCTGCCCTGCACCGGCGGGTCGTACAGCACGAAGTCGGAATAGCGGTCGACCAGGTACTGCTTGATCTCGGCGTCGCTCTTGCCCTGGCGCATCAGGTCGAACACCTGGTGGCGCAGGTCGCGCGCCAGGTCGGCGTTGGAGTCGGCGAGGTTTTCGTTCTGGCAGACCAGGCAGCGCAGTTCGCGCGTGAGGTGCTGGAAGCGCGTTTCCTCGGCGTGGTCCTTGAACGGCAGCGGGTCGATCGCCTGCGCGCTCAGCACGCCGCAGCACAGCGCCAAGACCAGCGCGAGGGCCAGAGCGAACGGCACGCGGCGCAGCGCGGCGCTCATGGCGCTTCCTTGCGCAGCGCGGCGATCGCGGGCTTCAGTTCGCGCTCGATCACCTCGGGCGTCAGCGGCCCGATGCGCTTGTAGCGGATCACGCCCCTGGCATCGACCAGGAAGGTTTCCGGCGCGCCATACACGCCGAAGTCGATGGCGGTGCGGCCTTCGCGGTCGGCGATGACCAGCCCGTAGGGATTGCCGTGGCGCGCCAGCCAGGCCTTGGCTTCGTCCGGCTCGTCCTTGTAGTTGTAGCCCACCAGCGGCACGCCGATGCGCTGGCCTTCGCTCATCAGCACCGGGTGCTCCTCGCCGCAGGCGACGCACCAGCTGGCGAACACGTTGATGAGGTAAGGCTTGCCGAGCATGGCCTCGCGCGTCACCGTCTGCGCCGGGTCGTCCAGCTTCGGCAGCGCATACGCCGGCGCGGGCTTGTTGATCAGCGGGGAGGGCACTTCGCGCTGGTCGTGGCGGGTGTTCCACCAGATGCCGAAACCGAACAGCGCCACCAGCAGCAAGAAGCCGAAGAACGGAACCAGCCGGCTCATGCGTGCGACTCCCGCACCGGCGCGGCGAGTGCCGCCTCGGCTTCGCGGCGCAGGCGGAAGCGCTTGTCCGCCGCGCTGAAGAATCCGCCCAGCATCATCAGCAGGCCGCCGGCCCAGATCCAGCGCACGAACGGCTTGTGATACAGGCGCAGCGCCCAGGCGCCTTCCGGATCATTGCGGTCCATCGGCTCGCCCAGCGCCACGTACAGGTCGCGCGTGACGCCCGCATCGATCGCCGATTCGGTCTGCACCTGGCCGCGCGTATAGGTGCGCTTCTGCGGATGCATCACCGCGATCTCGCGGCCGTTGCGCATGACGGTGACCGTGCCCTGGTCGCCCTGCCAGTTCGGGCCGTCGGCCACGTGTACGCCGTCGAAGCGGAAGTCGTAGCCGCCGATGCTCTGCGTCTGGCCCGGCGCCATGCGTACGTCGCGCTCCACGCTCAGCGCTTCGGTCAGCAGCACGCCGGCCAGGAACACGCCGACGCCGAAATGCGCCAGCAGCATGCCGGCCATCTCGGCCGGATAGCGGCGGCCGGCCGGCATCTCGCGCCAGCGCTTGATCACGTACAGCAGGGTGCCGACGCAGCACCACACGGCCGCCGCGGTACCGGCGATCGCCTTGAGCTCCCAGCCAGTGGCGAAGGCCGCGGCGATGGCGCAGGCCACGGCGGCCAGGCCTGCGCGCACGGCTACGTTCTTCAGCGGCGGCAGGCCGCCCTTGTCGCCCCAGCGCAGATACGGGCCGAACGGCAGCAGCAGCACGATCGGGATCATCAGCAGGGTGAACAGGAAACCGAAGTAGGGCGGGCCCACCGAAATCTTGCCCAGGTTCAGCGCATCGCCCAGCAGCGGGAACAGCGTGCCCAGCAGCACCATCGCGGCGGCCACGGTCAGCATCAGGTTGCCGATCAGGATCGCCGTTTCGCGCGACACCACGCCAAAAGGTTTTCCGCCGGCCACCTTCGGCGCACGCAGCGCGTACAGCAGCAGCGAGCCGCCGACCACCACGGCCAGGAAGCACAGGATGAACAGGCCGCGCTTCGGGTCCGAAGCAAACGCATGCACCGACGTAAGCACGCCCGAGCGCACCAGGAAGGTGCCCAGCAGCGACAGCGAGAAGGCGAAGATCGACAGCAGGATGGTCCACGCGCGCAAGGCGCCGCGCTTCTCGGTCACCGCCTGCGCATGGATCAGCGCCGCGCCGACCAGCCACGGCATGAAGCTGGCGTTCTCCACCGGATCCCAGAACCACCAGCCGCCCCAGCCCAGCTCCGCATAGGCCCACCAGCTGCCCGCCACGATGCCGGCGGAAAGAAAACCCCAGGCCACGTTCGTCCACGGCCGCGCCCAGCGCACCCAGGCCTGTTCCAGTTCGCCGCCGAGCAGGGCGGCGATGGAGAACGCGAACGCCACCGAGAAGCCGACGTAGCCCATGTACAGCACGGGCGGATGGAAGGTCATGCCCGGGTCCTGCAGCACCGGATTCAGGTCGCCGCCATCCGGCGGCATCGGCAGCAGGCGCTCGAACGGGTTGGAGGTGAAGACGATGAAGGCGAGAAAGCCCACCGCGACCAGGCCGAGCACGCCGAGCACGCGCGCCACGAAGACGTCCGGCAGCTTGCGGCTGAAGGCGGCCAGCGCCACCGTCCACAGGTTGAGGATGAAGATCCACAGCAGCAGCGAGCCTTCGTGCGCGCCCCACACCGCGGCCAGCCGGTAATACCAGGGCAGGGCGAGGTTGGAGTTGTCGGCGACGTAGCGCACCGAGAAATCGAAATGCAGGAAGGCCCAGCTCAGCACGCCGAAGGCCATTGCCACGAACACCGCCTGGCCGGCCGCGGCGGGACGCGCCACCGCCATCAGCGCGCCGTTGCCGCGCCAGGCGCCGAGCAGCGGCAGCACGCCCTGCGCCAGCGCCAGCAGCAAGGCGAGAATCAGCGCCAGTTGTCCCAGTTCCGGCGTCATCGCGGCTTGTCCTGCGCGGCGGCTTCGTTGATGGGCTTGCCCTGGTGCGCCTTGGCCATGGCGTCCTTCAGTTCCTTCGGCATGTAGGTCTCGTCGTGCTTGGCCAGCACTTCGGTGGCGATGAAGCGCGCGTTGTCCATATGGCCGCTGGCGATCACCGACTGATTGTCGCGGAACAGGTCGGGCAGGATGCCGTTGTATTCCACCGGCATCGCGCCGGTGGCGTCGATCACCGTGAAGGTCACCTTGAGCGAATCGGCGGCGCGCTGGATCGAGCCAGCCTTCACCATGCCGCCCAGGCGGAAGTTCTTGTACTGGCCGGCCTCGCCGGACTGCACCTGGCTGGGGGTGAACAGGTAGTTCATGTTCTGCTGCAGGGCGAACACCGTGAGGCCGATGGCCACGGTGGCGGCGGCCAGAACCAGGAGCACGATGGTGAGCCGGCGTTTGCGAGCGGGGTTCATGGGGCGGGGTTCATGGGGGTGGGATTCATGGAATAACTCTGCGTCGCCCAATCAGCGTAGGTGTCAGGACGACGGCGTCGGGTTGCGTTGCTGGCGCGCGCCCTGGCGCGCCAGGCGGGCGCGCAGTTCGCGCAGCTGGCGGCGCCGGCGGATGCCCGGCGCCAGGAAGTCGGCGATCAGGACGATGAAGAACACCGCATACGCCGGCCACACGTAGGCGGCATAGCCGCCCATGGCGAAGAACTGGCTCATCGGCCCGCCTCCGCTTCGGCGATCTGCCTGACCCAGTCCTTGCCGCTTTCCAGCGCCAGCAGGTCGGCGCGCACGCGGCCGAACAGGCTGGCGATGTAATAGAACTTGGTGGCGGCCATCATGGTGAGCAGCGGCCACAGCATGTCGCCGCTCATCTTCGAGGGGCCGAGGATGCGCACGGTGGAACCCTGGTGCAGGGTGTTCCACCAGTTCACCGAGAAATGCACGATCGGCACGTTGACGATGCCGATCAGGGCCAGGAAGGCCGCGGCGCGCGCGCCTTGCCGGCGATCCTCGAAGGCGTGGTACAGGCCGATCACGCCCAGGTACAGGAACAGCAGCACCAGCTCGGAAGTCAGGCGCGCGTCCCAGGTCCACCAGGTGCCCCACATCGGCTTGCCCCACAAGGAGCCGGTGACCAGGGTGACGAAGGTGAAGGCCGCGCCGATCGGCGCCGATTCCATCGCCACCACTTCGGCCAGCTTGATCCGCCACACCAGGGCGATGAACGAGGCCAGCGCCATTACGCCGTAGATGAAGAGGCTCATCCAGGCACTGGGCACGTGGATGAAGATGATGCGGTAGGCGTCGCCCTGCTGGTAATCGGCCGGCGCCAGCACCAGGCCGCCGTACAGCGCGGCGATGCCCAGCAGCAGCGCCAGCGCCAGCGCCCACGGCCGCAGGGTGCCGGCGAAGCGGTAGAAGATCGGCGGCGAGCCGAGCTTGTGCAGCCACAGCGGAATCCAGTTGGCCATGTGTCAGGCATCCAGGGCGATACGTAGGGCGGCGGCGCAGGCCAGCGGCGCGAGCACCAGGGCCATGGCCAGCGCGGCGCCCAGCCAGGCGACGGGAGCGAGCCAGGGCAACCCCTGTTGAGCCGCGGAAACCGCGCCGGCGGCGAAGATGACCACCGGCACGCAAAGCGGCAGCAGCATCAGCGCCAGGAGCATACCAGAGCGTCGTGTGCCGGCCGTCAGCGCCACCAGGATGGCGCCGAGCAGGCTGAGCAGCGGCGTGGCCAGCAGCAGCGCCAGCAGCAGCACGGACATCGCCGCGCCCGGCAGGTGCAGCATGCCGGCCAGCAGCGGGGCGATCACGATGAGCGGCAGGGCGGTGGTGATCCAGTGCGCCAGGATCTTCATGCCCAGCATCAGCGCCAGCGGCTGCGGCGCGAGCACCAGCTGTTCCAGCGAGCCGTCTTCGATATCGCCGCGGAACATCGCATCCAGCGCCAGCAGCATGGCCAGTAGCACGGTGACCAGCACCACGCCGCCGGCGATCCGCTGCAGCAGCGCTTCTTCCGGGCCCAGCGCGAACGGGAACAGGGTGGCGACGATCAGCGCGTACAGCACCGGCATGGCGATATCGCCGCGCCGGCGCCAGGCCAGTACCAGGTCGCGGCGCAGCACGGCGGCGCAGGCGGCGGCGAGCGGCGGGCGGCTCATGCGTGCATCCGGATGCGGCGCGGCGCGCCGTCCAGGAAGCTCACCGCGCCATGGCTGGTGACCAGGGCCGCGCCGCCGCGCGCGGCATGCTGCGCGAGCAGGCCGTTGACCAGCTCGATGCCGCTGCGGTCGAGGTTGGCGTAGGGCTCGTCGAGCAGCCACAGCGTGGCCGGCAGCAGCAGCAGGCGCACCAGCGCGGCGCGTTTCTTCTGGCCGGCGGAGAGGCGGCGCACGGGTTCGTCCTCGTAGCCGGCCAGGCCGATCTGGCGCAGCGCATCGGCGGGAGCCAGCCCGTCGCGGCGGCCGTACAGGCCGGCGGCCACGGCCAGGTTCTCGCGCGGGCTGAGGTCGCCCTTCAGGCCCAGGTGGTGGCCGAGGAACAGGATGTCGCCCAGGTGCGCGTCGCCCTGCCAGGGCTCGCCGCGCCAGAGCAGCTGGCCTTCGTCCACGTGCAGCAGGCCGGCCAGGATGCGCAGCAAGGTGGTCTTGCCGCTGCCGTTGTCGCCTTCGATCAGGGCGATCTCGCCGGCGCCGACGCTGAAGTCCAGCGGGCCGAACACGGGTTCGTCCTGGCGATGGAAGGCGAGCGCCCGCGCTTGCAGAAGCGCGGGCCGGGCGGGCGGGGCGGTCATCCGGGTGATTGTCCAAAAACGTCGATAAGGTTGTCCATGCGGCGCAACCGCGCTGGCGCGCGTGCGTCCGGGGCATGCACGTAGGCGTGCTGGCCGAAGCGACGGGCCAGCGCGTCCAGCGCGGCGGCGCCGGGGCCGCTGACGAACAGGCTGGCTTCGCGCCAGCCCGCGCCCGTACCGATACCGGCAAGGATTGCTGCAATGTCCGGCAGTTCGCGCAGCGCAGCCAGCAACGCCCGCTGCGCCTGGCGGTTCTGCTGGCGCGGCAGTGGCGACGAGGCGGGATTCCATGCCGTGATGAACCCCCACGGCCGCGCACCCGTCAGCGCGGCCAGCGCCGCCGGCAGCGGCCTGCCGATCCGGATCGAGGCCCAGCCGCCGCCCGCGAGCCGTACCCGGTAATCGGTGGCGAGGTAGGCGGCGAGCAGCCGCTCATCCATGCCGCAGGCTGGGCAGGGGCGGCAGGGTGGCTTGCAGGGCGGTGACGGCGGCGTCCAGGTCGACGCTGCGCGGGTCGGTCGAACCGCGCAGCAATTGCTGCAGCAATTGGTCCTGCGCGCGGCCGCGGTCGTAGGCATAGGCGTACGGCAGGTGGGTGAAGGTGACCATGCGGTAGCGCGCCATGAAATGCTGCGGTGCGCGCTCGGCCAGCAGCAGGCCGAGTTCGCGCTTGGCCAGGTAATGCGGGTCGGCCACCGAGTCGCGCATCTCGATGTAGTTCTCCAGCGCCATCGCGGCGATCGCGTTGGCATTGGGCTGGCGCACGCGCTGGAACTCGGCGAAGGCGTCGGCCACGTCGTGCGGCGCCTCGGCGAGCAGGGCGGCGAGTGCCACGGTGTCTTCGAAGCCGCAGTTCATGCCCTGGCCGTGGAACGGCACGATGGCGTGCGCGGCGTCGCCGATCAGCAGGGCGCGGCCGTCGAGATGCCAGCGGTCCAGGTACAGCGTGGACAGCGTGCCGACCGGATGGCTGCCGTAGTCCTCGGCGAAGTCGGGGATCAAGGGCAGCAGGTCGGGGAAGTCGTCGCGGAAGAACGCCTCCGCGGCGCCGGCATCAGCCACCGTGGCGAAGCTCGGATGCGCGCCCTGCGCCGGCAGGAACAAGGTCACGGTGAAGCTGCCCTCGGTATTGGGCAGGGCGATGCACATATAGCCGCCGCGCGGCCAGATATGCAGCGCATGCGGCTCCAGCGCGAACTGGTCGTGGCCGCCGCTGTCGCCGAGCAGGCTGGCCGGCAGCTGGCCGGCGGGCGGAATCTCCAGTTCCTTGTAGGCGTGGCCCAGCGGTTCGACGCGCTCGCCCAGCGGGCGGTACGCATGCATCGCGGCGCGCAGCGCGGAGCCGGCGCCGTCGGCGCCGATCAGCACGCCGGCGTCGATGCTGCGCTCGTTGCCCTGTTCGTCGGCCAGGCGCACGCGCCGCGCATCGAAATCCGCCGCCACCAGCGACTGCCCGAAATGGAAGCGCACGCCGGCGGCTTCGGCCGCATCCAGCAGCAGCATGTTCAGCGCGCCGCGCGAGACCGACCAGATCACCTCGCTGTCGTCCACGCCGTAGCGCTGCAGGCCGGAGCGGCCATCGCGGGTGTGCACCATGCGGCCGCGCATCATCACCGCGCGCGCCAGCACGTCGTCGGCCAGGCCGGCGGTGCGCAGCGCCTGCAGGCCGCGTTCGGCCAGGGCCAGGTTGATCGAGCGCCCGCCGACGAAACCCGCGCGGCGCGGATCGGGGCGCTTTTCGTAGACGTCGACCGGAAAACCGCGGCGGGCCAGCTGCTGGGCGAGCAGGGCGCCCACCAGGCCGCCGCCGATAAGGGTGATGGAAGGCTGCTGCGTCGACGCCATGGGCTGTTCCGTCGGTCGGATCGCGGGACTTTATCAGGCGTGCTTCAGAAGCTCATGAAATAGCCGCCGTTGACCGGCAGGTTGGCGCCGGTGATGTAGCCGGCGTCGTCCGCGGCGAGGAAGCACACCGCGCGGGCGATGTCGCCGGGCGAGCCGAGCCGGCCCACCGGGATGTCTTCGATGATCTGCGCGCGGATCTCGGCCGGCACCTTGGCCACCAGCGGCGTATCGCAATAGCCTGGCGACACCGTATTGACGGTAACGCCCTTGCGCGCCGTCTCGCGCGCCAGCGCCATGCCGAAGCCATGCACGCCGGCCTTGGCCGCGGCGTAGTTGGTCTGGCCGAACTGGCCGGTCTGGCCGTTCACCGAACTGAGGTTGACGATGCGGCCGAAGCCGCGCGCGCTCATGCCTTCGACCACGTTGCGGCACATGTTGAAGACGCCGTCGAGGTTCACCCGCATCAGCTCGTGCCATTGCTGCGGATCCATCTTGCGCAGCGTGGTGTCGCGGGTGATGCCGGCGGCGTTGACCAGCACGTCCACGCTGCCGTGGGCGGCTTCGACGCGCTGGATCAGCTCGTTGCAGCTGGCGAAGTCGCTGACGTCCACCGGCTCGAAGCGGATGGCGCCGTCGAGGTCGGCCAGTTCGGCCTGGAAGGCCTCCACGCGTTCGGCGCGGGCGGGCAGGTCGGCGGCGATCACCTGGCGGCCGGCCAGGGCCAGCTGGCGGCAGATTTCGGTGCCCAGGCCGCCGATGCCGCCTGTAACGATGGCGATACGAGTCATGTGGCGCTCACTCGATCATGCCGCACGGCAGCACGTGCTGTGCCGCAGCGGCTGTTGCAAGGAGAAGCGCCGGCGCCAGCGGGGCGCCGGCGCGGGAGAGGGGCGTGACTTACTTCTTGCCGGGGCCGGGCTTGGCCGGGTTGGAAGCCTGGCTGGCGGCGTCGAGCAGGCCGCTCTGCATGGACTTCCACGCGTCCATGTTGCGCTGGGTGAGGTCGTTGAGCATCGACCAGGGCGTCTGGCCCAGCAGGCTGTTGAGCTGGTTGCGGAACTGCTGCTGCTGGTCGAGGAAGACCTGCAGGCTGCGCTCCAGATAAGGACCCATGAAGCCCTGCAGCGAATCGCCGTAGAACCGGATGATCTGGCTCAGCAGCTGCGGCGAGAGCATCGGCTGGCCCTTTTCCTCGTGCTCGGAAATGATCTGCAGCAGCACGGAGCGGGTCAGGTCCTCGCCGGATTTGGCGTCGCGGACTTCGAAGGTTTCGCCGTCGAGGACGAGCTGACGGACTTCTTCCAGCGTGATGTAGCTGGAGATCTCCGTGTCGTACAAGCGACGGTTCGGATACTTCTTGATGATGCGGATCGTTTGTGCCATGCGGCGGAAACTACCAGAACGTATTGCGCCGCACCAGTCGCGCCCGGCACGGTTTTGCTGCACTTTTCCGGTGCAGCAAATTTGGATCGATCTTGCCCGGGCAGTGGTCTGCTAGTGCTCAATCAATGGTCTGCTAGTGGCCTGCCGCACCGCCCGCGCTGCCGAACGGCGGCCTGGCAAACCAGATCATCGGGATCAGCGCCAGGAACAGCAGCGCGCACAGCCAGAACACGTCGTTCACCGCCAGGGTCAGCGCTTCGCGCGTCAGCACCTGGTCGACCACGCCCAGCCCGCGCGTGCCTGAGAGACCGCCCTGGGCCAGTCCCTGCAGATACTGCGTGGCGGCCGGATGGGCCGGCGATACGTTCTCGGTGAGGATGGCGTGGTGGAATTCGCCGCGGTGCTGCCAGATCGTCACCGTCACCGCGGTCGACACGCTCGAACCCATGGTGCGGCAGAAATTGGCCAGGCCCGAGGCGCTGGCGATCTGGTCGCCCGGCAGGCCGGCCAGGTAGATCTGGTTGAGCGGAATGAAGAAGCAGGCGATGCCCGCGCCCATCACGAAGCGCGGCAGCACCAGGGTGGCGAACGAGGCGGAGCTGTCGAAGGTGGAAAACCACCACGAGGTGCCGGCGAAGATCAGGAACGCCGCCGTCACCACCATGCGCAAATCCATGCGGTTGATGTTGGCGCCGATCACCGGCGACATCAGGAACGCCAGGATGCCCACCGGCGCGGTGGCCAGGCCCGCCCACGTCGCCGTGTAGCCCAGCGTGGTCTGCAGCCACAGCGGGAACACCACGTTGATGCCGAAGAACGCCATCATGCCCAGCGACAGCGCGACCACGCCCACGGTGAAGTTGCGCCGCTTGAACAGCGACAGGTCCACCACCGGATGCCTGGCGTGCATCTCCCACACGATCAGGAACACGATGCAGACCAGGGCGGTGATGCCCAGCACGGTGATCAGGGTGGAGGAGAACCAGTCGTTGTCGTTGCCGTTGTCCAGCATGAACTGCAGGCAGCCCACGCCCACCACCAGCAGCACCAGGCCGACCAGGTCGATCGGGGTCTTGAAGGTCTTGGTCTCGCGCTTGTGCAGCAGGGCCCAGGTGATCACCGCCGCCAGCGCGCCCACCGGCACGTTGATGTAGAAGATCCACGGCCAGGAGAAATTGTCGGTCAGCCAGCCGCCCAGGATGGGGCCGAAGATCGGCGCCACCACCACGGTCATCGCCCACATCGCCAGCGCGATGCCTTGCTTGGCCTTCGGGTAGCTGGACAGCAGCAGGGTCAGCGACAGCGCCACCATCGGGCCGGAGCCGGCGCCCTGCAGCAGGCGCGCGATCACCAGCATCGGCATGCTGGTGGCCAGGCCGCACAGCATCGAGAACACCACGAACAGGCCGACCGAGGCGATAAAGGTCTTCACTTCGCCGAAGCGCCGCGCCAGCCAGCCGGTGAGCGGCTGCATGATCGCGCTGGCCAGCGCGTAGGAGCTGATCGTCCAGGTGCCTTCGCTGGAGCTCACGCCGAGGCTGCCGGCGATGTGCGGCACCGCGACGTTGACGATGGTCATGTCCAGCACCTCCATGAAGGTGCTGAACGCGACGGCGATGGTCAGCAGGACGAGCGCGCCGCCCTGCAGGGGTTTCAAGGGTGCGGCTTCGTCAGGCGTGGCGGCCATGGCTGGTCAGGACTCAGCGGCCGGCGCCGCGGCTGAGGTTGGCGCCGATGATCTTCTCGGCTTCCGCATCGGCCTGGTTGGCCATCTGGTCGTAGACCTTGGTTTCGGCGGTCGGCGTCTGCACCGGCGAGGCCGCTAGCACGGGGCCGCGGTCGTCGGTGATGTCCACCGTCACTTCGGTGGACAGGCCGATGCGCAGCGGATGCTTGTCCAGGTCCTGGTTGTCGATGGCGATGCGCACCGGCACGCGCTGCACCACCTTGATCCAGTTGCCGGTGGCGTTCTGCGCCGGCAGCAGCGAGAACACGCTGCCGGTGCCCGCGCCCAGGCCGACCACCTTGCCGTGGAATTCCACGCTGCCGCCGTAGACGTCGGCGGAGAAGTGCGCGTTCTGGCCGATATGGATGTGGCGCAGCTGGCTTTCCTTGAAGTTGGCGTCGATCCACAGGTCGTGCAGCGGCACCACGGTCATCAGCTGCTGGCCCGGCTGCACGCTGTTGCCCACCTGCACGCTGCGCTGGGCGACGTAGCCGGACACCGGCGCGAAGATCGCATTGCGCTGCGAGGCCACCCAGGCGGCGCGGAAGTTGGCGCGCGCCTGTTCGACCGCCGGGTTCTGCGCGATCTCGGTGCCTTCGATGGCCGCGTGCGACGCGCTGGCCTGGGCCACGGCGGCGTCGAGCGCGGTCTGCGCCTGCTCCACGCCGTCGCGCAGGTGCTGCACCACTTCGGGCGCTTCGGCGTGCTCGGCCAGCAGCGGCAGATGGCGCTGCAGGTCGGCCTGGGCCTTTTTCAGGTCCACCCGGCGCGCGGCCACGGCGGCGTCGGCGCTGGTGGCCGAGTCGGTCTGCTGGCGCACCTGGCGCACCGCCTGGGCCAGCGCGCTGCTGGCCTGGCGCAGGCGCACGTCGGCGTCGGTGCTGTCCAGGCGCACCAGCACCTGGCCGGCTTCGACGCGCTGGGTGTCGTCGGCGAGGATCGCCACCACGGTGCCGGGCACCTGGGCGGAGATCGCCACCTGGTTGCCGCCCACATAGGCGTTGTCGGTGGTCTCGCGCTTGGACAGCACCAGCAGCCACAGCAGGAACCAGCCCAGCCCCAGCACCACGAACACCAGCAGCACGATCAGCAGTGCGCGGCGCCGCTTCGGCGGGTCCTTCGCGGCCAGCCCGCTGTCGTTGACGTCTTTCTGCGTGGCGGCGGAATCAGTGGCGCTCATGATCGGCGTCTCCGGCGATAGCGGTCGATGGGGATGAAGTGGAAGAAGCGGAGGCGGGCTCGGCGGCGACGCGGTAGCCGCCGCCCAGGGCCTTGATCAGCGACAGGTCGGTGGACAGCGCCTGCGCCTGCAGGCTCAGCGCGTCGTCGCGCGTCTGCAGCAGCTGGCCCTGTGCGCCCAGCGATTCGCGCACATCGCGCACGCCCTGGCGTGCACGCGCCTGCGCGCTGGCCAGCAGGGTTTCGTTGGCGGCGATCTGCGCCGCCTGTTCCTTGCGCCGCGCGACCAGCTGCTGGGCGGTCAGGCTCTGCAGCGAGACGTCGCGCGCGGCCGCCAGCACGGTGCTGTTGTACTGCGCCACCGCGGCATCGAGCTGGGCCTTGCTGGCGCGGAAATTCGCCTGCAGCAGGCCGCTGTTGAAGATCGGCAGGTGCAGCGCGGGCGTCAGCGAGAACACGCGGCTGGAGGCGTTGAACATCTTGTCGAGGTCGATGCTGGAGAGTCCCGCCATCGCCGACAGGCTGATGTCGGGGAAGAACTCGGCGCGCGCCGCATCGGTCTGCTTCAGCGCGGCCTCGACCTGCCAGCGGCTGGCGGCGATGTCGGGGCGGCGCGCGATCAGGTCCATGCCGACGTTGGCGGGCAGGCCGCCGTCGATTGCCGGCAGGGCGCGCGGCGTCAGTGCCGGCAGCTCCGCCGGGGCGACGCCGAGCAGGCTGGCCAGCGCGGTCTGGCGGATCTTCGCCGAGCTTTCCAGCGCCACCAGCAGCTCGCGCGCGGAAGCCTGCTGGATGCGCGCCTTCTGCGCGTCGTCGGGCAGGTCCACGCCCTGGCGCACGCGAAGATCCTCGACGCGCACGTACTGGTTCTGCGTGTCGACCTGCTTGCGCGCCACCTCGATGCGCGCCTCGTCGGCGAGCCAGCCGAAGTAGGTGTCGGCCACCGCGTTCTGGATCGACAGCGCCGCGGCGCTGCGCTGCGCTGCGGCGGCGCGGGCCTGGTCGACGGCGGAATCGATCTGCGCGCGGCGCTTGCCCCACCAGTCGAAGTCGTACTGCGCCTGCACGCCCAGGTCGCCCTGGTTGTACCAGGTGAAGCCGAGGAACTTGGACGGAATCAGCCCGTTCTCGCTCATGCGCTGGCGCATGACCTGCGCGCTGCCGTTGACGCTGAGCCCGGCCTGCGCGGCGGCGATGCGGATCGACTGCTGCGCCGACTCCAGGCGCGACTGCGCCTGGGCCAGGTCGGGCGAGCCGCGCATGGCGCGCTCGATCAGGTCGTCCAGCTGCGGGTCCTGGTACTGGCGCCACCAGTCGGTTTCCGGCCAGCCGGCGCGGGCGGGCGCTTCCAGGCCGGCCAGCGGCACTTCGTCGCGCAACGCCGGGTGCTGCACCTTGGAGGGAATCGCGCAGCCGGCTAAGGCGACCACGATGGCGGCGACCAGGGCCGTGCGCGGGCGGAAGAACGGGCGCTTGGGAGGAATGGCGATCATGGATGGGAATCCGATCCGATGAGTTGATCGATATTGGCGGCCACCTTGCGCAGAAGCTGTTCGAGGGTCTTCTGCTCGGTGGCGCTGAGGCTGGCGAAAGCGCCGTGAATGCGCGGGAAAAGCGTGGGCAGCAGCTTGCGCACGAAGCGCCGGCCTTCCGGCGTGATGCTCAGTTCGACGCGGCGGCGGTCTTCGTCGCTGGCGGCGCGGGTGACGAAACCCTGCTTCACCAGCACGTTGGTGATGCGCGTCATATTGGTCGGGCTCTGCTGCGCGAAGCCGCACAGCTCGCTGGGCGAGGTGCTGCCGCCCGGAGCGGTGTAGACCATCATCAGCGTGCGGAAATCGCTGTCGCTCAGGCCGTGCGGCTTGAGGATGCGTTCGATTTCCTCGACCACCGCATTGCCGGTCATCAGCAGCATGCGCAGCAGCACGGCCTCGTGCACGGGCAGGCCGGGCACGCTTTCGCTGGCATGGTGGATGCCGGCGTTCATGCGGTCGATGCGGTCCAGTAGTCCGAACATTTCACCAGGAAATATTACTTCAATGAACTATTAGGCTAGCAGCGGTCCGCGACGGGCCGCAAGTGGGCTCAGCCGGGGCGGAACAAAGTCGCGGCGTTGGCGCTGGTGGCGGCCGCGATGTTTTCCGCGCTGTCGCCACGCAGTTCGGCGACCACGCGCAGCACTTCCACCAGATGCGCGGGCTCGTTGCGCTGCCTGCGGTGGCCGGCGCCGGGCTGGTCGGGCGCGTCGGTTTCCAGCAGCAGGTATTCGATCGGCATGCTCGCGACGATGCGGCGCAGGCGCTGCGCGCGCTCGTAGGTCACCGGGCCGCCGATGCCCAGGCAAAAGCCCAGCCGCCACAGCTGTTCGGCTTGTTGCTCGCTGCCGGCAAAGCTGTGCACCACGCCGCGCAGGCCGCCGATACGGCGCAGCGTGGAAGTGACTTCGTCCATCGCGCGGCGGGCATGCACGATCACCGGCAGGTCGAATTCGCGCGCCACGTGCAGCTGCTGTTCGAAGTAATCGCGCTGCCGTTCGCGGTCGAGTTCTTCCAGGAAATAGTCCAGGCCGATCTCGCCGACGGCCACGGCGGGGTGATCCTTCAGCCAGCGCGTCAGCTCGGCGACATGTTCGGGCCGGTGCTGTTCCAGATAGATCGGGTGCAGCCCATAGGCGGGCAGGGCCTGCGGGTAGTCGCGGCACAGCCGCTCGATGCCGGCCCAGGAATCGCGATGGATGGCGGGCACGACGACGCGGCGCACGCCCGCCTCGGCGGCGCGCTGCATCACATCGGCGCGATCCGGGTCGAAACTGCCGTCGTCCAGGTGTGCGTGGCTATCGGTTAGATCGATCACAGGAATGGATGGTCAACGGGGCTAGGATAGGGCGGCTCGGTCTAGCCAACATTCAGTTGACCGAGGGTTCAATGATTTCACTACGGATCGCCTTGAATGGCGCGGGGTGCGCCAGTGATCCATCCAGGAGAGCATTATGAGCAGGTTCGTCATTTCCGCGCTTAATCTGGGGCTCGGTGCCGTGCTCGCGGTGGGCCTCACGGCCTGTAACCGCGACGCGAACGCCGATGGCGGCGTGGGTGGCACGGCGGCGTCGCAGTCGGCGGCCGCGGGTCCCAAGTACGCCCGTGTGGTCAGCGTCACGCCGGTGCGCGACCAGGCCAGCGCGCCGCAGCAGGTCTGCCACGATGAAGTGGTCACGCAGCGCGCGCCGGTCAAGGATCAGCACCAGATCGCCGGCACCGCCATCGGCGCCGTGGCCGGCGGCCTGCTCGGCAATCAGGTCGGCGGCGGCAAGGGCCGCACGCTGGCGACGGTGGCCGGCGCGATCGGCGGCGGCTATGCCGGTCACGAGATCCAGAAGAACCGCCAGGAGAACAACACTGTCTCCAGCACGCAGCGCCGCTGCACCACCGTGGCCGGCAAGGGCGGCGACAAGATCATCGGCTACGACGTGGCCTACGAGTACAACGGCGTGACCCGCACGATCCGCATGGACCACGATCCGGGCGACCGCGTGCAGGTGCAGGAAGGTGTGGTCGCCGTCTCCGACGCCGCTCATTGATCTTGCTTTCTTGAGGAGGACCTCGCCATGAACACGACGCTCAGCAAACGCCTCGCCACGGCGGCTCTTGCCGGCTGCTTCGCCCTGCTGGCGGCCTGCGCCACGCCGCCACCGCGTTCCGGCGGCTATTACGGCGGCAACGGCGGCGGCTACAACGACGGGGGCTACCGCTCCAGCCGTTGCGACCAGTGCGGCACGGTCGAGGACGTGCGCGTGGTGAACGTGGACAAGCAGGCCTCGCCGCTGGGCATGGTCATCGGCGCGGTCGCCGGTGGCCTGCTCGGCAACACCGTGGGCAAGGGCAATGGCCGCACCGCCGCGACCGTGGTCGGCGCGGTGGCCGGCGGCGCCGTCGGCAACGAAGTGGGCAAGCGCAACGGCGGTCCGGACCAGGCCTTCCAGGTTTCGATCCGCCTCGACGATGGCCGCTATGCCACGGTGACCCAGGCCGACGACCCGCAGATCCGCCAGGGCGACTACGTGGAAATCCGCAACAACCGCGTGTACCGCCGCTGACGTATAGACGTCTGGACGTCCAAACGAGAAAGGCCCTCGAATTCGAGGGCCTTTTTTTATTGCTTGGGTTTCGGTTTCAGTTAACGGCGTAGAACGCGTGGTCGCCGATCTTGCGTACCACCCGGCTGGTGCTCCATGCCGGCGCCACCGCAGTGGTGGCGAAGTGGTCGGCATGCGGAACGTAGACCATCCGCTCGCCCATCGGCAGATTCCAATTGACGATGGAATCGCCGGCGATCTTCCACGCTTTGCCCCAGGCATTGAGATCGGTCACTTCGAACGTGCTGGCCGTGGTGGTGGTGGCGAACTGCCGTGGCGCATTGACCACTTCGCACACGTTCTTGCCCCAGGTGCCGCGGTCGCGGCGGCGGAGCGCTACTTCGGCCACGGCGAACTGGCCGATGGTCGACTCGCTGCGGGCTTCGAGATACACCGTCGTCGCCAGGCAGGTCTGGTCGGCGAGGGGTTGGGGCAGCACGGACGCAAGCCACAACAGCATGGAAAGTTTCATTCTGCCTCCAACGTGCTGTACGCGCCGGTCCGGTGCTGCTGGACAGGAACGCCGTTGCGATGGACGGGCGGGCAGGCCGTTCCATCTGGATTGAACACGCGCCGGCCGAAACTTGTGGCCGCTGCGGTTTGCCACGGAATGTGGCGGTGAGCGGCTGAATCCGATGCCGCTCGCTACTGCTGCCTTGGCGCTCGCGGACTCTTTCGATATCCGGTGGCCTGCAACTTGTGCCGCCGTCTGGCGGTTGTTCCTCCGGCCTTATCGGCCGGGTCGCGCCGCGATCCGGACCCCTCCGGTTCGTCGCGTATGGGACATCCGTCAAAGGGATGTCCGTCGAATGTGACCGGCGGAGCCTAGTGGCAGGTTTTGTTCATGGCAAGTGCCGGGCTCGACGGGTTCACGTTGTGCTCACAATCGCAAGAACATCGCTGATACATCAGCGAACCTGTTCGCATCATGCGGGCCAGCGTTCGCGCAATTCGATGTCGATGATGTCTTCGTTCCATCTCAGCGCGTGAGATTTTCCTTGTTCGGCGAGTGCATCGTTGATGACGGCGAGCGCCACGTTTGCGTTGTCCGTCGCAACGACATCGAGCAGCTGCGCGGCATCGCTCTGTTCGTCGCGCAGCACCGTGCCCGGCGGCAGCGCTTGCGACAATACGACGCAATGCATATGCCGCTTGTGGCCACCGCGAAAATGCAGGCGCGCAGCGATTTCCTGGCCCGGATAGCAGCCTTTGTCGAAGGCGACGGCCTGCAATCGTTCCAGCGACAACGCGGGCGGCAGCAGTGCATCGAGCGCCGCATCGGGCAGCCACGGCCAGCCGAGATGAATCTGTTCGGCGCGCCATGCATCGTCCTGCTGCGCGCCGATCGTCATGCTGTGCATGCCGCAGCCGAGTACGACGGCATCGCCGCGCTGTTCGACCGTGTGCGACTCCATCGCGGCACTTGTGCCAAGTGCACGCACAGGCAGCGCCTGCAGCTTCACCTTGGAACGAAACACGAATCGCCGCAGCGCATCGGCGAACGGTTCGGCGCGTCCGCCGCGCAACAGCAGCAGCAGGCTCTTCTCGCTCAGTCGCGCCAGCTGGAACAGCGCGCGCACGCGCCCCTGGGCATCCAGCCAGGCGCTGAACTGCCAGCGTCCGACGGCGAGCGCGGCGGCGTTGCCGCTGAACTGGGCTTGGGCAAATGCGATGGCGTCGTCGCCTTCGAGGAGCAGGGTTTCGGCTTGGAATGTCACGGGCATGGCGGGACGGATGGGGGCGGGCGGGAGCATCCGCAAGGCGTGCGGGCCAACTCGTTGGTCAAGCCGGGGCGCAGTCGTCAAGGTTGTGCCGTTTTAACGCAAGTATTAACCTTTGCCGGCTTACTGAACCCATGTCCGACACATCCTCCCATCCCGAATCTGATTCGGCCGAGTCCAAGCCCGCTTCCGCTCCGGCGGAGAACCACTCCGTGCCTGACGGCAAGGAGCAGGGCAAGGTTCCGGCGGAGCGGCCGGCACCCGATCCCACCCGCTACGGCGACTGGGAAAAGAACGGGCGCTGCATCGACTTCTGACCGCCGCGCCGGCGCGTGACGCGTCGGCATGGTGGCCATGGGACGGCGTACGGACATAAGCGATTCCACACAGGATAGCCGCCATGGCAGACACGCGACGACCGCTCTCTCCGCACCTTCAGATCTATAAGTGGCAAGTGCAGATGGTGACCTCCATCGTGCACCGCGCCACCGGCATCGCCCTGGCGGTCGGCACCTTGCTGATCATGTGGGGCCTGCTCGCCCTGGCCGGCGGCGAAGCCAGCTACAACCAGTTCAAGACCTGCATCGGCAGCCCGATCGGGCTGGTGCTGCTGTTCGGCTGGAGCTGGGCGCTGTTCTTCCACCTGTGCAACGGCATCCGCCACCTGGTGCAGGACGCCGGCGCCGGCTACGCCATCGCCCAGTTCGTGCGTTCGAGCTGGCTGTCGGTGATCGGCAGCCTGGTGCTCACCGTCCTGGTCTGGGCCTATGTGCTGGCCGGAGGTGCCGCATGAGCGCCAACGCCAACAGCAAGGACCTGCGCAATCCGCTCAAGCGCGCGCGCGGCCTGGGTTCGGCCCAGTCGGGCGTGGGCCACTGGTGGACCCAGCGCCTCACCGCCGCCGGCCTGATCTTCCTCGGCATCTGGTTCGTGGCCTTCGTGCTGTGCTCGCTGCACGCCGACTACGCCACCGCCAGGGCCGCCGTGGCCAGGCCGTGGAATGCGCTGCTGCTGATCGCCTTCACCGTCACCGCGTTCTGGCACGCCGTGCTCGGCCTGCAGGTGGTGCTGGAGGACTACGTGCACACCCGCTGGCTCGAAGTGGTGTCGCTGGTGTTGATCAAGTTCGTCGCCGTGCTGGGCGCGCTGGCCTGCGTGCTGGCCGTGGTGCGCGTGGCTCTGGGAGTGTGAGTTCGATGGAAGCCTACAAGGTTCAACAGCATAAGTACGACGTGATCGTGGTCGGCGCCGGCGGCGCGGGCCTGCGTGCCACGTTCGGCCTGGCCGAGAAGGGGCTCAAGGCCGCTTGCATCACCAAGGTGTTCCCGACCCGCTCGCACACCGTGGCCGCGCAGGGCGGCATCTCCGCCGCGCTCGGCAACATGGGCGAGGACGACTGGCGCTTCCACTTCTACGACACCATCAAGGGTTCGGACTGGCTGGGCGACCAGGACGCCATCGAGTACATGTGCCGCGAGGCCATTCCCTCGATCATCGAGCTGGAACACTACGGCGTGCCGTTCTCCCGCACGGAAGAGGGCAAGATCTACCAGCGCCCGTTCGGCGGCATGACCACCCACTACGGCAAGGGCACCGCGCAGCGCACCTGCGCCGCGGCCGACCGCACCGGCCATGCCATCCTGCACACGCTGTACCAGCAGGCGCTGGCGCATGACGCCACCTTCTTCATCGAGTACTTCGCCACCGACCTGATCTTCGACGAAGAAGGCGTGTGCCGCGGCGTGCTCGCGCTGGACATGAACGAAGGCACCCTGCACGTGTTCCGCGGCCACGCCGTGGTGCTGGCCACCGGCGGCTACGGCCGCGCCTACTTCAGCGCCACCTCGGCGCATACCTGCACCGGCGACGGCGGCGGCATGGTGCTGCGCGCCGGCCTGGCGCTGCAGGACATGGAGTTCGTGCAGTTCCACCCCACCGGCATCTACGGCTCCGGCTGCCTAATCACCGAGGGCGTGCGCGGCGAGGGTGGCTATCTCACCAACTCCAACGGCGAGCGCTTCATGGAGCGCTACGCGCCGAACGCGAAGGACCTGGCCTCGCGCGACGTGGTCAGCCGCGCCATGACCATGGAAATCCGCGAAGGCCGCGGCGTCGGCGAGCACAAGGACCACATCCACATCAACCTGATGCACCTGGGCGCCGGCGTCATCCACGAGCGCCTGCCGGGCATCGCCGAGTCGGCGCGCATCTTCGCCGGCGTGGACGTGACCAAGGAGCCGATCCCGGTCATCCCGACCGTGCACTACAACATGGGCGGCATCCCCACCAACTACCACGGCGAAGTGGTGCAGAAGCGCGGCGACAACGTCGACGCGGTGGTGCCGGGCCTGTTCGCCATCGGCGAGGCTGCCTGCGTGTCGGTGCACGGCGCCAACCGCCTGGGTTCCAACTCGCTGCTCGACCTGGTGGTGTTCGGCCGCGCGGTGGCGCACCGCTGCGCCGAGATCGTCAAGCCGGGCGCGCCGCACAAGGATCTTCCCGCCAGCGCGCTGGACCAGGCGCTGGGCCGCTTCGACGGCCTGCGCTACGCCAAGGGCAGCCTGCCCACGGCGAAGATCCGCGCCGAAATGCAGCGCACCATGCAGAGCGACGCCGCGGTGTTCCGCACCGGCGAGTCGCTGAAGGAAGGCTGCGAGAAGATCTCGAAGGTGTACGACTCCTTCAAGGACGTCGGCGTCAGCGACCGCTCGCTGGTGTGGAACTCCGACCTGATCGAGACGCTGGAGCTGTCCAACCTGCTGGGCCAGGCCGTGGCCACCATGTACTCGGCCGAGCAGCGTCCGGAAAGCCGCGGCGCGCATGCCCGCGAGGATTTCCCGGACCGCGACGACGTCAACTGGCAGAAGCACACCCTGGTGTCGGTGGACGACAAGGGCAAGGCGAACTTCGATTTCCGTCCGGTGCACATGTACACCATGACCTCGGACGTCGAAGTGGTCCCGCCGAAGAAGCGCGTTTACTGAATTTGAGCCCGGAACCACTGAGGTTCTGCTGACGTTGTACCGGCGCTCGCCAGACGGGCGCCTGAGGACAACACGATACCGAGAGGCAAACATGGCAGAGTTCTCTCTACCCAAGAATTCCAAGGTCCAGCCGGGCAAGCACTACCCGGCCAAGGACGCGAAGAAGCCCCGCACCTTCCGCATCTATCGCTGGACGCCGGAAGACGGCCAGAACCCGCGCATCGACACCTACGAGGTGGACCTGGCCGCGTGCGGCCCGATGGTTCTGGACGCGCTGCTGAAGATCAAGAACGAGATCGATCCGACGCTCACCCTGCGCCGTTCCTGCCGCGAAGGCATCTGCGGCTCGTGCGCGATGAACATCGACGGCACCAACACCCTGGCCTGCACCAAGGCGATCAGCGACTGCGCCTCCGGCGACGTCAAGATCTACCCGCTGCCGCACATGCCGGTGGTGAAGGACCTGGTGCCGGACCTCACGCACTTCTACGCCCAGTTCGCCTCGATCAAGCCCTGGCTGCGCACGCAGAGCCCGGCGCCGGCCGACAAGGAGCGCCTGCAGTCGCCGGAAGACCGCAAGAAGCTCGACGGCCTGTACGAGTGCATCCTGTGCGCCTGCTGCTCGACCAGCTGCCCGAGCTACTGGTGGAACGGCGACAAGTACCTGGGCCCGGCCATCCTGCTGCAGGCCTACCGCTGGATCGTCGACTCGCGCGACGAGGACACCGGCGCCCGCCTGGACGACCTGGAAGACCCGTTCAAGCTGTACCGCTGCCACACGATCATGAACTGCGCGCGCACCTGCCCGAAGGGCCTGAACCCGGCCAAGGCGATCGCGGAGATCAAGAAGCTGATCGTGGAGCGCCGCGCACCCTGACGGCGGCTTCCGTCCCCTCCCATGGCCCGCGGCTTGCCGCGGGCCATGTCGTTTCAGCCACCAGCTCATGAGCACCGCCATGGACGAAGCCCGCATCAAGCGCCTGCGCTGGCGCACCCGCCGCGGCACCCGCGAGCTCGACGCCTTGTTCGGCGGCTGGCTGGACGAGCGCTTCGCCCAGGCCGACGAAGCCATGCGCGCGGCCTTCGACGAACTGCTCGACGTGCAGGACCCGGACCTGTGGGATTGGGTCATGGGCCATGCGCAGCCGCCGCGCGAGGACTGGCAGGCGATCATCGATGACATCCGCGCCCGCCATCGGCTTTGAGTACGCGCCATCGCGCCTGGCTGCGCGAAGCTGCATTGGCATGGCGCTGCTGGCGGCCGCCGCGGTGTGGCTGTGCGGCATGCCGTGGTGGGGCAGGTTGATGGTGAGTTACGCGCTGGCAGCCTTGTTGGTCGTCGAACGGCGCCATCGGCGGCATCCGGCCGTGACGGCGGCGGGCTGGGCCGCGGACGGCAGTTGGACGCTGCGCGATGCGCACTCCGCCGACACCGCGGCCACGCTGCGCTCGTCCCGCCTGCTGGGCGGCTGCGTGTGGCTGTGCCTGCAGCCTTCGTCGGGCCGGGCGGTGAACCTGCTGCTGGCGCCCGACAACAGCGACGAGGACCTGCGCCGCCGCCTGCGCATGCGCCTGGCCGCCGCCCTGCCGGGCCGCTGAGCGGCGGCTTGCCGAACCGCAAGGCTTGGGGCACTCTGCCGCGGCGTCGCGGTCTGATCCCGCTGACCGAAGGCAGCATCCTGGGGCGTCCTCCGCGATGCCGGGCGGCCAGCCCACCGAATCCCACGAGCGACCCGTCCATGTTCCGACCGCTAGAGCTTTTCATCGGCCTGCGCTACACGCGTGCCAAGCGACGCAATCAGTTCATCTCGTTCATCTCGACCGTCTCCATCGTCTGCATCGCCATCAGCGTCACCGCGCTGATCACGGTGATGTCGGTGATGAACGGTTTCGACAACGAGCTGCGCACGCGCATCCTCGGCGCCATCTCGCACGCCACGGTGTCGGGCCTGGCCGGCGAGAGCGTGCAGAACTGGGAGCGCGCGATCCAGATCGCCGAGGCCAACCCGCACGTGCGCGGCGCCGCGCCCTATGTGGAGGCGCAGGCCTTCCTGCAGGCGCGCCGCTCCAGCGGCGCGCTGGTGCGCGGCATCGATCCGGCGCAGGAGCCGAAGGTCTCCGACATCGACAAGCACATGATCGACGGCAAGCTGGACGCACTGCAGCCGGGCAAGTGGAACATCGTGCTGGGCCGCGAGCTGGCCATGAGCCTGGGCGTGGCGATGGGCGACCACGTCACCATGGCCGTGCCGGAATTCCGCGCCACGCCGATGGGCAGCGTGCCGCGCCTGCGCAGCTTCACCGTCGCTGGCATCTTCGAGCTGGGCATGCAGGAGTTCGACTCCAACCTGGCCCTGGTCAGCATGCAGGACGCCGAGCGCCTCAACAGCATCGGCGGCCCCACCGGCATCCGCCTGCGCCTGGACGACATGTTCAATGCGCGGCCGGTGGCGAAGGAGCTGGCCAACAACCTTGGCCAGGTCTACCGCATGGATACCTGGATGGACAGCCATGCCAACTTCTTCTCGGCCATCTCGATGGAGAAGAAGGTGATGTTCATCATCCTCTCGCTGATCATCCTGGTGGCGGTGATCAACCTGATCTCGATGCTGATGATGCTGGTCACCGACAAGCAGGCCGACATCGCCATCCTGCGTACGCTCGGCTCCACCCCGCGCAGCATCATGGGCATGTTCATGGTGCAGGGCGTGCTGGTGGGCTTCGTCGGCATCGGCTTCGGCGTCACGCTGGGCTCGCTGCTGTCGTGGCGGCTGCCGCAGATCGTCAAGTGGATCGAGCGCACCTTCCACACCACTTTCCTGTCGCCGGACGTCTATTACATCAGCGAGCTGCCCAGCAAGCTGCAGATGGACGACGTGGCCAAGGTGGCGCTGGTGACCTTCCTGTTCTCGCTGCTCGCCACGCTGTATCCGGCATGGCGCGCTTCCCGCACGCAGCCGGCGCAGGCGCTGCGCTATGAATAAGCCCATGACCGAAAATGCCATCGTGCTGCGCGCCAGCCACATCGCCAAGACCTACGAGGAAGGCGGCCTGCACACCGACGTGCTCAGCGACGTGAGCTTCGCGCTGAAGCGCGGCGAGACGCTGTCCATCGTCGGCGCGTCCGGCTCCGGCAAGAGCACCTTGCTGCATATTCTCGGCGGCCTGGACACGCTGACCAAGGGCGAGGTCGAGGTGGAAGGGCAGCTGCTGTCCTCGCTGTCCGACGCCGAACGCGGCCGCGTGCGCAACCGCTCGCTGGGTTTCATCTACCAGTTCCACCACCTGCTGCCGGAATTCACCGCGCTGGAAAACGTGTGCATGCCGCTGCTGATCCGCGGCGTGTCGATTCCGGAAGCGCAGAAGCGCGCCTCGGACCTGCTCGAACGCGTGGGCCTGGGCCAGCGCGTGGCGCACAAGCCGGCCGAGCTTTCCGGCGGCGAGCGCCAGCGCTGCGCGGTGGCGCGCGCGCTGGTGACGCGTCCGGCCTGCGTGCTGGGCGACGAGCCCACCGGCAATCTGGATGAGGGCAATGCCGAGCACGTCTACGAGCTGATGCTGGAGCTCAATCGCGAGATCGGCACCAGCTTCGTGCTGGTCACGCACGACACCCGCCTGGCGGCGCGGATGGATCGCACGCTGGAGTTGCATAACGGCGTATTGCGGGAACGTCCCGCGCACTGAAGCCGTACTTGGCCGACATGACGCGTCGGCCGATGCCTACAGCGTTTTCGTACTTATTGCGGACGCCATCGCGTTAGCTTGAGCCATCTCCCACGGATGGATGATGGCGGTGCGCGAGTACGGAGCGATCCTGCTGGCGCCGGCGTTTCTTGCCGGCGTGCTGGCGGTGCAGTGGATGCCGGTGCTGCCGCCCAAAGGCTGGGCGGCGGCGCTGCTGGTCCTGATGGTCTGGCTCGCGTGGTATTCGCCGCGGGCGCGTGTCGTTTCCTTTGTGATGATGGGCGCCGCCTGGGCCGCGTGGTGCGGTGCGCGCGCGATGGAGTCGCGGCTGCCACTTGAGCTGGAAGGGCGCGATCTGGTCGTGGTCGGCACGGTGGCCGGCTTGCCGCAGGTACGGGAGGAGGCGACGCGGTTCCTGTTGAAAGTGGAGCAGGCGTCGGTGAGCGACGAGCCTGTCGCACTGAATGGCATGGTGCGGATCGCGTGGTACGCCACCGCTCGTACGGCGATTCCCGCCATCGTTCCTTGCACGCGCTGGCGGCTGGCGTTGCGGCTCAAGCGGCCGCGCGGGCTGGTCAATCCGGGCGGCGCCGATGGCGAACGCGGTGCGCTGGAGCGTGGCATCGTCGCCACGGGATATGTGCGCGATGGTCCGTCCAATGAAAGCCTGGGCACGCCGTGGTGCATCGATGGCTGGCGTGCGGCGATCGCCGACGGTATCGCGCAGCGTGTCGCGGATGTCCGCGCCGCCGCCTTGCTGCGTGCCTTCGCCGTGGGCGATACGCGCGGCCTGAGCCAACGCGACTGGGAAGTGGCGCGCGCCAATGGCGCTTCGCACCTGATCGCGATTTCGGGCTTCCATGTCGGCGTGGCGGCGGTGTCCGGCGTCGGGCTGGTGCGGGTGATCTATATCCTGTGGCCCGGCTTCGGCCTGCGCCTGCCGCGGCGGCAGATGCAGGCGATGGCCGCGCTGGGGTTCGCCGCGCTCTACAGCGCGCTGGCCGGGTTCGGCCTGCCCACGGTGCGTACTTTGCTGATGATTGCAGTGGTGGCGCTGGCGCGCTGTTCGCGCCGCCATGTGTCGCCTGCGCAGTCGCTGGCGCTGGCCTTGTTCGGGATGCTCGCGGTCGATCCGCTGTCGGTGTTGAGCGCCGGCTTCTGGCTGTCGTTTGCGGGCGTCGCGTTCCTGATGTACAGCCTGGTCGCGCGCGAGGAAGGCTGGCGCGGCCTGGTGCGCGAAGTGACGCTGGCGCAGGCGGTGATGGCGGTGGCGCTGCTGCCGCTTACCTTGTGGTTCTTCGGCGAGACGTCGCTGGTCGGCGCGCTGTCCAACCTGGTCGCGGTGCCGCTGGTGAGTTTCCTGATCGTGCCGCTGACCCTGCTCGGCACCGTATTGCTGGTGCTGGCGCCGCCGCTGGCGGGGCCGGTGTTGGTGCCGGCCGGATGGCTGTGCGCGGCGCAGTGGTGGATGTTCGAGCGCGTCGCCGGCTGGCCCGGCGCGCATCTCTACGTGCCCGCGGTGCAGCCATGGGCGCTGGGCCTGGCGCTGCTCGGCGCCGGCTGGATGCTGTTGCCGCGCGGCACGCCGATGCGCTGGCTGGGTGCGCTGCTGTTCCTGCCGCTGCTGTGGCCGGCGGTGGAGCGTCCGCCGCAGGGCGCATTCCGCGTGTGGATGCTGGACGTGGGGCAGGGGCTGGCGGTGGTGCTGCGCACACGGCAGCACGCCCTGGTATTCGATGCCGGCGCGCGCTTTCCTTCCGAGTTCGACCTTGGCGAAGCCGCGGTGCTCCCTTCGCTGCGCGCGCTGGGCATCGCGCGGCTGGACCTGCTGGTGGTCAGCCATGCCGACAACGACCACGCCGGCGGCGCACCCGCGGTGGCCAAGGCGCATCCGGAAGCCGCGCGGCTGGCCGGCGAACCGGAGCGCACGCCGGTGCCCGCGGCCGCCTGTGCGGAAGGACAAGCCTGGAACTGGGACGGCGTGCGCTTCCGCATGCTCGGTCCGGCCATCGGCGCCGCCGGGGCACGCGGCAACGACCGCTCCTGCGTGCTGCTGGCGGAAGGCACGGGCGGCCGCCTGCTGCTCACCGGCGATATCGGCCTGCCGGCGGAACGCGGCCTGCCCGTAACCGTCGGATCCGGCCCGCCGCTGGTGCTGCAGGTGCCGCACCACGGCAGCCGCACCTCGTCCGGGCCGGCCCTGGTCCGCGGACTGGCGCCGGTGCTGGCCCTGGTCTCGGCCGGCTGGCGCAACCGCTTCGGCCATCCGCATCCGCTGGTGGCGCAGCGCTATGCCGCGTCCGGGGTGCCCCTGCTGAACACCGCGGAGCAGGGGGCGATCGAGGTGGATTTTCCGGCTGGCGGGGCACCTCGCGTGGTCCGCGCATGGCGCCGCCACCGCGCCCGCTACTGGCGCGAGCAAGCCCCTGCATGCGCCGGTTTCCAGGCCGTGTGCGATGCATCGCGCATTTGCCACGGGCGCCGCGGAACCGCCGGACGGGACTGCTATGATGCGCCCCTGCAATTCGATCGCATGGGTGGGTGTAGTCGTGCTGGATATCCTGATGGCTGGCGGTTGGGCAATGCTGCCCATCCTGATCTGTTCGGCGATCGCGCTGGCGATCGTGCTGGAGCGCTGCTGGACCCTGCGCCGCAAATCGGTCCTGCCGCCGGGCCTGGGCGACGAAGTGCGCGAATGGGCGCGCTCGGGCCAGCTCGATCCGGCCCACCTGGCCACCCTCGCCACCGGCTCGCCGCTGGGCGAACTGCTGGCCGCCGCGCTGGCCGTGCGCAACCGTCCGCGCGAGCTGATCAAGGAGCGCATCGAGGATACCGGCCGCCATGTGGTGCACAACATGGAGCGCTACCTCAACACGCTCGGCACCATCGCCCTGATCGGCCCGCTGCTGGGCCTGCTTGGCACCGTGGTCGGCCTGATCCGCATGTTCATGGACGTGATGAAGGGCGGTGTCGGCGATCCGCTGAAGATGGCCGGCGGCATCGGCGAGGCGCTGATCTGCACCGCCAGCGGCCTGGTGGTGGCGATTCCCGCCTACGTGCTGCACCGCTATTTCCGTTCCAGGGTGGCCGGCTACTGCGTGGAGATGGAGAAGCAGACCACCGTGCTGCTGGACGAGCTCACCGTCGCCGCTCCGGCCGCGGCGCGTCCGCGCCGTCCGGCCGCCGAGTCGACCGCGGGCTGACCCGGCATGCGCATCGGCAACGACCGCCGGCAGGACGACTTCGAGATCAACGTGATCTCGCTGATCGACGTATTGCTCACCCTGCTGATGTTCTTCGTACTTACCACCACCTTCGTCCAGCACACGCGGATGCAGGTGACCCTGCCCAAGGCCAGCGCGGACGAGCGCGACATGCAGGCGCCCGCGCTCACTATCGTGGTGGACCGCGACGGGCACTACTACGTCGGCACCGACGAAGTGCTGGGGCAGGGCATCGAACCGCTCAAGCAGGCCATCGCGAACATCGCCGGCGACGACCGCGAACGCCAGGTGACCATCCGCGCCGACGCCATGACGCCGCACCAGAACGTGGTCACCGCGATGGACGCGCTCGGCCAGCTCGGCTTCACCAAGCTGTCCATCGCCACTACGCCGACCCAGGCGGGCTCGCGCTAAATGGGCGCCGAAACAGCGGGCGCCGACGTCATGGGCGCGAACCGGTGAGCAACAAGAAAGCCTCCGTGTGGGACGCCGAGACCTGGCGGACCTACAAGCGCCTGCTCGGCTATACCCGCCGCTACTGGGTGGTGGGCCTGGTCTCGCTGGTCGGCATGGCGCTGGAGAGCGGCTGCCTCGCCGCGTTCACCAAGCTGCTGCGGCCGATGATCGATGAGCTGTTCGCGCACAAGGACGCCTACCTGATCTTCTGGATGCCGATCTGGATCATCGGGCTGTTCGTGCTGCGCGGCGTGGCCATCGTGCTGAACGACTACGGCATCGCCTATATCGGCCGCAACGTGGTGCAGAACATCCGCCGCGACGTGTTCGACGCCTATCTGCGCCTGCCGGCGGCCTTCTTCGGCAGCGAGCATTCCGGCCAGCAGGTGTCGCGCATCACCTACACCAGCGAACAGGTGGCGCAGGCTTCCACCGACGCGGTGAAGGTGGCGGTCACCGAAGGGCTGATGATCGTCGGCATGATGTACGTGATGCTCTCGACCAGCGCCTACCTCACCATGGCGCTGCTGATCATGGTGCCGGCGGTGGTGCTGATCGTCACCGTGGTCAGCCGGCGCTACCGCACCATCAGCAAGCGCATCCAGGGCACCATGGGTTCGGTCACCGGCACGGTGGAGGAATCCGTCGGCGCCCATCGCGAGGTGCGCATCTACGGCGGCCAGAAGCGCGAAGCCGAGCGCTTCGAGCAGGTCACCGAGCATTCCAAGCGGCTGAACCTGAAAGTCGCGGTGACCAGTGCGTTCTCCAGCGCCACCATCCAGACCGCGGCGGCGTTCGCGCTGGCCCTGCTGGTATACCTGGGCACGCGGCCGAACGTGATCGACAGCATCTCGCCCGGCGTGTTCATCACCGTGCTCACCTCGATGGGCGGCATGCTGCCTTCGCTCAAGCGCCTCACCGGCGTGCAGGCCAGCGTGCAGCGCGGCGTGGCCGCCTGCGAAGACCTGTTCGGCATCATCGACCTGCCGCCGGAAGTGGACACCGGCACCCGCGTGCTGGAGCGCACCCGCGGCGACATCGTGTTCAACGACGTGCGCCTCACCTATGCGCGCAACGATTTCGAAGCGCTGCGCGGCGTCGACCTGCACTGCCGCCCCGGCACGGTCACCGCCCTGGTCGGCCGCTCCGGCAGCGGCAAGAGCAGCCTGGTCAGCCTGCTGCCGCGCTTCTACGAACCCAGTGCCGGCACCATCGACCTGGACGGCCACGACTACGCCAGCTACACCCTGGCCTCGCTGCGCCGGCAGATCGCCTGGGTGGGGCAGAGCGTGGTGCTGTTCGACGGCAGCGTGGCGGAGAACATCGCCTACGGCGAGCTGGAAGGCGCCAGCGAGAAGGACATCGTCGCCGCGGCCGAGGCGGCTAATGCGATGGAATTCATTCAGCGCCTGCCCAAGGGCATCCACAGCCAGATCGGCCAGGCCGGCAACATGCTTTCCGGCGGCCAGCGCCAGCGCATCGCCATCGCCCGCGCGATCCTGAAGAATGCGCCGATCCTGGTGCTGGATGAGGCGACCAGCGCGCTGGATACCGAATCCGAGCGGCTGATCCAGCAGGCGCTGCAGCGCCTGATGCGCGACCGCACCACCCTGGTGATCGCGCACCGCCTGTCCACCATCGAGCACGCCGACCAGATCGCGGTGATGGACCAGGGCCGCATCGTCGAGCGCGGCACGCACGCGGAGCTGCTCGCCCTGAGCGGCCACTACGCCGCGCTGCACCGCATGCAGTTCCACGACAAGGCGAGCGACTGAGGCCGCCGTGGCGCTGGCCGACACGCTAGCCGCGGCCTGGTACGGCAAGGGCGCGGCGCCGTGGTGGACCGCGCCGCTGGCGGGGCTGTACGGCGGCGTCACGCGGCTGCGCCGACGCCTCTATCGAAGCGGCCTGTGGTCCAGCGTGCGCTTGCCGGTACCGGTGCTCGTGGTCGGCAACGTCAGCGTCGGCGGCACCGGCAAGACGCCGCTGACCATCGCGCTGGCCGAAGCGCTGCGCGCGCGCGGTTTCCGTCCGGGTGTGGTGAGCCGCGGTTATGGCGGCACCGAACAAGGACCGCTTCTGCTCGGCGACAAGCCGGACCCCGCGCGCTTCGGCGACGAACCCTGCCTGATCCACGCCGCCGGCACGCCCGTGGCGGTAGGCCGCGACCGCCCCGCGGCAGCGCGCCTCTTGATCGACGCCGGCTGCGACGCGATTCTTGCCGACGACGGCCTGCAGCACTATCGCCTGCGCCGCGACGTGGAAATCTGCGTGATCGACGGCGCCCGCCGCTTCGGCAACCGGCGCTTGCTGCCGGCCGGCCCGCTGCGCGAACCGCTGGCGCGCCTGGGCGAAGTGGATTTCCGCGTCTGCAACGGCGGCAGCGCCGAAGCGGGCGAAGTGCCGATGCGCCTCGAAGGCGGCACGGCGCGCGCCTTGCGCGATGGCGTCACTCAGCCGCTGGATGCGTTCCGCGGCCAGCGCGTGCATGCGGTGGCCGGCATCGGCAACCCCGAACGCTTCTTCGACGACCTGCGCGCGCGCGGCATCGAAGTGGTGCCGCATCCTTTCCCCGACCACCACGCCTACGTTTCCAGCGAACTGGATTTCGGCGACGGCGCTGCGGTGCTGATGACCGAGAAGGACGCGGTGAAATGCGCGGCGTTGGCGCCTGCGCAGGCGTGGGTCGTGCCGGTGCGGGCCGTACTGCCCCAGGCGTTCTTCGATGCGGTGGCCGAGAAGCTGGTGGCGGCCCGTCGCAGCTGATCCGCAACGGCAATCCACCGGTCGCGATACCTCTCAGCCGTCATTCCGGCCTGCGCCGGAATGACAGCAGGGCGGGCGCGATTTCACCGTCGTGCAAAAAAAACGCGGCCGGTGTCGCCACCGGCCGCGCTCTTCGAACCGCATGCGCCGCGCTTACTGCACGCGCACCACGTTGCCGTCCTGGTCCACCTGCACGATGTCGCCCTCGCGGATCGCGCTGGCGTCCGGCACGGTGACGTTGGTGTAGCCGCCGTCGCCCATGCGCAGGCGCAGCGTGAAGCTTTCGCTGCTGCCGCCGCGGCCGATGCGGTTGCCGGCGAAGCCGCCGCCCACCGCGCCGAGCACGGTCGCCGCCTTGCGGCCGTTGCCCTTGCCGACCTGGTTGCCTAGCACGCCGCCGGCGACCGCGCCGATGATCGCGCCGGCGGTGCCGTGGTCGGCGCCCTGGGTGACGGTGCGCTCGATCGACTCGACCGTGCCGCACTGCGTGCAGCGCAGGAAGATGCCGTCGCGGCGGATCAGCACGTTGCCGTTGAGCTGGCCGGCGGCATCGACCGCCGGACGGCGGCTGGTGCTGGAGGACTGCGCGGCGGCGCCCATGGAAGCGAAGGCGAGGGCGGCTGCCAGGGGCAGGATGAGGAGCTGCTTGGTGTTCATTGGATTCTCCCGGTGTAGTGAGGCCCGCACAGTCTATTCGGATCAGCTGAACCATCGGCCAGGTATTGTCTCTATCATGTGCAATCTGCCGGCGCCGTCCGCGTGCCAGGCCTGTTTTTCGAAGGGAGTTCCCATGAGCCTGATCCTAGTCCCGGTGTCCTACGGTGAGCTGATCGACAAGATCACCATCCTGGAGATCAAGTCCAAGCAGATGACCGACCCGGCCAAGCTGGCCAACGTGCGCAACGAGCTGGATCAGCTCAATACCACCTGGGCCGCCCATCCGGCCGCGGCCACCGACATCGGCGACGAGCGCGCCCGCCTGCTGGCGGTCAACGAAACGCTGTGGGATATCGAAGACCGCATCCGCCTGAAGGAAAAGGCCCAGGCTTTCGACCAGGAGTTCATCGAGCTGGCGCGCGCGGTGTACTTCCGCAACGACGAGCGCGCGGCGGTGAAGCGCGAGATCAACCTGAAGCTGGGCTCGCAGCTGGTGGAAGAGAAGTCGTACAAAGACTACAAGGCCGGCTGACGGCCTACCGCCGTCATTCCGGCGCAGGCCGGAATCCAGTGACGGAGCGCTTCATGGAGTGAGTGACTCCAAGCTGCCGCTCTTGAACGTTCTGGCGACCATCGAGCCTTGTCGCTACTGGATTCCGGCCTGCGCCGGAATGACGAGCAAAAAAAGCCGGCCCGCTATCCCTCAGGCGCCGAGCGTCGCCGCATAAGCCTCGAACCGCTCGATCACGTCGTCGACCTCGATCAGGTCCATCACGCCCGCGTATTCGATCTTGCTGCCCCAGGGAATCTCGCTGGCCGGCTTGCCCAGGTATTTGCGCGCGGCCGCGTCGTACTTGTTCACGCACCAGCGGCGGTCGGAATAGGGGCCCGAGCGGTCCGGGTTGCTTGCCGCATGCAGGCCCAGCACCTTGCAGCCCACCGTATTGGCCATGTGCATCGGGCCGGAATCCGGGGTGAGCAGCAGCGAGGCGCGCGCCAGCATCGCCAGCAGGCGCTTGAGCGTGTCCTTGCCGGTCAGGTCGGTATGCGGCAGGCGGCAGGCGGCCAGCACGGCGTCGGCCATGCTGCGCTCGCCCGGCGAGGGGCCGCCGATCAGCATGACGCGCCAGCCGCGCTGCGCGGCATGGTCCATCACCGCGGCATAGCGCTCCGGGCGCCAGTTGCGCAGCGCGTGGCTGGAGGTGGGGCTGACCAGCAGCACCGGCGCGCCCGGCGGCAGCTGTTCGGCCGCCCAGGCGAGCGCTTCTTCCGGCAGGGGAATATCCCAGCGAACCTCGGTCTGCTGCAGCCCCAGCGGCTCGCAGAAGCTGCCGATCGCCTCCAGCACGTGTTCGCCGGTGCGCGCCGGAATGCGCTCGTTGATGACCAGCCCATGCAGGTCCTTGGCGCGCGCCTTGTCGTAGCCCACGCGGCGTTTCGCCTTGATGCCCAGGCTGAGCAGGTTGGAGCGCATCGCCACCTGCATCTGCAGCAGCGCGTCGAAGCGGCGGCCGCGCAGGGCCTCATGCACCGCGCGCATGCCGGCCCAGCCGGCGCCCTTGTCGAAGGTGACGAAGTCCACGCCGGGCAGGTCGCCGACCAGGCGGCGCTCCAGCTTGCCGACGATCCAGGTCAGCTCCACCTGCGGCCAGGCCCTGCGCAAGGTGTGCACCAGCGGCACGACATGGGTGACGTCGCCGATGGCCGAAGTGCGCAGCAGGCAGATGGAGGTGGGAGCAGGCATGGCGTGGGCTAGAATCAATGATTATCGGATGGGGTGCCGGGTCGCACATGATGGCGCAAGAGCAGGTCCGGACGAAGGCGGGCGGGGCGATTCTGTTCGACCCCACGGTTTCGTCACAAGTCGACGATGACTGGTTCATGCCTAGCCACTGGCGCGAACTGGGCGCCTTGCGCATGCAGACCGGCGGGCGCGGCGGCGTCGCCCTGGTCGGCACGCCGGCGGGCGAGGGCGTGCTGCGCCACTATCGCCGCGGCGGCATGGTGGCCCGGTTCCTGGGCGACCGCTATGTATGGACCGGCGCCGACCGCACGCGCAGCTTCGCCGAATTCCGCCTGCTCGCCGCGATGGCGCGCGAAGGCCTGCCGGTGCCCGAGCCGATCGCCGCGCGCTACCGGCGCCACGGCCCGTTCTATACCGCCGATCTGATCACCCGCCACGTCCCTTCCGCGCGCACGCTGGCCGAATGCCTGGCCTGGGGCAGCCTCGACGCCGCCCTGGCCGAGCGCACCGGCGACATGATCGCGCGCTTCCACCGCGCGGGCGTGTGGCATGCCGATCTCAACGCGCACAACATCCTGGTGGCGGAGCCGGGCCTGTACCTGATCGATTTCGACCGCGGCGAGCGGCGTGCGCCGGCCGAAGCCTGGCGCACGGCCAACCTGCAGCGCCTGCGCCGTTCGCTGCTCAAGCTGGGCGCGGGCGCCGAAAGCGAGGCGGTGTTTGAGAAGACCGTGTGGCAGCCGCTGGCGCAAAGCTACGCCGCGGCGTTCGGCGTCGGCGGCGACGCGCCATGAGCCTGGTTTGCCTGCGCGAGGAAGCGGCCGCATGAACTGGAACCTGCATTTCCTGGGCGTCGGCGCCGCGCACGCGGTGGAGCTGGGCTCTTCCGCCGCGGTACTGGAGCGCGACGGCGCGCCGCTGCTGCTGATCGACTGCGGGCCGGACACGCTGGACCGCTACGTGGCCGCCTACGGCGACGTGCCGCCGGCGCTGTTCATCACGCACACGCATATGGACCACGTCGGCGGCATGGAGCGGCTGTTCTTCCGCCTGTGGTTCGACGAAGCGCGGCGCGGGCGCACCAGGCTGTTCGTGCATGCGGCGCTGATGAGCTGGCTGCAGGCGCGGGTGGCGGACTATCCCGGCGTGCTGGCCGAGGGCGGGGTGAATTTCTGGGAGGCGTTCCAGCTGATTCCCTGCCATCGCGGTTTCTGGCTGGACGGGCAGTGGTTCGACGTATTTCCCACCCGCCACCACCTGCCGCAGACCTCGTTCGGCCTCGCCCTGGGCGGCAGCTTCGCCTATACCGGCGACACGCGGCCGGTGCCGGAGATGCTGGCGCGCTACGCGGCCGGCACCGAGCTGGTGGCGCACGACTGCGGCCTGGTCGGCAATCCCTCGCATACCGGCATCGACGATATCGAGCGCGAATACCCGCAGGCCCTGCGCGGCCGCCTGCGCCTGTACCACTACGGCAGCGCCGCCGACGGTGCGGCGCTGGCCGCCCGCGGCTATGCCATCGCCGCCGCCGGCGAGCGGATCGCGCTGCCGCCGCCGGCTGCGCCACGGCCGGATGCCGGTTGAGGCAGCGCTTGGGGCGGCTTGTCTGGATCGGGGCCTGCCGCTATGATTTCCCCTCTTTGCCGGGCTGGAATGCCCGGCAAGGCGATTTCACCATCGCGGAGAGGTGTCCGAGTGGTTGAAGGAGCACGCCTGGAAAGTGTGTATACGGCTTATCCCCGTATCGCGGGTTCGAATCCCGCCCTCTCCGCCAGTGAAATCGCATGACGGTCCGCGCCTGGCGCAACCGTCGACCAGGGCGACCAGCCCACCGTCTATGGTGACCCCGTCGGTCCCCCCGCGACGATAGTTCGTAAATCCCGCCAGGCCCGGAAGGGAGCAACGGTAGCGAATGATTCGGGTGCCGGGGTGTGGCTGGCGGGGTCGCCGCCTTTTCGGGCTCCGCCACGCGCGTTCGCGCCGCCTCCCGTACCGACTTGCCGCAAGCGACCGTGCTGACTTGCCGTAGGCGACTTGGCACAATCGGACGTCGCCCCAAGTTAGTATCCCGCCACTTCATTCCCGTCCTCGCTGCGCAGCTCCAAAGGGCCGCGCCAGCCCGGCGTCCAGCAGGTTTCCAACGCATGTCCTATCAGGTACTCGCGCGCAAATGGCGCCCCCGCAAGTTCGCCGAACTGGTCGGGCAGGAGCATGTCGTGCGCGCGCTCACCAATGCGCTCGATACCGGCCGCATGCACCACGCCTACCTGTTCACCGGCACGCGCGGCGTGGGCAAGACCACCATCGCGCGCATCTTCGCCAAGTCGCTCAACTGCGAGCGCGGCGAGTCGGCCGATCCCTGCGGCGAGTGCGCGGTGTGCACCGCGGTGGACGCCGGCCGCTTCGTCGACCTGCTGGAGATCGACGCGGCCAGCAACACCGGCGTAGACGACGTGCGCGAAGTGATCGAGAACGCGCAGTACGCGCCGGCGCGCGGACGCTTCAAGGTGTACCTGGTGGACGAGGTGCACATGCTGTCCAAGCCGGCCTTCAACGCGCTGCTCAAGACGCTGGAAGAGCCGCCGCCGCACGTGAAGTTCCTGCTCGCCACCACCGACCCGCAGAAGCTGCCGGTGACGGTGCTGTCGCGCTGCCTCAAGTTCAATCTCAAGCGCCTGCTGCCGGAACAGATCTCCGGGCAGATGCGCCACATCCTCGGCGCCGAAGCCATCGCTTACGAAGACGGCGCCATCGTCGAGCTGGCCCGCGCCGCCGACGGTTCGCTGCGCGACGGCCTGTCGCTGCTGGACCAGGCCATCGCCTACGGCGGCGGCGCGCTCAAGCTGGACGACGTGCGCGCCATGCTAGGCAGCGTCGCGCGCGGCCAGGTGCTGAGCGTGCTCGAGGCGCTCGCTGCGGGCGACGGCGACCAGCTGATGGCCGAATGCGCGCGCATCGCCTCGTTCTCGCCGGATTTCGGCGGCGTGCTCGACGATCTCGCCGCCGTGCTGCACCGCCTGCAGCTGTTGCAGCTGGTGCCGGGCTAC
The DNA here is from genome assembly GCF_011759495.1 of Dyella sp. SG562. Classification (NCBI taxonomy): domain Bacteria; kingdom Pseudomonadati; phylum Pseudomonadota; class Gammaproteobacteria; order Lysobacterales; family Rhodanobacteraceae; genus Dyella; species Dyella sp. SG562. Next base: position 94,341 of record NZ_JAAOYS010000012.1, read on the forward strand.
CGCTCCGAAGGCGACGGCGACGACGAAGCCGCGCTCGCCGCGCTGGCGGAGCGGCTGGGTCCGGAAGACGTGCAGCTGTACTACCAGATCGCCATCGGCGGCCGCCGCGACCTCGCGCTGGCGCCGGATGCGCGCACCGGCTTCGAGATGGCGCTGCTGCGCATGCTGGCGTTCCGTCCGGCGGGCGAGGGCGAGCCGGCGCGTGCCGAGCGTCCGGCCGCTGCCGCGCCGCGTCCCGCCGCCGCGCCCGCACCGGCGCGCTCCGCGCCGCCGATGTCCGCGCCTGCGCTGGAACGCCCGGCGCCGCGCGCCGCCGAACCACCCGCGCCGCGCATCGAACCCGCAGCCGTGCCGGCGCCCGCGCCGCGCGCCGCACCCGCGCTCGACGCGCGCGGCCTGCCGCATTGGGACAGCCTGATCGAACAGGCCAACCTGCGCGGCCCGATGGGCCAGCTCGCGCAGAACGCCACCTTGCGCGACCGCGAAGGCTCGACCCTGGTGCTGGCGCTGCAGCCGATGTACATGCACCTGGCGGTGGAGCCGATGGTCGGCCAGATGGAAGAGCGCATCAGCCAGGCGCTGGGCGAACGCATCCGCCTGCGCTTCGTCGACGACCGCTCCAGCGGCGCCGAAACGCCCGCCGCGCGCGCGGCCCATGCGCGCTCTGCCGCGCAGTCGGCCGCCGAACAATCGATCGAAGAAGACCCGCTGGTGCAGTCGCTGCGCAAGGAATTCGGCGCGCGCGTGCTGCCGCAGTCGGTCAAGCCGTTTGAACCCTGATACACCTAAGCCTTCGGAGTACGCGTCATGAGAGGACAGATCGGCCAGCTGATGCAGCAGGCGCAGCGCATGCAGGAAGAAATGAAGCGCGCGCAGGAAGAGATCGCCAAGCTGGAAGTCACCGGCAGTTCCGGCGGCGGCCTGGTCACCGTGGTGATGAGCGGCGCGCATGAAGTGCGCCGCGTGCAGATCGACCGCAAGCTGTTCGCGGACGACCCCGAGATGGCCGAGGACCTGGTCGCCGCGGCGATCAACGACGCCGTCAACAAAGTGGGCGAGGCCAGCAAGAACAAGCTCGGCGGCGTCACCTCCGGCATGAACCTGCCGCCCGGTTTCAAGCTGCCGTTCTAAGCCACGTGAGCAAACTCCTCACCGATTTGATCGAAGCCCTGCGCTGCCTGCCCGGCGTAGGCGGCAAGAGCGCCCAGCGCATGGCCTTCCATCTGCTGGAGCGCGAACGCGAGCGCGGCCTGCGCCTGGCCCAGGTGCTGGAGCAGGCCATGCAGCGCATCGGCAACTGCACGCGCTGCCGCAATTTCAGCGAGGAGCCGGTGTGCTCCCTCTGCGCCAGCAGCAGCCGCGACCGGCAGGTGCTGTGCGTGGTGGAGTCGCCCACCGAGCTGGCGGCGATAGAACAGGCCACCGGCTACCGCGGCCAGTACTTCGTGCTGCTGGGCCGGCTGTCGCCGCTGGACGGGCTGGGTCCGGAAGAACTGGGCCTGGACCTGCTCACCGAACGGCTGGCCGAAGGCGAGATCGAGGAAATGGTGATCGCCACCAATCCCACCGTGGAAGGCGAAGCCACCGCGCATTACCTGGCGCAGCTGGCGCGCGCGGCCAAGGTCAAGCCGACGCGGCTGGCGCACGGCGTGCCGCTGGGCGGCGAGCTGGAATACGTCGACCGCAGCACCCTGGCGCATGCCTTCGGCAGCCGCCAGACGCTGGGCTGAAACCATCACAGAAGGAAGCCTGAGCATGGCCGATACGATTTTCGGAAAGATCATCCGGCGCGAGATCCCCGCCGACATCGTCTACGAAGACGAGGACGTGCTGGCTTTCCGCGACCTCAACCCGCAGGCGCCGGTGCACGTGCTGTTCGTGCCCAAGCGCGCGATCGCCTCGCTGGACGAAGCCCAGCCCGGCGACGCCGAACTGCTGGGCAAGCTGCTGCTCGCCGCGGCCGCGTATGCGCGCGAGCAGGGCCTGGCGAAGGACGGCTACCGCACGGTGATCAATTGCAACGAGCACGGCGGGCAGACGGTGTTTCATCTGCATGTGCATCTGCTGGCGGGACGGCGCATGCATTGGCCGCCGGGCTGAGCCGCGCGCGACGAGGCATAAAAAAAGCCGGCCCTGGGGCCGGCTTTTTTTGTTTTGGACGTCTGGCTTACTTGCCCCGCGGCACCGCGCGCGGCACCACGATCACCCGCGGCTGGTACCAGAACGGGTCGCCCCACGGACCCCAGCCCGGGCCCCAGTACGGACCGAAGCCCGGACCCCAGAACGGGTCGTAGTAGCCCGGCGGGTAGCGCACGGCGACGCGCTTGGGCCACAGGTAGACCACGTCGGCCTCGACGCGCGGATAGGCGTAGTCGTACTCGCCCACCTTCTGCGACACGGTGCCGTGCAGGGTGCCGGTGACGGTGAGCTCGCGGCCGCGCGAGAACACTTCCGGATCGTAGAAGCCCGAACGGCAGGCCACGAAGCGGCCCTGGCTGTCGTTGTCGGTGGCCATCTTCGGCCGGGCTTCGCTGTCCAGCGGACGCGAGAGCAGGAAGAAGCAGGTTTCCTGCGGGCCGGGTTCGGTCTTGATGATCTCGCCGCCCCAGCGGACCTTGCTGCCGCCGGCGCCGCCTTGCTGCGCCTGGGCCGTGGTGATTTCGGTATAGGTGCCCTGCAACGGCTGGGGGATGGTTGCGCAGGCCGCCAGCGTAGCCGTCACGGCTGCGGTAGCGAGGAACTTGTAGGTGGACATGACCGCTTTCTCCATGATCGGGCGGATCTTCCGTGATCCGAAACATTCAGTCGTTCGGTTCATTTGACCACGTGTCGGGGTCTGAATTCCCGCACCGCCCGGCGGAACCGTCGCAGGGGATCGGGCGGCGGGGTTTGATGGGCATAGCGCAGGTCGAGGTAGCTCCTCATCAGTTGGTCCAGCTGCGCGCGCTGGCCGGGCAGGGCCCGGGCCGCGCGCTGCAGGTAATGCTGCGGGCCCTCGCTGCTCCTGCGCGCCACGCCGGCCGAGGCCAGCTTGCGCTCCAGCGTGCGCAGCGCGGCCCGCAGGGGGTCTTCGTCGCGCCGCCGCCACAGGGCCCAGGCCAGGCCGAGCAGGGCGAACGCCACGCTGCTGGCCGCCAGCAGCACGCTCAGGGTCATCGTATCCGTGTTGCGGACGCCGAATGGCGTGAGGAGCCCGCGTTGCCTGAGTGCGTCGAAGCCGATAACGCCTTCGCTCCACCAATGGTTGACGACGTCCCAGCGGTTGCGCAGGTCGCGCAGCCAGGCCGCGCCCTGCCATTCGGACTGGCCCGCGGCGGCGGCTGCCGCCGCGGCGCCCAGGCTGACCCGCTCCGGCCGCACCGCGGCGGTGGGGTCGATGCGCACCCAGCCGCGGCCGTCCAGCCATACCTCGCTCCAGGCATGCGCGTCGGACTGGCGCACCAGCAGGTACTGGCCGAGCTTGTTCCAGTAGCCGCCCTGGTAGCCGGTGACCACGCGCGCCGGCACGCCGGCGGCGCGCATCAGCACGGTGAAGGCCGAGGCGTAGTGTTCGCAGAATCCTTCGTGGGTGCCGAACAGGAAATCGTCCACCGCGTCGCGGCCCAGCGGCGCGGGCGCCAGGGTGTAGCTGAAGCCGCCGTCGTGGAACAGCGACAGCGCCGCGGCCACGATGGCCGCATCGCGGGTGCCGTAGGCCTGCTTCCACTGCGCCGCCAGCGCCAGCGCGCGCGGATTGAAACCCTCGGGCAGCTGCAGCGCGCGACGCCGCGCAAAGTCGTCCAGCTCCGGCTGCAGGCGGTAGCGCACGGCCGAGCGCAGTTCGTAGGTAAGCGGATCCTGCACCGGCTTGCTGCTGGTGATGTCGTGGTCGCTGCCCAGGGTGGCATTCGGCGGTGCTTCCAACGGCACGTCCAGCGCCGGCAGCACGCGCTGGCTGGTCGGTTCCAGCGCGATGCGGTAGCCGATGCTGTCGATGGCTTCCACCGGCACCGGCGCACGGCCGCTCGGCACGCTGTTCCAGCGGCGGCCGTCGTAATGCCACATCACATAGGCGCGGAAATAGCGCTGCTCCGGTGCGGGCACGCCCTGGTCGAAGCTGGCGCGCAGGGCGGGGCGGTCGTCGGTAAGCAAGTCGACGAAATCGCCCGGGGACATCCCATCGCTCAAGCCCGTGCGCGCCTGCCCCGACGGCGGCGCGCCCCACAGCGGCGATTCCAGCCGCGGCACCAGCACGAAGGCCAGCAGCGACAGCGGCAGTGCCGCGGCGAGCAGGCCCAGCGCCGGCAGCAGTTCGCGCGGCAGGCTGGTGGGCAGGCGCGCCGGCTGCAGCGCGCGCAGGCTGGCGACCGCCGGCAGCAGGCCCAGCGCCACCACGAAGGTGGCGACCATGCCCTGGTCCGACAGCAGCGCGGCCATCAAGGTGAAGCAGGCGAAGGCCACGGCGACCTTGGCGTCGCGCGCCGTCTCGGTCTCCAGCAGCTTCAGCACCAGCAGGCCTACGGCCAGGGCGGAGCCGGGCTCGCGTCCGAAGATGTTGCCGTAGTGGAAGATCACCGTGGCCGCGAGCATTACCACCAGCGGCAGCTTCAGATAGGCCGGCGCGCGCCCCGGCTTGCGGCGGCGCTGCCACCAGCGCAGCGCCAGCACCGCCATCAGGGCGGCATCCAGCCAGGGCGGCAGATGGATGGCGTGCAGCACCAGCACCACCGCGGCGGTGAGGCAGAGCAGGTCGAAGACGCGCGTATCGAGCGGCGCTTCGTCGCGCTTGCGGCGGAACAGGCCGAACGTTTTCGCTTCCGCGTTGTTCGATGCCGGGCTCATGGCAGCTTCGCCAGCGCATTCATGCAGCGCGCGTAATGCGCGGGGCCGGCGCCATGGCCGATCTCCTCGCCGGGCAGCCACAGGCTGGACGGCACGCCGCGGGCCTCGGCCTCGCCCAGCCAGCGGGCCAGGCGGGAGATGCGCGATTCGCTGTCCAGGTGCTTCAGGTCGCGCCAGTCCAGCCGCCATTCCAGGCGCGGGCGCGGCTGCTCGAAATCCTTCACCAGCAGGCCTTCGTGCCGCGCGCTGGCTTTCCAGGCGATGCGCCGCTGCGAATCGCCCGCGCGGTAGTCGCGCAGCGCGGCGAGGTCGTCGCCGTGATGCAGCCGCTGATGGGTGGGGTCGTCGGTGGGCGAGCGCGGCGGCGGTCCTTCCGCTTCCGGGCGCGGCCATACCAGCACCGACATGTCCGGATACAGCCAGCTCCACGCTCGGAACAGGCCGAGCGGCCAGCTGGTCCACAGCTGGATGCGCGGCAGCTGCTGCCAGCCGCGGCGGTCGGTCTGCAGCGCGATCTCCACCGGCAGCTGCTGATGCGCACGGACCGCGAAGGCCTGCATCCGGCCGTCCATTTCCACGCGGATCGCCTGGCGCGCGCGCACGCCGGCATCCACGTGCAATTGCAGGGTCAGCGCTTCGCCGGCGGTGGCGTGGCCGGCCTGGATCGCGGTGAGGCGCAGGCCGTCGAGCGCGCGGAATGCCACCAGCATGCTCGCCGTGCACGCCGCGGCCAGCATGCAGGTGAGCAGCAGGGCGGCGTTGTTGGCGTAGTTGAGCGCGCCGGCCAGCATGATCATCAGCAGCACGCCGAACGCCGCGCCCAGCCCGCTGGGCACGATATAGATGCGGCGCCGGTGCAGTTCGACCGGCAGGCTTTCCGGACGGCGGTAGCGGGTGAGCGCCGGCAGCCGGCGCTCGGCCCATTGCTGAAAGCGGCGGTAGGTGTCGGCCACGCCCATGGCCATCAATCCACCGCCACCTCGGCAAGCAGCTGGCGCGCGAGCGCGTCGCCGTTGGCGCCGCGGGCGGGTACCAGGCGGTGGCCGGCCAGCGGCACGAACAGTGCCTGGATGTCTTCCGGCAGCACGTGCCCGCGGCCGGACAGCATGGCCCAGGTGCGCGAGGCATTGAGCAGGGCCAGGCCGGCGCGCGGCGACAGGCCCACGCGGATTTCCGCATGGCGGCGGCTGGCGGCCAGCAGCGCCTGCAGGTAGTCGAGCAGGGCCGGGCTGGCGGTGATCGCCTGCGCCTGGCGATGCAGGGTGGACAGCGCGGGGCCGTCCAGCTTGGGGCTGAGCTGGGCCAGCAGGTCGCGGCGGTCGCTGCCGGTGAGCAGGGCGCGTTCGGCGGCGGCGTCGGGATAGTCCAGCGAGACGCGCAGCATGAAGCGGTCCAGCTGCGAATCCGGCAGCGGGAAGGTGCCGGCCAGGTCCAGCGGATTCTGCGTGGCCACCACGAAGAACGGCTGCGGCAAGGTGTGCGTCTGGCCGTCCACGGTGACCTGGCCCTCGGCCATCGCCTCGAGCAGCGCGCTCTGCGTCTTCGGCGTGGCGCGGTTGATCTCGTCGGCCAGCAGCAGGCCGGTGAAGATCGGGCCGGGGTGGAAACGGAACTGGCCGGTCTCGCGCTCGTAGACGCTCACCCCGATAATGTCCGACGGCAACAGGTCGCTGGTGAACTGCACGCGCTGGAAGTCCAGCGCAAAACTTGCGGCGAGCGCATGCGCGAGGGTGGTTTTGCCCACGCCCGGCACGTCTTCCAGCAGCAGGTGGCCGCCGGCGATCAGGCAGGTGAAAGCCAGCTTGACCTGGCGCGGCTTGCCGAGCAGCACCTGGTTGACCTGCGCCATGGCGGCGTCGAGGCGGGAGTGCAGGGCGTCATCGTGGAGTGGAGTGATCGCGGACATGGCAACGCGCAGAGGGATGAGATGGGGCAGGGCATGAGCCATGCATGATCGCGGCAGTGTAGCCCCGGGCCTCGCGCGCTGGCGAGGCGCGTTTCTCATTGCCTTTCTTGTGCTGCTTGGGGCACGTATTGCGGTCGCCGCGCAACTGGCGCCGTTCGGCGACGAGGCGTTCTATTGGCAGGAGAGCCGGCATCCGGCCTGGGGCTACAGCGACCTGCCGCCGTTCACCGCGTGGATGATCCGCCTCGGCGAAGCGCTGGCCGGCCATGGCGTGCTCGGCATGCGCTGGCCGTTCCTGCTGGTGGGCAGCGCGCTGCCGTGGCTGGTGGTCGCGTTCGCCCGCCGCGCTTTCGATGCGCGCGCCGGCTGGCAGGCCGGCCTGCTGTGCCTGGCGCTGCCGCTGGCCGGCACGCTGGGCGTGATGGCGGTGCCGGACGTGCCGCTGACGGTGGCCAGCATGCTCGCCCTGTTCGCGCTGCTGCGCGCCATGCAGGACGACCGCCTGCGCGACTGGCTGCTGCTCGGCGCGGCGCTGGCCGTGTGCTGGCTGACGCACTACCGCGCGGTGATGCCGATGCTGGCCGGGCTGGGCCTGCTGCTGCTGACGCCGCGCGGACGCCTGCAATGGCGCCGGCCGGGATTCTGGATCGCGCTGGTGCTGTCGCTGCTGGGGCTGATTCCGCTGGCGGTTTCCAACTGGCAGCAGCGCGGCGCGGGCCTGGCGTTCCAGGTGGTGGAGCGCAATCCGTGGAGCTTCCATGCCGATGCGCTGGTGCAGCCGCTGGAACAGGCCGCCGCATGTACGCCGCTGCTGTACGGCCTGCTGCTGTGGGCGGCATGGCGCAGCTGGCGGCGGCGCGGCGAAGGGGCGCCGTGGGATCTGATCGCGATCGCTTCGCTGTGCTTCGTGCTGCTGTATTTCGTACTCGGCCTGTTTGCCGACGACGAGCGTTTCCGCGCGCACTGGCCGCTGCCGGGTTATCTGCCGCTGCTGGGCGCCTTGCCGGTGTTGCTGCGGCCGTTGTGGGGAAGGCGCTGGATCCGGTGGGTCACCATCGCGGCGGTGGGCATGGCGCTGTTCGGGCACTTGAGCGGACTGGCCTATCTGGGCATGGCGGCGAGCGAGCGCGGCGCGACGGCGCTGGCTGGCGTGAAGGCGTTTCCTGCGCGCTTCGTGGGCTGGCGCGAGAGCGGCGATGCAGCGCGCGCTTTGCTCGCCGCGCATCCGGGTGTGCTGGTGGCCGACAATTTCATGCTGGCTTCGGAGCTCGAATTCCAGCTCGACGGCGCGGTGCCGGTGTATGCGCTGGACAGTCCGCTCAATACCAAGCACGGGCGCGCGCCGCAGCTTGCGGTGTGGCATCGCGACGAAACCGCGCTGCGCCAAGCGCAGGCCGGTGCACCGATGCTGTTGGCGGTCGACGAAACCTCGCTGCGTATCCGCGAGCGTTCCGACTGGCTCGGTTCGCTGTGCAAGCGCATCGACAATCCGCAGCCGCTGCAACGGCTGGATCTGTTCGACGGACGCAAGCGCATCGCTTTCTATGCCGGGCGCGTGCCGGTGGCGGGATCGGCGCCCGTGGCACCGGGCGACTGCGTGATCTGGCGCGAAGGCGCCGCGTCGTTCCGCTAGGGCAGCGCGACGCCGGCCGTGCGCAGCAGCCGCGCGAGCGCGATCAGCGGCAGGCCGATCAGGGCGGATGGGTCTTCGTTGTCGATGCGCTCGAACAGGCTGATGCCCAGCCCTTCGCATTTGAAACTGCCGGCGCAGTCCAGCGGCCGTTCGCGTTCGACGTAGCGGGCGATTTCATCCGCGCCCAGCACGCGGAACTGCACGCGGGTGCGGTCGACATGCACGTGCCGCTCGCCGCTGCGCGTATCGAACAGGCACAGCGCGGTGTGGAACTGCACGCTGCGGCCGGAACTGGCGGCCAGCTGTTCGCGGGCGAGCTCGGGCGTGCCGGGTTTGTCCAGCATCCGTCCGTCCAGTTCGGCGACCTGGTCCGAACCGATCACCAGCGCGTTGTGCAGCCCCTGCGCGCAGGCTTCGGCCTTGGCCATGGCCAGGCGCAAGGCGCGGGCGTCCGGGGCTTCGCCGGGCAGGGCGGTTTCGTCGGTGCCGGGGGCGCGCTGTTCGAACTCCAGGCAGAGCCGGCGCAGCAGGTCGGCGCGGTAGCGCGAGGTGGAACCCAGCACCAGGCGGGGCGGGCTCATGCTTGAGGATCGCGCTGGATGTGCTCGCGCATGGCGTCGTCCAGCGCGTGCTGCGCGTCGTTCAGCGCTTCCAGCAAGGGCGCCAGGCGGCTGCGCGTCTCGGCCATCGCCGCGACGGCCTGGTTGAGCTGGTCCTGGGTGGCGTGGGGCGCCTGGTCGCGGATCCAGATGCGCTGCTGCAGCAGGGAGCGCAGGCCGGCCTCGATCGCCTGGCGGGCTTCCTGTTCGCTGGCGGCGGGCTTGTCCGGATTGAGCGACATCACCGCATGGGCCTGCTGCAGGCCGGCGCGGCAGGTCTTCAGGTCCGCTTCCAGCCGGTCGGCCACGTCGAGCAGCTCGTGCAGGCTGTCCGAGCGGCGGTTGCCGCGGCGCCGCAGCCAGAGGCTGCCGCCCGTGACGATCACGGCGAATACGAAGAAGGTGGCCAGGCCGTACGTCAGGAGGTCATTCACGTGAGACGGAGCGGCTCGGCGGCGTGGGAGGGCGCAGTCTGCCGCATGGGGCCCGTTCAGGCAAAACGCCCGGACGGACTTGAAGCACAATAATGAAGCCGGGCAGCCTATGTGGCCGCCGCGCCCGGCCAGGTAAACAAGATGTTGACTTGGACCGGCCGCAAACCTATGATTTCGCGATTATGTCCGTGACACTGCCAGAGTCCGTGGACGCTTGGCGCATGGTCTCGGCGCGGCGTTCGTTCAAGGGAGCCTTGCCCATCGCCGCCATGCGGCGCCTGAGCGAAGCCCTCGCCGGTACCGAAGGCGAGGCCCGGTTCGAGCTGGATTTCGGTCGTGACGAGTTCGACAACGCGTACCTCGACGTACGCGTCGAAGCGCCGCTCGCCGTGATCTGTCAGCGTTCCCTGGAGCCCTTCGTGCTCCCGGTGAATGTGGATACCCGGCTCGGCCTGATCCGTTTCGAGCGCGAAGAAGCAGCCTTGCCTCCGGGCAGCGAGCCGCTCCTGATCGCCGAGGACGGCAAGCTGGCCCTCGCGGACGTGATCGAAGACGAATTGCTGTTGGCGCTGCCGCTGATCCCGGTCAATCCGGACAGCACGCTGCCCGACGATGTAGTGCCCCCATCGCCCGAAGAGGATTCGGTCGAGGGACGTTCCGATAACCCGTTCGCGATCCTGCGCGAACTCAAGAAATAACGCTTAGCTGGAGACTCGCCATGGCCGTTGCCAAGAGCCGCAAGACCCCGTCCACCCGCGGCATGCGTCGTTCGCACGATGCGCTGAAGACCGTGCAGCTCGCCACCGATCCGACCAGCGGCGAAGTGCATCGTCGCCACCATGTCACCAAGGATGGCTACTACCGCGGCAAGAAGGTCATCGACACCAATACTTCGGTGGTCGAAGAGGACTGAGCGCTCCCGCGGGGGCTTTACGCTTCCGAAGGATCCGGTTCTGCAAGGCGGCGCGGTGACGCGCCGCTTTGCGTTTAGGCGCTCACGAACGTAACTTTGCGGTCTTGGTGCGGACAGTCTCCCAGCGTGGGCGGCGCTCCGTGCCGTTTCCCACGGACAGTCCATGGCCCAGATCTATTCCCGCATCATCGCCACCGGCAGCGCGCTGCCGGAGCGTGTCGTCACCAATGCCGACCTGGAGAAGTTCGTCGATACCAGCGACGAATGGATCCGCGAGCGCACCGGCATCCGCCAGCGCCACATCGCCGCCGACGGCGAGACCACCGGCGACCTGGCCACCCAGGCCGCGCAGCGCGCGCTGGAAGCGGCGGGCGTGAAGGCCTCCGAGCTCGACCTGATCGTGATGGGCACCACCACGCCCGACATCATCTTCCCGTCCACCGCCTGCCTGGTGCAGCACCGGCTGGGCGCGAACGGCTGCGCGGCGTTCGACGTCAATGCGGCCTGCTCGGGCTTCGTCTATGCGCTGGGCGTGGCCGACAAGTTCATCCGCAGCGGCCACTCCAAGAAGGTGCTGGTGATCGGCGCCGAAACGCTCACCCGCATGCTGGACTGGGACGACCGCACCACCTGCGTGCTGTTCGGCGACGGCGCCGGCGCCGTGGTGCTGGAGGCCTCCTCGGAGCCCGGCATCTACGCCACCTGCCTGCATGCCGACGGCGGCCACAAGGAGCTGCTGTACAACCCGGTCGGCGTGTCGGTCGGCTTCAAGGCCGACGAGAAGAACCACGGCGTGCTGGTGCGCATGGCCGGCCGCGAAGTGTTCAAGGTCGCGGTGAAGACGCTGGACGCGCTGGTCGAGGAGACCCTCGGCGCCGCCGGCATGGACGCGTCCGAGCTGGACTGGCTGATCCCGCACCAGGCCAACCTGCGCATCATCGAAGCCACCGCCAAGCGCCTGGCCATGCCGATGGACAAGGTCATCGTCACGGTGGACAAGCACGCCAACACCTCGGCCGGCTCGGTGCCGCTGGCGCTGGACTACGCGGTGCGCTCGGGCAAGGTGCAGCGCGGCCAGAACCTGCTGCTGGAAGCGTTCGGCGGCGGCTTCACCTGGGCCTCGGCGCTGCTGCGCTACTGAGGCTTCCCGCGAAACGTTTCAAACGCATGCCGCCTCCGGGCGGCATGCGCATTTCAGGGGTGCCGCCACCGGAATACGGCTGCGTACGGCCGGCGTTGCTGGCACCATTCCGCTTTTCCCCGACGGAATCCGTTCCTGCATGACTCAGCACGCTGCCTCGCTCGCATTCGTCTTCCCCGGCCAGGGCTCGCAATCCGTGGGCATGCTGGCGGAACTGGCCGCCGCCCATGCGGAAGTGCAGGCCGCTTTCGACGAGGCCTCGCAGGGCGCCGGCGTCGACCTGTGGGCGCTGAGCCAGCAGGGACCGGAAGAAGCCTTGAACCGCACCGAGAACACCCAGCCCGCGCTGCTGGCCGCCAGCGTTGCCGTGTGGCGCGTGTGGCGCAAGCTCGGCGGCGCGCTGCCGGCGCAGCTGTCCGGGCATAGCCTGGGCGAATACAGCGCCCTGGTCTGCGCCGGCGCGCTGTCGCTGCACGACGCGGCCGCCCTGGTCGCCGAGCGTGGCCGCCTGATGCAGGCCGCGGTGCCGCCGGGCGTGGGCGCGATGGCCGCCGTCCTGGGCGGCGACGACGCGCAGATCGCGGCCGTCTGCGAGGAGGTGGCGCAGGGCCAGGTGGTGTCGCCGGCCAACTTCAATTCGCCGGGCCAGCTGGTCATTGCCGGCCACGCCGAAGCGGTGGACCGCGCGCTGGCGCGCCTCGCCGAACTGGGCGTGAAGAAGACCATCAAGCTCGCCGTGTCGGTGCCGTCGCACTGCGCGCTGATGAGCGACGCCGCCGACCAGCTCGGCGAGCGCATGGCGAAGCTGGACTGGCAGTTGCCGTCCATTCCGGTGATCCAGAACGCCGAGGCGCGCGCCTATGGCCAGCTCGAGGACATCCGCGCCGCGCTGCAGCGCCAGCTCTACCTGCCGGTGCGCTGGACCGAATGCGTGCAGGCGCTGGCCGCCGGCGGTGCTGTCCGCGCGGCCGAATGCGGCCCGGGCAAGGTGCTGGCCGGCCTGATCAAGCGCATCGACAAGAGCGTGGAAGCGCGCGCCATCGGCACCCCGGCCGAACTCGACGCCGCGCGCGCCGAGTGGGCCTGAGCGCCCACGCCACTCATCACTCCAGACCTCAGGAACAAGCAACGATGAGCAAGCCTCTGCAAGGTGAAATCGCCCTCGTCACCGGCGCCAGCCGCGGCATCGGCGCGGCGATCGCCGACGAACTGGCCGCCCAGGGCGCCACCGTGATCGGCACTGCCACCAGCGCAAGCGGCGCCGCCGCGATCGGCGAGCGCCTGGCGCCGCACGGCGGCCAGGGCCGCGTGCTCAATGTGACCGAAACCGGCGCGATCGAAGCGCTGGTGGACGCCATCGGCAAGGAGGTCGGCGCGCTTTCCATCCTGGTCAACAACGCCGGCATCACCCGCGACCAGCTGCTGATGCGCATGCGCGACGAGGACTGGCAGGCCATCCTCGACACCAACCTCACCTCGGTCTACCGCGCCTCCAAGGCGGTGATGCGCGGCATGATGAAGGCGCGCAAGGGCCGCATCGTGTCGATCGCCTCGGTCATCGGCCTCACCGGCAATCCGGGCCAGTCGAACTACGCGGCGGCGAAGGCCGGCATCATCGCGTTCTCCAAGTCGCTGGCGCGCGAGATCGGCAGCCGCGGCATCACCGTCAACGTGGTGGCGCCGGGCTTCATCGACACCGACATGACGCGCGCGCTGCCGGAAGAATCCAAGCAGGCGCTGCTGGGCCAGATCGCGCTGGGCCGCCTGGGCGAAGCGCAGGATATTGCCAAGGCGGTGGCCTTCCTGGCCTCGCCGGCGGCCGCCTACATCACCGGCGAGACGCTGCACGTCAACGGCGGCATGTACATGCCGTAAGGCCGGTTTCCAACGGTCCGGACAGAGCCGTCCCGAGGGGCGGCTCCATCGTTTCCGCGGTCGTGTTTCCGGACATCCGCCCGGGTATGCATGACCACCCCGGGCGCCAACGGCCAGACCGTCCGCCCGGCCCGGCAGAGCCCGCCAGGGCGGGGCGGCCGGGGTTGTCGCCATCGGACCGTTTTTAGGAGACAATTACGCTTTCGCGCCGGTCGTCAGGGCCAGCGCCTTACCAACGTTGGTGGACCGTGGCGGGAGCTGAGGCTTAGCCACTACAATCCGCCGGCATTTTTGTCCTTGGGAGGTATTGGCAACATGAGCACCATCGAAGAGCGCGTCAAAAAGATCGTTGTTGAGCAGCTGGGCGTGAAGGAAGATGAGGTTCAGCCGAGCTCGTCGTTCGTTGACGATCTGGGCGCGGATTCGCTGGACACCGTCGAACTGGTGATGGCGCTCGAGGAAGAGTTCGAGACCGAGATCCCGGACGAAGAGGCCGAGAAGATCACCACGGTGCAGCAGGCCGTCGACTACATCAAGGCCCACACCAAGGAGTGATCGTGCCTGGCGGGCCTGGCCTGCCTCACGACGCGACACCAGAAAGCTGCGCCACATTGGCGCAGTTTTCGTTTCTGCAATTTGCAACGTCCTAACCCGTATGGTTCGCGTCTCGCGCAACATACGGCGAAGACGGCATCCACGCGGTCTCCGCGGGATGGCTGCCCTCGCGGCAGGCACACGGAACCATGAAGGAAGATCAGCATGAGCAAACGACGTGTGGTGGTTACCGGCCTCGGCATCATCTCGCCGGTCGGCAACGATATCGCCACGGCCTGGGACAACGTTCTCAAGGGCGTGAGCGGCATCGGTGCGGTGACCCATTTCGACGCCACGAACTACGCCACCCGCATCGCCGGCCAGGTGCGTGATTTCGATCCGGCGCAGTGGATCGCGCCGAAGGACATCAAGAAGATGGATCCCTTCATCCACTACGGCATCGCCGCGGGCACGCAAGCCCTGCGCGATTCCGGGCTGGAGGTGACCGAAGCCAATGCGCCGCGCATCGGCGTGGCGGTGGCGGCCGGCATCGGCGGCCTGCACACCATCGAGCACACCTCGATCGAACTGCACGAGAAGGGCCCGCGCCGCGTGTCGCCGTTCTTCGTACCCAGCTCGATCATCAACATGGTGTCCGGCCACCTGTCGATCATGTACGGCCTGAAGGGCCCGAATATCGCCTGCGTCACCGCCTGCACCACGGCCACCCACAACATCGGCCTGGCCGCGCGCATGATCCAGTACGGCGATGCCGACGCGATGATCGCCGGCGGCGCCGAGTTCGCCACCACCGGCACCGCCATGGCCGGCTTCTGCTCGGCCAAGGCCATGTCCACCCGCAACGACGAGCCGACCAGGGCCAGCCGTCCGTGGGACAAGGACCGCGACGGCTTCGTGCTGTCCGACGGCGCCGGCGTGCTGATGCTGGAAGAGTACGAACACGCCAAGGCCCGCGGCGCGAAGATCTACGCCGAGCTGATCGGCTTCGGCATGAGCGGCGACGCCTACCACATCACCGCGCCCAGCGAGGGCGGCGAAGGTGCGGCGCGCTGCATGGAGAACACGCTGAAGGATGCCGGCATCAACCCGGCCGACGTGCAGTACGTCAACGCGCACGGCACCTCCACGCCGCTGGGCGACCTGGGCGAAGTGCTGGCCGCCAAGCGCGTGTTCGGCGACCACGCCTACAAGCTGGCGATGAGCTCGACCAAGTCGGTCACCGGCCATCTGCTCGGCGCGGCCGGCGGCGTCGAAGCGATCTTCACCATCCTGGCGCTGCGCGACCAGGTGCTGCCGCCGACGGTGAACCTGGACGAGCCGGGCGAAGGCTGCGATCTGGACTTCGTGCCGCACACCGCGCGCGAAGCCAAGGTCGACGTTGCTCTCTCCAACTCCTTCGGCTTCGGCGGCACCAACGGCACGCTGGCGTTCCGCCGCCTCTGACCGGCGCGTGACCTCCATCAGCCGCACCCTGCACGGCCGGCGCGACCTGCTCGCGCCGGCCGCTGCATTTCCGGAGCGCTATCCCTGCCTGCTGCAAAGCGTGGTGCGCGGCACCCCGCAGGCGCGCTTCGACCTGCTGTTCGCCTTTCCGCGCGACAGCCTGACCCTGCACGGCGACGGCCGCGTGCTGGACGGGCAGGGCGCGGAACACGCGGGCGGTTTTCTCCATGCGCTCGACGCCGCCTGGCAGGCCGAACGCCTGCCGCGCGAAGCGGACGACGGCCTGCCGTTCCACGGTGGCTGGGTGCTGCTGCTGGCGTATGAACTGGCCGGCGAAATCGAGCCGCGCCTGCGCCTGGCGCAGGACGAGGTCTTGCCGGTGGCGCTGGCGCTGCGTTGCCCCGCGGCAGTCATCGTCGACCACGAACGCGAGCGCACCGTGCTGGTCGCCGAAGCCGGCTGCGAGGCACTGCTCGACCTTATGGCCGCCGACCTGGAAGCGCACGTGGATATCGCGCCGCTGCCGCTGCCGGTGGCGCGCGACGAAGACGATCCGCAGCTGTTCCTCGACGGCGTGGCGCGCATCCACGAACACCTGCATGCCGGCGACATCTTCCAGGTGAACCTGTCGCGCGCATGGCGCGCGCAGTTCGCCGAAGCGCCCGCGCCGGCTTCGCTGTATGCCTCGCTGCGCCAGGCCAATCCGGCGCCGTTCGCTGGCCTGCTGCAGCAGCCGGCCTGGGCGGTGGTGAGCTCCTCGCCCGAGCGGCTGGTGGAAGCGCGCGGCGGTATCGCGCAGACGCGGCCGATCGCCGGCACGCGCCCGCGCACGCCGGCGGACGACGAGCTGGCGCGCATCCGCGAGCTGCGCACGCATCCGAAGGAGCGCGCCGAGCACGTGATGCTGATCGACCTGGAACGCAACGATCTTGGCCGCGTCTGCGTGCCGGGCACGGTGCAGGTCGACGAGCTGATGGTGGTGGAGAGCTATGCGCACGTGCACCACATCGTGTCCAACGTGCGCGGCAAGCTGCGCGCCGGGGTGACGCCGGGGCAGGTGATCGCCGCCACCTTCCCGGGCGGCACCATCACCGGCTGCCCCAAGGTGCGCTGCATGGAAATCATCGCGGCGCTGGAGCACGCGCCGCGCGGCGCCTATACCGGCGCGCTGGGCTATCTCGACCGCAACGGCGATCTGGACCTCAACATCCTGATCCGCACGCTCACTCTTTCCGGCCGCCAGGTCAGCCTGCGCGCGGGGGCGGGCATCGTCGCCGACTCGGTGGCGGACAAGGAGCTGGACGAAACCCGCGCCAAGGCGCGCGGCCTGCTGCGCGCGCTGGGAGCGGCGGACTGATGGCGGCGCCGTCGCGCCTGCTGGTCGATGGCGCGGCGGACGCCGCGCTGTCGCCGCTGGACCGCGGGCTGGCCTACGGCGACGGGCTGTTCGAGACGATCCGCTTCGTCGCCGGCCGTGCGGCGTTGTGGCCGCGGCATATGCAGCGCCTGCGCGAGAGCTGCGCACGCCTGTGCCTGCCGGCGCCGGATGAAGCCTTGCTTGCACGCGAAGCGGCCGCCGTCGCGGACGGTATGGCCGATGCCGTCGTACGCATCACCATCACCCGCGGCGTGGGCGAGCGCGGCTATGCCATGCCCGCATCGCCGCAGCCCACCCGCATCGTCGCCGCGTTCGCCGCGCCCGTGACGGCGCCGGAGACGTACCGCGACGGCCTGCGCCTGCGCCTGTGCCAGCTGCGGCTGGCCGAGCAGCCGCTGCTGGCCGGCATCAAGCATCTGAACCGACTGGAACAGGTGCTGGCGCGCGCGGAATGGGACGATCCCTCCATCGCCGACGGCCTGCTGCTCGACGGCGCCGGCCGCGTGATCTGCACCACCATGGCCAACCTGTTCGCGGTGATCGGCGGCGCGCTGGTCACGCCCTCGCTGGAGCGCTGCGGCGTGGCCGGCGTGGCGCGCGCCGAAGTGCTGGCCGTGCGCGAGGTGCGGGTGCGGGAACTGGCCCTGGGTGAGCTGCCGCATGCGCAGGAGCTGTTCCTCAGTTCCAGCGTGCGCGGCATCGTGCCGGTGCGGAGCATGGCCGAGACCGTGTATGTTCCCGGACCGGTCACCCGCGCCCTGCAGTCGCACTGGCGCGAGCTTGGTTTTCCGACGGAGCACTCATGAGTCGACGCAAGACGAAAGGGCGCGCGCTGGGCCGCGGCCTGGTTCTCCTGCTGCTGCTGGCGGTCGCCGGCGCGCTGGCCTACGGCTGGCGCGAGTTCGCGCGCTTCAGCGCGGCGCCGCTGAACGTGCAGGCCCAGAACTTATCGGCGCCGGGGCAAAGCATCGACGTCGGCCGCGGCAGCAGCCTGAAAGAGATCGTGGCGCAGCTGCGCGCGCAGGGCGTCAGCGCCGAGCATCCGCTGTACTGGCGCGCGCTGGCCGAGCAGCTGCGCGTGGCCGGCCGCCTGCATGCCGGCGAATACGCGCTCACCCCCGGCATGACGCCGCGCGACCTGCTCGCCAACATGGCCGCGGGCCGGGTGATGCAGCGCAACTTCACCATCGTCGACGGCTGGACCTTCCGCGAACTGCGCCAGGCCCTGGCCAAGGCCGACAAGCTGCGCCAGGACGGCGCGGCGCTGGACGACACCCAGCTGATGGACCGGATCGGCGCCGCCGGCGAAATGCCCGAAGGCCGCTTCCTGCCGGAGACCTACGCCTACGTGAAGGGCGACAGCGATATCGACGTGCTCAAGCGCGCGCATGCCGCCATGAGCAAGACGCTCGACGCGCTGTGGGCGCAGCGCGACAAGGACGTGCCGCTGGCCACGCCGTACGAGGCGCTGATCCTCGCCTCCATCGTGGAGAAGGAAACCGGCCGCGCCGACGAGCGTCCGCGCATCGCCGGCGTGTTCGTGCGCCGCCTGCGCACGCACATGCTGCTGCAGACCGATCCCACCGTGATCTACGGCATGGGCGAGAGCTACGCCGGCAATATCCACCGCAGCGACCTCACCACCGACACGCCGTACAACACCTATACCCGCGCCGGCCTGCCGCCGACGCCGATCGCCCTGCCGGGCAAGCCGGCGCTGGAGGCGGCGCTGCATCCGGCGGCCGGCAGCGAGCTGTATTTCGTCGCGCGCGGCGACGGCAGCCATGTGTTCTCCAGTACGCTGGACGAACACAATCGCAATGTCGCCTGTTATCAGTTGAAGCGGTGCCAATGAGCCAGACACGCGGAAAATTCATCAGCCTCGAAGGTGGCGAAGGCGCGGGCAAGAGCACCTTGCTGGCCGGGCTGCGCGCCTGCATCGAAGCGCGCGGCGTCGACCTGCTGCTGACCCGCGAGCCGGGCGGCACCACCCTGGGCGAGGCGGTGCGCGGCATCGTGCTCGATCCCGCCTTGCGCGGCATGGCCGCGGAAACCGAATTGCTGCTGATGTTCGCTTCGCGCGCGCAGCTGGTGCGCGAGCTGATCGAACCGGCGCTGGCCGCCGGCCGCTGGGTGCTGTGCGACCGCTTCACCGACGCCAGCTACGCCTACCAGGGCGGCGGGCGCGGCCAGCCGGTGGAGCGCATCGAGGCGCTGGAGCAGTGGGCCACCGGAGGTCTCGCGCCCGACCTCACCTTGCTGCTGGACTTGCCCGTCGCCACCGGCCGCGCGCGCGCCGCGGGGCGCGGCGAAGCGGATCGCATCGAGGTGGAAGCGGATGCGTTCTTCGAGCGCGTGCGCGCCGCGTATCGCACGCGTGCCGCGGCACAGCCGCAGCGCTTCCGCGTGATCGACGCCAGCCATTCGCCGGAAGAAGTGCTGCGTGCCGCCGAGCAGGCCATCGCGCCTTTGTTCGAGGCTGCGCCATGAGCACGATGCCCTGGCATGCGGAACTGTGGGAACGACTGCAGGCGCGCCGCCGCCGCGATGCCATGCCGCATGCGCTGCTGCTGTGCGGGCCGGCGGGCCTGGGCAAGCGCGACTTTCTGCGCCGCTTCGTGCGCGGCTTGCTGTGCGAGCAGTCCGTCGACGGCGATGCCTGCGGCCGCTGCCGCAGCTGCCTGTTGCTGGACGCGGGCACGCATCCGGACTTGATCGCCTTGAGCTTCGGCCTGCGCAAGGACGGCGTGCAGCGCAGCGACATCGTGGTCGACCAGATCCGCGATCTTTCCTCGCGCCTGGCCATGGCCAGCCAGTTCGGCGGCTGGCAGATCGCCACCATCGATCCGGCCGATTTCATGAATACCGCGGCGGCGAACGCGCTGCTGAAGACGCTGGAAGAACCTTCGCGGAACACCTTGCTGCTGCTGGTGGCCGACGCGCCCTGGCGCATGCCGCAGACCATCCGCAGCCGCTGCCAGCGCATCGAATTCCAGGTGCCTGCGCGCGAGGAGGCACTGGCCTGGCTGCAGGGCGAGGGCGTGAAGGATGCGGCCGCCGCGCTCGATGCAGCCGGCGGCAATCCCGGCCTGGCCAAGGCCTGGGCGGAGCAGGGCGCGCTCGCGCGCCGCCAGGAAGTGCGCAAGGACCTCGCCGCGCTCGCGGCCGGCCGCGGCGAAACCATGGAAGTGGTGCGCCGCTGGCTGGACAACGAACCGGAGCAGCGCCTGTGGTTCGCCGCGCAGGCCGCGGCCGACGAAGCGCGCGGCCGTGCGGGTGCGGGCAACGGTCCGCTGTCCAGCCATCTGGATGCCGAAGCGCTCGACGACTGGTATCGCGCCGCCAACCATGCGCGCGATGCCTTGCGCGGTCCGCTGCGCGGCGACCTGCTGCTGCTGGAATTGCTCTCGCGCTGGCGCTGACTCGCACCGCGGCGTAGGTTGGGGTGAGCCGCAGGCGAACCCCAACGTCGACACCTTTGCACTGCGATGTTGGGGGGCGCCTGCGGCTCACCCCAACCTCCGATGTCCTGGACTGGAAAGCTCGCAGACAGCCCGTTTTTCTAAACTGGCTGGATGAGTTTTGCCAAGGAAAAACCCTTCACGGTTCGGTGGCCATGGCTGGCATTGGCGCTGCTCGCCGTGCTGCGCCTGGCGTGGTTGAACGCCTATCCGCTCAATTCCGACGAAGCGCAGCACGCGCACGTGGCCTGGGCATGGACGCAGGGGCTGCACGTCTACCGCGATGTGTTCGACAACCACGGCCCGCTGTTCAGCGGCCTGCACTCGCTGGTGCTGGACCTGATCGGCGCGCGCGCCGACGCGCTGACCTGGCTGCGCCTGTCGATGCAGGCCTGGTATGCGCTGGCGCTGTTCGCGGTGTGGCGCATGGGGCGCCGGCTGTACACGCCGAACATCGCGTTCTACGCGATGCTGATCGTGGCCCTGGTGCCGCGCTTCTTCCTGGTCAGTGGCCAGTTCCGCACCGACGACATGTGGATGGCGCTGTGGCTGGCGGCGCTGGCCGTGGTGGTGGGCGCGCCGCCGCGGGCGTGGCGCTGGTTCGTCGCGGGCGTGCTGGTGGGCGCGGCCTTGTCGGTGTCGCAGAAGACGTTGGTGCTGCTGGGCGTGGCCGGCTTCGCGGGCCTGGTGGTGTCGCTGGCGCGGCCGCCGGGGCGGCGCGTGCCGCGGCTGCGTTCGCTCGCCTGCGGCATCGCGGGCCTGCTGCTGGTGCCGGCGCTGTTCGCGCTGTGGCTGGCCTGGCGCGGCGACCTGGGGCCGGCGTGGTACGGGCTGGTCGGCTACAACGTCGGCGGCGCGCGCAAGGCGTATGCGCTGCCCAAGCTGCTGGTCTTCGTGCTGCTGTCGGGCGTGTGCGTGCGGCTGGCTTATGGGCATGTGCGGCGCGTGGCGCGCGAGGTGTTCGATTGGCCCGTATTCCTGGCGCTGCAGGCGGGCCTGTTCCTGTTCCTGGTGTGGTTCGTGTGGCCGCTGATCACCGCGCAGGATTTCCTGCCGGCGATCCCGCCGCTGGTGCTGGTGCTGGCCGGTGCGATCGCGCGGCTGCCGTGGCTGCGCGAAAGCGCGGCACGCCGGCGCGCGGTGGGCAAGGTGGTGATCGGTGTCGAGCTGGCCGCGCTGCTGCTCGGCGCGCCGCCGTGGCTGGACCGCCTCGCGCCGCAGCGCGCGGAGCTGGCCGCGGTGCTGCACTACACCGATGCGGGCGAGACGGTGATGGACCCCAAGGGCGACGCCATCTTCCGCCCGCGGCCGTATTTTCCGGTGATCGAAAGCATGGCGATGATCCGCCTGCGCCGCGGCCATATGGCCGACACCATCGCCGAGGAGATGGCGCGCGACCGCACCATGCTGGTGCTGCGTCGGCGCCTGCCGCCGGCCAGCGATGCCTTCGTGCGGCGCAATTACCTGCCGCTGCGCGACGAGGTATGGCTGGCCGGCCAGTACCTGCCGCCTGCATCGGGAACACGTTCCGTCGACCTCGCCTTGGCGGGCAGTTATGTACTGAGCGACGGCAAGGGCCTGGTGCAGGCCTCGGTCGACGGTGCGCCCGCCGGTACGGCATGGACCTTGGCCGCGGGACGCCATCGCATCGACGCCGCCAATGGCCGCGCCCTGGTGCTGGTGTGGAAGCGCGCCTGGGAGCGCGGCTGGCGACCGGCGGCATTGCCGCCGCCGGTGGAAGACGAGGAGGGCGCGGACGCATGCCAGTGACGATCGACGCGCGGACCCGCCTGCTGGTGGTGGCGCCGCATCCGGACGACGAAAGCATCGCCACCGGCGAATTGATCCAGCACGTGCGCGCCGCGGGCGGCGCGGTGGAGATCCTGCTGCTCACCCTGGGCGACAACAATCCCTGGCCGCAGCGCTGGCTGGAACGCCGGCTGCGCATCCGCGCCGGGGACCGCCGCCGCTGGGGCGCGCGCCGGCGCCAGGAAGTGGCCGGCGCGCTGGCGCGGCTGGGCCTGCCGCAGGAAGCGCTGCATCCACTGGGCCTGCCGGACATGGGCCTGACCGCGTGCATCCGCGACGACCTCGATGGCCAGCTGCACGCCTGGACCGGCTGGCTGGATCGCTGCCGGCCGAACCTCATTGCCGTGCCGGCGCTCGGCGACGGCCACCCCGACCACAGCGCCGCCCATGTGCTGCTGCGCCTGGCGGTGGCGCGCTGGCGGGAAGCGGGGCAGGGCGAGGCGCCGTTGCTGCTGAGCTACCTGGTGCATGGCCGCGCGGCGGAGCGCGGCGAAGCGGTCGCTCTGCCTTCCTCCGCGGCCATCCATGCGGCCAAGCTGGCGGCGCTGGACGAACACCAGAGCCAGGTCGCGCTCAGCGGCGGACGCATGCGCGGGCTGGCCGGGCGGCCGGAAGTGTTCCGCACGGTGGAGCCTGCCGGCGGCGAAGGCTGGCTGCCGTGGCAGCCTTCCGCCACGCAGCGGCCCTGGCTCAAGCTGACCCTGGCCGGCCGCGACGGCGCATGCACCTGGCCCTGGTCGAAGGCGCCGCTGGAGCGCGCTGCCTCGGGCCGCTGGCGCCTGTTGCCGGAAGCGGCGCCCGGCCCGCGCTTCGTCAAGCTCCACTGCGAGCTGCCGTCGCTGTGGATCTTCGACCGCTGGGGCTGGTGCGAGCTGTAGCGGGCGGCTGTGAACCGGCTCCCACGGCAGGCCATGCACGCTTTACGCCCAGGCGGGCCGCTCGCTACGATGCCCGCCATCGGGCCGACACCGTCCACGGCCCGCGGGGACGCAGCATGAATCCGGCCATCGCGGCCCGCCAGGGCATCATTTCATTGAAGATCAAGGACACGGCCGCGCTCTACAACGCGTACATGCCGTTCCTCAAGCACGGCGGCCTGTTCGCCCCCACCGCCCAGGGCTATTCGCTGGGCGACGAAGTGGTGCTGCTGGTCAACCTCGCCGACGAAGGCGAGCGCTTGTCGGTGGCCGGCAAGGTGGTCTGGGTCACGCCGGTCGGCGCCCAGGGCAACCGCACGGCCGGCATCGGCGTGCAGTTCAACGACTCCTCCGACGGCGAAGTCGCGCGTTCCCGCATCGAGGCCATCCTGGCCGGCATGAGCGGCTCCGAACGCCCCACTCACACGATGTAACGCCGCCGTCACGGCAGCAGGCGCGGCATGGCGTCGCGGGGCCGGCTGCCGCTTGCCGGCAGCGCTTGCCAGCAGGCCGATGAAATAGCCGTCAAGGCTTGTTGTTGTTAAACGCACTGATACAATGTCCCGATTCCCGAATTCGATCGTGGAAAGTCGGACGCTCGTGCTTGCAACGCGCGCGATCGTGGCTCGAAAGCCCGCGGCCTCCTGGCCATGCCGATCCGCAGTAGACCGGACCTGTTTTACCCCTGGCCGTTTCCCCCGGACGGTCACTGATGCGCCCCGGCGGCGCGGAGGTACGCGACATCGTGCTTGCCGAATACTGGCCCATCCTGCTCTTCATCGGCGTCGCGACGGGCTTAGGGCTCGTCCTGCTGGCCATCGGCCTGCTGGCCGGCCCCCGCCGTCCCGAATCGGAAAAGCTCTCGCCCTACGAGTGCGGCTTCGAGGCCTTCGAGGACGCCCGCATGCGCTTCGACGTGCGCTATTACCTGCTGGCGATCCTCTTCATCATCTTCGACCTGGAAATCGCCTTCCTGTTTCCGTGGGCGGTGGTGTTCGACAAGATCGGCTTGACGGCCCTGATCGAAATGGCCTTGTTCCTGCTGCTCCTGGTGATCGGTTTTGCTTACGTGTGGAAGAAGGGAGCACTGGAATGGGAGTGATCTCCTCGCTTGACCGGGTGATGCACAACCCGCAGCCGCTGAACGTGGTGGACGACATCCTGCGTCCGGCCGGCGACAACCCGGTGATCCAGCGCGGCGCGGTGACCACCACGGTCGACGCGCTGATGAACTGGGCGCGCACCGGCTCGATGTGGCCGATGACCTTCGGCCTGGCCTGCTGCGCGGTCGAGATGATGCACGCCGGCGCCGCGCGCCTGGACCTGGACCGCTACGGCGTGATCTTCCGTCCCAGCCCGCGCCAGTCCGACGTGATGATCGTGGCCGGCACCCTGGTCAACAAGATGGCCCCGGCGCTGCGCAAGGTCTACGACCAGATGCCCGACCCCAAGTGGGTGATCTCGATGGGCAGCTGCGCCAACGGCGGCGGTTACTACCACTATTCGTATTCCGTGGTGCGTGGCTGCGACCGCATCGTGCCGGTGGACATCTACGTGCCGGGCTGCCCGCCGACGGCCGAAGCGCTGATCCACGGCATCCTGCAGTTGCAGAAGAAAATCCGCCGCACCAGCACCATCGCGCGGTCCTGAGGCCTTAAGCCATGAGCGAAACGCAAACGAACTCGCTGGCCGAGCGCCTGTCCGCGCGATTCGGCGACACGCTGAAGATCAGCGTCGCCCGCACCGAAGTCACCGCCGAAGTGGCCGCCGCCGACCTGATCGCGGTGGCCACCGCGCTGCGCGACGAGCCGGCCTTCCGCTTCGGCGAGCTGATCGACCTGTGCGGCGTGGACTACCTCGGCTACGGCCAGACCGAATGGGATACCGAGACGGTGTCCGGCACCGGCTTCTCGCGCGGCGTCGAAGGCGAGGCGATGGGCCGCTTCAAGTGGGCCGACCGTCCGCGCGACGTCAGCCAGC
This sequence comes from Dyella sp. SG562, assembly GCF_011759495.1. NCBI lineage: Bacteria > Pseudomonadati > Pseudomonadota > Gammaproteobacteria > Lysobacterales > Rhodanobacteraceae > Dyella > Dyella sp. SG562. The sequence continues at coordinate 119,206 of NZ_JAAOYS010000012.1, forward strand.
CGCGCCGCTTCGCCGCGGTCATCCACCTGCTGTCGGTCGAGAACAACCAGCGCCTGCGCCTGCGCGTGTTCGGCGAGGACGACAGCCTGCCGGTGGTGCCCTCGGTCACCGGCGTGTGGGCCGGTTCCAACTGGTTCGAGCGCGAGGCGTTCGACCTCTACGGCATCATCTTCGAAGGCCATCCGGACCTGCGCCGCATCCTCACCGACTACGGTTTCGTGGGGCATCCGTTCCGCAAGGACTTCCCGCTGATCGGCAACGTCGAAGTGCGCTACGACCCCGAGCAGAAGCGCGTGGTCTACGAACCCGTGTCGATCGAGCCGCGCGTGCTGGTGCCGCGCGTGATCCGCGACGACGCCGACCTGTTGCAGGCCAAGGCCGAAGCCGCCGATAACTGGCGGGAGAACTGAGCATGCAGGAAATCCGCAACTACACGATGAACTTCGGCCCGCAGCATCCGGCCGCGCACGGCGTGCTGCGCCTGGTGCTGGAGATGGACGGCGAGACCATCGTCCGCGCCGACCCGCACGTGGGCCTGCTCCATCGCGGCACCGAGAAGCTGGCCGAGGCCAAGCCGTTCAACCAGTCGATCGGCTACATGGACCGCCTCGACTACGTGTCGATGATGTGCAACGAGCACGCCTACGTGCGCGCGATCGAGACCCTGCTGGGCATCGAGGCGCCGGAACGCGCGCAGTACATCCGCACCATGTTCGACGAGATCACCCGCATCCTGAATCACCTGATGTGGATCGGCTCGAACGCGCTCGATCTCGGCGCGATGGCGGTGTTCCTGTACGCCTTCCGCGAACGCGAAGAACTGATGGACGTGTACGAGGCCGTCTCCGGCGCCCGCATGCACGCCACGTACTACCGTCCGGGTGGCGTCTACCGCGACCTGCCGGGCAAGATGTCGCAGTACCGCGAGTCGCCCTGGCACAAGGGCAGCGACCTCAAGCGCCTGAACGCCTGGCGCGAGGGTTCCATGCTCGACTTCCTTGAGGCCTTCACCGCCGACTTCCCGTCGAAGGTGGACGAGTACGAGGAGCTGCTCACCAACAACCGCATCTGGAAGCAGCGCACCGTCGGCATCGGCGTGATCTCGCCGGAGCTGGCCCAGCAGTGGGGCATGACCGGCGCGATGATCCGCGGCTCGGGCGTGGCCTGGGACCTGCGCAAGAAGCAGCCCTACGCCAAGTACGCCGAGATGGATTTCGACATCCCGGTCGGCGTCAACGGCGACTGCTACGACCGGTACCTGGTGCGCGTGGAAGAAATGCGCCAGTCCAACCGCATCATCCAGCAGTGCGTGGCCTGGCTGCGCGCCAACCCGGGCCCGGTGATGGTGGAGAACTTCAAGGTCGCGCCGCCCAGGCGCGAGGCCATGAAGGAGGACATGGAAGCCCTCATCCACCATTTCAAACTGTTCACCGAAGGCTACGGCGTGCCGGCCGGCGAGACCTACTGCGCGGTCGAGGCGCCGAAGGGCGAGTTCGGCTGCTACCTGGTCTCCGACGGCGCCAACAAGCCGTTCCGCGTGCATCTGCGCGCGCCGGGCTTTGCCCATCTGTCGTCGATCGATCCCATCGTGCGCGGCCACATGCTGGCCGACGTGGTGGCGATGATCGGCACCTATGACCTCGTGTTCGGCGAAGTCGATCGCTGAGCCGACGGGAGCATACGCATGAAAGCCACCGGAAATTACGAGCAGGTCAAGCACGTCGACCCGCTCGTCGCACTCAACGAGCACACCCGCCATCACATCGACGAGTGGGTTGCCAAGTTCCCGCCGGACCGCAAGCGCTCGGCGCTGATCCAGGCGCTGTTCGCCGCGCAGGAGCAGAACCAGGGCTTCCTCACCGACGAGCTGATCACCGCCGTCGCCAAGTACCTGGAGCTGCCCGCGGTGTGGGCGTACGAGGTGGCCAGCTTCTATTCGATGCTGGAGACCAGGCCGGTCGGCCGCAACAACGTCGCCATCTGCACCAACATCTCGTGCTGGCTCAACGGCGCCGAGGCGCTGGTCGCGCATTGCGAGAAGAAGCTGGGCATCAAGCTGGGCGAGAGCACCCCGGATGGCCGCGTCTACCTCAAGCGCGAAGAAGAATGCATCGCCGCCTGCGCCTGCGCGCCGGCGATGACCGTCAACGGGCATTACCACGAGCGTCTCACGGCCGACAAGGTCGACGAGATCCTCGACGGTCTCAAGTAAGGGTCACGGCGTCATGGCATACGGTCCCGCACCCCAGGAACACCAGGTCGTCTACACCACGCTGCATTTCGACAAGCCGTGGGCGATGGACAGCTACACCCAGGTCGGCGGCTATGAAGCGTGGAAGAAGATCCTCGCCGAGAAGCCCGACCCGAACGCGCTGATCGAAGAGATCAAGAAGAGCAATCTGCGCGGCCGCGGCGGCGCGGGCTTCCCGACCGGCCTGAAGTGGTCCTTCATGCCCAAGGGCAACATGCAGAAGTACATCCTCTGCAACTCCGACGAGTCGGAGCCGGGCACCTGCAAGGACCGCGACATCCTGCGCTTCAACCCGCATGCGGTGATCGAGGGCATGGCCATCGCCTGCTACTGCACCGGCTCCACCGCGGCGTACAACTACCTGCGCGGCGAGTTCCACCACGAACCCTTCGAGCACTTCGAGGAAGCGCTCAAGGAAGCGTATGCCGCGGGCCTGCTGGGCAAGAACATCCAGGGCACCGGCCTGGACGTGGACATCTACGGCGCGCTCGGCGCCGGCGCCTACATCTGCGGCGAGGAAACCGCGCTGATGGAATCGCTGGAAGGCAAGAAGGGCCAGCCGCGCTTCAAGCCGCCGTTCCCGGCCAACTTCGGCCTGTACGGCAAGCCGTCGACCATCAACAACACCGAAACCTACGCCTCGGTGCCGGCGATCCTGCGCAAGGGCGCGGACTGGTTCCTGGCGCAGAGCAAGACCAAGAACGGCGGCCCGAAGATCTTCTCGGTCTCCGGCTGCGTGCAGAAGGGCGGCAATTTCGAAGTGCCGCTGGGCACCACCTTCGACGAGCTGCTGGAAATGGCCGGCGGCCTGCGTCCGGGCCGCACGCTCAAGGGCGCGATCCCGGGCGGAGTGTCGATGCCGGTGCTGACGGCGGCGCAGCTGAAGGGCCTGCCGTTCGACTACGACACCCTGCGCGACCTCAAGACCGGCCTGGGTTCCGGCGCCATCGTGGTGCTGGACGACACCGTCTGCACGGTGCGCTTCACCCGCCGCATCTCGCAGTTCTTCCATAAGGAATCCTGCGGCCAGTGCACGCCGTGCCGCGAAGGCACCGGCTGGATGCACCGCGTGCTGGACCGCATCGTGGAAGGCAAGGGCACCATGGACGACCTGCATCGCCTGAAGGCGATCGCGGGCCAGATCGAAGGCCACACCATCTGCGCGTTCGGCGAGGCGGCGGCTTGGCCGGTGCAGGGTTTCCTGCGCCAGTTCTGGCATGAATTCGAGTACTACATCGTCAACGGGCGTTCCATCGTCGACGACCAGATCGGAGTCGCCGCATGAGCGCGCAGCCCGTGAACAACACGCCGCCCGATCTCCTCAACATCGAGGTCGACGGCAAGCCCACGCAGATCCGCAAGGGCGCCATGATCATCGAGGCGGCGGACGCCATCGGCGTGTCGATCCCGCGCTTCTGCTATCACCGCAAGCTGCCCATCGCCGCCAACTGCCGCATGTGCCTGGTGGAAGTGGAGATGGGCGGCAAGCCCATGCCCAAGCCGCAGCCGGCCTGCGCCACTCCGGTGGCCGAGGGCATGAAGGTCACCACCCGTTCCGCCGGCGCGCTGAAGTTCCAGCGCGACGTGATGGAATTCCTGCTGATCAACCATCCGCTGGACTGCCCGATCTGCGACCAGGGCGGCGAGTGCGAACTGCAGGACGTGGCCCTGGGCTACGGCCGCAGCGTGTCGCGCTACACCGAGCGCAAGCGCACCATCGCCGACGAAAACCTCGGGCCGCTGGTCGCCACCGAGATGACCCGCTGCATCCAGTGCACCCGCTGCGTGCGCTTCACCAGCGAGATCGCCGGCACCTACGAGCTGGGCGGCATGAGCCGCGGCGACAACCTGCAGATCGGCACCTATATCGGCAAGGCGCTGGAGACCGAGCTGTCCGGCAACGTCATCGACGTGTGCCCGGTCGGCGCGCTCACCAACAAGCCGTTCCAGTTCAAGGCGCGCGCCTGGGAACTGGTGGCCAAGCCGTCCGTCGGCTACCACGACGCGCTGGGCTCCAACCTGTGGCTGCATACGCGCCGCGGCGAGGTGCTGCGCACGGTGCCGCGCGACAACGAAAGCATCAACGAGTGCTGGCTGTCGGACCGCGACCGCTACAGCCACCAGGGCATGTACGCGGCCGACCGCATCACCGCGCCGCAGGTCAAGCGCAACGGCCAGTGGCAGTCGACCACCTGGGAAGACGCGCTGATCGTGGCCGGCGAAGCGCTGGCCAAGGCGCGCGGCGAACTCGGCTTCCTGGTTTCCCCGGCCACCACCAACGAGGAAGGCGACCTGCTGGTGCGCCTGGCCCATGGCCTGGGTTCGGCGCATATCGACCACCGCCTGCGCCAGACCGACTTCGCCGACCAGGCCCACGCCCAGGCCTTCGGCCTGCCGGTGGCGGAAGTGGACAAGGTCAAGGCCGCGCTGCTGGTCGGCGCCGACCTGCGCTACGAAATGCCGCTGCTGAACCACCGCGTGCACCAGGCGGTGAAGAAGGGCGCCAAGGTCTACGCCGTCAATCCGGCGCGCTTCAACTTCAACTACGCGCTGGCTGGCGAAGAGATCGTCGCGCCGCAGGCCATGGCCGACGCGCTGCTGGCGCTGGCCAAGGCGGCAGTGCAGGGCGGTGCCACCGCACCGGCCGCGCTGGCTGCCGCCATCGACGCCGTGCAGGCCGACGACGGCGATCGCGGCGCGATCGACGCGCTGAAGGCCGGCAAGGCCGTGGTGATCCTCGGCGAAGCCGCCGCGACGCATCCGCAGGCCTCCTGGCTGCGCGCGATCGCGCGCTTCATCGCCCAGGCCACCGGCGCCGGCTACAACGAAATCCCGGTCGGCGCCAACGCGCTGGGCCTGAGCCGCGTCGGCGTGCTGCCGGGCAACGGCGGCCTCGACGCGCAGGCGATGCTGGCGCAGCCGCGCAAGGCCTACGTGCTGTACGGCGTGGAGCTGCCGCACGACGTCGCCGACGGCGCCGCCGCGCTGCAGGCGCTGACCGGCGCCGAAAGCGTGGTCGCGTTCTCCGCCTACGCCGCCCCGGCGCTGCGCGACCTGGCCGACGTGATCCTGCCGATCGCGCTGCTGCCGGAAATCGACGGCACCCTGGTCAATGTCGACGGCCTCGCGCAAAGCGTGGTCCAGGGCGCCCGCGCTCCCGGCGACGCCCGCCCGGGCTGGAAGGTGCTGCGCGCGCTCGGTGGCGGCCTGAAGCTGGCCGGTTTCGAGTTCGACGACCTGGCCGGCCTGCGCGACGACATCGCCGACCGCGTGCCGGCCGCCCGCGAAGGCCTGGCGCCGCGCGCCGCGGCCGACGGCCTCACCCGTCTGGCCACCTGGCCGATGTACCGCTCCGACGCCGTGCTGCGCCGCGCGGGCGCGCTCAGCGCGCATCCGCTCAACCGCGAGCCGGCCGTGCGCCTCAGCCCGGCCGAGGCGCAGCGCCTGGGCCTGGCCGACGGCGCTTCGGTGCGCATCGGCAAGGTCGCGCTGCCGGTGGCCGTCGACGAGTCGGTGCCGGACGGCACCGCCTGGATCGAAGCCGCGCACGAACTCACCGCCACGCTGCCGCCTTACGGCGCGGCCATCACCTTGAGCAAGGCGTAAGCCATGGGCGAACAGATCCTCAACCAGCTCGTCTGGCCGATCATCTACATCCTGTGCATCGCCGTTCCGGTGATCCTGGCGGTGGCGATGTTCGTGTACTGGGAGCGCAAGGTCATCGGCTGGATGCACGTGCGCATGGGGCCGAACAAGATCGGTCCGCTCGGCCTGCTGCAGGCCTTCGCCGACGTGGTGAAGCTGCTGATCAAGGAAGTGATCCTTCCGACCAGCGCGAACAAGTTCCTGTACTACCTGGCGCCGCTGCTGGCCCTGGTGCCGGCGATGGCCGCGTGGGCGGTGATCCCGTTCAACGACAAGATGGTGCTGGCCAATGTCAACGCCGGCGTGCTGTACCTGCTGGCGATGACCTCGCTGGGCGTGTACGGCATCATCCTGGCCGGCTGGGCCTCCAACTCGCGCTACGCGCTGCTGGGCGCGATGCGTTCCGCCGCGCAGGTCATCTCCTACGAACTGGCCATGGGCCTGTGCCTGGTCTGCGTGCTGGTGCTGGCCGGCAGCCTGAACCTCACCGACATCGTGCATGCGCAGTCGGGCAGCAAGGGCATCTTCGAGTGGTTCATGTGGCCGCTGCTGCCGGTGTTCGTCATCTACTTCATCTCCGGCGTGGCCGAGACGAACCGCGCGCCGTTCGACGTGGCCGAAGGCGAATCGGAAATCGTCGCCGGCTTCCACGTGGAGTATTCGGGTTCGGCGTTCGCCATCTTCTTCCTGGCCGAATACGCCAACATGATCCTGGTCAGCTTCCTGGCCGCGATCCTGTTCATGGGCGGCTGGCTGTCGCCGTTCCCCTCGTCGGTGCCGTTCCTGGGGCAGGGCAGCTTCTTCTGGCTGTTCGCGAAGGCGTTCTTCTTCGCCTTCCTGTTCCTGTGGTTCCGCGCCAGCTTCCCGCGCTACCGCTATGACCAGATCATGCGGCTGGGCTGGAAGGTGTTCATTCCCATCACCATCGTCTGGGTTCTCGTGGCCGGCTGCATGAAGTATTTCGGCTGGGTCAGCATCGGCACGGGAGGCTGAAGAAAACCATGTCCGGCATTAGCAACTATTTCAAGAGCCTGCTGCTCATCGAGCTGTTCAAGGGCATGGGCCTGACCATGCGCTACATGTTCAGCCCCAAGTACACGATGCGCTACCCGATGGAGCACATCCCCAAGTCGAACCGCTTCCGCGGCCTGCATGCGCTGCGCCGCTACGCCAACGGCGAGGAACGCTGCATCGCGTGCAAGCTGTGCGAGGCGGTGTGCCCCGCGCTGGCCATCACCATCGACTCCGCCCCGCGCGAGAGCGACGGCCAGCGCCGCACCACGCGCTACGACATCGACCTGTTCAAGTGCATCTTCTGCGGCTTCTGCGAGGAGAGCTGCCCGGTCGACTCCATCGTCGAGACGCACGTGCACGAATACCACTTCGAAAAGCGTGGCGAAAACGTGGTGACCAAGCCGCAGCTGCTCGCCATCGGCGACCGCTTCGAGCATGAAGTCGCCGCCGCCCGCGCCCAAGACGCCGCGTACCGCTAAAGGACACAACCGTGATCGATCCGTCTGTGTTCCAACTTGTCTGCTTCTACGCTTTCGCGGCGGTCACCGTGGTGGCGGCGCTGGGCGTCATCACCCTGCGCAACTCGGTGCATGCCGTGCTGTCGCTGGTGCTGACCTTCTTCAGCACGGCCTGCATCTGGCTGCTGGCCGAGGCGGAGTTCCTGGCCATCGCGCTCATCGTGGTCTACGTCGGCGCGGTGATGGTGCTGTTCCTGTTCGTGGTGATGATGCTGGACATCAAGCAGGAGCACCTGCGCGAAGGCTTCATCCGCTACCTGCCGGTGGGCATCGTGGTGGCCGTGGTGATGCTGGTGGAAATGCTCGCCCTGATCGGCGTGCGCACCATGCACGAGGCGGTGATGGGGGCCAACCCGGCCACCGCCGCCGGCCTGTCCAACACGCAGTGGCTGGGCCAGGCGCTGTACACCCAGTTCCTGCTGCCGTTCGAGATCGCCGCGCTGATCCTGACCGTGGGCGTGGTCGCGGCCGTGGCGCTGACCCTGCGCCACCGCGGCGGCACCCGCCACCAGACGGCCGCGCAGCAGGTCGCCGTGAAGGCCACCGACCGCGTGCGCATCGTGAAGATGGCGGCCGAGCGCCCCGCGACCGACGCGCCCGCGCAGACCCAGAATCCGGAGACCAAGCCATGATCACGCTGTCGCACTTCATCGTGCTTGGCGCGGTGCTGTTCTGCATCGCGGTGGCCAGCCTGTTCATCAACCGCAAGAACGTCATCGTGCTGCTGATGTCGATCGAGCTGATGCTGCTGGCCGTGAACATCAACTTCGTGGCCTTCTCGCGCTTCCTCGGCGACGTGGCCGGCCAGGTGTTCGTGTTCTTCATCCTCACCGTGGCCGCGGCGGAAACCGCCATCGGCCTGGCGATCCTGGTCCTGCTGTTCCGCAATCGCAGCACGATCAACATCGCCGAAATCGACAGCATGAAGGGCTGAGCCGATGATCTCCACCTCCATCCTGCTGGTCATCGCGCTGGCGCCGCTGCTCGGCTGCCTGCTCGCCGGCTTCCTCGGCAAGTTCATCGGGCGCGCCGGCTCGCACAGCGTCACCATCCTCGGCGTGGCGGTTTCCTGCGCGCTGTCGATGTACGTGCTGTACCAGCTGTGCACGGGCGCCGTGCCGGTCTACAACCAGAACATCTACACCTGGTTCGAGATCGGCAAGTACACCGCCACGGTCGGTTTCCTGATCGACAAGCTGTCCGCCATGATGATGGTGGTGGTCACCTTCGTGTCGCTGCTGGTGCACATCTACACCATCGGCTACATGGCGGAAGACGACGGCTACCAGCGCTTCTTCAGCTACATCTCGCTGTTCACCTTCTCCATGTTGATGCTCGTGATGAGCAACAACTTCATGCAGCTGTTCTTCGGCTGGGAAGCGGTGGGCCTGGTGTCGTACCTGCTGATCGGCTTCTGGTTCAAGCGCCCGACCGCGATCTTCGCCAACCTCAAGGCCTTCCTGGTCAACCGCGTTGGCGATTTCGGCTTCCTGCTGGGCATCGCCGCGATCCTGTACTTCCTGGGCACGCTGGACTACTCCGCCGCGTTCGCCAACGCGCCGAGCCTGGTCGGCAAGACCCTGCAGATCACCCAGAACCATGCCTGGGACGCCGCCACCGTGATCGGCGTGCTGCTGTTCATCGGCGCCATGGGCAAGTCGGCCCAGGTGCCGCTGCACGTGTGGCTGCCCGATTCGATGGAAGGCCCGACCCCGATCTCGGCGCTGATCCACGCGGCCACCATGGTGACCGCGGGCATCTTCATGGTCGCGCGCATGTCGCCGATCTTCGAGCTGTCCGAAGGCGCGCTCAGCTTCATCATGGTGATCGGCGCCACCGGCGCGCTGTTCACCGGCCTGATCGGCATCGTGCAGAACGACATCAAGCGCGTGGTGGCGTACTCCACGCTGTCGCAGCTGGGCTACATGACCGTGGCGCTGGGCGTCTCGGCGTACTCCGGCGCGGTCTTCCACCTGATGACCCATGCCTTCTTCAAGGCGCTGCTGTTCCTGGGCGCGGGCTCGGTGATCATCGCCATGCACCATGAGCAGGACATGCGCTACATGGGCGGCCTGCGCAAGTACATGCCGGTCACCTGGATCACCATGTGGATCGGTTCGCTGGCGCTGTGCGGCGTGCCGTTCTTCGCGGGCTTCTATTCGAAGGACGCGATCATCGAGGCGGTGGGCGAGTCGCACCGCTGGGGCGCGGGCTATGCCTATGCCTGCGTGCTGATCGGCGCGTTCGTCACCGCGCTGTACACCTTCCGCCAGATGTACCTGACCTTCCACGGCAAGGAGCGCTTCACCGTGGTGGCCTGGCATGGCCATGGCCACGATGCGCACGCCGCCCATCACGACGCGCACCATGGCGATGCGCATCACGATGACGCACACCACGATGACCATGGCCACCATGAGCCCGGCGTGCTGCACCATGCGCCGAAGGAGTCGCCGTGGGTGGTGACCCTGCCGCTGGTGCTGCTGGCGATCCCGTCCATCGTGATCGGCGCGATCGGCGTGAAGTCGATGCTGTTCGGCGGCTGGTTCGGCGAAGCCATCCACGTCAACGAAGCCAATGACGTGTTGGCGGAAGTGGGCCACGAGTTCCATGGCTGGGCCGCGATGGCGCTGCATGGCTTCCTGCAGTGGCCGTTCTTCCTGGTGCTGGCCGCCTTCGTCATCCAGACCTACATCTACCTGTTCAACCCGTCCGTCGCCGACAAGATCAAGAGCGCGCTCAAGCCGCTGTGGACCGTCCTGGACCGCAAGTACTGGGTCGACGACGTCTACTTCGCGCTGTTCGCCAAGGGCGGCGTGAAGCTCGGCCGCGCCCTGTGGAAGGGCGGCGACGCCGCGGTGATCGACGGCGCGCTGGTGAACGGCTCGGCCTCGCTGGTCCAGCGCATCGCCGGCGGCGTGCGCGCGCTGCAGTCCGGCTACCTCTATCACTATGCCTTCGCGATGATCCTCGGCCTGATCCTGCTGCTTGGCGGGTATTGGCTGGTCGGGCAATAAGGGAACCCAGCTCCATGTTCAATCACTTGCTCAGCCTGCTGATCTGGCTCCCGATCGTCGGCGCCATCCCCGTGCTGCTGGCCGGCTCCGGCCGTCCCAATACCGCACGCTGGATCTCGCTGCTGGTGGCCGTGCTCACCTTCGTGCTCAGCCTGTTCCTGTTGACGCAGTACAACGCGGCCGACAGCAGCAAGCAGCTCGGCGAAAGCTATCTGTGGATCGCCTCGCTCGGCGTGCACTACGGCCTGGCGGTCGACGGCATCGCGGTGGCGCTGATCCTCTTGACCAGCTTCGTCGGCATCCTGGTCATCGTCGGCGCCTGGGAAGTCATCCAGAACCGCCCGCACCAGTACATGGCCGCCATGCTGGTGCTCGAAGGCCTGATGATCGGCGTGTTCTGCGCCACCGACGCGCTGCTGTTCTACGTGTTCTTCGAAGCCATGCTGATCCCGATGTTCATCCTCATCGGCATCTGGGGCGGTCCGCGCCGCGTGTACGCGACGCTGAAGTTCTTCATCTACACCTTCCTCGGCTCCATCTTCATGCTGGTGGGCCTGATCTACCTGTACCTGAAGGCGGGTTCGTTCGACCTGGCCACGCTGGCGGCGCTGCCGCTGAGCATGCGCGAGCAGACCTGGCTGTTCTTCGCCTTCCTGGCCGCCTTCGCGGTGAAGGTGCCGATGGTGCCGGTGCACACCTGGCTGCCGGATGCCCACGTGGAGGCGCCGACCGGCGGTTCGGTGGTGCTGGCCGCGGTGATGCTGAAGATCGGCGGCTACGGTTTCCTGCGCTTCTCGCTGCCGATCGTGCCGGACGCTTCCGAGGCCTACGCCTGGGTGGTGATCGGCCTGAGCCTGATCGCGGTGGTCTACATCGGCTACATCGCCCTGGTGCAGGACGATATGAAGAAGCTGGTGGCGTATTCGTCCGTGGCGCACATGGGCTTCGTCACGCTGGGCATCTTCATCGCCTTCATGCTGGTGCGCGGCGCCGGCAACCTGGACGCGGCCAAGCTCGGCATGCAGGGCGCGATGGTGCAGATGATTTCGCACGGCTTCGTATCGGGCGCGATGTTCTCCTGCATCGGCGTGCTGTACGACCGCCTGCATAGCCGCCAGATCAAGGACTACGGCGGCGTCATCAACGTGATGCCGTGGTTCGGCTTCTTCTACGTGCTGTTCGCCATGGCCAACAGCGGCCTGCCGGGCACCAGCGGCTTCGTCGGCGAGTTCCAGGTGATCCTGGCCAGCTTCCAGGCCAATCCGTGGATCGCGCTGTTCGCCGCCTTCACCCTGATCATCGGCGCCGCCTACACCTTGTGGATGGTCAAGCGCGTGCTGTGGGGCGAGGTGACCAACCCGCACGTGGCCGAGATGAAGGACATCAACGGGCGCGAAGCCTTCGTGCTGATCGCCTTTGCCGCCGCGGTGATCGCGCTGGGCGTGTGGCCGCAGCCGCTGATCCACCTGATGGACAGCTCCGTGTCGCAGCTGGTGCAGCAGCTTGGCAACCACAAGATCTGAGAATGACCATGCCGAATCTCAATGACATTCTGATCATGCTGCCGGAGTTGTACCTGGTGGCGGCGGCGTGCCTGCTGTTGCTGCTGGACGCCTTCATGAAGCCGGAGCAGCGCAGCCTGCTGCACTGGCTGTCGATCGCGGTGGTGCTGGTGGCCATCTACCTGGTGATCTCCGGCCAGCCGGAACAGCCGGTGCGCGCCTTCGGCGGCATGTTCGTGCGCGACGGCGTGGCGGAGATCTTGAAGACCTTCGCGCTGCTGTGCGTGGCGCTGGTCTTCGTCTACTCGCGCTCCTACCTGGCCGACCGCAAGCTCTACGTCGGCGAGTTCTACACGCTGATGATCTTCGCGGTGATCGGCGTGATGCTGCTGGTCTCGGCCGGCAACCTGATCACGGTGTACCTGGGCCTGGAGCTGCTGACGCTGTCCTCGTACGCGCTGGTGGCGCTGAACCGCGATTCGAAGCTCTCGTCCGAAGCGGCGGTGAAGTACTTCGTGCTGGGCGCGCTGGCCTCGGGCATGCTGCTGTACGGCATGTCGATGGTCTACGGCGCCACCGCCACGCTGGACCTGGCCACCCTGCACGGCGCCGCCGCGCATACCGGCGTGCCCAACCTGCTGCTGTTCGGCATGATCTTCATGATCATCGGCATCGGCTTCAAGCTGGGCGCTGCGCCGTTCCACATGTGGATTCCGGACGTGTACCAGGGCGCGCCGACCGCGGTGACCATCTTCATCGGTTCCGCGCCGAAGCTGGCCGCGTTCGGCATGGCCTACCGCCTGCTGGAAGCGGGCCTGGGCGACCTGTCGGCGCACTGGCAGCAGATGCTGGCCGCGCTGGCGGTGCTGTCGCTGGCGATCGGCAACCTGGTCGCGATCGTGCAGACCAACCTCAAGCGCCTGCTGGCCTATTCGACCATCTCGCACATGGGCTATCTGCTGCTGGGCCTGGTCAACGCCGGTCCGGAAGGCTACGCGTCGGCGCTGTTCTACGCGATCAGCTACGCGCTGATGGGCACCGCGGCCTTCGGCGTGATCATGGCGCTGGCCCGCGCGGGCTTCGAGTGCGAGGAGATCGACGATCTCAAGGGCCTCAACCAGCGATCGCCGTGGATGGCCTTCCTGATGATGCTGGTGATGTTCTCGCTTGCCGGCGTGCCGCCGCTGTTCGGCTTCTTCGCCAAGTTCCTGGTGCTGCAGTCGGCCATCCATGCCGGCATGCTGTGGCTGGCGATCGTCGGCGCGGTGTTCGCCATCATCGGCCTGTACTACTACCTGCGCGTGGTGAAGGTGATGTACTTCGACGCGCCGGTGGAAGGTACCGAGATCAAGCTGCAGCAGGATCCGGCGCTGCGCCTGGTGCTGTCGCTCAATGCGCTCACCTTGCTGGTGCTGGGCCTGGCCTGGGGTCCGCTGCTGGGCTGGTGCAAGAGCGTGTTCCCCGGTTGATCGATGCGGCGGCCGATGCCGCCGCGTTGATGCAGCAAGCGTGCGATTGAGAAGAGTTGTATGGGGTCGGGTAAGAATTCCGCAAAAAAAGTTTTACGGAATTCGCCTAGAGCCCTTGCAAGAATTCGGCCATCCCGCTATAGTTTCATTTCTCTGGTGCGGGGTGGAGCAGTCTGGCAGCTCGTCGGGCTCATAACCCGAAGGTCGTAGGTTCGAATCCTACCCCCGCTACCAATTATTCGATTCGGCGTCCTCGCAAGAGGGCGCCGAATTTCTTTGGGCGCTCGAAAAACCTCGCTTCGCATTCGCGCGCCGGGCTCAGGCCAGCCCGCGTAAATGTTGCGGAATCGCGTTAATCAGACTATGATTCGTGAACTCTGAGGCGGACAAAGCGGAATAACGAAGCGCTTCCACAGCGCATCCTAGGTTCCCCCGCTACCGGATCTTTCTTTGAACAAGAAAGCCTCCTCGTGAGGCTTTTTTGTTGGGCGCAAGGATGCGTCGCATAGTCGTCACGCCCGGCTTGCTATTCGTACCGGTTTGCGCGCGCACATGCCCGGAAAGAGCCCCGGAAGAGTCGGGACATCGGCGAGATAAGGGAATGGGCCGTTGGAGCCCATTTTTCGTTTCTGGCGACGGTAAATAGACGGTTTTTATGGACACGCAGGCACTCGCACAACGCTTCACCGAGGTACTGGCCGATCTGGGCCTGAGCTGCCTTGGCGTGGAATTCTCCCCGTCGCAGGGGCAGAGTACCCTGCGCGTTTACCTGGACGTGGAAGGGCGCGAAGTCTCCCTCGACGATTGCGAGGCGGCCAGCCGCGAGCTGTCGGCCATGCTCGACGTGGAAGACCCGATCCCGGGGCATTACCTGCTGGAAGTGTCCTCGCCGGGCATCGACCGCCCGCTGTTCACCGCGGCGCAGTTCGGCAAGGTCGCCGGCCAGGAAGTGAAAGTACTGCTGAAGGCGCCGATCGAAGGGCGCCGCCGCCTGCGCGGCAAGGTCACCGCGGTGGAAGGCGAGCGCATTTCGCTGGAAGCCGAGGGGAAGGTGTTCGAGTTCGATCACGACGCGGTGGAAAGCGCGCGCGTGGTGCCGGATTGGGCAGCGCTCGGCTACGTGCCGCAGCCCAAGCCCGGCAAGAAGCCGGTCAAGAAGACCAAGTAATCCATCAGAGCGAGCGGGCGACGGAAAGGCGTCCACGGAGTTGCTGCAATGAGCAAAGAACTGTTGCTGGTCGTCGACGCGGTTGCCAATGAAAAGGGCGTGCCGCGCGAAGTGATCTTCCAGGCGATGGAGGCCGCGCTGGCCTCGGCCGCCAAGAAGCGCTACCCCGACGAGGATCCGAACATCCGCGTGAGCATCGACCGCCAGAACGGCGAGTACGAGACCTTCCGCCGCTGGGAAATCATCGCCGACGACGGCGAGATGGAATCGCCCTATCACCAGCTGCGCCTGATGGACGCGGTCGACGAGCGCGAGGACGCGCAGGTCGGCGAATACATCGAGACGCAGATCGAGAACGCCGAATTCGGCCGCATCGCCGCGCAGGCCGCCAAGCAGGTGATCGTGCAGCGCGTGCGCGAAGCCGAGCGTCAGCAGGTGGTGGACGCCTACACCGACCGCGTGGGCGAGCTGATCACCGGCATCGTCAAGCGCGTCGAGCGCGGCAACGTCTATCTGGACCTGGGCGGCAACGCCGAGGCCTTCATCCCGCGCGACAAGACCATCCCGCGCGAATCGCACCGCGTCGGCGACCGCGTGCGCGGCTATCTGTTCGAAGTGAAGTCGGAAATCCGCGGCCCGCAGCTGTTCGTCTCGCGCGCGGCGCCGGAATTCATGATCGAGCTGTTCAAGCTCGAAGTGCCGGAAGTCGGCCAGGGCCTGGTCGAGATCAAGGGCTGCGCCCGCGATCCGGGCGACCGCGCCAAGATCGCCGTGGTGGCCCATGACAGCCGCACCGATCCCATCGGCGCCTGCATCGGCATGCGCGGTTCGCGCGTACAGGCGGTGTCCAACGAGCTCAACGGCGAGCGCGTGGACATCATCACCTGGGCCGACAACCAGGCCCAGTACGTGATCAACGCGATGGCGCCGGCGGAAGTGCAGTCCATCATCATGGACGAGGAAAAGCACTCCATGGACATCGCGGTGGCCGAGGAGAAGCTCTCCCAGGCCATCGGCCGCGGCGGCCAGAACGTGCGCCTGGCCAGCAAACTCACCGGCTGGCAGCTCAACGTGATGACGCAGGACCAGGTCGCCGCCAAGAGCGAGGCCGAACAGGAGGCCGCGCGCCAGCTGTTCATGGAAAAGCTCGAGGTGGACCAGGAGATCGCCAACATCCTGGTGCAGGAAGGCTTCTCCACGGTCGAGGAAATCGCCTACGTGCCCAGCGCCGAGCTGCTGGCGGTGGAAGGCTTCGACGAGGACATCGTCGAGGAACTGCGCGCCCGCGCCCGCGACGCCCTGCTGACCGAGGCGCTGGCGGTGGAAGAGGGCGTGAACGAGCCTTCGGAAGAGCTGCTGGCGCTGCCGGGCATGAGCGAGTCGATCGCCTATGCGCTGGCCGAGCGCGAAGTGGTGTCGCTGGACGATCTGGCCGACCTCGCGGTCGACGACCTGATCGATATCGAAGGCGTGGACGAAGACCTCGCCGCCAAGCTGATCATGGAAGCGCGCAAGCCCATGATCGAGCGGCTGGAGAGGGGCGGCTAACCGCGGACGGCCGCGCCCGGGATGGGCGCGCCGAGGGAAGCCTTGAACGGCTTCCACCACGGATGGCGGTATCCGGGCGGCCTTCGGTCGCACGGGGTATGCGCGGGAACGGCGGAGAAAGAACACGATGTCGGACGTAACGATCAAACAACTTGCCAAGGTACTTGGCCTACCGGTGGACAGGCTGCTCGGGCAGCTTGCCGAAGCCGGCATGAAATTCTCCGATCCGGAGCAGGTCATCAGCAGCACCGAGAAGGTGAAGCTGCTCGGATTCCTGCGCCGCACGCACGGCAAGAGCGAGGAGACCGCGGAAGCGGAAGACAGCTCGCCGCGCCAGATCACGCTCAAGCGCCGCAAGGTGAGCGAGCTGAAGGTCTCCACGCCCGGTGCCCGCGGTGCCGGCGGCGCCAAGACGGTGAACGTGGAAGTGCGCGCCAAGCGCACCTACGTCAAGCGCAGCGTCATCGCTGAAGAAGCTAGCGCCGACCACGAGCGCGAGGACGCCCTGCGCAAGCTGCAGGAGTCCGCGCAGCAGCGCGAGCACGAGGAAACCGAGCGCGTCGACGCCGAGCGCCGCCGCCAGGACGAAGTGCGCGAGCGCGAGGAAGCCGAGCTGCGCCGCCAGGAAGAAGCCGAGCAGCGCCGCCTGCAGGCCGAGGCGGAAGCCGAAGCCGCACGCGAAGCCGCCGCTGCGGCCGCCGTCGAGCGCGAAGAGGTGCAGGTGCAGGAGCCGCCGCAGGCCGTTCCCGAGCCGCAGGTGCAGGCGCAGGAAAAGACGGCCGCCGCGCCGGCTGCGTCGTCCGTGCAGAAGATCGATCCGAAGGCGCTGGGCATGATCCTGCCGCGCATTCACGAACCGCGCCGTCGCGAGAAGCCGGTGGCTCCTCCCGTGGCTGCGCCGGCACCGGCTCCCGCTCCCGGCCGCCCCTCGGCTCCGGCCGCGGGCCGTCCTCCGGCGGCTGGCGCCGCTCCCGCGCCGGCTGGCGCCACCGACGCGCGCAACAAGGCGCGTCCGGGCGGCCGCGACCGCGACGAAGGCCCGGGCGGCAAGCGTTTCGCCGCCGGCGAACTGCATCTGTCCGAAGCCGACCGCGCCCGCCGCAACAAGCGCGGCAAGCCGGGCCGGCCGGGCCGCAACGAGCCCGTGCGTGGCGGCTCGTCGGCCTCCAGCTCCGGTCCGCACGGCTTCTCCCGCCCGACCGCACCGGTGGTGCGCGAAGTGGTGGTGGGCGACGCCAACGTGGTCGCCGACCTGGCCCAGAAGATGGCGGTCAAGGGTTCGGAAGTGGTCAAGGCGCTCTTCAAGATGGGCGTGATGGCCACCATCAACCAGACCATCGACCACGACACCGCCGTGCTGGTGATCGAGGAGCTCGGCCACACGGCCGTGGCCGCGAGCGAGAACAACGCCGAGGCCGCGCTGGCCGCGCACACCCAGAACGCCGAGCTCGAGGGCGAGAAGAAGCCGCGTCCGCCGGTGGTCACCATCATGGGCCACGTCGACCACGGCAAGACCTCGACGCTGGACTACATCCGCCGCACCAAGGTCGCCTCGGGCGAAGCCGGCGGCATCACCCAGCACATCGGCGCGTACCACGTGGAAACGCCCAAGGGCGTGATCACCTTCCTGGATACCCCGGGCCACGCGGCGTTCACCTCGATGCGCGCCCGCGGCGCCCAGTCCACCGACATCGTGGTGCTGGTGGTGGCGGCCGACGACGGCGTCATGCCGCAGACGGCCGAAGCCGTGCAGCACGCGCGTGCGGCGAAGGTGCCGCTGATCGTGGCGCTCAACAAGATGGACAAGTCGGACGCCAACCCCGACCACGTCAAGCAGGGCCTCGGCAACCTGGAAGTCATTCCGGAAGAGTGGGGCGGCGACACCCCGTTCGTGCCGATCTCGGCCAAGACCGGCATGGGCATCGACGACCTGCTCGACGCGATCCTGGTGCAGGCCGAAGTGATGGAGCTGACGGCCGTGGAAGACGGCCCGGCGTCGGGCGTGGTGATCGAATCCAGCCTCGACCGCGGCCGCGGCCCGGTGGCGACGGTGCTGGTGCAGCAGGGCACGCTCAAGCGCGGCGACTTCGTGGTCTGCGGCATCGAGTACGGCCGCATGCGCGCGCTGATCGACGAGAACGGCAAGACCGTGCAGGAAGCCGGCCCGTCGATTCCGGTGCAGGTGCTGGGCCTGTCCGGCGTGCCGGAATCCGGCGACGACTTCGTGGTGGTGGCGGACGAGCGCCTGGCCCGCGAAGTGGCCGCCGAGCGCCAGCTCAAGCGCCGCGAAACGCGCATGGTCAGCAAGGCCAACCGCCTCGAGGACATCATGGCCCAGATGGGCCAGGGCGCCGAGCAGCAGACCCTCAACATCCTGGTCAAGGCCGATGTGCAGGGTTCGGTGCAGGCGCTGCGCGAATCGCTCAGCTCGATCGGCAACGAGAACGTGAAGGTCAACGTGATCGCGGCCGGCGTCGGCGGCATCACCGAGTCCGACGCCACCCTCGCGGCGGCTTCCAAGGCGCTGGTGATCGGCTTCAACGTGCGTGCCGATGCCTCGGCCCGCAAGGTGATCGATACCGCCGGCCTGGACGTGCGCTACTTCTCGATCATCTACGACGTGATCGACCAGGTGAAACAGGCCGCTTCGGGCCTGCTGGGCAAGGAAGTGCGCGAGGAGATCATCGGCATCGCCCAGGTGCGCGAGGTGTTCCGCAGCTCCAAGTTCGGCGCGGTCGCCGGTTGCATGGTCACCGAAGGCACGGTCAAGCGCAGCAAGCCGATCCGCGTGCTGCGCGACAACACCGTGGTGTTCCAGGGCGAACTGGAATCGCTGCGCCGCTTCAAGGACCTGGTCGACGAAGTGCGCAACGGCATGGAATGCGGTATCGCCGTGAAGCAGTACAACGACGTGAAGGTCGGCGACCAGATCGAGTGCTTCGAGCGCATCGAAGTGGCCCGCACGCTGTAAGCCGGGCAGGGGGCGTAGGCTCCTTGTTCCGACGGAATCGGAGCCCGGACAGTCCTGTCCGGGCTTCGGCGTTTTTCGTATCGGCGCTGTCCGGCATCCGGGCGGCGCGCCATCGGCCGCGAATGGCGGCCGTCTCAAGGAGGCTATATGCCCTCGCGCGATTTCAAGCGTACCGACCGCGTCGGCGCCGAGCTGCGCCGTGAACTGGGCCTGCTGGTCCACGCCGCCGTGCGCGACCACGGCCTGCCCTCGGTGAGCGTCTCGGACGTGGAAGTGACCCGCGACCTGGATTGGGCCTCGGTGTGGGTGACCGCGCTGCTGCCGGAACAGTCCAAGGAAGCCGTGAAGGCGCTGAACGAGCTGGCGGTGGAATTCCGCCGCTCGCTCTCGCGCAGCATGCGCATCCGCCGCGTGCCGGAGCTGCGCTTCAAGTACGACGATTCGGTGGACAAGGGCGAGCGCATCGAGGCGCTGCTGCGCGAGCAGGCCCGCGACCTGGCCCCGGCCAAGGACGACGCCGCCAAGGCCGACGGCGAGGACTGATGCGCCGCAGCCGCTTCCGCGACCTGCACGGCCTGCTGCTGCTGGACAAGCCGCTGGGCCTGAGTTCCAACCAGGCCCTGCAGAAGGTCCGCCACCGGCTGCGCGCCGAGAAGGGCGGCCACACCGGGGCATTGGACCCGCTGGCCACCGGCCTGCTGCCGCTGTGCTTCGGCGAGGCCACCAAGATCGCCGGCAGCCTGCTCGGCTCGCGCAAGGCCTATCGCGCCCAGGTGCGCCTGGGCGCCACCACCGCCACGGCCGACCTGGAAGGCGCGGTGGTGCGGGAACGCCCCGTGCCGCCGCTGGACGAAGCCATGCTGGAAGCGGCCCTGGCCGGCCTGCGCGGGCGCATCGTGCAGATTCCGCCGGTGTACTCGGCGCTGAAACAGGGCGGCGAGCCGCTGTATGTGAAGGCGCGCCGCGGCGAGGACGTGCAGGCGCCGCCCCGCGAAGTGGACATCTTCAGGCTGGAGCTGCTGTCACGCACCGCCGACACGCTGGAGCTGGAAGTGGAATGCGGCTCCGGCACCTATATCCGCAGCCTCGCCGTGGACCTGGGCGAGGCGCTGGGCTGCGGCGCCCATCTCACGGCGCTGCGCCGGCTGTGGGTCGAACCGTTCCGGGCGCCGGCCATGGTCGGCCTGGATCAGCTCGACGCCGCGGCGGAGCAGGGCGAGGCCGCCATGGACGCCCTGCTGCTGCCGGTCGCCGCCGGCCTGGCCGGCTGGCCGGCGCTGGCCCTGGACGAGGCGCAGAGCCATGCCGTGACCCGCGGCCAGCGCATTCAGCTTGCCGGCCATGCGGCCGGCGCCTATGCCGCGTTCGCCCCGGACGGGCGCCCGGTGGCGCTGTGCGAGCTGGACGCGGACGGCCTGTTGCGCATCCAGCGCGGCTTCAATCTGCCGCCGGCGGCGCAAACGGCATGAGAGCGCCATCGGCGCGCTTGTCATGCTCTTGTTGTAATGAGCATCGGCCGGCTAGAATATCCCGCTTGTTCCAGAGCTTTATCCATCCATCCGAAGCTTGCGCAACGTCATCGACGGTGACGTTGCGCAAGCTTCGCACCCGCTTTTGAGGAAGAGAGACCCATGTCCCTTACTGCAGAACAGACCGGCAAGATCATTGCTGAATACGGCCGCGTGCCGAACGACACCGGTTCGCCGGAAGTCCAGGTGGCCCTGCTGTCGGCCCGCATCGCCCACCTGACCGACCACTTCAAGACCCACAAGCAGGACCACCACTCGCGTCGCGGCCTGCTCAAGCTGGTCAACCAGCGCAAGCGCCTGCTGAGCTACCTCCAGGCCAGCGACGTGACCCGCTACCAGAGCCTGATCGAACGCCTCGGCCTCCGCCGTTAATCGACTCCAAGGACTAACGACGTGGCGAAAGTAACCAAGTCATTCCAGTACGGTAATCACACGGTCACACTGGAGACGGGCGAAATCGCCCGCCAGGCGTCCGGCGCCGTCATGGTCAGCATGGACGGCACCGTGGTGCTGGTCACCGCGGTGGCCGCGGCCAAGGCGAAGGAAGGTCAGGACTTCTTCCCGCTCACCGTGGATTACGTCGAGAAGTTCTACTCGGCCGGCCGCATCCCCGGTGGCTTCTTCAAGCGCGAAGGCCGCCCGACCGAGAAGGAGACGCTGACCTCGCGCCTCATCGACCGTCCGGTGCGCCCGCTGTTCCCGGAAGAGTTCAAGAACGAAGTGCAGATCATCGCGCAGGTGGTCTCGCTCAATCCGGAAGTCGACGGCGACATCCCGGCCATGCTGGGCGCGTCCGCTGCGCTGAGCCTCGCCGGCATCCCCTTCAAGGGTCCGATCGCCGCCGCCCGCGTCGGCTACACCAACGGCCAGTACGTGCTGAACCCGACCGCCACCGAGCTGAAGAGCTCGGACCTGGACCTGGTCGTGGCCGGCACCACCAACGCCGTGCTGATGGTGGAATCCGAAGCCAAGCTGCTCAGCGAAGAAGTCATGCTGGGCGCCGTGGTGTTCGGCCACCAGCAGATGCAGACCGCGATCCGCGCCATTGCGGAACTGGCCACCGAGGCCGCCCGCCCGTCGATGGACTGGCAGCCGCCGGCCCGTAACGAGGCCCTGGCCGCCGCCGTGCGCGGCGCCGTCGGCAGCAAGCTGGACGAGGCCTTCCAGGTCAAGGACAAGCTGCAGCGCCGCGACGCCATCGCCGCCATCAAGGCGGACGTGATCGCCTCGCTCAAGGCCCAGGCCGAAGAGCACGCCTGGCCGGCTGCCGAGCTGGCGAAGGAATTCGGCGAGCTCGAATACCGCACCATGCGCGACAGCGTGCTGAAGACCAAGGTCCGCATCGACGGCCGCCAGCTGGACGACGTGCGCCCGATCACCGTCCGCGTCGGCGTGCTGCCGCGCACCCACGGCTCGGCGCTGTTCACCCGCGGCGAGACGCAGGCCCTGGTCGTGGCCACGCTGGGCACCACCCGCGACGCGCAGATCATCGACGCGCCGGAAGGCGAGTCGAAGGATCCGTTCCTGTTCCACTACAACTTCCCGCCGTTCTCGGTGGGCGAGGCCGGCCGCTTCGGCGCGCCGAAGCGCCGCGAGATCGGCCACGGCCGCCTTGCCAAGCGCGGCGTGCAGGCGGTCAAGCCCTCGATCGAGGAATTCCCGTACGTGCTGCGCGTGGTCTCGGAGATCACCGAGTCGAACGGTTCCTCCTCGATGGCCTCGGTGTGCGGTTCCTCGCTGGCCATGATGGACGCCGGCGTGCCGCTCAAGGCTCCGGTGGCGGGCATCGCCATGGGCCTGGTGAAGGAAGGCAACGACTACGTCGTGCTGTCCGACATCCTGGGCGACGAAGACCACCTCGGCGACATGGACTTCAAGGTGGCCGGCAGCGCCAACGGCGTGTCCGCGCTGCAGATGGACATCAAGATCGACGGCATCACCGAAGAGATCATGAAGGTGGCGCTGGAGCAGGCCAAGCGTGGCCGCCTGCACATCCTGGGCGAAATGGCCAAGGTGATCAGCGAGCCGCGTTCGGAGATGAGCGAGTACGCCCCGCGCCTGCTCACCATCAAGATCCATCCGGACAAGATCCGCGAAGTCATCGGCAAGGGCGGCGCCACCATCCGCTCGATCACCGAAGAGACCGGCACCACCATCGACATCAGCGACGACGGCACCGTCATCATCGCCTCGGTCAACCGCCTGGCGGCCGACGAAGCGAAGAAGCGCATCGAGCAGATCGTCTCCGACGTCGAGCCGGGCCGCATCTACGAGGGCAAGGTCGCCAAGCTGATGGACTTCGGCGCATTCGTCACGATCCTGCCGGGCAAGGACGGCCTCGTCCACGTCTCGCAGATTTCCAACGAGCGCGTGGAGAAGGTCTCCGACAAGCTGAAGGAAGGCGACATCGTCAAGGTCAAGGTGCTGGAAGTGGACAAGCAGGGGCGTATTCGCCTGTCCATGAAGGCGGTGACTGAGGAAGAGGGCGCCTGAGGCGCTCTCTGCAGGCAGGTTGAAGAAAGCCCGGCTTATCGCCGGGCTTTTTTTTGCTCGTCATCCCGGCGTAGGCCGGGATCCAGTGGCGGTATCGCTTGGTTGTCGCGTTGATGTCCGCTGGCCTCGCCTTTGGCGAGTGTTTCGTGCCGCTGCCGCGGCCCGACTTACTTTCTCTTGCGTGCCCAAGAGAAAGTAAGCAAAGAGAAGGGCACCCTGCTTGGCGCCCTCAGCAGCGCAGCTGCTGAGGGTCCGTGAGGGCTGGCCGGGCTTTTTGACAGGGCATCCATGCCCTGATCAAAAAGGCGGGGACATCGTGTCCCCGCCCCCTGCGGGGCCTTTTCGTCCAGCCCTCACCGCCGGCGCCAAGGGGACCCGGTAGATCAAGAGCAGAAGCGCGCCAGCGGAACGCCGCGGCTGCGCCGCGAGCTCTTCGCTCGGTTTTCGCCCCGCCCGTCATCCCCCTCTCCCCTCCGGGGAGAGGGTTGGGGTGAGGGGCCGGGCGGAGCGCAAGAGTGATGCGCACCACTCCGCCAAAACGCTCATCCAGCGCCCTCCACTTTTTTGCGCAACAGTGGCGTGAGGTGGCTTTTGCTACGATGCCCAGAGCGCAAACGAGGATGCGGGCATGAGCGATCACGCCAACGATGTGATGAAGCAATACCAGGCCTGGGCGCAGCAATCCTGGGACGCATGGATGCAATCGCTGCAGCGGCCCGCGTCGCCGTTCGCGCCGGTGCCCGCGGCTTCCGACGACCTGCTGTCGCGCGCCATGGGTGGCCTGAAAAGCTATGCCGACTGGATGCAGGCGGCCGCCACCAGCGGCATCGCGGGGCAGGGGCCGGACGACTGGCAGCAGGCGCTGCGCCAGCTGTTCATGGGGCAGCCGGTGGCGGGTGCGGCCGCCATGGGGCAGGGCTTCATGGGCAATCCGTTCGCCGGCATCAACCAGCCGTTCGCGCAGGCTTTCGCCGGCATCGACAATGCCGCCGCGCACGGTTTCGCCCAGCAATGGCAGAGCTGGCTGCAGGCCGCGCAGCCGCAGGCCGGCGCCTGGGGCGCGGGCCTGGGCGACACGCCGGCTTTCGGCTATACGCGCGAACGCCAGATGCAGCAGCAGGCGCTGCTCGAAGCCATGCGCGAATACGCCGAGGCTTCGTCGCGCTACAACACGCTGATCCTGCGCGCCAACGCCGACGGCTTCGAACGCCTGCGCGAAAAGCTCACGCAGATGACCGAGCCGGCGCGCCAGGTCGATTCGCTCAAGGCGCTGTACGACCTGTGGGTCGACGCCGCCGAAGAAGCCTATGCGCAGATCGCGCTGTCGGACGAATTCCGCGAAGCCTACGGCGCCATGGTCAACACGCAGATGCAGGTGCGCCAGCGCCAGCAGCGCCAGACCGACGCCTGGTGCCGCGAACTGGGCATGCCCACGCGCGGCGAAGTCGATTCGCTGGGCAAGCGCGTGCAGGAGCTGCGCCGCGAACTGCGCGCCAGCTCCGCCGGCAAGGCGACGCGCGCCGCCGCGCCGGACGCGGAACTGGACGCGCTGCGCAACGAAGTCGCCGCGCTGAAGCGCAAGCTCGCCGGCCGCGCCGAAGCCGGCCACGCGCCGAAGAAAGTGCTGTCCGAATCGCTGGGCGCCGAGGCGGAAAGCAAACGCAAGCCGCCCGCCGCCCGCCGCACCGCCAAGACCGCGCCCGCGCGCGGCACGCAACGCACGCGCAAGTGAAGGACTGACGCATGTTCACCCCTCTACGCATCGATCCGGCCAAGCTCCTCGGCGAAGTCGCCGCCTTCCAGCGCAAGCTCGCCGCCGGCGTGGAAAGCCTGCGCGGCATGCACGAACCCGAATACGCGAACACGCCGCGCGAAGCCGTCTATCGCGAGGACAAGCTCACCGTCTGGCATATGAAGGGCAACGGCAAGCCCACCTCGAAGACGCCGCTGCTGATCGTCTACGCCCTGGTCAACACGGTGTGGATGACCGACCTGCAGGCCGACCGCTCGCTGGTGCGCAATCTGCTGGAGCAGGGCGAGGATGTGTACCTGATCGACTGGGGCTATCCGGACGGCGCCGACCGCTGGCTCACCCTGGACGACTACCTCAACGGCTATCTCGACCGCTGCGTCGACGCGGTGCGCGCGCGCCACGGCCTGGATGCGGTCAATCTGCTCGGCATCTGCCAGGGCGGCGCGTTCTCGCTGTGCTACACGGCGATGCATCCGGAGAAAGTGCGGAACCTCGTGACCATGGTCACGCCGGTGGACTACCACACGCCGGACAACATGCTGTCGCACTGGGTGCAGAACCTGGACGTGGACCTGTTCGTCGACACGCTGGGCAATATCCCCGCCGAGCTGATGAACTACGTCTACCTCACGCTCAAGCCCGTGCGGCTCAACCAGCAGAAATACGTGTCGATGGTCGACCTGCTGGACAACCGCAAGGAGATGGAAAATTTCCTGCGCATGGAACGCTGGATCTTCGACTCGCCCGACCAGGCCGGCGAAGCGTTCCGGCAGTTCATCAAGGATTTCTACCAGGGCAACAAGCTGGTCAAGGGCACGCTCACCATCGGCGACAAGCCGGTGGATCTGGGCATGGTCACCCAGCCGGTGCTGAACATCTTCGCCGAGCAGGACCACCTCGTGCCGCCGGACGCCTCGCGCGCGCTGGGCAAGCACGTGGGCACCACCGACTACACCCAGCTCGCCTTCAAGGGCGGGCATATCGGCATCTACGTTTCCGGACGCGCGCAGCGCGAAGTGCCGCCGGCCATCCACCAGTGGCTGCGTTCCAGGGATTGAGTTCCAGCACAAGGAGAACCGCATGAATACCGACAAGCGCCTCGTCCGTTCCAGCAGCCAGAAGATGATCGCCGGCGTGTGCGGCGGCGTCGCCCAATACCTGGGCTGGGACGTCACCATCGTGCGCCTGCTGTGGATCGTCCTGACCCTGGCCGGCGGCTCCGGTATCCTTATCTATCTGATCCTGTGGCTGGTGATGCCGCAGGACGTCTAAACGGCCGGACCCCACGGCTGCCGGCAGGCGCACCACCGCGCCTGCCGCTTCGTTCGAGTACATCCATGAGCATCGACTACGACCGTTACGACCGCATCCGTGCCGTGCAATGGCAGGGCGACCATCTGCGCCTGCTCGACCAGCGCCTGCTGCCGCGCACGGAGGAGTGGATCGACTGCCGCGACGCCGCGCAGGTGACCCAGGCCATCCGCGACCTGGCCGTACGCGGCGCGCCGGCCATCGGTATCGCCGCCGCCTGGGGCGTGGTGCTGGCAGCGCAGCAGGGCGCGCCGCTCGAGCCGGCCCTGGCCATGCTGCGCGCCGCCCGCCCGACCGCGGTGAACCTGATGTGGGCGCTGGACCGCATGAAGGCGCGCATCACGGCCGGTGCCGACGCCGCCGCGCTGGAGCGCGAAGCGCAGGCGATCCAGGACGAGGATCTGGCCGCCAACCGCCATATGGGCGAGCTCGGCGCCGCGCTCATTGCACCGGGTTCCGGTGTGCTCACCCATTGCAATACCGGCTCGCTCGCCACCGCGGGTTTCGGCACCGCGCTGGGCGTGATCCGCGCCGGCGTCAGCGCCGGCCGTATCGACGAGGTCTATGCCGGCGAGACGCGGCCGTGGCAGCAGGGCGCGCGCCTGACCATGTGGGAACTGGTGCGCGACGGCGTGCCCGCGCGCCTGATCGCGGACTCCGCCGCTTCGCACCTGATGCGCTCCGGCGCGGTGCAGTGGGTGATCGTCGGCGCCGACCGCATCGCCGCCAACGGCGATACCGCCAACAAGATCGGCACCTACCAGCTGGCCATCGCCGCGCGCCACCACGGCGTGAAGTTCATGGTGGTGGCGCCGTCGTCCACCGTCGACATGGCCACGCCCTCGGGCGAGGCGATCGAGATCGAGCTGCGCGATCCGGCGGAACTGCTGGCCGTGGCCGGGCAGCGCACCGTGGTCGAGGGCGCGCAGGCGTGGAACCCGGTGTTCGACGTGACGCCGGCCGGGCTGATCGACGCCATCGTCACCGAGCGCGGGGTGATCGAGCATCCGAACGCGCTGGCCATGCAGGCGATGTTCGGTTCATGAGGCACGGCTCATACGGGGCCGGCCCATGAGGCTGCGCCGCGAAGCGGGCCTGTTCTTCGTCGGCGGCGTGATCGGCTTCATCGTCGATGCCGGCGGCGTGCAGGCCCTGGTCTCGCTGGCCGGCGCCAACGCCTATGTGGCGCGCGTGCCGTCCTTCCTGCTCGCGGCCACGGCGACCTGGTGGTGGAACCGCCGCTACACCTTCGCCCACCGCGCCAGCGGGCAGCCGCTGCACCTGGAATGGCTGCGCTGGATGGGCCTGATGACCGCCGGCGCGCTGATCAACTACGCCACCTACGCGCTGATGCTGGTCGGTTTTCCGGCCCTGCACCGCTGGCCGGCGGTAGCCGTGCTGGCCGGTTCGGCGGTGGCTGCGCTGGTCAATTTCTCGACAGCGCGCGGGGTGCTTTTCAAAGGCTCCAAAAGCTCTGCGTAAGCTATTGATTCCATTCATCAAAATACTGTCGTTTCGATAGTATTTCTGCTACACTTCAAAGGCTATATCCGGGACCGCTGCACGCGCGGCTGAAGCTCGCGCGCCACGGCCCTTTTTCTTCATCCAGGGAAGCCGATTGATGGCAGAACTCGCCAAAGAAATCATCCGCGTCAACATCGAAGACGAGATGCGCCAGAGCTACCTCGACTACGCCATGAGCGTGATCGTGGGCCGCGCCCTGCCGGACGTGCGCGATGGCCTCAAGCCTGTGCATCGCCGCGTGCTGTACGCGATGAACGAACTGAGCAACGCCTGGAACAAGCCCTACAAGAAGTCGGCCCGCGTGGTCGGCGACGTGATCGGTAAATACCATCCGCACGGCGATGCCTCGGTCTACGACGCCATCGTGCGCATGGCCCAGCCGTTCTCGCTGCGCTATATGCTGGTCGACGGCCAGGGCAACTTCGGTTCGGTCGACGGCGACAACGCCGCGGCCATGCGCTACACCGAGGTGCGCATGTCGCGCCTCACCCACGAGCTGCTGGCCGACATCGACAAGGAAACCGTCGACTTCGGCCCCAACTACGACGAGAGCGAAAGCGAGCCGCTGGTGCTGCCCACCCGCGTGCCGAACCTGCTCGTCAACGGCTCCGCGGGCATCGCGGTGGGCATGGCCACCAACGTGCCGCCGCACAACCTCAACGAGGTGGTGGCCGCCACCATCGGCCTGATCGACGACCCGTCGCTGTCGGTCGACGACCTGATGCAGTACATCCCCGGCCCGGATTTCCCCACCGCCGGCATCATCAACGGCTCCTCCGGCATCGTCGAGGCCTACCGCACCGGCCGCGGCCGCATCCTGGTGCGCGCCCGGACCGAGATCGAGACCGAATCCAACGGCCGCGAGACGATCATCGTCAGCGAGCTGCCGTACCAGGTGAACAAGGCGCGCCTGATCGAGAAGATCGCCGAGCTGGTCAAGGAAAAGAAGCTCGAAGGCATCAGCGAGCTGCGCGACGAGTCCGACAAGGACGGCATGCGCGTAGTGATCGAGATCCGCCGCGACTCGATGGCCGATGTGGTGCTCAACAACCTGTTCCAGCAGACCCAGCTGCAGGTCACCTTCGGCATCAACATGGTGGCCCTGCTGGACGGCCAGCCGCGCCTGCTGAACCTCAAGGACATCCTCGAGGCCTTCATCCGCCACCGCCGCGAGGTGGTCACCCGCCGCACCATCTTCGAGCTGCGCAAGGCCCGCGCCCGCGCCCACATCCTCGAAGGCCTCACCGTCGCGCTGGCCAATATCGACGCGATGATCGAGCTGATCCGCAGCTCCGCCTCGCCGCAGGAAGCGCGCGAGCGCATGCTGGCGCGCAAGTGGGAGCCGGGCATGGTCTCGGCCCTGCTGGGCGCGTCCGGCGCCGATGCCTCGCGTCCGGAAGACCTCGACCCGCGCGACGGCCTCAAGGCCGACGGCTACCAGCTTTCGGACGTGCAGGCCCAGGAAATCCTGGCCATGCGCCTGCACCGCCTGACCGGCCTGGAGCAGGAAAAACTCTCCGACGAGTACCGCGAGATCCTGGCCACCATCCGCGGCCTGATCGAGATCCTGGAAGACCCGGCCCGCCTGCTGGCGGTGATCCGCGCCGAGCTCGAAGTGGTCAAGGAAGAATTCGGCGACAAGCGCCGCACCGAGATCCAGCATTCGCAGGAAGACCTCAACGTCCTCGACCTGATCGCGCCGGAAGACGTCGTGGTCACGCTGTCGCACACCGGCTACGTCAAGCGCCAGCCGGCCAGCACTTATCGTGCCCAACGGCGCGGCGGCAAGGGCCGCTCGGCCTCGGCGCTGAAGGACGAGGATTTCGTCGAGCAGCTGTGGGTGGTCAATACCCACGACACCCTGCTCACCTTCACCAGCACCGGCCGCGTGTACTGGCTCAACGTGTACCAGATGCCGGAATCGGGCCCCAACGCCCGCGGCAAGCCGATGGTCAACCTGCTGCCGCTCGCCGCCGGCGAGAAGGTGCAGGCGGTGCTGCCGGTGCGCGAATACAGCGACGACTGCTACGTGTTCTTCGCCACCCGCCAGGGCACGGTGAAGAAGACGCCGCTCAACGAGTTCGCCTTCCAGCTGCAGAAGGGCAAGATCGCCATCAACCTCGACGAGGGCGACGCCCTGGTCAACGTGGCGCTCACCAACGGCAACAGCGACGTGCTGCTGTTCGCTTCCAACGGCAAGACGGTGCGCTTCGACGAGGGCGAGGTGCGCTCGATGGGCCGCACCGCCACCGGCGTGCGCGGCATGAAGCTGGCCGACGGCGCCGAAGTGGTGTCGCTGATCGTGGCCGAACCGGAAGGCGACATTCTCACCGCCACCGAACGCGGCTACGGCAAGCGCACCCAGCTGGAGGAATTCCCCAAGAAGGGCCGCGGCACCCAGGGCGTGATCGGCATCCAGTGCTCCGAGCGCAACGGCGGCCTGGTCTCCGCGGTGCAGGTCACCGAGGCGCACGAGCTGATGCTGATCTCCAACCAGGGCACCCTGGTGCGCACCCGCGTGGCGGAAGTCTCGCAGCTCAGCCGCAACACCCAGGGCGTCACCCTGATCAAGCTGCCGGCCGATGAGGCGCTGGTCAGCGTGGTGCGGCTGGATGCGGAGGAGGAGGTTGAGGGTGCGGATGCACCCGATGGCGGGAGCGGCGGCGTGGAGCAGGGTGGTGACGTTGCGGCGCCGGATGCCGGCGATGCGGGCGATGCCGGCGAGCCGACGCCGGAGGAGTGATCGGCGGCTGATTGCTCAGCGCTGATTGATGAGATCCCTCGCCGCACCGCGGCGGGGGATTTTTTTGCTCGTCATTTCGGCGTAGGCCGGGGTCCAGTAGCGACTAGGTGTGGTTGTCGCGATTTGGCCGCTTATGCAGCGGGCATTCCGGACGCCTGCCGGCGCCCGGGTCACTTTCTCTTTGCTGGCTCAAAGAGAAAGTAACCAAAGAG
>NZ_JAAOYS010000013.1:0-144558 GCF_011759495.1 Dyella sp. SG562
CTCTTTGGTTACTTTCTCTTTGGGCCAGCAAAGAGAAAGTAACTCGGGCGCCGGCAGGCGTCCGAAATGCCCGCTGCATAAGCGGCCAAGTCGCGGCCACGCAAAACCAGGCGACACCGCAAAAAAGATCCCGGCCTAAGCCGACATAATCACGGAGTCCCCGAGATAATCGAGCATCGCCCGATTGAATTCCCCCGGCCGCTGCAGCAACGCAAAATGAGTCCCCCCCGGCAACGCAATCAACTTCGCGCCAGGAATAACCTCCGCCAGGTGCTCCGTATGCCCCCGCGCAACAAACTCATCACGCACCCCCACCACGATGGCCACCGGCACGCGTATCGCCGCCAGCTCCGCATCGCCATACGTAGGCTGCGTATCCGTCATCCGGCCGACCGCCTGGGCAATCTCCTCGAACCGTTCCGCCTCCGGCGAAAACCGCGCATGGTCGTGCTTCACGCGGTTGAACATCCGCCCCAGCACCGGGTCGTCCATATCCAGCGGCGTCAGGCCGTCCAGATGCATCACCGTGCCGAATGCAAACACCCTCGACACCCGTTGCGGCTGCTGCATCGCCATGGTCAGGCCGATGATGGAACCGTCGCTCCAGCCCACGATGGAAGCTGCCGGCAAGTCCAGCGCATCCATCACCGCAAACACCTCTTCCGCTTCCAGCGCATAGCTCAGCGGCTCTGTACCCAACGTGCTGCGTCCGCGGCCGCGGTTGTCGATGGCGATGGCGCGGTAGCCGGCCTCGGTCAGCGCGGCGATCTGGCGGCTCCAGTCGGCGGACTGGTTGAACGCGCCGTGCAGCAGCAGCACCGGCGCGCCTTCGCCGTAGACACCGCACCAGATCGAGGCGCCGGCATGGTCCACGTGCAGCTCCCGCGCAGGCGCCGGCAACGGCGGCGTGCCGTGGGCGGCGTAGTGGCTCAGATCGTCGTCGCGGAAGTCCATCAGGCCACCGCCACGTCGCGGCCGGCCAGCCACAGCGCCACGTTGCGCACGTAGCGGCGCGTGGCGTCGAGCGCATGCGGATGCTGCCGGATCGCATCGCCCGGCGCTTCGCTGACGAAGCTGGGACAGCCCAGGCGCGGGTCCCAGTTGTAATCGGCGAAATGATGGAAGGTGGATTGCGCGATCGCCCTGCCGCCTCCGTCCTTCGATTCGAACGCCACCGCCAGATTGAAGGCCTGCCCCGTCGCCTTGCTGCGCCCCTGCGCAATCACGCGGGCGCTCGCATCGCCGGCGGGCGCGTCGACCGCACCCTCATGCGGATGCGACGGCAGGTAAGCCAGCACACCGTTCGCTTCGTCGGGATCGTGCAGCACGGGATGCGGCTCGCCCACGGCGACGACGTGCTGCCAATCGCCATTGGCACCGGAGTGGAAGTTCGGCCACAGGATGTAGGCGGTGTCGCGATCGTCGATCTGCCGGCGCGCGGGATCCGGATCGAGATTGTGCGTATGGAAATAATTCGCCGCACCGATGCCGGCCAGCGAGCAGATCGAGCAGCCCAGATCCATATGGTCGCGCGCCACCAGCACGCCGCCGCCGCGTCCGCGGAAGCGCCCGATGGCTTCGCAGTCCGCATCGTGCAGGCCGTCGCCGACGTCGACGGCGAACAGCCAGAGCTGGTCGAAGCCGGAACGGTCCAGCGTGGACAGCACCGGATCGGGCTGGCCTACCGGGCCGCGGTCGCGTGCGCTTACCTCGAACAGCGGCGCGCCATCCGTGCCGCGTGCCGCGGCCAGCGTCTGCGCCAGCTGCGAAAAGCGCCCGATATGCCAGTCGTCGGCGGCAGTCGGGATGGTGGTCTGCAGGAGCACCCGGATCGGCTGGCTCATGAAAGCGTCCTCATGTGGTGCGGCACGGAAGGCCAAGCTGACAGCATGAACCGAAGACCGGCGCCTGGGAAGGAAGCGCGGCGCGCATCACCGTGTTGCGCCGGCTGCAACAGCCGCCACCGGGGCAACGGCCTAGAGCGCGAGCTGTCCGTCGACGCGCGTGACGCAGGCGCCGCCGATCCACAGGTCCGCACCGCCGCCGCGCACATGGATGCGGCCCGCGCGCCCGATCGCGGTGCCTTGCGCCATCGCGAAGGGCGCCGCCGCCATGCCCTCCTCCAGCAGCCAGCGCGCGAGGCCGGCGTTGAGGCTGCCGGTGGCCGGGTCTTCGGGCACCGCATCGCCGCCGATAAACGCGCGCACTTCGAACGCGGCATCGCCGCCGGGCCACGGTGCGAACAGACCGATGGGCACGCCGTGCAATGTGGACAGGTCCGGCGCCAGGCCGAGCAGGCGATGGCGATCGTCCAGCATCAGGGCCAGCCAGCCGGCGCCGTTGTCGACCCACTGTGCCCGCTGCACTTCATGGCGCTGCAGCCCGAACGCGCCGAGGATGCCTGCCAGCAGCGCTTCTTCCACCGGGCCGGCACGCAGCAGAGGCGGCGCGCGGAAGGCCAGCTGCGCGTGCTCTGCGCGGACATCGACGAGGCCCACGGCGCAGGACTGCACCAGCTGCTGGCCCTTGGGCACACCACCGGCCGCCAGCCAGGCATGCGCGGCGCCGAGCGTGGGATGCCCGGCGAACGGCATTTCGCGCAGGGTCGAGAAGATGCGCAACCGATAGTCGGCGCGCGGATCGTCGGACGGCAGCAGGAAGCAGGTCTCGCTGAGGTTCGTCCAGCGCGCGAGCGCCTGCATGTCCTGCTCCGACATGCCGCCGGCGTCGTGCACCACGGCGACGGGATTGCCGCGAAACGCTTCGGTGGAAAAGACGTCGACCAGGGTGAATCGCTTCGCGCGCATCGGTGTCCCGCCATGGCCGGCGCGCACCGCGCGGCGCCGGAAAGGCGCGACTTTAGCGCAGCGCGCTTATCCCAGCTTGGGCCCCTGCGGCGCGGCCTGTGCTTCCTGCCGCTGATCCAGCGCGGCCGAGCGCTGCAGGCTTTCCTGCAGCGGCGGCGCGGGCCTGGCCAGATCGACCTGGCCGAGCATGCCGGGAATGCGGCCGGCGATATAGACGGTGTCGTTCTCCACCAGCACGGCGCGCACGTGGCCGGCCTTGATACCGCCTTCCTTCGCGGCGAGCGTGACCTGGGCAAGGCGGTCTTCCGGCAAGCCGGGGGGCAGCTGCGGCTTCAACTCGTCGTAGAGCGCCGGTGCGATGTCGCGCGCGGCGAGCGTTGCGGCGGCGGGCTCGGCAACCGGCGGTGAGGACGGCGTGCGTTCGGACAGTGCGAACGGGCTGGCGGCAAGTTCGTGGAAGCGGTCCGCCGGGTGGATCTCGCGCAGCTTCTGCGCGCGCTCCAGGCGCACCTGGCGCGCATCGTCCAGTTCCGCGCGTTCCTTGGGATCGGTCACCGGCCCCGCCACGTCGTGCTGCCACTGCCGGCTGTGCGGATCGAAGGCGTAGCGGTCGTCGCCGCGCTGGATGCGGTCCGGGTCGACCTGCGGCGTGGCGGCCATGGCACCGGCGTAGGCCACGCCCATGTCCTTGACGTATTCGGCACGGCGCATCTCGTCGTCGCCATAGGCGGCGACCACCGCGGTGAGCGTGTCGTAGCCGCGCCAGGCGCCGAGGCGGCCGCCGTCGAGCATGCTGCGCCAGGCGCCTTCGGTCGCGGTCTCGCCGCCGTGGCGGCGCGCGGCGTCGAGCAGGCGGTTGGGCGTCCAGGCGTCCGCGTCGATGCGCTTGCGCGCGAAGGCTTCGGTGTAGGTCTCCTGCACGTCCTTCACCGGCAGGTTGAGCGCCAGCTCCGGCGCGCCGCCGTTGAAATGCGCGGCGCGGCGCGCGTAGTCCACGCGCACCAGGTCCTGGCCGAATTCCTCCCAGCCGCGTTCGCTCAGGATGGTGTGGTTGCGGCTGTAGGCGTAGTTCTGTGCATAGAGATTGGCGACGGCGCCCGGCGTGCTGTCGTTGCGCACCGCGCCCAGCGCGAGCAGGCCGTAGCCGTCGGCGCCTTCGTGCCTTGCCAGGTAGTTCCAGTAGCGCTCGCGGTTGCCCTGGCGGGCATAGTGGCCGAGCACGTCCATGTCCCTGGGGGTAAGGCCTTCCATCGCTGCGTCTCCCTGCATGCCGATGACGCGCGCCGTGCCGACGGCAACGCGAACACACCTCGCAGCCCACCCTGGGCCGAGGCGAAGCGCAAGATCATAGCGGCTGGCCGGCGAATCGACCACGCGGGCACGGCTTTTACCCGGGCCTCTGGCTGGAAATGTCGTTGCGCGCACATTTCCGGAACGTTCCGGTGGCATGAACCGGCGGGATAAAAAAGGGGCCGGCCGCGGCGGAGGGGAGATATCCCGCCGTGACCGGCCCGGCGCCTAAAAGTTTGGCGTTACAGCTTGAAGTTGACGCCGACGGCGAAGGTGCGGCCGTTTTTGTACATGCCGATCGGCGCGTACTTCACGTCGTTGTACCAGTAGTAGGTGGAATCGAGCAGGTTGGTCGCGCTCAGGGTCACCGCCATCCACTGGTTCACCTGGTACGAGGCGCTGACGTCCAGCTCCTTGTACTGGTCGGCGAACACGTGCGAATCGAGGCGGCCGATCTGGGTGAAGTACGGCGAACGCCAGCTGTAGTTGACGCGCGCCGACCACGGCCCCTTCTCGAAGTACGGAATGATGTTGAAGGTGTTCTTCGACAGGTACGGCAGGTTCAGGCCCGTGCTGGTGTCGGCATGCGCATAGGTGTAGTTGGTCTGCACGCCGAAGCCGTGGCCCAGGTCCTGCTGGTACAGCAGGGAGATGCCGCGCACCTTGGCGTTGGAGACGTTCACCGGCGAGGTGATGGTGTAGACGTTGGTCTGGCCGTTGGTCGGGTCGAAGAACGTGCGCTCGTCGGTGGTGCTGACGATGTAGTTGCCGATCTTGCGGTAGAACACCTCGGCGCCGAGCATGCTGGACGGCGCGAAGTACCACTCGCCGGCCAGGTCGTAGTTGGTGGACGAATACGGCTTGAGGTTCGGGTTGCCCGCGCTGCCGGTGCAGTTGCCGCCGGTGCAGCTCAGCGAGACCGAGCCGGCCAGGTCCGCATAGCGCGGACGCGCGATCACCTTGGACACGCCGAAGCGCGCCACCTTGCTGTCGTCGATGTCGTAGGCGATGTTGAAGCTGGGCAGCGGCTTGTAATAGTGCGTCTTGCCCTGCGTCAGGTAATACGCGCTGCCGCTGGTCGACTGGTAGTAGGTGGACTTGTCGGTGGTGTCCACGTAGCGCACGCCGAAGTTGCCGCGGAAACCGCCGGCGTTGTAGTTGAACTGCGCGTACAGGTCGCGCGTCATTTCGCGCACGTTGTAGATCGACGGATAGTTGATGTTGTACGGACCCTGCGGCTGGCCGTTGAGGTAGGACTTCACCGTGCCCAGGTTCGCGGTCGGCCAGTCGGTCAGGTCGCCGCCGGCGTGCAGGCCGTCGTACAGGTTGCCCGGCGTGGTGCCCGGATCGAAATCGGTCAGCGAGATCGCATCGGTGGTGTTGATGCGGTTGCCCTGCGAGAACTGCGAGTTCACGTGGTTGATGTACTTGAAGCCCATCTGCACCTGGTAGATCGGGCCCCATTCCAGGTCGCGGCTGGCGTCGAACTGGGCGTAGCGCTCGCGGTCCTTGGTGGTCTCGTAGTAGATGCCGCCGGCCTGGTACTTGCCGTTGAGCGTGGAATCGCCCGGCGGCGAACCGGCCGGCGAGGCGGGCAGGCCCCAGTTGGCGGCCGAGCCGTTGTCGTAGTTCACCGCGGTGTTGCGGCCGTCGTAGCTGAAGTTGTAGCCGCCGGAATTCAGCAGGTACTTCATCAGGTATTCGGGGTCCTTGCCGCCGCGCGCGGCGGTGTAGCCGACCTGGCTGGTGAAGATCCACTTGTCGCCGTTGTAGTCGTGGCGCAGGTTGAGGCTCTTGGTGGTCACCTTCGACATGCGGTAGTTGGCGTCGAGTTCCGCATACGGCTGGCCGTTGGCGGTATTGCCGGACACCGTCGCGTTGGTGATGTAGCCGTTGTTGACGGTGAGGTCGGTGATCTTGTTGGTGTCGCCGCAGCCCGGGCAGACGTAGCGCGATTCGCTGAAGTTGTTGTACGAGCCGCGCACGTAGATGCCGGTGAGGTTGAACTCGTTCTTTTCGTCCGGCCGCCACTGCAGCGCGGACTGGATGCCGTCGCGCTTGCGCACCTGCTGGAAGTAGGAGCTGTTGATGCCCACCGGGTACTTGGCGGTGGCCACGTCGCCGCTGCCGTGCACGGTGGCGGTGGACGGAATGCTGGTGCCGGGGGTGGAATAGCCGAAGAACTCGATACCGGCGCGCGACAGGTTTTCCTTGTCGTGCGTGACCGCGGTGAGGAAGCCGAAGGTGCTGTCGCTGTTCTTCCAGCTCCACAGCACGGAGCCGCGCGGATTGCCTTCCTGCGAGCGGTCGTTGTAGCTGTAGCCGAGCGAGCCGCGCAGGGTGTTGGCCGGCAGGTCCAGCGGCTTGCGCGTGTTGACGATGACGGTGCCGCCGATGCTGCCTTCGTCGATATGCGCCTCGGGCGACTTGTACACCTGCATGTTGCCGATGATTTCCGGCGACAGCAGGGTGTAGTTGAAGGTGCGTCCGCTGGTGTCGGTGGGGTTGCCGCCCCAGTCGCCGGAAGCGATGGTCTGACCGTTGATCAGCACGCGGTTGAGCGCCGGATCGGTGCCGTTGATGCTGACCTTCTCGCCCTCGCCGAACTGGCGGTCCACCGAGATGCCCGGCAGGTGCGACAGCGATTCGGCGGCGTTGGTGTCGGGGAACTTGCCGATGTCCTCGGCGTTGATCGCATCGACGATGGCATTGGCGTTGCGCTTGATCTCGATCGCCTTGGCCAGGCTCTCGCGGTAGCCGGTCACCGTCACCTGCTGGAGGTTCTGCGCCTGCTTTTCCTGCGCGCGCTGCTGCGGGGTCTTGCTCTTGTCGCCGCTGCCGGCGGCGGTGCTGCCGTTCTGCGCCGCCGCGGCGGTGTCGTTCTGCGCATGCGCGGCGCCGGCGAGGCCAAGGCCGCACAGGATGCTGACGCACAGGAGTTTCTTGCCGTTCTTGATCATCAGGTCCCACCCCTTTCGTTGATTGCCGCGGCCCCCCTCCCAGGAGGCGCGCCGGCGACGCTGTGCTGTGGATTCCGCCCGCTCGGACGGTTCGGCCCTTATCCCGGCGCCTGTTTCGCGGTGCGTGTATGCAGATGCCAGCTGGCGGCACCGACGACGCCGAGCTGTCCGTGGTCCACCACGCGAATGGGGACCTTGTGCAGGAACGGGCGCATCACGCCCTTGTCGAGGAAGCGTTCGACCAGCGGGCCGCAGCGCAGCAGGTCGACGATGCGCGAGAGAAAACCGCCGGCCAGGTACACGCCGCCGGTGGTGCCGTAGAGCATGGCCAGGTCGCCCGCGAAGGAACCCATCCAGCCGCCGAACATCTGCAGCGTCTCGTAGGCCACTTCGTCGCCCGCCTCCGCGGCGGCGACCACGTCGGCCGGCTCGGCGTACGAGGGATAGCGGTCGTACACCGCGCACAGCGCGGCATACAGGCGATGCAGGCCGGGGCCGGACAGCACCGCTTCGTAGGGCGTGTGGCAATCGGGCGCGGCGATGCGGTCCAGCACTTCGCGCTCCAGGCCACCGCGCGCGGCCAGCTGGATCTGCCCCGCTTCGGTGGCGATCACGCGCGGCGGCTCGCCAGGGAACCACACCGCGGCGCCCAGGCCGGTGCCCGGGCCGATCACTGCGATGGGGCCTTGCTGCGCATCGGGCGCGAACGCGGTCTTCAGCGCCACCGAGCTGTGCTCGTCGACGTAGGCGATGGCGTGGGCCAGCGCTTCGAAATCGTTGAGGAAACGCACGCGCTCCAGGCGCAGTTCCTGCGCGAGCGTGGCCGGCACCAGCGGCCAGGCGAGATTGCGGTTCACCACCACGCCGGCATGCAGATAGCCCGCGCTGGCCAGCACCAGTTCGCGCGGACGCGCGTCCAGCTCCGCGCAGAACTGCCGCACGATGCCGTCGAGATGCGGATGGTCCGCGCAGCGGTAGCTGCGGTAGCTCAGCACGCGCGGCGCGCCTTCCAGCTGCGGCGCCACCAGGCCGAGGCGCGCATGGGTGCCGCCGATATCGGCGGCCAGGAACGGACGCTGCGCATCGGCGTCGCGCACCGTGGGCGCGGAGAAGTACGCGAGGTCTTCGCCGGATTCGATGTTTCGCACGCTCGCAACCACTGGATGTGTCATAGCCGCCCAGCCCTCCCGGCCGCCTCCCCGGCGACCCATGTTCACTGGCGAAACAGAATTTCATATTTAATTTAGATCGTGGCAAGCCGCGCTGCAACAACGACTTACGCGAGGCCCGCTTCGTAAAAAAAAGGAAGAAATTGAAAGAAAAAGGAGGGTCTGGCGGGGCCGTGCCATCATCCCGGCACTCCTGTCCCCAAAGGACGCGCCCATGCAGAACAGCGTTTCCACCCGCCGCCTCGCCGATGCGCTGGCCGCGATCGCCCATCACGAAGCCGCCGCGCAGGCGCGCGACGCGCTGCAGGCAGCCGTGGCCGATGGCGCGCTGCTGGCGCAGGCGCTGCTCGATCTGCTCGACGAAGGCGAGGCGCGCGCGGCCTACGATCAGCCGGCGGCGTTCGAGGCGTTTATCCGCGGCGGCGACAACGTGCCGCTGTACGAAGCGACCAGCACGGCGCTGGCGCGCCTCTACGACACGCTGCCGGTGACTTCATTGCTGGATATCGGCTGCGGCGACGGCATGGCGCTGATCCCCGCCCTGCAGCGCGCGCGGCACGCGCCGACGCAGCTGGATCTGGTGGAACCGTCGCCGGCCCTGCTCGGCCATGCCAGCGAAGCGCTGCGCACGATCCCGCTCGCACTCGATCATCTGCTCGCCTGGCCGATCGGCGCGCAGGATTTCGCCGCGTCGCTGCGGCCGGAACAGCAATGGGACCTGGCGCAATCCACCTTCGCCCTGCAATCGCTGCCGCCGGCCGAACGCAAGGACACCTTGCGCCGCCTGCGTCCGCATGTGCGGCAGCTGGCCGTGGTGGAATTCGACGTGCCGGTGCTGGAAGCGCGCAGCGCGGAGTATTTCGATTCGCTCGCGCAGCGCTACGAGCGCGCGCTCGCCGGCTATGGCGAAGATGCGCCGCTGGTGGCCGGCGGCTTTCTCGCGCCGATGCTGCTGGGCCAGCTGCGGCAGGCCTCGCGTCCGTCCAACTGGGAGCAGCCGATCCAGGCCTGGCTGGAGGAATTGCGCGAGGCCGGCTATGCCACCGTGCGCACCGAGGCGCTGTACGACTACAGCTGGTCGCCCGCCGTGCTGATGCTGTTCGAGTAGGTTGGGGTGAGCCGCAAGGCGAACCCCAACGTTGCCGCGCCGTTGGGGTTCGCCTTGCGGCTCACCCCAACCTACCGCAGCCACTGGCGGAACCACGCACCCGCCAGCGCAGCGACATGTTCCAGCGCGCCGGGTTCGTCGAACAGATGCGTGGCGCCGGGCACCAGCACCAGTTCGACCGTATGCGTCATCGAGGCCAGCGCGGATTTGTTGAGTGCGACCACGTCGGTATCCGCCGCGCCGACGATCAGCAAGGTCGGTGCCTGCACCTCGCCGAGCGCGCCATGGCCGGCCAGGTCCGGCCGCCCGCCGCGCGACACCACCGCCTGCACCGCGCGCGGCAGGCGTGCCGCCACCGCCAGTGCGGCCGCCGCGCCGGTGCTCGCGCCGAACAGCCCCAGCGGCAAGCGCGCCAGCGACGGCAGGCGCATCGCCCAGGTCACCGCGGCTTCCAGGCGTCCGGCCAGGCGCTCGATATCGAAGCGCGATGCCAGCGCGATGTCTTCTTCCGCACCGAGCAGATCGAACAGCAGCGTGGCCATGCCGTGCTTGCCGAGTTCCTCCGCCACCTGCCGGTTGCGCGGACTGAAACGGCTGCTGCCGCTGCCATGCGCGAACACCACCAGGCCCCTGGCCTGTTCGGGCACGTGCAGGTCGCCTTCCAGGCGCACGCCGTCGGCCGGGATGCGCACCGTCTGCATGCCGCCGGCCGGCGCCTGCAGCCGGATCAGCAGGCGCACCACCTCGTCGTCCGTCACCGCGGGAAAGTCGCGGTAGTACTGGCTCACCGCGCCGAAGTCGCGCGGCGACGCCGGGCAGACCACGTCGTCGCACAGCGGCCGCAGCTCCGCCAGGCTGCGCGACGAGGCGACGGGCACGGCGCAGACCAGCGACTGCGGCCCCAGCGCGCGCACCGCGGTGAGCGCCGCGCGCATGGTGGCGCCGGTGGCGAGGCCGTCGTCCACCACGATGGCGATGCGTCCGGCCACCTCGAAAGCTTCGCGATGGGGGTCGTACAGCTGGCGGCGGCGGGCGATCGCGTCGAGCTGATGCGCGGCCTCGCCGCGCAGATACGCCGCGTCGGCGCCGGCACGCGCGGCATGTGCGGCCACCAGCACCTGGCCGTCCTCGCCGATCGCGCCGACCGCGAATTCCTCCTGGCCCGGCGCGCCGAGCTTATGCACCAGCACCACGTCGAGATCGCCGTCGAGCCGGTCGGCCAGCACGCGGCCGATCGGCACGCCGCCGCGCGGAATCGCCAGCACCAGCGGATGCCTGCCGCGATAGGCCAGCAGCGCTTCGGCGAGCTGCTCGGCGGCATGCTCGCGATCGTCGAAATAACCCTGGCGAGGAAGCGTCACCCGTACCGCCCTCCGCATCGAAATCGCCGCCCGGCGCCGCGCGCCAGGCGGCGAGGCTCAAGCATAAATGGTGGGTCCGCTGGCGTTAATGCCGCGCGATGGCGCGTGAATACGGGGCTACCGCTTTGCCGGGCCGCTCACGCGCGGGTCACGGCCGCTGGACGGCAGCGGCGCCAGAGTGCGGACCTCTCATTGCAGTTCGAGGAGCAAGCGCCATGGCAGAGAACGGCTTCAAATGCGCACACCGGCCGTGCAAATGCACGGTGCCGTCCGAGGGAGAGTTCTGCGGGGATCATTGCAGCAAGGCGGCAGGCAGCCAGGCGCCGGAGACCTTGTGCGGCTGCGGCCATCCGGCCTGCGGCACCAGCCCGCAAGCGCGCCCCGAGGAACAGTCGGACGGTTGATGCCCCAGCCGCGACGGCGCCGTCGATACCAACCTCCCAAGCCTTGAGGCCGCCGATGAACACCGCCCATGCCCAACTGCTGGACTGGCTGCGCAATGCGCACGCGATGGAAGTGCAGTCCGAGGAAATGCTGAAGACGCATATCCGCCGCCTGCGCCACTATCCGCGCTTGCGCGACCGCATCGTCGGCCATCTGGCCGAGACCTGCGAGCAGCAGGCGCGGCTGGAAAGCTGCCTGCGCGAACTGGGCAGCGAGCCTTCGGGGCTGCGCGAGTTCAGTGCGCGCTTTCTGTCGCTGGGCCATGGGCTGCTGCAGGTGGCCTCCTCCGACGAGGTGGTGAAGAGCCTGGTGCTCACCTACTCCTTCGAGTCGATGGAAGTGGTGGTCTACCGCACCCTGGCCACTGCGGCGGAAGTCGCCGCGCAACCGGAAGTGGCCGGCATGTGCGAGGAGATCCTGCGGCAGGAGGAAGCGATGGCCGAATGGCTGCGCGAGCATCTGCCGGATATCGTGCGGCAATACCTGGTGCGGCTGGAGCTGCCGG
Organism: Dyella sp. SG562; assembly: GCF_011759495.1. Taxonomy (NCBI): domain Bacteria; kingdom Pseudomonadati; phylum Pseudomonadota; class Gammaproteobacteria; order Lysobacterales; family Rhodanobacteraceae; genus Dyella; species Dyella sp. SG562. The sequence goes on from NZ_JAAOYS010000013.1 coordinate 11,645, forward strand.
GCATCCAGGCCAAGCGCTGAGCTAGCGCCCCGCGTCGCCGTCGTCCGGCGGCGCGCGGTCGCGGCGCAGCGCATTCACCACCAGGCCGAAGCCGATGATGCCGGCCAGCGCGAACATCGCACCCGCCAGATAGCCATAGCCGGAACCGGCCGGCGCCAGCCGCGCGATCAGCGCGCCGGCGATCAGCAGCGCCGCGGTGATCAGGCCGGCGGCGATGCGGTTGGCGATCTTCTGCAGGTTCTCGATCAGGTGCGATTCCTCCAGCCCGTCCAGGCGCACGCGCAGGCGGTTGTCCGCCAGGATCTCCACGAAGCGGCCGAGCTGGCCCGGCGCATTGATCGAATAGCGCTGCGCTTCCAGCAGCAGCGCGCCGCCGCGCGCCTGCGACACCGGACGCAGCAGTTGCGCGGCGACGACTTCGAGCAGGCGGGCGCGCATCATCTCGCGCGTCGGCAGGCCGTCGGCCAGGCGCGCCAGCGCCGGTTCCAGGTTGAGCAGCGCGCGGCCGAGCAGGCTCAGTTCGGCCGGCGGGCGCAGGCCGTTGTCGGCGCCGATGCGGGTGAGCGAAAGCAGCAGGCGCCCTTCTTCCAGGCGGCTCTGGTCGCTGGCGCCGGCATAGCGCAGCACCGCGTTGCACACCGCGCGGCGATACGCGGCGCGGTCCATTTCCGGCAGTACCACGCACAGGCGTTCGCCGATATCGGCCACGCCGTCGCCGTCGCCATCCGCGGCGGCGAGCATCAGCCGCAGCAGGTCGTTGCGCATGGCCGGCGACAGGCTGGTGACCATGCCGAAATCCAGCAGGCCCAGCCGGCCATCGTCGGTCAGCACCAGGTTGCCCGGATGCGGATCGGCATGGATCAGGCCATGCACGAACACCTGGTCGACATAGGCCGACAGCAGCTCGCCGGCCAGTTCGGCGCGCGGCGACTGCGGCGCGCCGCCCGGCGGCGCGCCAAGCTTGTGGCCGTGCACGCGCGCCATGGCCAGCACGCGCGAGCTGGTGAAGTCGAAGAACGGCGCGGGGATGTACAGCCTGCGATAGCCCTCCAGCTGGCGGCGGAAGGTATCGAGGTGGCTGGCCTCGGCCATGAAATCCAGTTCGTTGAGCAGGCTGCGGCGCAGCTCGGCGATCCACGGCACGAAGCCGTAGCGGCGGCCGACTTCGGTATGGCGTTGCGCGGTGAGCGCGAGGCGTTCGAGGGCGTCCAGATCGGAGCGGATGCGCTGGGCGATGCCGGGGCGCTGCACTTTGACCACCGCGTCCATGCCGTCGGGCAGCACCACCGCGTGCACCTGCGCGAGCGAACCTGCGGCGAGCGGCACTGGGTCGAAAAAGCGGAACAGTTGTTCCGGCGGCGCGCCGAGTTCGCGGGCGATCACGCCGCGCACGTCGGCGACGTCGATCGGTTCGACGCGGTCCTGGATGCGCGTCAGCGCCGCCAGGAACGGCGCGCGCACCAGGTCCGGCCGGCACGACAGCGCCTGGCCCAGCTTGATGAAGGCGGGGCCGAGGCGTTCGAGGTCTTCCACCAGGCGCTGCGGCAGGCGCTCGTCGGCCAGCTCCGCGCCGCGGCGATGGCCCGGCAAGCCGCGCAGCACGCCGGCGCGGCGGTAGCGCAGCACGAACAGGGCGATGCGCGAATAGCGCGAGAGATAGGTCATCCGCGGTGGCGGTCGTCGATGGCGAACGGGCGTCCGGGGCGTTGCGGTCTCATGGTCGGCGCGCGCGGTTGAAAGCGGTGGCTGCGGCGGATCAACAGGCTCGTCCACAAGGCCGCGATGAGCGCTTTGCGCGCGTGGATGGCCGGCGCGTGGATGACCGGCGCGTGGATGAGTCGGGGCACGACGCGTCGACGTCGATGAATCGCAGCTGGCGCGCAGCCGCCGCGTTCACCGCCGCCCGACGCGGCATTCATCGCCGAAGCGCGATCAATGGCGTCCCTTCCCTAACCTCACCCAGCACGGAGCCAGGCCCATGAATGCCATCGATCTGCTCGTCAGCGACCACCGCACTGTCGAAAAACTGCTGGAAGAGCTGACGGAAACCACGCCGCGCGCGGTGAAGACACGCGAGATGCTGGTGCAGAAAATCGGCGCGCTGCTGAAGGCGCACACCATGATCGAGGAAGAGATCTTCTATCCGGCGTTCAAGCAGGCCGGCGACAAGGAAGAAGCGAAAATGTATTTCGAGGCGGTCGAGGAACACCGCGCCGCGGGCGAGCTGGTTCTGCCCGACCTGCTGGAAACCGATCCGTCGGGCGAGCAGTTTTCCGGCCGCGCCAAGGTGCTGAAGGAACTGATCCTGCATCACGCCACGGAAGAGGAGAAGGAGATGTTCCCGGCCGCGAAGAAGCTGCTGGACGCGGCGAAGCTCAAGGAGCTGGGCGAGCAGATGTCCCAACGCAAGCAGGAACTGCTGAAGGACAAGGAGGAATTGCTGCAGGAGACGCTGCGCGAGCGCGCCTGAAGCACGCCGGCGGGCCAGGCGGGTTGGGGCGAGCCGGCCGCGGGTCCGGCCGGGCGCACCGTGGAGCGTCCGCACCGGCTTGCCGGTGCTCGCCCCAACCCACCTGGCCTGCCGCGCGCACTCGCTACGCCTGCGGCGACGCGCTATCGTTGAGCGCTTTCCTGGCAGCGCGGGCAGTACACCGTGATCGAATGGGTCGGTTTCGACGGCGACGATACCCTCTGGCATAGCGAGGGCTATTACCAGGACGCGCACGCGCAGTTCGAGGAGATCGTCGGCCGCTATGTCGACCTGGCCAACCTACGCCTGCACGACCGCCTGCTGGCAGTGGAACGGCGCAATATCAAGCTGTTCGGCTACGGCGCCAAGGGCATGACGCTGTCGCTGCTGGAAGCGGCGATCGAAGTCACCGGCTCGCGCATCAGCGCGGCCGATCTGCACCGGATCATCGGCATCGGCAAGCAGGTGCTCGCGCATCCGGTGAAACTGCTGCCGGGCATCCGCGAAGCGGTGAAAGCGGTGGCGGCGACGCATCGCGTGGTGCTGATCACCAAGGGCGACCTGTTCCACCAGGAGCAGAAAGTGGCCGCCTGCGGGCTGGCCGACCTGTTCCATCGCATCGAGATCGTGTCGGAGAAGGACGAGCGCTCGTACCGCCGCGTGCTCGACGAATTCGGCGTGGGCGCCGAGCGCTTCGCCATGGTCGGCAATTCGTTGCGCTCGGATATCGCACCGGTGGTGGAACTCGGCGGCTGGGGCATCTACATGCCCTACCACGTGACCTGGGCACACGAGGCCGACACCGATTTCGCCGCCGCCTCGCCGCGCGTGGCGCAGGTGAGCGATGCCGGCGGCATTGCGGCCGCGCTGGCCGAACTGGGACTGCGGGCCGCGGCATGAACGCGGACGCGCTGCCGGATGGTTCGCTGGAAGACGACCTGGCGCGCCTGCGCGACTTCATCGCGGCGCATCCGCGCCTGTTCGTACTGACCGGCGCCGGTGTCAGCACCGATTCGGGCATTCCGGACTATCGCGACAACCAGGGCGGCTGGAAGCGCCCGCAGCCGGTGACCTACCAGGCCTTCATGGGCGACGAAGCCACGCGCCGGCGCTACTGGGCGCGCAGCCTGGTGGGCTGGCGGCGCTTCTCGCGGGCGCATCCGAATGCGGCGCACCTGGCGCTGTCGCGCATGGAGGCCGCCGGACAAGTGGAAGTGCTGCTGACCCAGAACGTCGATGGCCTGCACCAGGCGGCGGGCAGCCACCACGTGATCGACCTGCACGGACGGCTGGACCGGGTGCGCTGCATGGCGCACGGGCACCTGGTGCAGCGCTCGGCGTTCCAGGCGGTATTGGAAGAACGCAATCCCGAGTGGGCGCTGCTCGATGCCGGGGACGCCCCGGACGGCGATGCCGATCTGGAAGGCCAGGATTTCTCCCGCTTCGACGTACCCGCCTGCCCGCTCTGCGGCGGGCTGATGAAGCCGGACGTGGTGTTCTTCGGCGAAGGCGTGCCGCGCGAACGGGTGCTGGCCGCCACGCATGGCCTGGAACAGGCGGATGCGGTGCTGGTGGCCGGTTCCTCGCTGATGGTGTTCTCCGGCTTCCGCTTCGTGAACGCGGCGGCCAAGGCCGGCAAGCCGATCGCGGCGGTGAACATGGGCCGGACCCGGGCCGACGATCTGTTCAGCCTGAAGATCGAGCGGCCCGTGGCCCAGACCCTGGCGGCTATCGCTTGAGGCTGTCTCGCCAGCTGGCGGATTTTGTAGCAGAGTAAAGAGCCCGGCACGGCCTTCGGTCGCGTCCGGCTCGTTCATGTTGACCTGCATCAGGAGGCGCGGTCGGCGCCTCGGCTAGAAATGACGGGTGGAATCCGTCCCTCTCCGCAGCGGTCGAGTCGAGCCATGAGTGCGATACCTCACCAGCCCAGCCAGTCCATTCCCCGCCCTCGTCCGCCGAAGGCCGCCAAGCCGCCTTCCGCCATCGCCGACCTGTGCGCGACCTACGACGGCTACCTGGCCAAGGCGACCAAGGCCCGCGCGGCCCTGCTGCGCAAGTACGAATCGAAGTCGCTGCACGCCTGGCGGGTGAGCCTGCGGCGCATCACCGCCACCCTCGACCGCGTGGCCGCGGCCCTGCCCGGCGAGCAGCCGGATGGCGTACTGGCGCAGCTCAAGGAGTTCCGCAATGCCACCGGCGGGGCGCGCGACCTGGACATTCTGTTGGACGAGACCCTGCCGGCCTTTCTTGCGCACGGCGGGCATGGCGACCGGCTGGATGGCGAACTGCTGCATGCCTTGAATGCCCAGCGCGTGCATGGGCATCAGGAAGCCGTCGAGGGACTGAAGAAGGCCCGGCTGACCACGGCGGTCCATCATTTCCACGCCTGGGCCGAGACCCATCGCAACGTCACCGAAGACGAACTGCGTGCGGCGGCTGCGGGCGTGATCGACACCCGCTTCCGCCAGCTGCGCAAACGGGCGGCGCGGATGCACGAGGGGCGGATCCGTCTCCATCGCGCGCGCACCGCCACCAAGAAGCTGCGCTACACCATCGAGCTGTTCCAGCCGCTGTTTCCGCGCGAAGCCAGCCAGGCCTGGCTGGAAAAACTGGCCGAGGTGCAGAGCCATCTCGGCGAGGCGCATGACCGGCTGACCGCACGAGCCTTGTGCAAGGAGCTGCTGCCGGCGTCGAGCGAGCACGCCCAGCTGAGAGCCCTGCGCAAGTGGGCCAAGCACACCGCGGGGGAAGCGGCGGCCAAGGCGGAGCATTCGCTGGAGCGGCTGGACAAGCTAGGTCACTACTGGCGGCACTGAAGCTGCCATGCAGGTTAGGGGTGAGCCGCAGGCGAACCCCAACAATGCGCTAAATCCTAGACACTGCGTTGGGGTTCGCCTGTGGCTCACCCCAACCTACGACGGTCAGCGCCTGGATCGAAAGAAATCCCTCAACATGGCCGACGACTCCTCGGCCAGCAGCCCACCATCGACCTGGATACGGTGGTTGTGCCGCTCCGAGATCAGCGTGTCGAACACGCTGCCGGCGGCGCCGGTCTTCGGATCGGTCGCGCCATAGACCACCCGCCCCACGCGGGCATGCACCAGGGCCATCGAGCACATCGCGCAGGGTTCCAGCGTCACGTACAGCGTGGCGCCGACCAGGCGGTAGTTGCCGATCTTTTCGCCAGCCGCGCGGATGGCCTGGATCTCGGCGTGCGCGGTGGGGTCGTTGAGGGTGATGTTGCGGTTCCAGCCCAGGCCGATGATCTCGCCGTCGAGCACGACCAGGGCGCCGACCGGTACTTCGTTCTCCGCATCGCGGGCATGCCCCGCCAGCTGCAGCGCGCGGCGCATGAAGCGCTCGTCTTCGTCGCTGAAAGTGGGCGTGGACGAATCTGGGAGATCGCTACTCATCGGGAGGACAAAGATCAGCAAATAGTCTGAATTGTAGGGTCCTGCTGACTGTTTAGATACGAACAGCTGCTACTTGGCATGCCTGTCCTTTCGCACAAGGCCATGGCGATGACCCAAAACCGGCTTGCCGCGTACCAGGCATTCTGCCGCGACTGCCGCGGCGACTTCCGGCGCATCGCGCGCAAGGCAGGCGACTGCGATGCGGACGATGTCGCCTGCGAAGCCTGGCTGATGGCGGCGGCGTTCGAGGCCGGCGGGGCCGGCGTGGATTTCGCGGACGCCGATTTCCGGCAACGCCTGCTGGCGCACCTCTTTCAGCATTTCGTCCGCTACAACGACCGCAGGATTGCGGCTGCGCTGCGCTTCGAAGTCGAGGACGAGGCACTGCCGCTGCTGGAGAGGCTTGCGGCGCCGACGCCCGACCCGCTGTCCGTGGCCTTGGCGACCGAAGAACACGTCGATATGCCGCTGCCGTCCTATCGCCATTCGCAGGCAGCCGCCTGGGCCAGTTTCATATCGGTGCGCGGCGGCCATATGCCGACGGTCGCGCGCCATCTGATGATTTCCCTGTCCTGGTGCTATCGCCGCTACACCCGCGCCTTGCGGCTGGCGGAAACGCAGTGGCCCCTGCCGGACGGGCTTCCCGTCCCGCCCGGCGAGCAACCGCAGCCATGGCGGCGCTACCGGGCGATGCGTACGCCGCACCAGTTCAGTTTCGACTTCGATCCGGTGCTGGCGCTGGAGGACGTGCCGTTAGCGGACCAGCGCTTCCAGTTCCTCGAAGGCGGACCGTGGCAGGCGCCGCCCCTCCTTGGCCGCATTGACCTGTAGCGCCACCTGCGCCACCTCGAACATGGCCGGCGCGATCGCATAGCCGCCCCTGGCCTTCAGCCAGGCCAGCACGTCGGCCAGATGCCAGATCGACGCGCTGCCCTCGTGCACCGGCGCCGGGAAGCTGCCCGCATTGACCAGCATCAGTTTGCGCATGTTCTGTCGCGACACGCCCACGATCTCGGCCACGTCGGTGAGCCCCACCAGGTCGGGCGCCACCTCGATCAGCCGCGCGCCGGGCACCGCGCGGCGCACGTCGGCCAGTGCGCTGCGCACGGCGGATTCCGCGTCGGCGGCTTCGCGGGTGAACTCCAGCGCCAGGCGGCCCGGCAGGCCGGTGCCGATCAGCGCGTCATCGCAGCCGGCTTCGCCCAGGCGGCCGACCAGGGCATCCGGGTCGCGGTCGTCGTCGGCCAACTGGTATTTGAGGGTGAAGATGTATTCCATCGTGCTGCTCCCCGGCATCGCCGTCGGTGTCGCTAGTGATACGCCGTGCAGTTGTCCACCACGCGCCGCAAGGCGCGCGCATGGTTGTGCGGGTTCTTCGGCGTGCTCCAGATGCTGCTGATGCAGAACTCGCCGCAACGGCAGTCCTGGCTGTTGCGCGGGCAATACATCCGGCCCCAGGCATGGCTGCCGCCGGCCTCGACGCGCCAGCCCCGCTCTTCGGCGTGCCGCAGGGCGAGCTCGACGTTTTTCTTGGGATGAGAGGGACGGGCCATCCATGGTCTCCAGTCTGAGGGGGACTGGCCGGGTTGTCAATTGACAACTTATCCGAATCTTGGACATCGACACCGAGCGGCATCGATATCGGGCAAGCGGCCCGGCCACCTGCATGGTGGCTCACCCTCGCGGCGCATGGCGCATCGAACCGGCCAAATTAGGCCTAGTTCTAGATTTCCTGGCGAGGAGCATCCGTGCTCGTGCGCCAGTTCGAAAAATCAAAGATTTACGACAATTTCCTATGGGCCGATGAAGCGGCGCGGGTCAGGGGAACTCACTCCCACTCAATGGTCGCCGGCGGCTTGCCACTGATGTCATAGACAACGCGAGAAACACCGCGCAACTCATTGATAATACGATTGGAAACCTTACCGAGGAACTCATACGGCAAATGCGCCCAATGCGCCGTCATGAAGTCGATGGTCTCCACCGCGCGCAGGGCGATTACCCATTCGTAGGCCCGTGCATCCCCTACTACGCCGACGGATTTCACCGGCAGGAACACGGCGAAGGCCTGGCTGGTCCTGTCGTACAGGTCCCAGCGGCGCAGCTCCTCGATGAAGATGGCGTCGGCACGCGCCAGCAGCTCGGCGTACTCCGGCTTCACCTCGCCCAGGATGCGCACGCCCAGCCCGGGGCCCGGGAACGGATGGCGGTAGACCATCTCGCGCGGCAGGCCGAGTTCGATGCCGATGCGGCGCACCTCGTCCTTGAACAGCTCGCGCAGCGGCTCGACCAGCTTGAGCTTCATATGCTCCGGCAGGCCGCCGACGTTGTGGTGGCTCTTGATGACGTGGGCCTTGCCGGTCTTGCTGCCGGCCGACTCGATCACGTCCGGATAGATGGTGCCCTGGGCCAGCCACTTCACCTGGCCGCTGCCCGCGGCGGTGACCTTGGCCGATTCCTCGTCGAAGATCTCCACGAACAGGCGGCCGATGATCTTGCGCTTGGCCTCCGGATCCGCCACGCCTTCCAGCGCCTTGAAGTAGCGCCCGGCGGCGTCCACGCGGATCACCTTCACGCCCATGTGCTGGGCCATGGTGGCCATCACCTGGTCGCCTTCCTGCCAGCGCAGCAGGCCGGTATCGACGAACACGCAGGTGAGGCGGTCTCCGATCGCACGGTGCAGCAGCGCGGCGACCACGGAGGAATCCACGCCGCCGGACAGCCCCAGCAGCACGTGGTCGTCGCCGACCTGGGCGCGCACGCGCTCGATCTGGTCTTCGATGATGTGGGCGGCCGTCCACAGGGTGCGGCAGCCGCAGATCTCGGTGACGAAGCGCTTGAGCAGCGCGGTGCCCTGCTTGGTATGCGTCACTTCCGGATGGAACTGCACGCCGTACCAGCGCCTGGCTTCGTTCTCCATCACCGCGACCGGGATGCGGTCGGTGGTGCCGGTGACGACGAAGCCCGGCGGCGCCTTGGCGACGTGGTCGCCGTGGCTCATCCATACGTCCAGGCGGTGCGCGTCGGCGTGGTCGCTGAGTCCGGCGAACAACCGGCTCGATGCGTTGATGTCGACTTCGGCATGGCCGAACTCGCGCGCATCCGCTGCTTCGGTGGCGCCGCCGAGCTGGGCGGCCAGGGTCTGCATGCCGTAGCAGATGCCCAGGATGGGCAGGCCCGCCTCGAACACTTCCTGCGGCGCGGCGGGCGCGCCTTCCAGCGTGGTGGACTCGGGGCCGCCGGACAGGATGATGCCCTTGGCGCCGAACGCGGCGATCTCGGCCGGATCGTGGTCCCAGGCCCAGATCTCGCAGTACACGCCGATCTCGCGCACGCGGCGGGCGATCAGCTGGGTGTACTGCGCGCCGAAATCGAGGATGAGGATTTTGTCGCTGTGGATGTCGGTCATGAGGGCCGGGAATCGGGAATGGAGAATCGGCAATAGAAAAGGGCAAGGCGCCGTGGCGCGCCCTGCCCCGATTGGCTTTGGCGAGGGGGCACGGGGAATGCAGGAGATGCTTTCACTATTCCCTTCTCCCGATTCCCTATTCCCTCAAGAATTCAGCCGGTAGTTCGGCGCTTCCTTGGTGATCTGGATGTCGTGCGGGTGCGCTTCGGTGACGCCGGCCGAGGTCACCTTCACGAACTGCGCCTGGTGGCGCACGTCCTCGATGGTGGCCGCGCCCAGGTAGCCCATGGAGGCGCGCAGGCCGCCGATCAGCTGGTGGATGATGTTGCGCAGCGGGCCGCGGTAAGGCACGCGGCCTTCGATGCCTTCGGGCACCAGCTTGTCGGCGTCGGCTTCGTCCTGGAAGTAGCGGTCCTTGGAACCGAGCGCCATCGCGCCGAGCGAACCCATGCCGCGGTAGCTCTTGTACGAGCGGCCCTGGAACAGCTCCACCTCGCCGGGGGATTCCTCGGTACCGGCGAACATCGAACCGAGCATCACGCTGGACGCGCCGGCGGCCAGCGCCTTGGGGATGTCGCCGGAGTAGCGGATGCCGCCGTCGGCGATCAGCGGGATCTCGTCCTTCAGCGCGGTGGCGACCATGTCGATCGCGGTGATCTGCGGCACGCCCACGCCGGCCACCACGCGGGTGGTGCAGATGGAACCCGGGCCCACGCCGACCTTCACCGCATCGACACCGGCGTCCAGCAGCGCGCGCGCCGCTTCGCCGGTGACGATGTTGCCGGCGATCACCTGCACCTGCGGGTAGTGCTTCTTGACCCACGCGGCGCGCTCGATCACGCCCTGCGAATGGCCGTGCGCGGTGTCGACCACCAGCACGTCCACGCCGGCGTCCACCAGCGCGGCCACGCGCTGCTCGGTGTCGCCGCCCACGCCCACCGCCGCGCCGACCAGCAGGCGCTCGTGGCGGTCCTTGGCGGCGTGCGGGTTGTCGCGGGCTTTCTGGATGTCCTTGACGGTGATCAGGCCGCGCAGCTGGAAGTCGTCGTTGACCACCAGCACCTTCTCGATGCGGTTCTGGTGCAGCAGCTGCAGCACGTCGTCGTGGCTGGCGCCCTCGCGCACCGTGACCAGCTTCTCCTGGCGCGTCATGATGTTGCGCACCGGGTCGTCGTGCTTGCGCTCGAAGCGCAGGTCGCGGCTGGTGACGATGCCGACCAGCTTCTCGCCTTCCACCACCGGCACGCCGGAGATGTTGTGCGCGCGGGTGAGCTGCAGCACTTCGCGGATGGAGGTGTGCGGGGCGACGGTAATCGGGCTGCGGATGACGCCGGCTTCGAACTTCTTCACCAGGCGCACTTCGGCGGCCTGCTGCTCGGCGGTCATGTTCTTGTGGATGATGCCGATGCCGCCCTGCTGGGCCATGGTGATGGCGAGGCGGGCTTCGGTGACGGTGTCCATGGCGGCGGACACGATCGGGATATTCAGCCGGAGGTTGCGGGTGAGCCGCGTGGAGGTGTCGACGTCGCGTGGGAGGACGGCCGAGTGGGCCGGAACGAGGTACACGTCGTCGTAGGTGAGGGCCTCGGCGAGGATGCGCATGCGATTTTGTCCCGCTGCAAAGATGGAATTATACGCTCCCGCCCGTGGCGCCGCCAGAGCGCCACGGCTGTACGGAACGTCGCAGCCGCCGCCGTTCGTGGCCTCCCGGAAGCGGGCGTTTCCTCAATGCACCTTGTGCGTGGCACCGCGGGTTTCGGCTGCTTCCAGCGTGTTCTCCAGCAGCGTGGCGACCGTCATCGGGCCGACGCCGCCGGGCACCGGCGTGATCCAGCTGGCGCGCTCGGCGGCCGGTTCGAATTCCACGTCGCCGACCAGGCGGCCGTCGTCCAGGCGGTTGATGCCGACGTCGATCACCACCGCGCCCGGCTTGATCCATTCGCCCTTGATCAGGCCCGGGCGGCCCACCGCGACGATCACGATGTCGGCCTGGCGGATATGGCTTTCCAGGTCGCGGGTGAACTTGTGGCAGGCGGTGGTGGTGCAGCCGGCGATGAGCAGTTCCAGCAGCAGCGGACGGCCGACATGGTTGGACACGCCCACCACCACCGCATGCTGGCCGCGCACCGGCCGGTCGGTATGGCCCAGCAGGGTCAGCACGCCGCGCGGCGTGCACGGGCGCAGGCCGAAGCGGCGCAGCGCGAGGCGGCCGATATTGATGGCCTGGAAGCCGTCGACGTCCTTGGCCGGGTCGATGCGGTCGACCAGGGCGTCCTCGTCGATATGTTCCGGCAGCGGCGACTGCACCAGGATGCCGTGCACGGCAGGGTCGGCGTTGAGCTGGTCGATCAGCGCGAACAGTTCTTCCTGCGTGGTGCTGGAAGGCAGGTCGTAGCCGAAGGAGTTGAAGCCGACCTGCTTGCAGGCGGCGCGCTTGTTGCGCACGTAGACGGCGGACGCCGCATCGTCGCCGACCAGCACCACCGCCAGGCCCGGCTCGGCCAGGCCCTGCGCCTTGCGTTCGGCCACGCGGCGGCCGATGCGGTCGAGCAGCTCCTTGGCGATGCGTTTGCCGTCGATGATCCGTGCGCTCATGGTGTCTGCCCGCCTGCAAAGATGCCTATTATCCGGACTCGCTCCGACCCGCACAAACCGCCCATGTCTCAGGACCAAGCTCCCTGGCCTTCCTTTCCGCTGCCGCCCGGCACGCTGCGGGTGCGCCCGTGGCAGCCGGAAGACGCCGACGCGCTGTTCGCCGCGGCCAGCGAGTCGATCCAGAGCGTGGGACGCTGGCTGCCGTGGTGCCGCGCGGGCTATGCGCGCGAGGACAGCGTGGCGTGGATCGCGCACGCCCAGGGCTGCTGGCAGCTGGAGGAACTGTTCGCCTTCGCCATCGTCGACGAAGCCGACGGCAGCGTGGCCGGCGGCGTGGGGCTGAACCAGTTCAACCGGCAGCACCGCAGCGCGAACCTGGGCTACTGGGTGCGGCAGTCGCGCCAGGGCCAAGGCATCGCGCCGCGCGCGGTGCCGGCGGTGGCGCGTTTCGGTTTCGGGACGCTGGGCCTGGTGCGGGTGGAGATCGTCGCCGCGGTGGACAACGTGCCCAGCCGCCGTTGCGCGGAAAAAGCCGGCGCGCGGTTCGAAGGCATCGGACGGCAGCGGCTGGTCATCGACGACACTGCCGTGGATGCGGCGGTGTATGCCTTGATTCCGTCCGACCTGGCCTAGCGCTCAGGCCGAGGCGCAGAGTTCGGCGATGTCTTCGTAGCCGTGGAAGATCGCCTCATGCCCACAGCCGGGGCATGCCGGGTCGCGCCGCAGCCGCGTCTCGCGGAAACGCATGGCCAGCGCATCGACGTGGAGCAGGCGGCCGGACAAGGTCTCGCCCAAATCCAGGATCAGCTTCAGCGCCTCGGTCGCCTGCAGCAGGCCGATCAGGCCGGGCAGCACGCCGAGCACGCCGGCTTCGCTGCAGTTCGGCGCTTCCGCCGCCGAGGGCGGTTCCGGGAACAGGCAGCGGTAGCACGGCGCGTCGTCGCGGCGCGGATCGAACACGCTGACCTGGCCGGTGAAGCGCTCCACCGCGCCGTAGACCATCGGCAGGCCCAGGCGCCGCGTCGCGGCGGCGATCAAATAGCGCGCGGGAAAATTGTCGGCGCCGTCGATCACCAGATCGTGGCCGGCCAGCAGGCGCTCGACGTTGTCGGCGCGCAGGCGCTCCTCGCGGGTCTCGATGCGCACGCGCGGATTGAGCGCGTTCAAGGCCAGCCGCGCCGATTCGGTCTTGGCCATGCCCACGCGCGCATCGGCGTGGATCACCTGGCGATGCAGGTTGGAACGCTCCACCCGATCGTCGTCGATCAAGGTGAGCTGCCCTACGCCCGCCGCGGCGAGATAAAGCGCCGCCGGCGCGCCAAGGCCGCCGGCGCCGAGCAGCGCGATTCTTGCCGCGCCCAGCTTCGCCTGCCCCGCTTCGCCTACCTGCGGCAGGCGCAGCTGGCGCGAATAGCGTTCGGCCGCGTCGGCGTCGAGCGCGCCGGTGACGATGGGCAGGCCTTCGGCCTTCCAGCGGTTGAAGCCGCCGGCCACCGACGACACCTGCCGATAACCCATGCGCTGCAGCGCCTCGGCCGCCAGCAGCGAACGCTGGCCGCTGCCGCACAGCGCGAGAATGGGACGTTCGCGGTTCGCTTCGGCCTGCTCGATGCGCAGCTCCAGAAAACCGCGCGACAGGCCCAGCGCGCCGGCCGGCGTGCCGTCGGCGCGTTCGTGGTCTTCGCGGACGTCGATCAGGAGGGCGCCGCCGGCCTGCCGGGTTAGCGCTTCCGCCGGGGAGATCTCCGGCACCTGCTGGCGCAGCTGCGCGAGCCAGCTCTCGCGATTGAATGACTCGGTCATGCCGGGGAGTTTAGGACGATCCGGGGAGGGGCGCGTGTGATTGGGCAGCGATGCCCCGCCAGCTTGTCATTCCGGCGCAGGCCGGAATCCAGTGGCGACGGCGTCTGATACGAGCCTTACCGTCTGAATGCTCTTAATGCATTAATTCTTAAGCATCGTCGCCAGACCTGGCTCTTTCGTTACTGGATTCCGGCCTGCGCCGGAATGACGAGGGTGTGGGGTGACGCCAGGGACCAGGATGCGGGGTGACGCCAGGATCGAATCAGCGCTTGCGCTTCTTCATCTCGCGGATCATGCGCTGGCGCTTGCGCATCTGGCCTTCGGTGAGCACGTTCTTCTTGCCGGCGTAGGGATTCTCGCCGTCGCGGAACTCGATGCGCACCGGCGTGCCTTCCAGGCGGAAGCGCTTGCGGAAGAAGTTCTCGAGATAGCGGCGGTAGGCCGGCGCGATGTGCTTGGTGCGGCTGCCGTGGATCACGATGGTCGGCGGGTTGCTGCCGCCGGGATGGGCGAAGCGCAGCTTCGGCGCGTGGCCGCGCACCAGCGGCGGCTGGTAGCCCTCGTAGGCGCGCTCCAGCGTACGGGTCAGTTCCGACGAGCCGAGCTCGCGGTTGGCCGCGTCGTGCGCGCGCACGATCGCGCGCATCAGCTCGCGCAGGCCGGAGCCGTGCAGCGCGGAGATGAACACGTTCTTGGCCCAGTCCACGAACTGCAGGCGGCGCTCCAGCGCGCGTTCGCACTGCTCGCGCTGGTACTGGTCCATGCCGTCCCACTTGTTGACGGCGATGACCAGCGCCCTGCCCTCGTCCACGGCGTGGCCGATCAGGGTGAGATCCTGGTCGGCCAGGTTCTCGCGCGCGTCGACCATCACCACCACCACCTGGGCGGCGGCCATGGACTGCAGCGTCTTGATGACGCTGAACTTCTCCACCGCTTCTTCCACGCGCGCCTTGCGGCGCACGCCGGCGGTGTCGATCAGCACGTAGCGGCGGCCGTCGCGTTCCAGCGGCACGCGGATCGGGTCGCGCGTGGTGCCGGCGACGCTGGAGACGATCAGGCGCTCTTCGCCGAGCAGGCGGTTGATCAGGGTGGACTTGCCGGCGTTCGGGCGGCCGACGATGGCCACGCGGATGGCGCCTTCGTCTTCCGGCGCGAGTTCCTCGTGCGCGTCTTCCGGCAGCAGCGGCAGTACGTGGCGCACCAGCTCGTCGGTGCCGCGGTTGTGCGCGGCCGACAGCGGCAGCGTGGACCCCAGGCCGAACACGGCGAACTCGGCCAGCGCGTTCTGCAGGTCCAGGCCATCGGTCTTGTTGACCGCGGCGATGATCGGCTTGCCGCTGCGGCGCAGGTCGTCGAGGATCGCGCGGTCCTGCGGCAGCAGGCCGTCGCGCGCGTCGAGCACGAACACCAGCACCTGCGCTTCCTCGACGGCGAGGCGGACCTGCTGCGCGGTGAGCGCATCCAGGCCTTCCTCGACGCCGGAAAGGCCGCCGGTGTCCACCACCACGAAGGGGCGGTCGCCGATGCGGCAGACGCCGTAGTGGCGATCGCGGGTGACGCCCGGCATATCGGCCACCAGGGCGTCGCGGCTGCGCGTCATGGCATTGAAGAGGGTCGACTTACCGACGTTGGGGCGGCCGACCAGGGCGACGACGGGCAGCATTTACGGGTACAACCTCGCCGGCTCAGTGCCCGCCGAGGCGGTAGGCGCCGATATGGCCCTTCACGTCCTCGACGTACACGGTATCGCCCACCACCAGCGGCTGGGCGCGGATCGGCTTCTTGGACAGGCGCTCGCGCGCGGCCAGGGCGCCATCGCTGGTCTGCAGCCAGTGCACGTAGCCTTCGCTGTCGGCGACCACCACGTAGTTGTTCTGCACGCTCGGCGCGGTGAGCCAGCGGTACTTGAGCTTCTCGTTCTTCCACATGTCGGCGCCGCCGCTCTTGTCGAACGACCACACCTGGGAATCCTCGTTCACGCCGAACAGCGCGTTGCCGCCGATGTCGACCGAGGTGAAGGTGGAGAACGGGCGCGCCCACAGCGGGCGGCCGCTGGGGCCGTCCACCGCCACGAGGTTGCCGTGATAGGCGGCGCCGTACAGGGTGCTGCCGTCGAGCACGATGGCGCCGTCGGCGTCGTTCAGGCGGTCGATCTCGGTGCGGCCTTCGCCGCTGGCCATGTTCTGCTCCCACAGCTTCTCGCCGTTGTCCAGGCGCAGGGCGACCAGCTTGCCGTTGTCGCTACCGAAGAAGATCACGCCGTTGGCCGCCAGCAGCGGGCCGTTGCCGCGCAGGCTGAGCAGCGGGACGTTGCCCTGGTCGTAGGCCCAGCGGCGCTCGCCGGTGCCGCTGTCCAGGCCGTACAGGCGGCCGTCGCCGGCACGCACCACCACCAGGTTGCCGACCACGGCCGGCGCGGCCAGCACTTCGGAGCTGACGCTGGCTTCCCAGCGCGGCGAACCGTCCTTGGCATTGATGCCGTAGACGTGGCCGTCCAGCGTGCCGATCGCCAGCAGGTCGCCGGACACGGCCGGGCCGCCGGCATAGAACGCATCCTTGCGCTTCTTGTCGCCCCAGCCGAACCAGCCCTTGGTGCTGGAGCTCTTGGACCACAGCGTCTTGCCGCTGGTGGCGTCCAGCGCCTCGATCTTGCCGTCGGTGCTGGCCACGTAGAGCACGCCGTCGGCGAAGGCCGGGCGCAGGCGCAGGCCGGATTCACCGGCGCCCTTGCCGACGCTGCTGGTCCACAGGCGGGTGACCTGCGCGGTCGGCTTGAAGTCCTTGTCGAGCGGCGTGGGCGGCTGGACGTTTTCCTTCTTGAAGGAATGGCAGCCGGCCAGGGTCGCCATCGACACCAGACCGACCAGCAAAGCTCGTTTCATCACACCAGCTTTCATGCACCCTGCTTCCCGGCCACGGCCAGATTGTCGAGTTTCAACTGCAAGGCGCCGCTCTGCGGCGCACCCACGCCCAGCACGGCCTTGGCGGCCTCGTAGGCCTTGCGCGCGTCATCCGGGCGACCAAGCTTGACCAGGGCGTCGCCGCGTAGTTCCTGGCTCAGGCCTTCGTAGTTTTTCGCGCCCATGCGGTCGAGCGTGGCCACCGCGTCGGCGGCCTTGTCCTGCGCCAGCTGCAGCTGCGCGATGCGCAGCTGCATCAGGGCCTTCAGATTCGGATCGGCGGCATGGCTCTCGGCCCAGTTGAGCGAGACCAGCGCCTTGTCCAGCTGCTTGGCATTGGCCTGGCGCACCGCGCGGTCGCCGGCGGCGAACACCGCGTACGGCGAATCGGCGTAATCCTTGAAGAGCTGTTCGGTGAGCGTCTCGGCCTGGTCGTTCTTGCCGCCGGCGATGGCGCTCTGCACCTGCTGGTAGAGCTGCGACGCCTCGCTCTCGCGGCCGGCCTTGTGGTTGCTCCACTGCTGCCAGCCGAAGATGCCGACCAGGCCGATCGCGACGCCGACCACGATCGAAAGACCGTTCTGGCGCAACCACTTCTGTACGCGTTCGCCCTGCTCGTAGTCGTCGTAGACTTCAAATGCCATGCAATCACCCTTGAAGGGAACGGATGCCGCCGGAGGGCGCGGCGACCTTCCTGGCGCGATAAGAAAAACTGGAACGGACCCGGCCCGACGCTGCCGTCGAGCGGGCAAAGGGCAAGCATAACCGATCGCGCTACTGAGCGTGGCCCGCGGCACGCATCGCAAGTCAGCCCGCAGGCGGTGTCGCGCCAGCCGGCGCGACCCGCGCAAGCACGCTCAGACGCCGGCCGGAGTGGCCTTGCCGTCGCGCACGTCCACCTTGAAATGCGCCACGTTGGCGCGGCGGTAGCTGTCGAGCGCGACCGGCTGGCCGTCGATCGAGACCTGGGCGCCGGTGGCATTGCCGATGCGCACCGTCAGCGGCTTGTCGCTGTGGTAGGTCTTGCTGCTGCCGGCCGGCAGCAGGCCGTATTCCAGGCGGGAACCGTCCTGCGCGACCACTTCCACCCAGCTGGCGTTGGGCAGCTGCAGCGACAAGCTGTGCGCGCCGTCGCCCACCGGTTCGGCCTGGGCCGCCGGCTTGGGCTGCGCGGTGTCGGCGCTGCCCAGGTTCGGGAACGGCGCCATCGAGGCGAGCAGCGGCTGTTCCTGCTGCGCGTCGACCGGCGGCTGCTCGGCGGGCTTGGGCGCGGCGGCCGGCGCACGGGCCGCCAGCGTGCCGGCATTCGCCGCGCTGGTGGCTACCGCGGGCAGGTCCGCCTGGGCGACCGGCTTCGAATCCAGCGGCGCCAGGTGGCTGACGTCGCGGTCGAGCGTGCCGCGCACGCCCAGCCAGATGGTCGGCACCACGATCGCCGCGGTCAGCACCACGTAGGTGGCCGCGCGTGCATAGCGTTCGAGCAGATAGCGCGAATGCGAGATGCCGCCGGTGGCCACCAGGGTCGGCTGCACCGGGGTCAGGCGGGTGAGTTCGGCTTGCAGCGCCGACTCTTCCACGCCGACGTGGCGGCCGTACTTGGTGAGATAGCCGGCGAGATAGACCTGGTAGTCGATGCCGGCGTAATCGCCGCTCTCGAGCTGGCGCAGGACGCGCACCGGCAGGCGCAAGACCTGGCCGCAGCTTTCCACGTCCAGGCCGCGGGCCTCGCGTGCGGCGCGCAGTCGCGCGCCGAAATTATCCGTTACGGCGTTGTCCATCATGGCGGTCGCCCCCTGCGCGCTCGCGTCGAACAGACCTTTTTCACCGGCCTCCGGACCGGTTGGCTGTGACTGCATGGATGTCATTGGCTTGCGGTCGAGTCGATGGCGCGGGCCTGCTCCGAATCCGGGAACTGGCTCTGCAATCGCCTGCTGTAATTGCGGGCAGCGTCCTTGTTGCCCAGTCGGAGTTCGATGTCGTGGCCCAGCTTGAGTCCGGTCGGCGAGACCTGGCCCAGGCTGTCGTAGCGCTGCAGGAAGGCCCGCGCGCGGAAAGCATCGTTGCGCTGGAACAGCAGCGAGGCAACCTGCAGCAGCGCGTCCGCGTTCTGCGGATCGAGCGCGATCGCCTTGCGGTAGTCGTCTTCGGCGCCGGCGACGTCGCCGGTGCTTTCCAGGCAGCGGCCGGCATTGGTCCAGGCCGTGGCCGGCGTCTGGTAGAACGGATCGGCAACCGCCTTCTGGAAATACTGCGCCGCCTCCGCGCCGCGGCCGGTCTTGCACAGGAAGGCGCCGAGATTGTTGTTGGGATCGCCCTTGTCGGGCGCCAGCGCGGCGGCGCGGCGGTAGTGCTTTTCCGCCTCGGCCTGGTTGCCGATGCGCTCGTACAGCACCGCCATCACGGTGTGCGCCGGCACGTAGTTCGGATCGAAGGTCAGCGCCTTGTTGAGCTTGGTCAGCGCGCCCTGCAGGTCGCCGTTCTGCATGTACGACTGGGCCAGCTCGGTATGCACGCGGGCGCCTTCCAGCGCGTTGTCGCTCTTGGCGACGCGCGGGTTCGGGCCCGGATCCACGCCGGTGGTCTGGCAAGCGGTGAGCGATGCAGCCAGGCAGGCGGCCAGCAGGATCCGGTCAAGCCGCATGGCTGGCGCCCTCGTCGAGTCGTTTACGGAATTCGGCCTGGCGGCGCGTGCGGTCCAGCACCTGTCCCTTCAGCTGGCCGCATGCCGCATCGATGTCGTCGCCGCGGGTGCGGCGCAGCATGGTGAGGATGTTGGCGTTGAGCAGTTGGGTCTGGAAGGCGCGGATCGTGTCGGCGTCGGAGCGCTCGAAGCGCGTGCCGGGGAAAGGATTGAAGGGAATCAGGTTGACCTTGCAGTTGGGCATCTTGCGCATCAGCTTGATCAGCTGGCGCGCGTGCTCGGGCTGGTCGTTGACGCCCTTCATCAGCGTGTATTCGAAAGTGATCGAGGTGCGCGCCCGGCGCTCCAGCCAACGGCGGCAGGCGCCCATCAGCTCCTCGATCGGATAGCGCTTGTTGAGCGGCACCAGCTCGGTGCGCAGCTCGTCGTTGGCGGCGTGCAGCGACACCGCGAGCGACACGTCGATGGCCTCGGACAGCTTGTCGATCATCGGCACCAGGCCGGCGGTCGACAGCGTGACGCGCTTGGAGGCCAGGCCGAAGCCCAGGTCGTCGCGCATCAGGCTCATCGCCTTGACCACGTTGTCGAAGTTCAGCAGCGGCTCGCCCATGCCCATCATCACCACGTTGGTGATGCGGCGGTTCTGGTGCGTGACGTTGCCCAGGTACTTAGCGGCGACCCACATCTGCCCGATGATCTCGGACGTGGCCAGGTTGCGGTTGAAGCCCTGCGTGGCGGTGGAGCAGAACTGGCAGTTCAGGCCGCAGCCGACCTGCGAGGACACGCACAGCGTGCCGCGGGTGGGCTCGGGGATGTACACCGCCTCCACCGCGTTGCCGCCGTCCATGCCCAGCAGCCACTTGTGCGTGCCGTCGGCGGCGCCCTTGTCGAACATGGTCTTGGGCGGGCCGATGTAGCAGGCCGCCTCGAGCTTGGTGCGCAGCGCCTTGCCGACGTCCGTCATGTTTTCGAAGTTGTCTTCCAGGCGGTGGTAGATCCACTTCATCACCTGCTCGGCGCGATACGGCTTCTCGCCGAGCTGGGCGAAGAAATCGCGCAGCCCCTGGCGATCGAAATCGAGCAGGTTGACCTTGTCGGTGGATGGAGTGGAAACGGCCTGGTTCATCGTCTTCAAAAAGCGCGGCCGCGTTGGCCGCATGGCGGACGGCGCCCGTTGCACGGGCGCCGCGGTGAATTACCTGGAATGCACTTCGGTCGCGGCGAAGAAATACGCAATCTCGACCTGTGCGGTTTCAGACGCATCCGAACCATGCACCGCATTCGCGTCGATCGAATCGGCGAAATCGGCGCGGATGGTGCCCGGCGCGGCTTCCTTCGGATTGGTGGCGCCCATCAGCTCGCGGTGCTTGAGCACGGCGTTGTCGCCTTCCAGCACCTGGATCATCACCGGGCCGGAGATCATGAATTCGACCAGCGCCTTGAAGAACGGGCGCTCCTTGTGCACGGCGTAGAAGCCTTCGGCTTCCTGGCGCGACAGCTGCTTCTGCTTGGCGGCGACGACCTTGAGGCCAGCCTTCTCGAAACGGGCGTAGATTTCGCCGATGACGTTCTTGGCGACGGCGTCGGGCTTGATGATGGAAAGGGTGCGCTCCAGCGCCATGAGTAGTCTGCTCCGGAAAAACTGGTATCTGAGTGGGCGGTCTGGCCAGGCTAGCCAGCAAAGTAGGCCAAATCCGATGACGTTTAGAGGATTTAGCTCACGAAAGTCTGACAGATTCTAACTGATTCGCAAGCCGGGCGCCGGGCGTTGTAAACGATCGTTTGACGGCGGGGATTCCTCCCCCGTATGCTCAAACGATCGTTTGATTCCTGCCGTAGCCACCCGGGGGACCGCCCGCTTGCAAGCCGTGCCGCATTCGACCAAGGAACGCATCCTGACCGCCGCCGAGGAGCTGTTCGCCCGGCACGGTTTCGACGGCGCCTCGCTGCGCCAGCTCACCGCCGCCGCGGGCGTCAACCTGGCCGCCGTGAACTACCACTTCGGCAGCAAGGACCGCCTGATCGAAGAGGTCTTCCGCCGCCGCCTGGACCAGCTCAACGGCCACCGCATGACCGCCCTGTCGCGCATCGCCGGCCTGCCGGAAACCAGCCTCGAGGACGTGCTGGCCGCCTTCATCAAGCCGGCGCTGGAGCTGTCCCACGAAGGCAGCGGCTCGCTGTTCATGCGCGTGCTGGCGCGCGCCTTCGCCGAGCACGACGACACCCTGCGCAAGTTCCTGTCGGAGAACTACGGCCACGTCATGCGCCAGTTCACCGCCGAGTTCGGCCGCCTGCTGCCCCAGCTGAGCCGGGAAGAACTGTACTGGCGGGTCGACCTGGTCACCGGCGCGCTGACCCATGCCATGTCCGGCTTCGGCATGATCCAGCGCAAAAGCGATGTCACCGAGCGGGTGCATCGTGAACAGACGGCGGAGCACCTGATCCGCTTCGCCGCCGCCGGCCTCAACGCCCCCTGATTTCCTTACGGAGGCCGGCAACGGTCTCCTTCGCGTTTCAACACCCCTCAAGTGTCCGTCCCACGGAGAAGCCAATGACCGCTCCAGTCGCATCCCATCCGCTGCGCATCCGCAAGGCCGCGGTGCTCGGCGCCGGCGTCATGGGCGCGCAGATCGCCGCGCACCTGACCAACGCCAATGTCGAGACCGTGCTGTTCGACCTGCCCGCCAAGGAAGGTCCCAAGAGCGGCATCGCCCTCAAGGCGATCGAGAACCTGAAGAAGCTCTCCCCCGCTCCGCTGGCCGACGGCAGCCGCGCCGCCGCGATCATCCCCGCCAACTACGACGACGACCTCGAACACCTCAAGGACGTCGACCTGGTGATCGAGGCGATCGCCGAACGGATGGACTGGAAGCTGGATCTCTACAAGAAGATCGCGCCCTACGTCGCGCCGCACGCCGTGCTGGCCAGCAACACCTCGGGCCTGTCGATCAACGGCCTGGCCGAAGCGCTGCCGGAAGACATGCGCCACCGCTTCACCGGCGTGCATTTCTTCAACCCGCCGCGCTACATGCACCTGGTCGAGCTGATCCCGACCCGCCTCACCGACGCCAACGTGCTGCAGGGCCTGGAAGCCTTCCTCACCACCGTGGTCGGCAAGGGCGTGGTCTACGCCAAGGACACGCCGAACTTCATCGGCAACCGCATCGGCGTGTTCTCCATGCTGGCCACCATGCACCACACCGAGCAGTTCAAGCTCGGCTTCGACGTGGTCGACGCGCTCACCGGCCCGGCCGTGGGCCGTCCCAAGAGCGCCACCTACCGCACCGCCGACGTGGTGGGCCTGGACACCATGGCGCACGTGATCAAGACCATGGCCGACACGCTGGCCGACGACCCGTGGCACGAGTACTTCAAGGCGCCCGCCTGGCTGCAGGGCCTGATCGACCAGGGCGCGCTGGGCCAGAAGACCGGCGCCGGCTTCTACCGCAAGGCCGGCAAGGACATCGTGGTGCTGGACGTGGCCAAGCGCGACTACCGCGCCTCGGAGCAGAAGGCTTCCGACGAAGTGGCCGCCATCCTCGCCATCAAGGACCCGGCGGAGAAGTTCGCCAAGCTGCGCGCCAGCGCCGACCCGCAGGCGCAGTTCCTGTGGGCCACCTTCCGCGACCTGTTCCACTACACCGCCTATCACCTGGCCGACATCGCCGACACCGCGCGCGACGTCGACTTCGCCATCCGCTGGGGCTACGGCTGGAAGCTCGGCCCGTTCGAGACCTGGCAGGCCGCCGGCTGGCAGCAGGTGGCCCAGTGGATCGAGGAAGACATCGCCGCCGGCAAGGCCATGAGCAAGGCCCCGCTGCCGAAGTGGGTGACCGACGGCCGCAGCGGCGTGCACGGCAAGAGCGGTTCGTACTCGGCCGGCGCCAACGCCGACAAGCCGCGCTCGCAGCATCCGGTGTACCGGCGCCAGCTGTTCCCGGATCCGATCCTGGGCGAGAAGTTCGACCAGGGCAGCACAGTGTGGGAGAACGACGGCGTGCGCCTGTGGACGCTGGGCGACGACGGCGTGGGCATCATCTCGTTCAAGACCAAGATGAACACGGTCAACGACCAGGTGCTCGACGGCATCCAGCAGGCGATCGACGTCGCCGAGCAGCAGCTGAAGGCCGTGGTGATCTGGCAGACCGGCGAACCGTTCTCCGCCGGCGCGGACCTGAAGGGCGCGCTGGGCCTGCTACAGGCCGGCAAGCTGGGCGACTTCGAGGCGATGGTGGCCAACTTCCAGCGCACCAGCATGCGCATCAAGCACTCGCTGGTGCCGGTGGTGTCGGCCGTGCGCGGCCTGGCCCTGGGCGGCGGCTGCGAATTCCAGATGCATTCGGCGCGCACCGTGGCGGCGCTGGAAAGCTATATCGGCCTGGTCGAGGCGGGCGTGGGCCTGCTGCCGGCCGGCGGCGGCCTGCACGAGCTGGCGATCCGCGCGGCGCAGGCCAATCCGGCCGATCCGTTCGAGGCGCTGAAGAAGGTGTTCGAGACGGTGGCCATGGCCAAGGTCTCCGGCAGCGCGCTGGAGGCCAAGCAGCTGGGCCTGCTGCGCGACAGCGACGTGGTGGTGTTCAACGCCTACGAGCTGCTCTACGTTGCCAAGCAGGTGGCGCGCGCGCTGGCCGAGAGCGGCTACCGCCCGCCGCTGCCGGCGCGCAGCATCCCGGTCGCCGGCGACGTCGGCACGGCCACTTTCCGCGCCTCGCTGGCCAACATGCTGGCCGGCTATTTCGCCTCCGAGCACGACGTCGAGATCGCCACGCGCATCGCCGACACCTTGTGCGGCGGCGTCATCGAGCGCGGTTCGCTGGTGGACGAGGAATGGCTGCTGGCGCTGGAGCGCAAGCACTTCGTGGAACTGGCGCAGACGGAAAAGACCCAGGCGCGCATCGCTCACACGATGAGCACCGGCAAGCCGCTGCGTAATTGAGAATCGGGAATAGAGAATGGGGAATAGGTAAAGCGCCGTTCCCCGAACCTCGCTATCTATCAATAGTCAGTTAGGCCGGATTCGCGACGGGCTGGGACTCGATTCCCTATTCCCTATTCCCGATTCCCGGCTTTCGGAGAAAGCCAATGAGCAAGCAAGTGCAAGACGCCTACATCGTCGCCGCCACCCGCACCCCGGTCGGCAAGGCGCCGCGCGGCGTATTCCGCAACACCCGTCCCGACGACATGCTGGCCCACGTGATCCGCGCCGTGATGGCGCAGGCGCCGGGCATCGACGCGCACCGCATCGGCGACGTGATCGTCGGCTGCGCCATGCCTGAAGCCGAGCAAGGCATGAACGTGGCCCGCATCGGCCTGCTGCTGGCCGGCCTGCCGGACACCGTGCCGGGCGTCACCGTCAACCGTTTCTGCTCGTCCGGCGTGCAGGCCATCGCGCAGGCCGCCGACCGCATCCGCCTGGGCGAGGCGGACCTGATGATTGCCGCCGGCACCGAGAGCATGAGCATGGTGCCGATGATGGGCCACAAGGTGGCGATGAATCCCGGCATCTTCGATAACGAGCACATCGGCATCGCCTACGGCATGGGCATCACCGCCGAGAACGTGGCCAAGCAGTGGAAGATCAGCCGCGAGGAACAGGACAGCTTCGCCGCCGCCAGCCACGAGCGCGCGCTGGCCGCGATCAAGGCCGGCGAGTTCAAGGACGAGATCACCCCGTTCAAGCTCGACGACCATTACCCGGATCTCGCCACGCGTTCGATCAAGACGGACAGCCGTCTGATCGACACCGACGAAGGCCCGCGCCCGGGCAGCACGGTCGAGGTGCTGGGCAAGCTCAAGCCGGTGTTCCGCAACGGCCAGTTCGGCGGCTCGGTCACCGCCGGCAATTCCTCGCAGACCTCCGACGGCGCCGGCGCGGTGCTGCTGGCCAGCGAAGCGGCCATCAAGGAATACGGCCTCACCCCGATCGCCCGCTTCGTCAGCTACTCGGTGGCCGGCGTGCGTCCGGAGATCATGGGCATCGGCCCGAAGGAAGCGATTCCCAAGGCGCTCAAGCAGGCCGGCCTGACCCAGGACCAGCTGGACTGGATCGAACTCAACGAAGCCTTCGCCGCGCAGTCGCTGGCGGTGATCAAGGACCTGGGCCTGGATCCGTCGAAGATCAACCCGCTCGGCGGCGCCATCGCGCTCGGCCACCCGCTCGGCGCCACCGGCGCCATCCGCGCCGCCACCCTGGTGCACGGCATGCGCCGGCGCAAGCAGAAGTACGGCATGGTGACGATGTGCATCGGCACCGGCATGGGCGCGGCGGGGATTTTCGAGTCGCTGTGAGCTTGAGCCCCTCTCCCGTCGGGAGAGGGGCTGGGGTGAGGGTGCGGGCGAAGCGCAAGAGTGATGTGTATCGCTCCGGCCGAACCCTCATCCGGCTGCCGCCACCTTCTCTCCCACGGGGACTACCTTCGGGTCGCCGGAGGGAGAAGGGTTCGCCCCTGGGAAGTAGAGAGAAGAAGCGCCGCCTAGTGCGGCGCTTTTTCATGGCAACGATCACAGCAAGAACCGGAGTGTCCGCAGCTCGCGCGAAACCTAAGCTGGCTTCACCCTCGAACCAGGAGACGCGCCATGAACGCTGCCGCCCGCATGAAAGACCACATCGACGCCACCCTGCGCGATCCGCGCTGGAGCCAGCTGCGCAACCGCGACCGGAGCGCGGACGGCTCGTTCTGGTACTCGGTGCGCAGCACCGGCGTGTATTGCAAACCTTCGTGCGCGGCGCGCCCCGCGCGGCCCGAGAACGTCGCCTTCCACGCCAGCCGCGAAGAGGCCGAGCGCGCCGGCTTCCGTCCCTGCGCGCGCTGCCATCCGGAGCGCGTGCGCGAAACGCTGCGCTACGGCATCGGCAGTTCGCCACTGGGCCTGCTGCTGGTGGCGGCGAGCGAACGCGGCGTGTGCGCGATCCTGTTCGGCGAGCACGCCAAGGCACTGGAAGCGGATCTGCGCCAGCGCTTTCCGCAGGCCGATCTGTCGCGCGACGACGGCGCGCTGGCCGGCACGCTGGTGCAAACCGCTGCCTTGATCGAGCATCCGCACGCGCCCTTCGACGCCACGCTCGACCTGCGCGGCACGCCGTTCCAGCGCAAGGTGTGGGAAGCGCTGCGCGCGATCCCCGCCGGCGCCACCGCCAGCTACAAGGAAATCGCGCTGCGCATCGGCATGCCGGACGCCTCGCGCGCCGTGGCGCTGGCCTGCGGCGCCAATGCGCTGGCCATGGCAGTGCCCTGCCACCGGGTGATCCGCGGCGACGGTGCGCTGTCGGGTTATCGCTGGGGCGTGGAACGCAAGCGCTCGCTGCTGGCGCGGGAGGCGCGGGCATGAGCGCGATGCTGGAAGCGGCGCTGGGCGATGACGTCGAGGCACGCCTGGCCGCGTTCGACTGGCCGCGTGTGCTGCAGCAGCTCGACGCGCAAGGCCACGCCATGCTACCGGGCCTGCTCGCGCCGGAAGCCTGCGACCGCATCGCCTCGCTGTACGACCGCCCCGCGCTGTTCCGCAGCAAGGTGGTGATGGCCCGCCACGGCTTCGGCCGTGGCGAATACCAGTACTTCGGCTATCCCCTGCCCTCGCCCGTCGGCGAACTGCGCGCGGCGCTGTATCCGCGGCTGGTGCCGCTGGCCAACCAGTGGAACGAAACCATGGGCATCGGCGTGCGCTATCCGCAGCGGCACGCCGAGTTCCTCGAACGCTGCCACCACGCCGGCCAGCAGCGACCCACGCCGCTGCTGCTGCGCTACGGCACCGGCGACTACAACTGCCTGCACCAGGACCTCTACGGCGAGCACGTGTTTCCGCTGCAGGTGGCGGTGCTGCTGTCGGAACCGTGGCGCGATT
Source organism: Dyella sp. SG562 (assembly GCF_011759495.1). Classification (NCBI taxonomy): domain Bacteria; kingdom Pseudomonadati; phylum Pseudomonadota; class Gammaproteobacteria; order Lysobacterales; family Rhodanobacteraceae; genus Dyella; species Dyella sp. SG562. The sequence continues at coordinate 38,718 of NZ_JAAOYS010000013.1, forward strand.
TCACCGGCGGCGAGTTCGTGCTGACCGAGCAGCGCCCGCGCATGCAGTCGCGTCCGCACGTGGTGCCTCTGAGCGAGGGCGATGCGGTGATCTTCGCCGTGCATCACCGCCCCGTGCGCGGCAGCCGCGGCAGCTACCGGGTGAATCTGCGGCATGGCGTGAGCGAGCTGCGCTCGGGGCGGCGCCATACGCTGGGCATCATTTTCCACGACGCCAGCTGAGCCTTATCCGGTGGGCGGCTCCTGCCCGCCCGCCGCGCGCGGCAGGTGCCAGCCGTGGCGGATCGCCATGAAGCGCAGGCCGAAGCACACCGCCGCACCGGCCAGGGTGGACACGGTGGGCGGCACCTGCAGCAGGTCGCCGGCCACCACGATGGCGGCGCCGGCCAGCGCGGCCACGGCGTACAGGTCCGCGCGCAGCACGGTCGGAATCTGCGTGACCAGCACGTCGCGCAGGATGCCGCCGCCCACGCCGGTGAGCATGCCGAGCAAGGCGGCCATGGCGGGATTGAGGCCATGCGCCAGCGCCTTCTGCGCGCCGGCCACGGCGAACAGCGCCAGGCCCGCCGCGTCGGACATCTGCACCGGATTCTTCAGCCGTTCGATCAGCCCGTAGCGGTAGAAGGTGATGATGCCGGCCAGCACCGACACCGCCAGGTAGCGCCAGTCCGCGATCGCCGCCGGCGGCGTGGCGCCGATCAGCAGGTCGCGGGTGATGCCGCCGGCGTTGCCCGCGGCGAAGGACAGCACCAGCACGCCGAACAGGTCCAGCTGCCGGCGCACGCCGGTCAGCGCGCCGCTGAGGGCGAATACGAAGGTGCCGAGCAGGTCGAGCACCAGGAGCAGGTAATGCGTCATGAGAGCGGGGGTCATGGCGTCGGATCCAGCGGCGGTCCGTGCATGTCTAGCCTTTGCCGCGGTGCGGCACAAGAGCCGGCACGCGGGCGCGCTCCAGTTTGCTACGCTGCGGCGCGTGTCCCACGGCGAAGGCGGATATGGCTCCCTCACACGGCATCCACGTCATCGACACCGGCTTCGTGCGTCCACGCTTCGATGCCGCCTACCTGGTGGCCGAGCAAGGCCATGGCGCCTTTATCGACTGCGGCACCAACCATGCCGTGCCGCGCATGCTCGAAGCGCTGGACCAGGCCGGCCTGACGCCGGAACAGGTGGACTGGCTGATCCTCACCCACGTGCACCTGGACCACGCCGGCGGCGCCGGCGAACTGATGGCCCGGCTGCCGAACGCCAAAGCGGTGGTGCATCCGCGCGGTGCGCGGCACCTGATCGATCCCACGCAGTTGTGGGCCGGCGCCAGCGCCGTGTACGGCGAAGCGGTGATGGAGAAAACCTACGGACGGCTGCGGCCGATTCCCGCCGAACGCGTGGTGGAAGCGCCGGAAGGCCACGTGGTGGAACTGCAGGGACGTCCGCTGCGCTGCCTGGATACGCCCGGCCATGCGAAGCATCATCTGTGCGTGTACGACGAGCGGGGCCGCGCCTGTTTCACCGGCGATACCTTCGGCCTGTCCTATCGCGAGTTCGACACGGAACGCGGCCCCTACGCGATCCCCACCAGCACGCCGGTGCAGTTCGAACCCGATGCGCTGCACCAGTCGATCGATCGCCTGGTCGCGCTGAAACCGGACGCCATGTACGTCACCCACTTCGGCCCCGTCGGCGATATCGAGCGCCTCGCCAAGGGGCTGCACCAGCAGATCGACGCGATGGTGAGCCTAGGCCATGCGGTGCGCGGCGAGCCGAAGGACAAGCGCCACGAGGAGCTGAAGTGGGCGCTGACCGATCTCTACGCCGGGCGCCTGGCCGCGCATGGCTGGAAGGGAACGCGCGACGAGCTGCTGCGGATCCTGGGCATGGATATCGAGCTCAATGCGCAGGGGCTGGAGGTGTGGCTGGATCGCGGGGGTTGATGCATCACTGCCCCACGCGCCTCATCCTCCCAAGCTCGTCATTCCGGCGCAGGCCGGAATCCAGTGACTGTAACGTCCGATTGCCGCGGGGGCATTCAAGAGCTGCATCTTGGAGCTGCACGCATTGAATGCAGCACCTCGCTACTGGATTCCGGCCTGCGCCGGAATGACGAGGTAGGCGCCCTCAGGGCTTCTTGGCAGCCCGCTCTTCCTTCAGCTTCTCCTCGAACTTCACCACCGACGACTGCGCCAGCGCCTTGCATGCGTTGCGGTCGAACAGCGGGTCCGGCTGCTTGCCCGCGCGGTGCGCGGCGGCGCGTTCGAGGAAATCGCTCATGTCCGGATGCGTGGTGACCAGCACGTCGCAGGGCAGCGCGCCGACGATGTCGAAGGTCTTGCGGAAACCCGTGACGCGCTCTGGATGCGCCGGATCGCTGTAGCGGTACACGCCGTTGGTGAAGGCGGTGATGCTGTCGGCATAGACCACGTCCAGGCAGCGCTGCTTGTCGCAGGAGCGCCAGGTCCACGTGGTCGCGCCCGGTGTATGGCCCGGCGTGTAATGCGCGGTCACCACGATGTCGCCAACCTTCACCGTGCCGCCGTCGGGCACTTCGTTGACCTTGGCCACCTTGGGGAAATGCGGCGCCTCGCCGTTCTGCGGATCTTCCGCGTAGTCGCCGCCGGCCTTCAGCTCTTCCGCACCGTAGTGGCTGGCGTAGACCTGCGCACCGCTGGCCGCGGCCAGCGCGGCGATCGCGCCGGCATGGTCCGCATGCGCGTGCGAGTTGAGGATGGCCTTGATGTCGCCGAGGCGGAAGCCGAGCGCGCGGATGTTCTGCTCCACCCGCTTGGCGTTCTCCGGCAGGGTGCCGTCGATCAGCACGTGGCCTTGCGGCGAGGTGATCAGGATGGCGCTGAGGCCGTGCGTGCCGACGTACCAGGTATCGCCGTAGATGCGGAACGGCTTTTCCGGCGTGGTCCAGCCGCGGTCGTCGGCATCGCTGGCGTGGAGCTGGGCGCAGGCCAGCGCGACGGCGCCGGCGAGAAGAAGGCGGAGCGGCTGGTTCATCGTTCGTCCTGATCGTGGGAGGTGCCGCAGCATGCCGGCCCTGTATGGAGCGGATATGGCCGGCCGCGGGCGAGCCGTGGTCTAAGCGAGGCGCGTACCGTTCGGCACCGGCCGTTCGATCGCCGTCAGCACCACGCCCTCGTCGGTGGGAAATCCGGTCAGCAGGAACTGCGAGCGGAACGGCCCGATCTGCTTCTCCGGAAAATTGATCACGCCGACGACCTGCCGGCCGACCAGATCTTCCGCGCGGTACAGCGCGGCGATCTGCGCGCTGGTCTTCTTCTCGCCGTAGGGGCCGAAATCCACCCACACTTTCCAGGCCGGCTTGCGCGCCTCGGGAAACGCTTCCACCCGCGTGACCGTGCCGGCCACCAGCAGCACTTTCTCGAAGTCGGCCCAGGTGATTTCCGCGCTGTGTTCGCTCGTCATGCTTCCAGTCTCGTCTTGAACCAATCGCGGCCCTGGTGCCACCAGTAGCTCGCCTGTGCCGCCAGATAGCCGGCGGGACGATGCGCGCTGGCCAGGCCGTAATCGGCGAACTGCTTCCAGCCGCCATCCCGCTCGGCAATGGCCGCGGCCAGCAGCCCGCCCGCCGCGCAGGTCGGCGCCAGGCCATGGCCGCCGAAGGCCTGCGCCCACCACAGGCCTTCCTCGCCGCCGCCGATCTGCGGCATCTGGTGGCGCGCGTAGCTCATCAGGCCGGACCAGGCGAAGTCGACGCGCACGTCCTTCAGCGACGGGAACACGCGCAGCAGGTCGCGCATCAGCAGGCGGCGCACCGCCTGCGGCGAGCGGTTGCGGATCGAGATGCGCCCGCCCCACAGCAGGCGCGTGTCCGGCAGCGGGCGGTAGTAGTCGAAGGCGAAGCGCGTGTCGTAGATCGCCGCGCGCGTGTCCAGGCAGTCGCGCAGGCGCTCGCTCAGCGGCTCGGTGGCCATCACATAGGTGGCGATCGGCAGGATGGCGCGGTCGATGCGCCTCTGCAGGCCGGCCAGATAGCCGCCGCAGGCCAGCACCACGTGCTCGGCCAGCACCGTGCCCTGGTCGGTTTCCACGCGCCAGCGCAGGCCGTCGCGGCGCAGCTGCCAGGCGTCGGTGTTTTCATGGATGCGCACGCCCTGCCCCGCGGCGGCCGCGGCCAGGCCGATGGCGAAGTTGAGCGGATGCAGATGGAAGGCGTTGCGCTCGTACAGCCCGTCGAAATAGCGCGCGGTATGCACGCGTTCGCGCAGCGCCTGCTGCGGCACCCATTCCCATTGCACGCCGTAGTGTTTTTCCAGCAGCGCCTGGCGCGCGCGCAGCACGGCCGGGTCGCGGAACCAGTTCGCCCACAGCACGCCTTCGTCGACCAGGCCGCAGTCGATGCCATAGCGCAGCACTTGCGCGCGGATGCGTTCCACCGCCGCGGTGGTCAGCCCGAACAGCGCGCGTGCGCGCTCCTCGCCGAGCTGGTCCAGCAGGCTCTGCTCGCCCAGCGAATAGCCGGCGAAGACGAAGCCGCCATTGCGGCCGGAGGCGCCGAAGCCGACCTGCTCGCGCTCCAGCAGCAGCACGTCGCGCACGCCGCGCTCGGCCAGCGCCAGCGCCGTATGCAGGCCGGCGAAGCCGCCGCCGATAATGGCCACCTTGGCTTCCGCGCGGCCGCGCAGCGCGGCGTACGGCTCGTAGGCGTTCGCCGTGGCGCGGTAATAGGAAGGGGCCGGTGGCTGCTTCATCGTGGCGCTCGGAGGCAGGCTGCGCGGGACAGGCCTGGCAGCATAGCGCAGCGCCGCGCGGGCTCCGGCGTGACCGTTGGCAGGGTCGTTCGATCCTGCTTCATCTGGGTACCCGTTATTCGACCAGGCTCACACCCAGCGGCCGGGTATCGCTCATGCCGCGGTCGTCCACCACGCGCATGTCGTAGTTGCCCGCAGCGGGCGGCTGCCAGAACAGCGGCTGCCCCGGCGCGCTGCTGCCGACATAGGCGTCGTTGACGAACCAGTACAGCGTGCGCGTGGCGGCGTCACCGTTCGCGCTGAAGGCGATGCGGCCCTCGTCGCTGCGCTTCAGCCGCAGCGCGTAGATGCTGCCACGCAGGGGCGAGGTGATGCGCGGCGGCTCGCCCACCGCCTCGCCGCCGTTGACGCAGGCCTCGTTGCGCGGCGGCGTGCGGCGCGGGATGCCGGCCTGGATAAACACCTGCTGCAGTTCAGACGGCCAGAACTCGTACACCTCCAGATGGGTGCGCTTGCCGTCGTAAGGTGGACAGGCCGGCTTGCCGGTGGCGTCGTCGATCACCACCGGGCGATGCACCTGGCTGACCCGGATCGGCGACTTGCCCGGAATGAACCAGGTGCTGCCCTTCTGCGGGCACCATTGATTAGGCAGCTCGCCGCTGGCCAGGCAGATCGACACGCGCTTGAGATTGGCCGGCATGCGGCGGATCGGCTCGGCCATGCCAGGCTGTTCGGCACGCAGCGCGTCGACGATCTGGAAGAACAGCGGCGCCGCCGCTTCCACGCCGACGAAGGCCGGATTGCTGCTGCCGTCGAAATTGCCCACCCACACCACCAGCACGTAGGGGCCGAAGCTGCCGGCGGTCCAGGCGTCGCGGAAGCCCCACGAGGTGCCGGTCTTCCAGTACACCGGCAGGCGGTAGGGCTGCGCGCCGGTGGTTTCGTCGGGGCGCGGGTTCTGCCGCAGCATGTCCATCACCATGAAGCTGGCCTCTTCGCTGAGCAGGCGCGTGCCCTGCTTCGGCAGCGGATCGTTCGCGACCAGGCGCAGCGGCTTCAGTTCGCCGCGGTTGGCCAGCATGGCGTACAGGCCGGCCAGCTCCTGCATGGTCACTTCGCCGCCGCCCAGCACCAGGGCCAGGCCGTAGTGCTTCTCGCTGGCCAGGCGGCCGATGCCGGCCTCGCGCAGGAACTGATAGAAGCTCGGCCCGTGCAGCTGCGAGGCCACCCACACCGCGGGGATATTGCGGCTGCGCACCAGCGCTTCGGTCGCGGTGACCGGCCCGAGAAAATGGCCGTCGAAATTCTCCGGCGTGTACGGGCCGAAAGAGGTCGGCACGTCGCGCAGCACGGTCTGCGGATGCAGCACGCCCTGGTCGAAGCCCAGCGCATAGATGAAGGGCTTGAGCGTCGAACCCGGCGAGCGCTTGGCCTGGGTGCCGTTGACCTGGCCGTGGATGGCGGCGTCGCCATAGCCGGCCGAGCCGATCATCGCCTTGATCGCCATGTCGCGCGTGTCGACCAGGATCGCCGCCGCATTGCGCACGCCGCGCGACTGGTTGCGTTCGATATAGCGCGCGACCTGGCGCTCCAGGTCGTGCTGCAGGTCCAGGTCCAGCGTGGAGGCGACGCGGCTGTCGGTGCTGCCGGCCTCCAGCCGCCGCGCATTGAGCAGCTGCTCCACCGCATGCGGCGCCTCGAACGGCAGGCGCGACAGCGAACGCAGGTTGAGCGGCAGCGCGAACAGCGGCTTCAGCGCGGCGTCGGCGGGGTGCTGCTGCAGCCAGCGCGCGTAGAGGCGGTTGCGCGAGTCGGCGAGGTGGCGATTGATCACGTCCGGCGCGGCGTCCGCTGCCTCGCCGCCGGCGCGCAGGCGGCGGGTCGGATCCTGCGGCACCACCGCCAGGGTCAGCGCTTCGGGCAAGGTCAGCGCGGCGGGCGGCTGGTCGAAATAGGCCAGGCTGGCGGCGCCCACGCCTTCCACGTTGCGCCCGTACGGCGCGTAGTTGAGATAGGCCTCGAGGATCTCGTCCTTCGAATAGAACAGCTCCAGCTGCACCGCGCGCCCGAGCTGGCGCAGCTTGCCCAGCGGCGAACGCGTATTGAGCCGCCACAGCAGGCGCGCCAGCTGCATGGTCACGGTGGAGCCGCCCTGCGGATTGCCGTGGCGCACATAGGTGACCCAGGCGCCGCGCGCCAGGCCATAGGGATTGAAGCCGGCATGCCAGCGGTACCAGCGGTCCTCGTGCAGCAGCACGCCCTGCACCAGCTGCGGCGAGATGTCCTTCAGCGGCACCCACAGGCGGTAGCGGTCGTCGCTGGCCAGGGTGAGGCGCAGCAGGCGGCCCTTGGCGTCGTAGACGGCGGTGGAGGAAGGCAGCCATGTGCGCAGGCGCTGGTGCGGCCACAGGCGCAGGCCCGCCAGCACGGCGGCGATCAGCACGGCGCCGACGAGCCAGTTCTGCCAGCGGAGGATCCAGCGGGTGAGGGCTTTGACGGCGGAGTTGGCGAGTACGGCTTTCATCGTTCCAGCAGCGCTGGCGTAGGTTGGGGTGAGCCGGAGGCGAACCCCAACGGGACTGGCCGCGTGGCCGCCACGTTGGGGTTCGCTGCGCTCACCCCAACCTACGCCGGTCGATAGGTCTTACGGCTTGCTCACCGTCAACGTCGTACCACCCGGCGAGCGCGCCTGGATCGTGCGGTCGTACATCGACTCGCCGTACGCCGGCGGCACGATGAACTTGCCGGCGTTGGTGGCCTTGATGCGGTACACGAACTGGCGCACGTCCGGGGTGGCGGTGCCGTAGATCACCACGCGGTCCTCGCGGATGTCGGCGTATTCCGGCATCCAGGTGGAACTGGACAGGCCGATCGGCGAGCGCCAGGCGCTGGCCTCGACCTTGCTGTCGCCGCCGGCGTCGTTCTGCTCGCTGCCGTCCTCCTGGTGGTCGGTCACTTCCGGCGGCGGCTGGATCACCGGCTCGAAGCCGCCGGGCAGCAGGTCGACGATGGCCACGTTGGAGACGCCCTCGTCGCGGGTGGCGCGGATTTTCACGTGCACGTCGATCTCCTCGCCCACCTTCACCTCGCTCAGCGCCTTGCCGCTGGTGTCGGTGTATTCGCGGATGATCTCGATGCCGTCCTTCACCGCCTTGGCCGGCGCGTCGCGGTCGTAGCCGCCCTGGCTGGCCACGTACCAGGCCGGCAGCGCGCCGCCGTTGACGTAGCGCAGGCGGACCGCCGCGGCGCTCCAGCTGCCGGCCTGCACCAGGTTGCCCTGCAAGGTGGCGATGGCCTTGACGCTGCCGTCGGCGTGCACTTCGTCGATGCCGAGCTTGGCCACGTCGGCGGCCGCGTCGTTGGCGTAGGCGTCCAGCGCCAGGATGGTCATCGACGAGGACAGCGTGTTGTACCAGCGGTGCGACAGCGCGTAGCCGATGTTCTCCCACACGCGCGGCGACAGGTTCTTCGCCCGCTCGGGGAAGTGCTTGCCCAGCACGTAGAGCACGCTGGAATCGCGGATCAGCGCGTCGTAGTAGTAGCCGTAGACGTAGTGCTTGTCGCGGTCGCTGCGCTCCAGCAGCTTCTGCGGGCCGGCGATCAGCTGCGCGGCCTGCTTGTCCTGCTTCAGCAGCTGGTACGAAGCGGCCAGCCAGGCCGCGGCCAGGTCGTTCTTCCACTGGTCCGGGTACGCATCCTGCAGGCGCTTCTGCACGGCCGCCAGGTCGTTGGTGGTGACATTGCCCTGGCGGGTCAGCAGGTACACGGCGTAGGCGCGCTGGCGCAGCTTGTCCAGCGAGTCCATGCCGTTGTCGCCGGCGAGCTGGCGCAGGTAGGTGTTGCCGGCATTGAACATGTCCGCCGGCACGCTCACGCCGCGGTCGCGCGCTTCGATCAGGAAGTTCATCGCATAGGCCGACACGAACGGCTCGGCGTCGGGCGTGGCCGCCCACAGGCCGAAGCCGCCCTGCCCGTTCTGGCGCGAATGCAGCACGTCGAGGAAGTTGGACAGCGCTTCCTCGTTGCTGAGCTTCTTGGCTTCGAAGGCCGGCTGCAGCGCATGCGCGAACACCGGCACCACCGGCCACTTCGGCAGCACCAGGCGCGGCATGGCCGAGCTGATGATCTGCTCGCTGCAGTAGTTCTGGTAGTTCACCAGATAGCTGGTGAGGCCCTGCGCCAGCACCACCGGCAGCGGCGAGACGGCGGAATCGCGCGCGGCGTATTCGTCGTAGAGCTTGCGCAGGTCCGGCAGGTCGGCCTTGGCGCCGGCATCGACGCGGCCCACGTCGACCTGGGTGCGGTAGGCCGAAGCCGGGCGCACGGAAAGGTCCACGCTCTGCCTGGCCGACTTGCCGCCATAGCCCGCGCTGAAGCTGAGATTGCCCGAGCCGAGCTTGTCGGTGGCCTTCACGCGGAACAGCGCCACGCCTTCGCGCATCTCGCCCAGGCTCAAGGATTGCGTGGCCTCGCCCAGCACCTGCAGCTGCGGGCCGGTCTTCAGCGTCACCGCCACCGGCACCGGCTTGCCGCCCAGACCCGTGAGGTTGTTGGCCACGCCCACGCTCACTTCGGCCTCGTCGCCCGGGGCCAGGGTGGTGGGCACGTTCGGCGACAGCACGAAATCGCCGCGCACGGTGGTGGCGCCTTCGAAGGTACCGACGCGATCCGGCGACACGCTGACCGCCATCACGCGCAGCTTGCCGTTGAAGTAGTCCGGCACCTGGTAGGTCAGTTCCTTCTCGCCGTCCACGTCGACGATGCCGGACCAGAACGCCACCGGCTTGTCGCGCTTGCGCTTGAAGGGATTCAGCTGGCGGCCGATCGCCGCATCCGCATCGCCGCCGGGGGCGGCCATGGCCATCAGCTTCTCGAAGTCCGGCAGGATCAGGTCGAGGATCTGCGAGGTGCCCACTTCCAGCATGCGCTTGCGGAAGAAGAACTTCAGCGGATCGCCCAGCTTGTAGCGGGCCACCTGCAGGATGCCTTCGTCCACCGCGAACACCACCGCCCTGGTCGGCTGCGGCGCGCTGAGCTTGAAGGTCACCGTCTCGCCCGGCTTCACCAGCGCGGGCGCGTCCACCTTGATGGCATTGCGGCGCGCATCGAGGTTGACCGAGAACGGCACCACGCCATAGCTCAGCGGACTCATGAAGATCTCGTCCGAGGACGGATCGCGGATGTACTGCACGTTGATGTAGCCGTTGCCTTCGAAGTCCGCCGGCACGGTGATGTGCTGCACCGAGCTGGTGGTGTCGGCATGGAACCACGCGTGCGCGTAGACCTTGTCGCGCTCGATGGTGATCAGGCCGCTGCCCGCGTAAGGCGCACGCACGGCGATCTCGACGGCTTCGCCCGGCGCGTAGTCCGGCTTGCTCAGGCTGAGCTGCAGTTCGGCGTTGCGGTCCAGCGAGCGCGACACGTTGGCGTCGCCGGCCACCGAGAAGTCCACCCGGTTGACCTCGACGCGGTCGCTGCCGCGCAGGATCACCAGGGCGTAGTTGCCCGGCTTGTCGGTGGGCAGCGCGTAGTCCATGCCGGCGGCCGTCAGGGTCAGCGGCTTTTCGCTGACGGCGATTTCCTTGAGCTTGGACTGGTACTTGTAGACGCCCGAATCCTGCTTGGTCAGCACCGAGATATAGCGGCGCTCGATCAGCTCGGCGCGCAGGTCCTTCACCTCGGTGGCCTTAGCGTGGCTGTCGATCGCCACCAGGTGCACGCTGCGCGGCGAGCCGCGGCCGACGTAGTCCAGGCTGTCCGCGGCGCGGTAGCCGACCAGCCAGTCGTTGCTGGAGACCAGGGTCTGCGCGGCGGCGGCGACGTTGCGGCCGCCCTCGGCTTCATAGGCCTTGGCCAGGAAGTACAGCTGGTAGGTGGCGTCGGCGTACTTCTTCAGGTCCAGCGCGAATTCGGCATGGCCCTTGTCGTCGGTGGTGCCGTCCTGCAGGGCTTCTTCGTAGCCCTCCTTGGCGCGGCGCACGTCGTAGAAGTGGTAGTCCTGCCAGCTGCGGAAAGCCGGCCAGGCCGGACGCAGGGTGAGCGAGGCCTCGACGCGGCGGTTTTCCGCCGGCGTGCCGAACAGGTTCTGCACGTCGACCAGGCCCTTGAGCTGGTCCGGCTTGACCCAGCCTTCCGGCACCTGCTGCGACAGCCTGGCCTCGACCTTCATGCGGTCGGGCAGGAATTCCTTCACCTGCACGGTGGTGCTGCCGATCTGCGCGCCGGCCTTGCCGTCCTTGACGATGTACAGGTTCACCGTCCAGGTGCCGGTGGGCGCGGTTTCCGCCGGTGCGTAGGAGAGTTCGCCGAAGCCGCTGGCGTCCATGCTCATCGGCAGCTGCTTCACGGTCACGCCGCGCGGGTCGACGATCTCCGCCTGCAGCGGCACGCCGGCCACGCTGCGCGTCCAGCTGGCGGCGCGCACGATCAGGCCGATATGGAAGGTGTCGCCCGGGCGGTAGATGCCGCGGTCGGAGAACAGGTAGCTGGACAGCTGGCCCTGGTTGGTGGCGTTGCGCTCGCCGCCGATGTCGAAGCGCGAATAGTCGAGCTGGCGGTCGTAGCTGCCGATCGGCAGGAAGGAGAGGTCCTCGCCCTTCTTCACCAGGTACAGCACCGGGCGCTTCTCGCGCTCCAGGCCCTTGAGCGTGGGGAAATGCACCACGCCGTCGGCGCCGGTGCTTTCGCTGAACAGGGTCTGCCCGTTCACCGCCAGCACCGACACGGTGGCGCCGGCCACCGGCTGGCCGTCGTGGATGGACTGCACGAACACGTCCTGGCTGCCGTCGACGGCACGCTTGACCAGCATGCCCAGGTCGGTGACCACCACCAGGCGGGTGTCGGCCGGGTCGGGCGTGCTGGTGTCGGCTTCGGCGGCATCGCCCTCGGCCTCGCCTTCACCTTCGCCTTCCGCGTCGGCGCCTTCATCCGCGGCAGTGCGCGGCGCGGCTTCCGGCCCCTGCTCCGCCGCCTTGGCGGCATCGGCGCGCTTCTTCTCGGCGGCCGCGTCGTAGGCGGACAGATGCAGCAGGAACACGCCGCGCTTGCCGTCCTTCAGGTACTGCGCGAGATCCACGCCCTCGTAATGCGCCTTGCCCGGGTCGCCCTTGGGGAAGCTGCGCTTCTGCTCGAAGCGGTCGACGATGTGGTCTTCGCTGAACGCGTAGTTGAGCGACGGATGCGCGTAGTTGCCTTCGTTGAGGCTGACCAGGTGCTGCAGCTGGTCCGGCAGCACGCGGCCCACTTCCACCCGCATGCCGGGCAGATTGCGCGACACCACCGAGATGCGCTTGCTGCCGCTGAGCGACAGCAGCGAGCCGTCGGCCATGAAGCGCAGCAGCTTGGGGTAGTCCGGCACGGTCAGCGCCTGCACCCTGGGCTGGCCCAGGATGTAGCCGCCGAACGACTTCAGGCCCTTTTCCACGCGTACGTAGATGCGCTGGCCGGGTTCGGCATGGAACTTGAAGCTCTGGCCGGCTTCGTATTCGTTCTCGGTCGGCACCAGTTCCAGCTTGAGCGGCTGCGACTTGCGCAGCAGGTCTTCGCTGACCTGGGAAACGTCCCACGGGTACGGCGAGTCGTCGTCGGACTGGTCCACCTTCGGATTGCGGTTCGGCAGGATCCAGGCCTTGGTCAGGCCGGCCAGCTCGCTGTCGCGCACCGTGCCGCCGAGGCCCATCACCAGCACCTGCTCGGGCTCGTACTTGTCGTTGTCGACCAGGGTGGGCGAGATGTCGTCGATGGTGAGGCTGTACAGGCCCGGCACCTTCACCGCGGTATCGAGTTTTTCCTTGTAGGCGTCGCCGCCGCGCAGGCTGCGCACACCCTTGTCGAGCGCATACTTCACCGCGCCGTCGTCGCGCGGCAGGGCCAGCGGCTGGGAATGGATCCAGGCCTGCAGCTTGTAGGGGTCGTACACGACGGTGAACTTGAGATCGCTGTCGGCGCTGCCCTTCTGGCTGAGCGTGAGCGCGATGCGCTTCTCGAACTGCGCGGTGTCCACCGGATAGTTGAAGCTCACCGGCTGGATGGTCTTCTTGGCGGTGGCGTCCTGCGGGTCCTGGAAGAATTCGCCGCGGCCGAACTTCACCACGAAGGGCTCGGTGTCGAAGCTGAAATGGTCCTCGGCCATCAGCACGTGCGGCGCGAACATCCGGGGGATGTCGAAGCGCACTTCGAAATGCTTGCTGACCGGCCAGTCCTCGCTGGGGGCGAAGCGCAGGGTGCGGTCGTCCTCCCAGGTCCATTGCCCCTTCATCACCGGGTCCATCACCACGCCGGCGGTGACCGGCTTGCCGACGCCTTCCAGCGGCGCGGCCGAACGCGAGAAGCGCACGGTGAGCGGGTCGTAGCTGATGGTCTGCGCGGTGTAGTTGGTGATGCCCGGCTTGCTCACCTCGAAGGTGATGCGGGTGGGTTCGACCGGCTTGGGGCGGTTCTTGTACCACTCCCAGCCGAACCAGCCGCCCGCCGCCAGCGCCACCACGCCGACCAGCAGCCCGGCCGACTGCAGCGGCTTGCGCCTGACGAAGGCGCCCGTGGCGGGCACCCAGCCCGGCGCGGACCAGGACACGTTGCCGATCAGCGGCCGCAGCAGCAGCGCGATCACATAGAGCAGGCCGCGCAGCAGGCGCAGGGGCAACGAGAGCAGAAACCGCAGCAAATCCATAATGCTTCCTGGCAATTCATCCGATGAAGACGCAAGACGGCGCTAGGCCGACCCTGGGCCGGAACCCGCATGCGACAAAGCCGCTCCAGCGAGTGGAACAGCGTCGTGATCAGGTCTTTCCCCTTGACGCATCCTGCCTGCGATTCCTGGCGGAATGCTGATGGGATTGTGGCATGGGCGCGGAGGGATTTGGGCGGCCAAGTGTCCGGCTATTTCCTCAATCCCTGACCTGGAATCCTTCTCCCATCGGGAGAAGGTGCCGGCAGGCGGATGAGGGTTCGGCCGAAGCGATGCGCATCACTCTTGCGCTCCGACCGCACCCTCACCCCAACCCCTCTCCCGGCGGGAGAGGGGCTAAAGCGTCAGAGGCCGGCGAGCAGCTCGCGCACCACCGGCGCCAGCTTCGGATCCTGCAGCGCCATGTGCATGGTCGCGCGCACCAGGCCGGCCTTGTTGCCGCAGTCGAAGCGGGTGCCTTCGAAGCGATAGGCCAGCACCTTGCCCTGTTCCTTGAGCAGGGCGTCGATCGCGTCGGTCAGCTGGATCTCGCCGCCGGCGCCCGGCGTGGTCTTTTCCAGCAGCTCGAAGATGCGGCCCGGCAGCACGTAGCGGCCGACCACGGCGAGGTTGGACGGCGCCTCGGACGGCTTGGGCTTTTCCACCATGTGGCGGATCTGCGCGCTGCGCGGATCGATCGGGGTGGCGTCGACGATGCCGTACTTGTCGGTGTCGTTCTGCGGCACTTCCTCCACCGCGATCACGCCGCCGGCGCCCTGGCTCTGCGCCAGCTCGGCCATCTGGCCCAGCGCGCCCTTGCCCTTGTTCCAGATCAGGTCGTCCGGGAGGATCACGCCGAACGGCTCGTCGCCGACCACGGGCTTGGCGCACAGCACGGCGTGGCCCAGGCCCAGCGCCTCGGGCTGGGTGACGAAGATGGCGCGCACGTTGCGCGGCAGGGTGCCCTGCACCAGGGCCAGCAGTTCGTCCTTGCCCTTTTCCTGCAGCTTCGCTTCCAGCTCGTAGGCCTTGTCGAAGTAGTCGGCGATGGCGTGCTTGTAGCGGTTGGTGACGAACACCAGGGTGTCGGCGCCGGCATCGACGGCTTCATCCACCGCGTACTGGATCAGCGGCCTGTCCAGCACCGGCAGCATTTCCTTGGCGACCACCTTGGTGGCCGGCAGGAAACGCGTGCCCAGGCCCGCCACGGGAAACACCACCTTGCGCAAAGGCTTGCTCACTCACTTCTCTCCTGATTCGTTGCGACGGATCGACACCACATTGTCCGGCTGCGCCACATCGCTCCAGCGGAACGAGGGCAGCAGGCTGGACACGCAGCGCCTGAGGGTTTCCTCATCGTAGGCGACCGTGGCTTCGGACGCCTTCACCAGCTGGGCCTGCAGCAGGTCCCAGCTGACCTGGCGGTACTGCGCCAGGAAGATCTTGGCGTGCGCGGTCGCCGTGTAGTTTTCCAGCGGATGGAACAGTTCCTCGAACAGCTTCTCGCCGGAGCGCAAACCGGTGAACACGATGGGAATCTCGGTGCCCGGCTTCTTGCCGGCCAGGCGGATCATCTGCTCGGCGAGGTCGCGGATCTTCACCGGCTCGCCCATGTCCAGCGCGAAGATCTCGCCGCCCTTGCCCAGGCTGGCCGCCTGCAGGATCAGCTGGCAGGCCTCCGGGATGGTCATGAAATAGCGCGAGATCTCCGGGTGCGTGATGGTGACCGGGCCGCCCGCGCGGATCTGCTTGCGGAACAGCGGCACCACCGAGCCGGCCGAATCGAGCACGTTGCCGAAGCGCACGGTGATGTAGCGCGTGGTGGAGCGGGCATCGAGGTTCTGGCACCAGATCTCGGCGATGCGCTTGCAGGCGCCCATCACGCTGGTGGGGTTGACCGCCTTGTCGGTGGAGATCAGCACGAAGCATTCGACGTGGTGGCGGTCGGCCAGGTCGGCCATGTTGCGCGAGGCCAGCACGTTGTTGCGGAAGGCCGAGCGCAACTGGCCCTGCAGCAGCGGCACGTGCTTGTAGGCGGCGGCGTGGAACACCACCTGCGGCTTGTATTCGACGAACAGGCGCGTCATGGCGGCGGGGTCGCCGCAATCGGCCAGGATCGGATCGAACAGCAGCTCGGGGAATTCCTGGCGCAGTTCCTGCGCGATCTGGTAGAGGTTGAACTCGCCGTTGTCCACCACGCACAGCGACTGCGCGCCCAGGCGCGCCACCTGCCGGCACAGTTCCGAACCGATCGAGCCGCCGCCGCCGGTGACCAGCACGCGCTTGCCGGTGAGGGTTTCGCGGATGGCCGTCCAGTCCAGCTCCACCGCGTCGCGGCCGAGCAGGTCCTCGATGGCGACTTCCTTGATCTCGTTGAACTGGGCGCGGCCGGCGACCACGTCCTCGAGCTTGGGCACGGTGCGGTACGGCAGGCCGGTCTGGTCGCACAGCTCGACCACGCGGCGCATTTCCTCGGTGGAGGCACCGGGCATGGCGATCAGCAGCATCTGCGCGGCCACTTCGCGCGCCAGCTCCGGCAGCAGCTCCACCCGGCCCAGCACCGGGCGGCCGTTGATGCTGGCGCCGCGCAGGCTGTCGTGGTCGTCGACGAAGCCGACCACGGCGTAGCGGCTGTCGCGGTGCAGGTCGCGCGCCAGCGCCTCGCCGGCGCGGTCGGCGCCGACGATCAGCACGCGCTGCACCGGCTGCGACTGGAACATGTCGATGCGGCTGTCCTTCCAGAAGCGGTAGGCCAGGCGCGGCCCGCCGAGCAGCATGGACAGCACCACCGGATAGACCAGCAGCACCGAACGCGGCACGTCTTCCAGGCGGTTGTAGAGAAACAGGATCAGGCCGATGGCGAGCGAGCCGATGACCGTGGCGCGCAGGATGTTCCACAGGTCCGGCAGGCTGGCGAAGCGCCACAGGCCGCGGTACAGGCCGGTCCAGTTCAGTACCAGGCCCTGCACCGCCAGCACCAGCGGGAATTCCAGCAGGTGGAAGTGCACCGACACGCCGCCCACCAGGGCGTAGCGCAGCGACTTGGCGATCCACCAGGCCAGCGCCGCCATCAGCAGGTCGTGCAGCACGACGGCCGCACGCGGATGGATGACAGCGATGAATTTACGTAGCGACATGACTAGCCTTGTGCTGGATACGCCACAGACAGTAGCGCTTGGCGAGCACCCAAGCTGCGCCCGCGATCAAATAGGTGACGACGCCTATGGTCCATCCCCATCCCGGACAGCAGCATGACAGCCACGCCAGCGGCGCCGCCACCAGTACGTTCCAGGCCAGATAACAGGCATCCCCCCTGGCGTGCGAAAAGCCGCTGCGAACCAGCCATTGATACAGGTGCTCGCGATGCGGGGCGTACCAGCGCCGTCCCTTCAGGAAACGGTTCAGCAGGGTAAGGCTGGCGTCCGTTACGAAGGATGAACTCAGGATCACGGCCGGCCAGACCAGAGCATGGTCTACCCGCCATAGCAGCGCGGTGAAGGCAAACAGCAGGAAACCCAGGGTGCCGCTGCCCACGTCGCCCATGAAGATGGCCGCCCGCGGCCGGTTGTAGCACCAGAAGCCCAGCGCGGCGGCGGCCAGGCAGGCGGCGGACACGGCCAGGGCCGGCTGCCCCGCCCCGCCGGCCAGCAGGGCCAGTCCCACCGCCACGAACAGGCATTGCTGGGCCAGGATGCCGTCGATGCCGTCCATGAAGTTGTGCAGGTTGATGCTCCAGGCCCCGCCCAGCACCAGCAGCGGCAGCCACAGCCAGGACACCTCGCCCAGGGCCGGCGCCCCCGCGATCAGCGCGCCGCCGAACAGCAGGCTGGCGCCCAGCTGCACGCCCAGGCGCGGCAGCACGGGCAGCGAATGATGGTCGTCCCACCAGCCGATCGCGGCCACCAGCACGGTGCCCAGCGCAAAGGCCAGCGCCACCTGCCACGGCCACGCCGGCGCGAACAGCAGCAGCGCCCACGGCGAGGTCGCCAGCACGGCGGCGACCATGCCGATGCCGCCGCCGCGCGGGGTGGGAATGGAGTGCGAGCGGCGCTGGCCGGGGTGGTCGAGCATGCCGCGCCAGCGCGCATAGGCGATCGCGGCGAGCACGATCAGCAAGGCAAGGATGAGCGAGGCCAGCACCATTCCTGAGGCCAGCACGAGGGGCGTCATCATCGCGGCCTCACTCGTTGGCGACGCCGTGGATCGGCCGGATCGTGCTCCAGCTCTTGCAGCTGGGGCATTGCCAGTGGTGGGCCTTGGCGCCGAAGCCGCAGCGGCTGCAGCGGTACATGGCCTGGCCTTCCAGCAGCTTCTTGGTGAGGTCGCGCAGGATCAGGAAGTTCTCGCGCGCCTCGCCTTCGACCTTGTCCATGGTGGCGTCGATCAGCGCCATCAGGCCGCGCACCGAAGGGCGCTGGCGCAGCTGCGAGGTGAGGAAGTCGATCGCCGTGCGCTCGCCGTCGCGCTGCTGGTACAGGCGGGTGAGCGCGAGCACCGGCGAGATGCCGTGGTAGCGCTCCAGGATGTCGCGCAGGAAACGCTCGGCGCGTTCCATCTGCTGCGAGCGCGCGTAGCTGTTGAGCAGCGGCGGCAGGATTTCCGGCACGAAGGCGATATCCGCTTCCACCGCCGCCTCGTAGGCCTCGATGGCCTTGCCGTGCTCGCCCTCTTCCGCATGCAGGCGGCCGGTGAGCATGAAGGCGCGCACGCTGTCGTGCTGGCAGGCGAAGGCCTGGCGCAGGTACTCGCGGGCGTCCTGGCGCGCGCCGTGCTGGCGGGCCTGCTCGGCCAGCTCGCAATAGAACTGCGCGATCATGCCGGCCTCGTCTTCGCCGGTCATGGCTTCGAGGCGGCGCGCGTGTTCGATCGCCTTGTGCCAGTCGCGCTCGTGCTGGTAGATCGCGATGAGGTGGCGCAGCGCGGACGGCGCGTGCGCATCCATCGCCACCAGGTCGGAGAACAGCGTTTCGGCGCGGTCGAGCAGGCCGGCGCGCATGTAGTCCTCGCCCAGTTCCAGCAGCGCGACAGTCTTCATCGCATCGGACAGGCCCGGACGCGAGACCAGGTGCTGGTGCAGGCGGATCGCGCGATCCACTTCGCCGCGGCGGCGGAACAGGTTGCCCAGGGCGAGATGCGTTTCCACCGTGTCGCGGTTGTATTCCGCCAGGCGCAGGAACACTTCGATGGCCTTGTCCTGCTCTTCGTTGAGCAGGTAGTTCAGGCCGCGGAAGTAGTCGGAGGAAAGCTCGCTGACCTGCGCGCCCGAGCGTTTCGCTCCGGCGCTCCGGGCGGTCCACCAGCCACTGATGAAGGCGACCGGGATCAGCAGGGCCAGCACATAGAGGGCGATCATGCGTCGGCGGGGAGCTTGGAATCCGTGCCGCGGGCGCTCTGCCGGCGCTGTCGGCGATGCCGCGCGCTGGTGCCCAGCCATGCCGTCAGCCCGCCCAGCAGCCAGCCCACGGCCATCGCGGCGAGCAGGGCCGCGCCCTTGGGCAGCTGGAAGCGCGCGAAGCCGAGGTCGTAGCCGACGAGGTCGGCGTTGAGCGCGCCCAGCGCCACGCCGGCGGCGATGAAGAGCAGGAGAACGAGCGTGACGATCAATCGCATGCCCGGGACTTTAACCGATTGATGCCTACCGGCACAGGCGTCCGCGAGGCCAGTGTTCATGCGGTGTGCGCAGGTTTTCGCATTCACGACGCACAGACAAAAAAGAAGGCAGGACCGGCTCGACGCCGCCTGCCTCCATCGCTTGCCTGGCCTGAAGCCTTCAGGCCGCGGAAGCCGCTTCCGCTTCGGCCAGGGCCTGGTTGACGCGTTCGCGCAATTCCTTGCCCGGCTTGAAATGCGGCACGTGCTTGCCCGGCAGGGCCACCGCTTCGCCGGTCTTGGGATTGCGGCCCATGCGCGGCGGACGGTAGTGCAGCGCGAAGCTGCCGAAACCGCGGACTTCGATGCGTTCGCCGTGGGAAAGCGCGTTGCTCATCTGCTCGATGACGCTCTTGACGGCCAGTTCGACGTCGCTGAAGGCCAGATGGGTCTGGCGCCGTGCCAGCGCTTCGATCAATTCGGATTTGGTCATGGGTCCCCAATGTCCGTGACGATGGAACCACGGGGCGGCGAGCGCCGCCCCGTGTCTTGCGTGTGTTGCTTAGTCGGCCTTGTTCAGCTGCTCTTTCAGCAGGGCGCCGAGCTTGGTGGTACCGCCGGAAGCCGACGAGTACTCCTGCATCGCGTCCTGCAGGTCTTCTTCATCCTTGGCGCGGATGGAGAGCTGCAGCTGGCGACCCTTGCGGTCCATGCCGGTGAACTTGGCTTCGACCTTGTCGCCCACCTTCAGGTGCTGGGTGGCGTCGTCGATGCGCTCCTTGGCGATGTCGTTGGCGCGGATGTAACCCTCCACGCCCTCGCCCAGGTCGATCACCGCACCCTTCGCGTCGACTTCCTTCACGGTGCCGTTGACGATGGTGCCCCGCGGGTTGGTCGCCATGAACTGGCCGAACGGGTCCTGCTCCATCTGCTTGATGCCGAGGGAGATGCGCTCGCGCTCCGGATCCACCGCCAGCACCACGGCCTCGATCTCGTCGCCCTTCTTGAAGTTGCGCACGAGGTCTTCGCCGGTGCCCTGCCAGGAGATGTCGGACAGGTGGACCAGGCCGTCGATGCCGCCGTCCAGGCCGATGAAGATGCCGAAGTCGGTGATCGACTTGATCTGGCCCGACACCTTGTCGCCCTTCTTGTGCATGGCGGCGAAGGCTTCCCACGGGTTCGAGCGGGTCTGCTTGATACCCAGCGAGATGCGGCGACGCTCTTCATCCACGTCCAGCACCATCACTTCGGTCTCGTCGCCGACCTGCACCACCTTGGCCGGGTTGACGTTCTTGTTGGTCCAGTCCATCTCGGACACGTGGACCAGGCCTTCCACGCCCGGCTCGATCTCGACGAAGCAGCCGTAATCGGTGACGTTGGAGACCTTGCCGAACAGGCGGCTGCCGACCGGGTAGCGGCGGGCGATGGCGACCCACGGGTCGTCGCCCAGCTGCTTCAGGCCCAGCGACACGCGGTTGCGCTCGCGGTCGTACTTCAGCACGCGCACGTCCAGCTCGTCGCCGACGTTGACGACTTCGGACGGGTGGCGCACGCGCTTCCACGCCATGTCGGTGATGTGCAGCAGGCCGTCGATGCCGCCCAGGTCCACGAACGCGCCGTAGTCGGTGAGGTTCTTGACCGTGCCCTTCACCACCGCGCCTTCGGTCAGGCGCTCAAGCAGCTTCTCGCGCTCCTCGGAGAACTCGGTCTCGACGACGGCGCGGCGGCTGACGACCACGTTGTTGCGCTTGCGGTCCAGCTTGATGATCTTGAACTCGAGGTCCTTGCCCTCGAGGTACACCGGGTCGCGGACCGGGCGCACGTCGACCAGGGAACCCGGCAGGAACGCGCGGACGTCCTTGATGTCGACGGTGAAACCGCCCTTGACCTTGCCGGAGATCTTGCCGGTGATGGTCTCTTCCTTCTCGAAGGCGGCTTCCAGGTCGTCCCACACCATGGAACGCTTGGCCTTCTCGCGGGAGAGCTTGGTCTCGCCGAAGCCGTCTTCCAGCGCGTCGAGAGCGACCTTCACTTCGTCGCCCACCTGCACCTCGAGCGTGCCGCTCTCGTCCTTGAACTGCTCGATCGGGACGATGCCTTCGCTCTTGAGGCCGGCGTTGATGACCACGACGTCGTTGCGGATTTCCACAACGATGCCGCTGACGATCGCGCCCGGCTTCAGCTTGGAGATGGCCTGTTGGCTCTGTTCAAACAGCTCGGCAAAACTTTCAGTCATGTTGATTCCAGAAATGAGAAAAGGCCTGCTCCACCGCGCGCATGGGAAAGTTTGCGCAATGTGGATCGGCCCACCGGTTGTGGGTGTCTACAGAGGAGGATCCCCTTCGGCACCGTTGACCAAAACCCCGCTCGAGGCGGGGCGCCTTGATGCCTTCGCGCAGCCCTAGGGCTGCAGGACGGCAAGTACTTTCGCGACGACGTCGTCGATGCCCATGCCGGTGGTATCCACCAGGACCGCATCGTCGGCGGGCTTGAGCGGCGCGACGGTCCGGGAGGCATCCCTGGCATCGCGCGCTTCAATCTCTCGCTGAAGGCCGGAGAGTGTAACGCTGAGACCCTTTGCTTTCAACTGTTTATAGCGCCTTTTCGCCCGTTCGGCGGCGCTGGCGGTCAGGAACACCTTGTAGGGGGCGTCCGGGAAGATCACGGTGCCCATGTCGCGCCCGTCGGCGACCAGGCCCGGCGCCTTGCGGAAGCCCAGCTGCAGATCGACCAGGGCAGCCCGCACCGAGGGGATCGAGGCGATGGCCGAGGCCGCCGCGCCGGCGGTCTCGGTGCGCAGTTCGTCGGTGGCGTCGTGGCCGTTGACCAGCACGTGGGTGTCGCCGCCGTCCGGGGCGGCCTGGAAGCGGATCTTCACGTGCTGGGCGCAGCGGGTCACGGCCTCGGCGTCGGACAGGTCCAGCCCTTCCATGCCGGCGGCGTAGCCGACCGCGCGGTAGAGCGCGCCGGAATCGAGCAGGCGCCAGCCCAGGTGCTCGGCCACCAACCGGCTGATGGTGCCTTTCCCGGATCCCGAGGGCCCGTCGATGGTCAGCACGGGAACGGGGGTCGAGGGACTCATGGGGGCTCCGGCGGCAGGCAAACCACTATGTTAACGCGTTGACCCCACCCGGAGCGCATGCTATCTAGCCGGCCGCCTCCGTCCTGCCGCGTGCCCAAGCCCATCCATGAGCGACGATCTTCAAAGCGAGTTCCAGCAAGCCGCCGAGGACGTCCAGGGGCTGGGCGAGCGCCCGGACAACGACACCCTGCTCAAGCTCTACGCCCTCTACAAGCAGGGTTCGGAGGGCGACGTGCACGGCGCCGTGCCCGGCTTCTTCGACTTCGTCGGCACCGCCAAGTACGAAGCCTGGGCCAAGCTGCGCGGCAGTTCCCGCGAAGACGCCATGCGCCGCTACATCGCCCTGGTGCGCCAGCTGCTCGCCTGAGCCTTGCTTTTGAGCCCGCCCAGCGGGCACATTCATACGACCGTTTGAACCGACCGGGCCGTATGGACTACCCCCACCTCTTCGCACCGCTCGACCTGGGCCACACCACCCTGCCCAACCGCATCCTGATGGGCTCGATGCATACGGGCCTGGAGGACAAGGCCGCCGACTACGACAAGCTCGCCGCGTATTTCGCCGAGCGCGCCCGCGGCGGCGTCGGCCTGATGGTCACCGGCGGCATCGCGCCCAGCATCGAAGGCTGGCTGAAACCCTTCGGCGGACGCCTGTCCATGCCCTGGCATGTGGCGCGGCACCGCAAGCTGACGCGGGCGGTGCAGGCGGAAGGCGGCAAGCTGTGCATGCAGATCCTGCATGCCGGGCGCTACGGCTATCACCCGCTGTCGGTGGCGCCTTCCAGGCTCAAATCCCCGATCACCCCGTTCACGCCGCGCGGCCTCTCTTCGCGCGGCGTCGAGCGCACCATCGCCGACTTCGTGCGCTGCGCGAAGCTGGCGCGCGAGGCCGGCTACGACGGCGTCGAGGTGATGGGTTCGGAGGGTTACCTGATCAATCAGTTCCTGGCCGAGCGCACCAACCGCCGCAGCGACAGCTGGGGCGGCAGCGCGGCCGGGCGCATGCGTTTTCCGGTCGAGATCGTGCGCCGCATGCGCGAAGCGGTGGGCCGCGATTTCATCATCATCTACCGACTGTCGATGCTGGACCTGGTCGAGCAGGGCCAGGACTGGGACGAGATCGTCACCCTCGCCAAGGCCGTCGAAGCCGCCGGCGCCAGCATCATCAATACCGGCATCGGCTGGCACGAGGCGCGCATCCCGACCATCGTCACCAGCGTGCCGCGCGCCGGCTTTGCGTGGGTGACGCGCAAGCTCAAGGGCGAGGTCGGCATTCCGCTGATCACCACCAACCGCATCAACATGCCCGACGTGGCCGAGCGCATCCTGGCCGAGGGCGATGCCGACATGGTGTCGATGGCGCGGCCGCTGCTGGCCGATCCGGAGTGGGCGAAGAAGGCCGCCACCGGGCGCGCCGACCGCATCAACACCTGCATCGCCTGCAACCAGGCCTGCCTCGACCACGTGTTCCAGAACAAGCGCGCCAGCTGCCTGGTGAATCCGCGCGCCTGCCATGAGACCGAGTTGCCCATCACCGCGGCCGCGCAGCGCAAGCGCATCGCCGTGGTCGGCGCGGGCCCCGCCGGCATGGCCTGCGCCAGCACGCTGGCGGAGCGCGGGCACGAAGTCACGCTGATCGACCAGGCCGAGGAAATCGGCGGCCAGTTCAACTATGCGAAGCGGATTCCCGGCAAGGAGGAATTCCACGAGACGCTGCGCTATTTCCGCCATCGCCTGGCGGATCTCGGCGTGAGCCTGCGCCTGCGCACCAGGGCCGACGTCGAGGCGCTGCGCGGCTATGACGAGGTGGTGATCGCCACCGGCATCGCGCCGCGCAAGGTGGCCTTCCCCGGCAGTGACGATGCGCGCGTGCTGAGCTATCTGGACGTGCTCGCGCACCACCGCCCGGTCGGCCAGCGCGTGGCCATCATCGGCGCCGGCGGCATCGGCTTCGACGTGGCGGAATTCCTGGCCGAGCACGCGCCCTCCCCGACCACCGACGTGCTGCGCTGGACGCGCGAATGGGGCGTGGACATGCGGCTCGACGCGCGCGGCGGACTGCTCGCCGCGGCGCCGGAAAAACCGGCGCGGCAGATCTGGCTGATGCAGCGCTCCGAAGGCCGCCCCGGCGCGCGCCTCAACAAGACCACCGGCTGGGTGCACCGCGCCACGCTGAAGAACAAGCAGGTGGCGATGCTGGGCGGCGTCAGCTACGACCGCCTCGACGAGGCCGGCCTGCACATCACCGTCGGCGGCAAGCCGCAGCTGCTGCCGGTCGACCACGTCGTGGTCTGCGCCGGCCAGGAGCCGCTGCGCGAACTCGCCGACGCCCTGCTCGCCGCCGGCGTCGCCGCGCACGTGATCGGCGGCGCCGACGTGGCGGCCGAACTGGATGCGAAGCGCGCGATCGCCCAGGGCACGCGGCTGGCCAGCACCCTCTGAGGGGCTGGTCAGTCGCGTTTCCGGGGAGCAGAAAAGAAAGCGCCCCGCTAGACGACGCGTCGATAGCGGGCCAGGGGGAGGGGGCCGGGTATCGCGGGGGTAGCGTCGCTGCGGGGCGAGGGTCGCCGCCACCTGGGGGGAGGGGACGGTGGCGGGACGAACGGAAGCATAGGTTCGACAGACCGCATCGGCCAATATATATTTCGGACGATTCTTATATGTAAACCCTATATGTTCGATTTCCGCCAGCTCCGCTACTTCGTCGCCGTGGCCGAGGAACTCAGCTTCACCCGGGCCTCGCAGCGCCTGCATATCTCCCAGCCGCCGCTGTCCCAGCAGATCCAGGCGCTGGAAGCGGACCTGGGCGTGCGCCTGCTCGATCGCGACAAGCGCAACGTGGCCCTGACCGAACCCGGCCGCGTGTTCCTGGAGCAGGCCCGGCAGATCCTGGCCAAGGCCGACGAGGCGCGCAGCCAGGTCTCGCAGGCCGCGGCGGGCTTCAGCGGGCAGCTGCGGCTGGCCTACACCGTGTCGGTGACCTTCCACCCTTCCCTGCCCCAGACCCTGCTGCGCTACGGGCGCCACGCGCCGCACGTGCGGGTGATCCTCAGCGAGATGTACACCGAGCCGCAGTTCGCCGCCCTGCTGGCCGGCGAGCTGGACGTGGGCTTCGTGCGCGACCTGCCCAGGCACGAGGCGGACACCCACACCCTGCGCATCGACGAGATCGACCGCGAACCCCTGCTGCTGGCCCTGCCCTCCGAGCATCCGCTGGCCGCGCGCCGCAAGATCTGGCTGCGCGAAGTGGCCGACGCCCCCTTCGTGGTGCAGCCGCGCGAGCTGGCCGCCACCCTGTACGACCGCCTGACCCTGATCGCCGCCAAGGCCGATTTCCACCCGCTGATCCGCCAGCACGCCCAGCAGATCAACGGTTTGCTGATGCTGGTGGCCGCCGGCATGGGGCTGGCGCTGATCCCCGCCTCGATGTGCTCGGTGGCCCTGGCCGGGGTCAGCTATGTACAGCTGGAAGACCCGGACGCCTACATGCTGCTGGCCGTGGCCAGCCGCCGCGACGACGCCTCCCCGGTGCTGGCCCAGTTCCTATCCCTGGTGGCCGAGGCGCGCTCCGTACCGAATTTGTTGTGAGGACGTACTTGTTCCAGGGCAATCAAGCAGCTACACTTGCGAGCTTGTCTTTTCCCGTTAGTGTCAGGAGCTGGCCGTGAAGGTGCTTTCCTCTTTGAAGTCCGCCAAGCAGCGGCACCGTGACTGCAAGGTTGTGCGCCGTCGCGGCAAGGTGTTCGTGATCTGCAAGAGCAACCCGCGTTTCAAGGCCCGTCAGCGCTGAGTTTCAGCCGCGACGAGTCATAAAAAGGGCCGCATCAGCGGTCCTTTTTTATTGCCTGGGTTTTGTGGACCCGACATACCCGAACACTTTCCTACAGCGTCATCCCGGCGTAGGCCGGGATCCAGTAGCGACACCATCCGGTGGCCGCCACTGGCTTCAAGAGCTGAGCTTGTGGCGCCTGCGCCTCATCTCCAGCGCCTCGCCACTGGATCCCGGCCTGCGCCGGGATGACGGGCTGAGGGGCGCGAGGAAAACCTCGCGCCCCCAGCCACGTCAGTTGTAACGCACCCCGGTGATCACATACCGCTTCGTCCCGTTCGGCGCCTGGAACTCGAAGCTGTCGTCCGCGCTCTTGCCGATCAGCGCGCGGGCGATCGGCGAAGACACCGCGATCAGGCGCTGTTTGATGTCCGCCTCCAGGTCGCCGACGATCTGGTAGGTCACCGCCTCGCCGCTGTCCTCGTCTTCCAGGTCCACGATGGCGCCGAACACCACGCGCGAACCGGGATTGAGACGGGTGACGTCGATCACCTCGGCGGTGGACAGCGCGGCTTCGAGTTCGGCGATGCGTCCCTCGGTGAAGCTCTGCTGCTCGCGCGCCGCGTGGTATTCGGCGTTTTCCTTCAGGTCGCCGTGCGCGCGCGCCTCGGCGATGGCCGCGATGATGCGCGGCCGGTCCACGGACTTCAGCCGTTCCAGTTCCGCGCGCAGGCGCTCGGAACCCAGTTTGGTGATAGGGGCGCGACTCATGCTGTGAGCTCCTTGTGCAGCTCCTGCAAGCTGTGCACTTCACCGGCGCCGTGGTAGTCCAGCGAATGCACCAGTGCACGGGCACCGGCGACGGTGGTTGAGTAGGTGACGCGATGCTGCAGGGCTTCGCGGCGGATCGAGAACGAGTCGGCGATCGCCTGCTTGCCCTCGGTGGTGTTGACGATATAGACGATCTCGCCGTTCTTGATCAGGTCGACGATATGCGGGCGGCCTTCGGCCACCTTGTTGATGCGCTCGCAGGCCACGCCGTGCCCGGCCAGGTACGCGGCCGTGCCTTCGGTGGCGACCAGGCTGAAACCGCGCGACACGGCGTCCTTGGCCACCGGCAGCAGGCGGTCCTTGTCGGCATCGCGTACCGACACGAACACCTTGCCCTTGGGCGGCGTCTTGATGCCGGCGGCGTCGTGGCCGCGCGCGAAGGCGGCGCCGAAGCTGCGGCCCACGCCCATCACCTCGCCGGTGGAACGCATCTCGGGGCCGAGGATCGGGTCCACGTTCTGGAACTTCAGGAACGGGAAGATCGCTTCCTTCACCGAGTAGTACGACGGGATCACTTCCTTGGTGGTGCCCTGCGCGGTCAGCGTGCGGCCGGCCATGGCGCGCGCGGCGATCTTGGCCAGCGGCACGCCGGTGGCCTTGGACACGAACGGCACCGTGCGCGAGGCGCGCGGATTCACTTCCAGGATGAACACGGTGTCGCCCTGGATGGCGAACTGGGTGTTCATCAGGCCGATCACCTTCAGCTCCCTCGCCATCAGCGCGGATTGGCGGCGCAGCTCGTCCTGCACTTCCCTGGAGAGCGAATACGGCGGCAGCGAGCAGGACGAGTCGCCGGAATGCACGCCGGCCTCCTCGATGTGCTCCATGATGCCGCCGACCAGCACGTTGCCTTCGGCGTCGGCGATGATGTCCACATCCACCTCGACCGCGTGGTCGAGGAAGCGGTCCAGCAGCACCGGCGAATCGTTGGAGACCTGCACCGCCTCGCGGATGTAGCGCGAGAGATCGGCATCGCCGTAGACGATTTCCATCGCGCGGCCGCCCAGCACGTAGCTCGGACGCACCACCAGCGGGTAGCCGATCTCGCGCGCCAGCGCCAGCGCCTCGTCGGCGTTGCGCGCGGTGCGGTTCGGCGGCTGCTTCAGGCCGATCTTCTCGATCATCTGCTGGAAGCGCTCGCGGTCCTCGGCCAGGTCGATCGAGTCCGGCGAGGTGCCGATCACCGGCGCACCGGCCGCTTCGAGCGCGCGCGCCAGCTTCAGCGGCGTCTGGCCGCCGTACTGCACGATCACACCCTTCGGCTTTTCGAGATCGACGATCTCCAGCACGTCTTCCAGCGTCAGCGGCTCGAAGTACAGGCGGTCGGAGGTGTCGTAGTCGGTGGACACGGTTTCCGGGTTGCAGTTGACCATGATGGTCTCGAACCCGTCCTCGCGCAGCGCCAGCGCCGCATGCACGCAGCAGTAGTCGAACTCGATGCCCTGGCCGATGCGGTTCGGACCGCCGCCCAGCACCATGATCTTGTCGCGGCTGGTGGGGTTGGCTTCGCACTCTTCCTCGTAGGTCGAGTACATGTAGGCCGTGGTGGTGGCGAATTCGGCGGCGCAGGAATCCACGCGCTTGTACACCGGGCGCACGCCCAGGGTACGGCGCAGGTGGCGCACGGCGGCTTCGTCGGTGCCGGTCAGTTCCGCGATGCGCGCGTCGGAGAAGCCCATGCGCTTCAACTCGCGCATGCGCAGTGCGTCCAGCGCGCTGATGCCCTGCGCCTGCACTTCGTTCTCGGTCAGCACGATGTCCTCGAACGCGGCGAGGAACCACGGATCCACGCGGCTGAGGCCGTACACCTCTTCCAGCGACAGGCCGGCGCGGAACGCGTCGCCCAGGTGGAACACGCGGTCCGGGCGCGGCTCGCGCAGCTCGCGCTTGAGCGCGGCCAGGCCTTCGTCGCTGGTGAAATCCACGCCGGTCGGGTTCAGGCCGGTCTTGCCGATCTCCAGGCCGCGCAGCGCCTTCTGCAGCGACTCGTGGAAGGTGCGGCCCATCGCCATCACCTCGCCCACCGACTTCATCTGCGTGGTCAGGCGCGCATCGGCCGAGGGGAATTTCTCGAAGGCGAAGCGCGGAATCTTGGTGACCACGTAGTCGATGGTCGGCTCGAACGAGGCCGGGGTGAGGCCGCCGGTGATGTCGTTCTTGAGCTCATCCAGCGTGTAGCCCACGGCCAGCTTGGCCGCGATCTTGGCGATCGGGAAGCCGGTGGCCTTGGAGGCCAGCGCCGAGGAGCGCGACACGCGCGGGTTCATCTCGATCACCACCACGCGGCCGTCCTCGGCATTGATGCCGAACTGCACGTTGGAGCCGCCGGTGTCCACGCCGATCTTGCGCAGCACGGCGATCGAGGCGTCGCGCAGGCGCTGGTATTCCTTGTCCGTAAGCGTCTGCGCCGGCGCCACGGTGATCGAGTCGCCGGTGTGCACGCCCATCGGATCGAGGTTTTCGATCGAGCACACGATGATGCAGTTGTCCGCCTTGTCGCGGACCACTTCCATCTCGAATTCCTTCCAGCCCAGCACCGATTCCTCGACGAGGATTTCGTGCACGGGCGAGAGATCGAGGCCGCGCTTGGCGATCTCCTCGAATTCTTCCTTGTTGTAGGCGATGCCGCCGCCCGAACCGCCCAGGGTGAAGCTGGGGCGGATGATGGTGGGGAAGCCCACCTTGGCCTGGATGTCCAGCGCCTGCTCGAAGGTCTTGGCCACCTCGGCCTTGGGGCATTCCAGGCCGATGTCCTTCATGGCGATGCGGAACAGCTCGCGGTCCTCGGCCATGCGGATGGCTTCGCGCGAGGCGCCGATCAGTTCCACGCCGTACTTTTCCAGCACGCCGTTGTCGGCCAGGTCCAGCGCGCAATTGAGGCCGGTCTGGCCGCCCATGGTGGGCAGCACCGCGTCGGGGCGCTCCTTGGCGATGATGCGTTCCACCGTCTGCCAGTTGATCGGCTCGATGTAGACCGCGTCGGCGGTTTCCGGGTCGGTCATGATCGTGGCGGGGTTGGAGTTCACCAGGATCACCCGGTAGCCCTCTTCCTTCAGCGCCTTGCAGGCCTGCGCGCCGGAGTAGTCGAACTCGCAGGCCTGGCCGATCACGATCGGGCCGGCGCCGATGATCAGGACGCTCTTGATGTCTGTGCGCTTGGGCATCTCAGCGGGACTCCTGCATCAGCTGGGCGAAACGTTCGAAGAGGTAACCGATGTCGTGCGGGCCGGGGCTGGCTTCCGGGTGGCCCTGGAAGCAGAATGCCGGGCGGTCGGTGAGCGCGAAGCCCTGCAGCGAGCCGTCGAACAGCGAGCTGTGGGTGACGCGCACGTTGGCCGGCAAGGTGGCCGGGTCGACCGCGAAGCCGTGGTTCTGCGAGGTGATCAGCACGCGGCCGTCGTCGTGGTCCTTCACCGGATGGTTGGCGCCGTGGTGGCCGAACTTCATCTTCAAGGTCTTGGCGCCCAGCGCCAGGCCCATGATCTGGTGGCCCAGGCAGATGCCGAACAGCGGGATCTTCGCGTCCAGGAATTCGCGCGTGGCGGCCACCGCGTAATCGCAGGCCGCCGGGTCGCCGGGGCCGTTGGACAGGAACACGCCGTCCGGCTTCATCGCCAGCACCTCGGCGGCGGGCGTCTGCGCCGGCACCACGGTGATGTCGCAGCCCTGCGCGGCGAGCAGGCGCAGGATGTTGAACTTCACGCCGTAGTCGTAAGCCACCACCTTGAAGCGCGTGGCCGGCTGTTCGAAGGCCTGGCGGTCCAGATCGTAGGTGCCTTCCTTCCAGGCGTAGGGCCTGGTCACGCTGACCACCTTGGCCAGGTCCATGCCGTTGAGGCCCGGGAAGGCGCGCGCCTTGGCCAGCGCGGCCTCGGCGTCGGCGTGCTCGCCGGCGACGATGCAGCCGGCCAGCGCGCCCTTGTCGCGCAGGATGCGGGTAAGGCGGCGGGTGTCGATGCCGGCGATCGCCACGATGCCGAGGCGCTTGAGGTAGTCCGGCAGGCTCTCGGTGCTGCGCCAGTTGCTCGCGCGGCGCGGCACGTCGCGCACGATCAGGCCGGCGGCGTGCACGGCCAGCGACTCGGCGTCCTCGGCGTTGACGCCGGTGTTGCCGATGTGCGGATAGGTCAGGGTGACGATCTGACGCGAGTACGAGGGATCGGTGAGGATCTCCTGGTAGCCGGTCATGGCGGTGTTGAAGACCACTTCGCCAACGGTTTCACCAGTCGCACCCACGGCCTGGCCGTGAAATACGCTGCCGTCTTCGAGGGCAAGCAGAGCGGGAATAGGCATGGAGGGGGCCGCCTTTTAGGTGCAGCAAAGTCCGCAAGCCGCTACCAGCTGGCTTGTGGACCTTGGTCGAGGAAAGTCTTTGGGCGGGTCGCAATGATAGGTGCGAAGGCCTGTTCTGTCCACCGATCTCTACCGCTGACACCGCCGTGAACGTGGCGTGTTCTTGTCCGCCGGACGACAGGACAGGCGCTACACTAGCGCCCGTTCCAAAGGAGATGCACACGCCCATGAGCGCCGCCGTTCTGCTCGATCCTGCCCGCCTCGACCGACCGGACACGGATATCAGGCTGGAGCCCTTCCCGTTCCTGATCGCCCACGGGCAGCTGCCGGACGAG
This sequence comes from Dyella sp. SG562, assembly GCF_011759495.1. Taxonomy (NCBI): domain Bacteria; kingdom Pseudomonadati; phylum Pseudomonadota; class Gammaproteobacteria; order Lysobacterales; family Rhodanobacteraceae; genus Dyella; species Dyella sp. SG562. The sequence goes on from NZ_JAAOYS010000013.1 coordinate 69,996, forward strand.
TCGCGCACCGACCTGGAACGCGATTTCCCGCGCTACGCCAGCGCCGGTTTCTTTCCCTACGACGCCAGCGACTGCGGCCCCACCGTCAACGCCCTGGTCGAGCGCCTGACCACGCCGGAATTCGCCGGCGCGATCGGCAAGCGCTTAGGGATAGAGAACCTGGGCCAGTACCCCACCCTGGTCACCCTGTGCCGCTCGCTCAACAAGCGCCACGGCACCATCCACACCGACAGCAAGTCCAAGGTCGCCACCGCCCTGCTCTACCTCAACACGCAGTGGCCGGACACCAGCGACGGCTGCCTGCGCTTCCTGGGCAGCATCGACAACATCGACGACATCGTCGCGCCCGAACTCAAGCCGCTGTACGGCGAGTTCGCGGTGTTCAAGCGCTGCGACAACTCCTTCCACGGCCACCTGCCCTACGAGGGCGAGCGCCGGGTGATCCAGGTGGCCTGGCTCACCAGCGAGGAGGAAAAGCTGCGCAAGACCAAGCGCGGCAAGTTCGCCCGCGCCTTCAAGAAGCTGTTCGGCTCACTCGACCGCAAGCTCGGCGCGGACCGCGACCGCAACGCGGCGCACCGCGGCTGACATACCCCGGGGTGGATTCCCCGGGTAACCCGCGTTCGCGTAGCATCAAGGACTTCGACCGCTTGCATCCTAAGGAGAGGGCATGCCCGTCGTCGTCATGTTGTCCCTGGCCCTTCAGATCGGCTGCGCCGTGCACGTGGTGCGCAGCGGGCGGCCGATGTACTGGATCTGGCTGATCCTGATCGGTTCCTACCTGGCCGTGGCGGTCTATGTCCTCGCCGCCGTGCTGCCCGACCTGCGCCATGACCCGCGCGGCCGCAAGGCCGCCAGCAAGGCGCTGCAGGTGATCGACCCGCAGCGCCGCCGCCGTGAGCTGCAGCGCCGGCTGGAGCTGAGCAACACCATCGACAACCGCCGCCGGCTGGCCGAGGAATGCCTGGAGCTGGGCGACTACGCCAATGCGCAGGAGCTGTTCCAGAGCCTGCTCACCGGCATGTACGCCACCGAGCCGGGCTTCATGCTGGGCCTGGCCCGGGCCCAGGCCGAAGGCGGCGACCCGGCCAAGGCGCGGCACACGCTGGAGGCGCTGATCGGGGCCAACCCAGGCTTCAAGTCCAGTGAAGGCCACCTGCTCTACGCCCGCTGCCTGGAGGAACTGGGCGACACCGAGGCGGCGCTGGAGGAATACCGCGTGCTGGCGGACAGCTACCCCGGTGAGGAAGGCCGCTTCCGCTACGGCCGCCTGCTGGGCCGGCACCAGCGCCACTCCGAGGCGCGCGAGGTATTCGAGGCGCAGCTGCGCCGCGCCAAGCTGATGCCCGGCTACTACCGCCGCAAGGAACAGCCCTGGCTGAAGGCCGCCAAGCAGGAACTGACCCGCCTGGATGCCAGCGCGGTCGAGCCGTGAGCGCGGCGGGCCGGCCAGGGTGAGTCCGGTCGCGCTGCATACCCTGTTCGAGGCCCTGGCCTACGCCATCGGCTTCCGGACCTTCCTGTGGACGCGCCGCAAGCTGGCGCCCCAGGCCTTCAGCCATGACGACCATGTGGCCTGGGTGGCCGTCGGCGCCATCGTCGGCGCGGCCCTGGGGGCCAAGCTGGCGTTCTGGCTGGACGATCCGCTGGCCGCCTTCCGCGACTTCCCCAACCTATGGCATCTGCTGGAAGGCAAGTCCATCGTCGGCGCCCTGCTCGGCGGCCTGGCCGGGGTGGAACTGGCCAAGAAGATCGCCGGCGTGCGCAACTCCACCGGCGATGCCTTCGTGCTGCCGCTGACCGTGGGCATGTGCATCGGCCGCGTCGGCTGCTTCCTGGCCGGCTTGAACGATCACACCTATGGCAACCCGACCGCGCTGCCCTGGGGCGTCGACTTCGGCGACGGCATGCCGCGGCATCCCACCCAGCTCTACGAGATCGCCTTCCTGCTGGCGCAGTACGCGCTGATCCATGCGCGCCGCCAGGCGCTGGCCGAACCCGGCGACCGCTTCCGCGCCTTCATGATCGGCTACCTGTCGTTCCGGCTGCTGGTCGAATTCATCAAGCCCCTGCCCTACGCCTATCTGCATGCGCTGTCCGGCCTGCAGCTTCTGTGCGTGGCCGGACTGCTTTATTACCATCGCGAGCTGCCCCGCATCCTGCGGGTGCTGTTCGCCAGGAGAGGCGCATGGGAGCCAAGGTAAGGCCGTATCTGTTCTACGACAGCGCGATCTCGATCTGCAGCACCTGCCTGCGCCGGGTCGAAGCGAAGATCCTGATCAAGGACGAGCGCGTCTATCTGGAGAAATGGTGTCCGCAGCACGGCCGCGAACGCGTGCTGCTGGCCGACGACGCGGCGTATTACCGGCAGTGCCGCGAGATCTATATCAAGCCGCCGGAACTGCCGCAGCGCTTCAACACGCCGCAGCACTACGGCTGCCCCTACGACTGCGGTCTGTGCCCGGAGCACATGCAGCACTCCTGCCTCACGCTGGTGGAGATCACCGACCACTGCAATCTGCGCTGCCCGGTCTGCTATGCCGAAAGCGGCCCGCACCGCCCAGGCTTCCGCGATCTGGCCACGGTGGAGCGCATGCTCAACGCGGTGGTGGCAAACGAGGGCGAGCCGGACGTGGTGCAGATCTCCGGCGGCGAACCCACCCTGCATCCGGATTTCTTCGCCATCCTGGACGCGGCGCGGCAACGCCCGATCCGCCACCTGATGGTCAACACCAACGGCCTGCGCATCGCCAAGGAGCCGGATTTCGCCGCGCGCCTGGCCGAGTACCTGCCGGGCTTCGAGCTGTACCTGCAGTTCGATTCGCTGCGCGACGAGGTGCACAAGGACCTGCGCGGCGCCCGCCTGCGCGACGTGCGGCTGAAGGCGCTGGAGCATCTGAACCGCCACGACATCTCCACCACCCTGGTGGTGACGGTGAAGAAAGGCCTCAACGACGGCGAGCTGGGCGAGATCATCGACTTCGCCCTCACCCAGCCCTGCGTGCGCGGCGTGACTTTCCAGCCGATCCAGGCGGCCGGACGGCTGGAAGGCTACGAACCGGGACGCGACCGCCTCACCTTGAGCGAAGTGCGCCGGCGCATCCTGGAACAGAGCCCGCTGTTCCAGCCCGACGACCTGATCCCGGTGCCGTGCAATCCGGACTGCCTGGCCATGGCCTATGCGCTGAAGCTCGGCGAGCAGGTGCTGCCGCTGACCCGCTTCGTCTCGCCGGAAACCCTGGTGAACAAGGGCCGCAACACCATCGTGGTGGAGCGCGACGAGGAACTGCGCGCGCATGTGTTCGAGCTGTTCGCCACCAATCATTCGCCGGAATCGCAGGCCTGCTCGCTGTCGGACCTGCTGTGCTGCCTGCCGCAGGTGCAGGCGCCGGACGACTTGTCGTACCGCAACGTGTTCCGCGTGCTGATCATGCAGTTCATCGACGCGCACGGTTTCGACCTGCGCGCGGTGAAGAAATCCTGCGTGCATATCGCGCAGCCGGACGGGCGCATCGTGCCGTTCGATACCTTCAACCTGTTCTATCGCGACGACAAGGCGCAGAAGCTGCGCGTCTTGCGGCAGGAGATCGAACAGGCGCGCGCCATCGAAAGGAGCAACGCATGAGCGAACAGTCGCCCGGCCCCGGCCAGAACGCTGCGCCGCCGGTGCCCACTCCTCCGCGCCCGGCACCCGACCAGCGCGGCTCGTTATGGGCCGGCATCGGCATCGCCTGGGCCGTAATGATCGGCGGCGAAGTCGCCGTGCTGCAGACCAACGCCATGCTGTGGCCGCTGCCGCCGGTGGCGGTGGTGGTATGGGCCGTGGTGCTGCTGGTGCGCGGGCGCACGCGCACCGGCGGGGGCATGCTGCTGGGGCTGGCCTCGGTGATCGCCGTGCTCCTGCTGCTGGTGGCAGCCTGTTTCGGGCTGCTCTACAGCGGCGGCAGCGGCTTCCACGGCTGAACGGCGCTGCCCGTGGGCAGTGCCCCGCGGCTCAGGCGGCGAAATGCCAGGCCACGTACAGCGCGAACAGGCCGTACAGGCCGCCCACCGGCACGATCCAGCGCGCATCCACGCGGCCGCGGCGGAACAGCCACCACAGCGCGATCACCGCCACGCCGGTCAGCACGCCGGCCACCATCAGCGGCGCATCGAACAGCCACGGCGTGGCGAAGATCGCCAGCGCGCTGGGAATGGTGGCCTGGATCATCATGGCGCCGGAGATGTTCGCCAGCGCCAGCCGCTCCTTGCCCTGGCGCACCCAGATCAGCGCATTCACCGTCTCCGGCAGCTCGGTCGCCACCGGGCTCAGCACCAGCGCCACCAGGTGCGGCGACAGCTGCAGGGCCAGGCCGATCGCCTCGATCTGCTTGACGAAGGTATGCGAGGCGAAGGCGATTACCAGCAGCGCCAGCGTGGTCTGCAGCAGCACGCGCGACAGCGCGGGGTCCAGCGCCTTGGGCTGGAATTTCAGCGGCTCCAGTTCCTCTTCTTCCGGCGCGGTGTCGGCGTTCTGCAGCTCGCGCCACACGTACAGGCCGTACGCGGCCAGGAACAGCACGCCCAGCCAGGGCTTCCACGCGAACGCGATCAGGCCCAGGCCGCACTTGACCACGAAGATGGCGAGGAACCAGCCCTGGTCGCGCGCCAGGCGTCCGTGCTCCACGCGCACCAGGTTGTCGGTGCGCTGCAGCCGGCGGCGATTGGCCCACAAGGCCAGGCCGACCACCGCATAGGCGATCGTCGCCAGCACCAGCGGGCCGCCCAGCGCGGCGCCGACGCCGATGTCCTTCTGCTCGGGCGTGCGGCCCAGCACCACCGCGACGAAGGTGACGGCGCTTTCCGGCAGCGCCGTGCCGAACGCGGCCAGCACGGTGCCGGTGGCGGTGGCGCCGAGGTTGAGCTTGCGCCCGAACCACTCGACGCCGTTGACGAAGTATTCGCAGGCGACGTAGATCGCGCCGGCCGAGAGCAGGAACAGGAAGGCGGTGAGCATGGGCTTCGAATCCTAGGCCGGGCGAGCGGATAACCGATGGCAACGACGCACCTCGCCCGGCCGGGCAAGCGCGTCGCGCCAAAGGTCTCGCCGGGCATGCGGCCACCGTGACCGGTAGCGGCTGCCATTCGCGCCATGAAGCCGAAGCTTCAAGTCTGTTGACGCGAATTCCTCTGGTGGTGGAAGCGAAGCTTCCGGGAGCGAGGATGGCTACTCCCCAATGACAACGGGCGGCATGGTAGCGGCGCCGCCGGGCCGCAGCAAGCCGATCAGCGCCGCAGGCGCTCGGACAACATGGTGTCGATGTCCCAGGCGCCGGGCTGGCGGCCGGCCAGCCAGTGCGCGGCCTCGATGGCGCCGCGGGCGAAGATCGAGCGGTCGGTGGCGCGGTGATTGAGTTCCACCCGCTCGCCCTGCCCGATCACCCACACCTCGTGCTCGCCGACGATGTCGCCGCCGCGCACCACGGCAAAGCCGATGCTGCCGTGCTCGCGCGGGCCGGTGGTGCCTTCGCGGGCGTAGACGGCGCTGTCGCTCAAGGACAGGTTTCGTCCGGCAGCCGCCGCTTCGCCCAGCGCCAGCGCGGTGCCGGAGGGCGCGTCCACCTTGCGGTTGTGGTGGGCTTCGAGAATGTCCAGGTCCCAGTCCGGCAGGGCCGCCGCGGCTTCGCGCACCAGGCGGCGCAGCACGGCCACACCGAGGCTGAAGTTGGCGGCGCGCAGCACGGGGATATCGTGCGTGGCGGCAGCGAGTTGATCCTGCAGCGCCTGATCCAACCCCGTGGTGCCGGTGACCAGGGCGATCCCGTGCGCACGGCAATGCGCAAGCGCGGCGCCGAGACCGGCGGGGCCGCTGAAATCGATCGCCACCTCCGGCGCCACGGCTGGCCATTCGCGCATGTAGCGCAGGCCTTCCTCGCCGGCATGCACCGGCTCGCCCAGCCGCGACGACGAGGCCAGCGCCGCCACTACCTCGAACCGGGCGTCGTCCTTCAGCAGGTCCAGCAAGGCGCGTCCCATGCGGCCCGTGGCGCCGACGACGGCGAGGCGGAGAGGACGGCTCATGCGGGAACTCCTGCGGACGGTGAAGCGGCGATGCTAGCGCCGGCACGCGCCGGCGCAACATCCCGACAAAGATCGGCTGTTACGACGTGACGCGCGACCAGAACTGCTTCACGCCATCCACCCAGGTCTTGGCGCGCGGCGTGTGCTGGTCGGCGTCGTCATGGGTGAAGGTGGCTTCCAGCTGCTCCATCAGCTCGCGCTGCTGCCTGGTCAGGCGCACCGGCGTTTCCACCACCACGTGGCAGATCAGGTCGCCCGTGCGCCCGCTGCGCACCGACTTCACGCCGCGGCCGCGCAGGCGGAACTGCTGCCCCGTCTGGGTTTCAGGCGGCACCTGGATCGACACCTCGCCTTCCAGCGTCGGCACCAGCAGCTCGGCGCCGAGCGCGGCCTGGCCGAAACGGATCGGCAGCTCGCAGTAAAGATCGTTGCCCTGGCGCTGGAAGATGGCGTGGTCGCGCACGTGCACTTCCACGTACAGGTCGCCGGCCTCGGCGCCCGCGCCGCCGGCTTCGCCCTGGCCGGTGAGGCGGATGCGGTCGCCCGTGTCCACGCCGGCCGGAATGCGCACCGACAGCGTGCGGTTTTCTTCCAGGCGGCCTTCGCCGCGGCAGGGGCGGCAGGGTTTCTCGATGGTCTGGCCGGCGCCGCCGCAATGCGGGCAGGTCTGCTGGATCGAGAAGATGCCGTTCTGCATGCGCACGCGGCCGTGGCCGTTGCAGGTGCGGCACTGCGCGGTCTTGCCGTCTTCGGAGCCGGAGCCGTTGCAGTGGTGGCAGTTCACCTGGGTCGGCACCTGGATGTTCTTCTCGACGCCGAACACGGCTTCCTCGAGATCCAGTTCCATCAGGTAGCGCAGGTCGGCGCCGCGGCGCGTGCGTCCGCGCCCGCCGCCGCCCATGCCGAAAATGTCGCCGAAGATGTCGCCGAAGATATCGCCCATGTCGCCGAAGCCGCCGGCGCCGCGCCCGCCCATGCCGCCTTCGAACGCGGCGTGGCCGTGCTGGTCGTACAGCGAGCGCTTCTGCGGATCGGACAGCACCTCGTAGGCCTCCTTGGCCTCCTTGAACTTCTCCTGCGCATGCGGATCGTCCGGACAGCGGTCCGGGTGGTACTTCATCGCCAGGCGGCGGAAGGACTTCTTCAGTTCGACCTCGGTCACCGTCCGTTCGACGTCGAGGATTTCGTAATAGTCGCGCTTGCTCATGCTGGTTTCCGACTTGGATCGCTGCTTTCCATGAATCGGCGGCGATCCATGACTCTCCTCACGAAACAGCCCGCGCCTCGGTTTCCCCAGGCGCGGGCTGCGTCAGATCGGCCATGACGGCCGCTCCATCACTTCTTGTCGTCGCCCTTCACTTCGGTGAACTCGGCATCGACCACGTCGTCGGCCGCACCGGAAGCGCCGCCCTGCGGGCCGGCCTGCGGACCACCGGCACCGGCGCCCTGGGCCGCCGCGTTCAGCGCCTGCGCGGCCTGCTCCAGCTTCTCGATCTTCGCCTCGATCGCGGCCTTGTCGTCGCCGTCCTTCGCCTTCTCGAGCTCCGACAGCGCGCCTTCGATCGTGCTCAGCTGCTCGCCCGGCACCTTGCCGCCGTGCTCCTTCAGCGCGCTGCGCGTGGCATGCACCAGCTGGTCGGCCTTGTTGCGGGTGCTGACCAGTTCCTGGAACTTGCGGTCCTCTTCCTTGTTGGCCTCGGCGTCCGCGACCATGCCGGCGATCTCTTCCTCGGACAGGCCCGAGCCGGCCTTGATCTCGATCTTCTGTTCCTTGCCGGTCTTCTTGTCCTTGGCCGACACGTGCAGGATGCCGTTGGCGTCGATGTCGAAAGTCACTTCGATCTGCGGCATGCCGCGCGGCGCGGCATCGATGCCGGTGAGGTCGAACTTGCCCAGCGACTTGTTCGCGCTGGCGCGCTCGCGCTCACCCTGCAGCACGTGCACCGTCACCGCGGTCTGGTTGTCGTCGGCGGTGGAGAACACCTGCGAGGCCTTGGTCGGCACCGTGGTGTTCTTCTCGATCAGCTTGGTCATCACGCCGCCCATGGTCTCGATGCCCAGCGACAGCGGGGTCACGTCCAGCAGCAGCACGTCCTTGACCGAACCGCCCAGCACGCCGCCCTGGATCGCGGCGCCCACGGCCACGGCCTCATCGGGGTTGACGTCCTTGCGCGGCTCCTTGCCGAAGAAGTCCTTCACCGACTCCTGCACCTTGGGCATGCGGGTCTGGCCGCCGACCAGGATCACCTCGTCGATGTCCGAGACGCGCAGGCCCGCATCGTTCAGCGCGGTGCGGCAGGGTTCGATGGTGCGCTTGACCAGGTCTTCCACCAGCGCTTCGAGCTTGGCGCGGGTCAGCTTGATGTTGAGGTGCTTCGGGCCCGAGGCGTCGGCCGTGACGTACGGCAGGTTCACTTCGGTCTGGTGGCTGGAGGACAGCTCGATCTTGGCGCGCTCGGCGGCGTCCTTCAGGCGCTGCAGGGCCAGCGGATCCTTGCGCAGGTCCATGCCCTGGTCCTTCTTGAACTCTTCCACCAGGTAGTCGATGACGCGCAGGTCGAAATCTTCGCCGCCCAGGAAGGTGTCGCCGTTGGTGGCCAGCACCTCGAACTGCTTCTCGCCGTCGACGTCGGCGATCTCGATGATCGACACGTCGAAGGTGCCGCCGCCCAGGTCGTACACCGCGATCTTGCGGTCGCCGCCCTTCTTGTCCAGGCCATAGGCCAGGGCCGCCGCGGTCGGCTCGTTGATGATGCGCTTCACTTCCAGGCCGGCGATCTTGCCGGCGTCCTTGGTGGCCTGGCGCTGGCTGTCGTTGAAGTAGGCCGGCACGGTGATCACCGCTTCGGTGACCGGCTCGCCGAGATAGTCCTCGGCGGTCTTCTTCATCTTCATCAGCACCTTCGCCGAGATCTCCTGCGGCGCCATCTTCTTGCCATCGGCGGTGCTGACCCAGGCGTCGCCGTTGTCGTGCGCGACGATGCCGTACGGCACGATGTGCAGGTCTTTCTGCACCTCGGCGTCGGTGAACTTGCGGCCGATCAGGCGCTTCACCGCGTAGAAGGTGTTCTTCGGGTTGGTCACGCTCTGGCGCTTGGCGGGCGCGCCCACCAGCACTTCGCCGTCCTTGGTGAAAGCGACGATCGAAGGCGTGGTGCGATCGCCTTCCGAGTTCTCGATGACCTTGGCCGTGCTGCCGTCCATGATGGCGACGCAGGAGTTGGTCGTACCCAGGTCGATGCCGATGATCTTGCCCATGTCTGTATGCTCCGAATCTCGATGCGGCCCCGCGGCCGCGATGTCTGGTCAAATGGGGCCCGGCTCAGGCGATTCAACGCGCCGGCGGACCCTTCTCTGGTGTTTTGAAGCTGTCGGCGTGGCCGCGTTCAGGCGGCCAAACCCAGGTCAGTCCTTGGCGACCGCGACCAGCGCGGGACGCAGCAGGCGGTCGTTCAGCACGTAGCCCTTCTGCAGCACGCTGACCACCGTGTTCGGCGCCTTGCCCGGCGCTTCCACCATGCTCACCGCGTGATGGCGCTCCGGATCCAGCGGCTGGCCGACCGGGTCGACCTGCACGAGGCCGTTGTTCTCGGCGATCTTCAGCAGCGACTTGAGCGTGAGCGCGATGCCCTCGCGCACGCTGGCCACGTCGCCGCCTTCCACCGTCAGGCCCATTTCCAGGCCGTCGTACACCGGCAGCAGCTCGTTGAGCAGCTTTTCGTTGGCGAAGCGGCGGGCCTGCTCCACGTCGCGGTGCAGGCGGCGGCGCTGGTTCTCGATCTCGGCCTTCTCGCGCAGCACGGTGTCGCGCAGCTCCGTGTTGGCGGCTTCGAGTTCGGCGACCCGGGCCTTCAAGGCCTCGAGTTCGGCGTGGGCCTGCGCGTCCGGCGCGTTGGCCTCGGGCGCCCCGCTGGGCACCTGCTGGTCGTTGTTCTGCATGAAAGACTCCAAAACCCAAACATGGCCGGCACGGCGTGCCGACCTCCCTACATTGCGCGGGTAACCCCGCCTCCCGTGGCGGTTATAAGGCCGTGGCGGCGCGATTCAAGGCGTCGCTCAGCACGCCGGCCGTGGCCTGCACGACCGGGATCACCCGCTCGTAGGCCATGCGGGTGGGGCCGATCACCCCGACCGCCCCCAGCACGCGCCCCTGGGTGCCGTAGGTGGCGGTGACCACGCTGCAGCCGTCCAGTGCCGCGAAGCCCGATTCCTCGCCGATGAACAGCCGCACGCCCGGCGCCCGGGCGCACACTTCCATCAGCTGCAGCAGCTCGTTTTTCTTCTGGAACGCCTCGAACAGCTCGCGCAGGCGCTCCAGGTTGGCCAGTTCGGCGTAGCCCATGAGGTTGGTCTGGCCGCTGACCAGCACGTCGTCGCTCTCGCTCTGCGGCGCGAACGAGGCGGCGGCGAGCTCCACCGTGCTGGACATCATCCGGTTCAGTTCGCTGCTGGCCTCGCGCAGCTCGCGCAGCAGGTGGGCGCGGATGTCGTCCAGGCGCAGCCCGGCGAAATGCGCATTGAGGTAATTGGCGGCCTGTTCCAGCTCGCCCGGGTCCAGTGGCTTGGCCAGCTGGATCACGCGGTTCTGCACCTGGTTGTCCGAGAACACCAGGATCACCAGCACGCGCGCCTCCGGCAGGGCCACGAAGTCGATATGGCGCAGCGGGAAATCCACCTGCCGCGGCACCGTGACCACACCGGCGAAATGGGTCATGGCCGAGAGCAGGCTGGACACATTGCCCAGCAGGTCGCGCGTGGTGGTGGGGCCGGCCGGCAGCTCGCGCTGCAGGCGGGCCATTTCCTCGTGCGGCAGCGGCTGCAGCTCGATCAGGCTGTCCACGAACAGGCGCAGGCCGCGCGGCGTCGGCACGCGGCCGGCCGAGGTGTGCGGCGAGGCGACCAGGCCGGCGTCTTCCAGGTCGGCCATGATGTTGCGGATGGTGGCGGGGCTGACGTCCAGCCCGGAGGAGCGCGACAGGGTGCGCGATCCCACCGGCTCGCCGTCGGCCAGGTACTGCGCGATCAGCGTGCGCAGCAGCCGCCGGGCGCGGATATCCAGGTCGTGGGCGAGAGGTCGTGACATGCGCGCTGTGGCAATCCGTGAGACGGCTAAGAAATAAGGTTTGGTCCGCTAGTTTGCAAGAAAACCGGACAGGCGGGGGCTGGTACCGGGGGCGTTCAGGCCCGCTCCTCCCCGCCGGGGTCTGCCTTTACAATCCTCCGACTCACCGACGCGATACCCCATGCTTACCTCGCTCTACGTCCGCCATTTCGCAGTAGTAGAAGAAGCCGAGATCGCCTTCGGCCCTGGCCTTACCGTGGTCAGCGGCGAGACCGGCGCCGGCAAGTCCCTGCAGGTCGACGCTCTGCTGCTGCTGGCCGGCGGCCGCGCCGACAGCGGCATGGTCCGCGCCGGCAGCGACCGCGCGGAACTGGCCGCCGAATTCGACCTGGCCGCCCTGCCCGAGGCGCGCGAATGGCTGCGCAGCGAGGAACTGGACGAAGAGGACGGCAGCTGCCGCCTGCGCCGGGTGATCCGCGCCGAGGGCAGCTCGCGCGCCTGGATCAACGGCCGCCCGGCCAGCGCCAGCCAGCTCGGCGAGCTGGCCACCCTGCTGGTGGAAATCCACGGCCAGCACGAGCACCAGGCCCTGCTCTCCCGCGCCCACCAGATGGCCCTGCTGGACGCCTACGCTGGCCACGACGAACTGCTGGCCCAGGCCCGCGACAGCGCCGTGCAGTGGCGCGAGGCCGGCGCGCGCATCCGCAAGCTCAGCGGCGGCGAAGACCGCGAGCAGCGCCTGGAACTGCTGCGCCACGAGGCGGCGGAACTGGAGCAATGGGTGCTGGCCCCGGCCGAACTGGCGGAGCTGGAAGCCAGCCACAAGCGCCTGGCCAATGCCGGCCGGCTGGCCGAAGGCGCCTCCGGCGTGGCCGAGCTGATCGACGGCGACAGCGAGCTGGCGCTCAGCCGCGCCCTGGCCCGCGCCCACGCCGACCTGGACAAGCTGGCTGCCCTGGACGACCGCCTCGCCCCGCTGCTGCAGCTGCTGGACGACGCCGCCATCCAGCTGGGCGAAGCCGCCGACGGCCTCAATCGCTACGCCCAGGACGTGGACCTGGACCCGGAGCGCTACACCGAGGTCGACACCCACCTCACCCGCCTGCACGAGCTCTCGCGCAAGCACCGCACGCCGGTGTCCGACCTGCACGAGAAAACCGCCGCCCTGCGCGCGGAACTCACCGAACTGGAAGGCGCCGGCGAAGCGCTGGAACAACTCGCCGCCCAGCGCGACCAACTGCGCCGCGACTACGACGCCGCCGCCACCAGGCTGAGCAAGGCCCGCGCCGCGGCCGCCGCCAAACTGGGCAAGGAAGTCGGCGCGCTGATGTCGGAACTGGGCATGGCCGGCGGCCAGCTGATGATCGAGCTGGAACCGGCCGGCAGCGACGAACCGGACCCGCAGGGCCGCGAACGCTGCGAGCTGCTGGTCAGCGCCAACCCCGGCCAGCCGCCGCGCCCGCTGCGCAAGGTGGCCTCCGGCGGCGAACTGGCACGCATCAGCCTGGCCATCGAAGTGGCCACGCTGGGCAAGGACACGGTCGGCACCATGGTGTTCGACGAAGTGGACACCGGCATCGGCGGCGCCGTGGCCGAAGTGGTCGGCCAGAAGCTGCGCGCCCTGGGCGGCCAGCGGCAGGTGCTGTGCGTCACCCATCTGCCGCAGGTGGCGGCGCAGGGTCATGCGCACCTGCGCGTGAGCAAGCACAGCGACGGCAGTTCGACGCAGACGCGGATCGAGAAGCTGGATGCGAACGGACGTCGCGACGAGCTGGCGCGGATGCTGGGCGGGGTGGAGATCACCAAGGAGACGCGGGCGCACGCCAAGCAGATGCTGGATCGGGCGCAGACGGCTTAAGGCTGCCATTCCGGCGGTTCTTTTTGCTCGTCATTCCGGCGCAGGCCGGAATCCAGTGACGTCACCGTTGGATGGTCGCGGCAAGCGCCAAAGGCCTTGCCTTTCAACGCCCACGCCTTGATGCAGCGCCCCGCTACTGGATGATTCGCTTCGCTCACCCCTTCGGGGCCGCCCTGCGGGCGTTCTTCGCGCTACGCGCTCGTCCGGCCTACGCCGGAATGACGGGAAAGGTTGCGGCCAGCTTTGAACGCTGAAGCCTCAGCCCTTCCCCTCGCGCCGCGGCAACAACCCCCGCTCGCTCGCCATCCGGTAAAGATCCAGTTCCGACCCCGCCCCCAGCTTCCCCATCAGGCTGGCGCGGTGGATGTAGACGGTCTTCTGCCCGATCCCCAGCTCACCTGCCACCTGCTTCGGCGCGCGGCCTTCCGCCAGCAGCAGAAACACCTCGCGCTCGCGGCTGGTGAGGCGGTTGATCGGATCCAGCGCCTCGCTCGGCCGTTCGGCGCGGCGCTGGCGCAGGTCCGAACTCAGGAAACACTCGCCCTGCATCACCGCGCGCAGGCCGGCCACCAGCTCTTCTGGCGCCACGCCCTTGGTGACGTAGCCGCTGGCGCCGCGGCGCAGCGCTTCGGAAACATAGGGCTCGCCGTCGTGCATGCTCAGCACCACGATGCGGGTCTGGTCGGCCACGCTGCGCAGGTGCTCGATCAGCGGCAGGCCGCTGCCGTCGGGCAGGGAGAGGTCCAGGGCGACCAGGTCGGGGCGGCGCTGGCTCACGGCTTCCACCGCGTCGTCGGCGCTGCGGCACTCGGCCACCACCTCGAGGTCCGGCTCCAATTCGATCAGCCGCTTGAAGCCTTCGCGGACTATGGCGTGGTCATCGACCAGGACAATGCTGTACATGGGTCCGCACTGTATAGCAGCCCCCCGCCCTTTGCCCACGGGCCCACCTCAGCCCCCACGCTGGAATCCTTCTCCCTCCGGCGACCCGAAGGTAGTCCCCGTGGGAGAGAAGGTGGCGGCAGCCGGATGAGGGTCCGGGCGAAGCGGTGCATATCACTCTGCATCGACCACCCCTGATCTCTCTCAGCAGCCGCATGTACCATCGCCGCCATGCTTTCGAGACCCCTGTTCCTGCCCTGGGCCGGCATCTTCGCCTGCGTCGGCTATTTCCTGCTGTGGCTGCTGCTGTGGCCGACCGAGCAGCCCTACTGGATGCTGCCCTACGGCCTGCGCTTCGGCGCCCTGCTGCTGTCGCCCACGCGGATGTGGCCGTGGCTGCTGTTCGCCGAATTCGGCGCCACCACCCTGCTGGCGCTGACCCAGGGCATGCCGCTGGGCTGGCAGGGGCTGATCCTGGGCGAGCTGCCGGAACCGGTCGTGGTGACGCTGTGCCTGTGGCTGATGCGCCGCGCGCAGCTGCACGTGAGCATGCGCGACCCGGAAGACGTCTCGCGCCTGCTGCTGTCCGCGGCGTTCACCGTGGCGGCGACCACGGTGGTGGATGCGGCGATCCTCACCGCCGTGCACGCCGTGCCTTCCTCGCAGCTGCTGATGCGCGCGCTGGGCCAGGACCTGCTGGGCAATTACGTCGGCACCCTGCTGGTGGTGCCGCTGCTGATCATGCTGTTCCGCGCGCATCTGGAGCATCGCGCGCTGGCCAACCTCACCATGGACGGCCTGCTGGTGATGCTGCCGGCGCTGGCGATTTTGCTGCTGCTTTCTTCGCACCCCGCGCCGCAACCGCAGTTCGCGCGCATTCTGTCGCTGGCGCCGGTGCTGTTCTTCGCGTTCCGCCACGGCTGGCGCGGCGCCAGCCTGGCCATGCTCATTTCCAGCCTGGGCATGACGGTGGTCGACCATTTCGCCGGCCGCCCCGCGCCGGAAGCCCCCGCGCAGCTGTTCCTCGCCGTCGCCGGCACCGGCGCGCTGATGCTGGGCGCGGCCACCGACGCGCTACGCCGCAGCAGCGAGCGCGTGGCCGAGCAGAACGTGTACCTGGCCGCGGTGAATCGCCGCCTGGACCAGCTCGCCCGCCAGCTGCGCGACGCCGCGCGCGGCAACCTGCAGGCCGAGGAAAACCAGCGCCGCCACATGGCCGCCGAACTGCACGACGAACTCGGCCAGAACCTCACCGCGATCTCCACCCACCTGAAGCTGGCGCAGGCGCGCCTGGCGCAGGCGGGCATGGACGATATCGGCCTGTCGATCAATGGCATCCTGGGCCATATGCGCCGCGCGCTGCATCGCCTGCTGGACGACCTGCGCCCCGCCGTGCTCGACGAATTCGGCCTGCTGCGCGCGCTGGACGAAGGCCCCATCCGCGATCTGCTCGCCACCGCCGGCGTCATCTACCGCACCGACCTGCACGGCGACCCGCGCCTGCTGGACGAAGACACGCGCACCGCCATCTACCGTCTGGTGCAGGAGAGCGCGACGAATGCGGTGAAGCATGCGCAGGCGTCCACTTTCCAGCTGCGTTTGCGCATCGGCGAGCGCCAGGGTGGCGCGCTGGCGCTGTTGGATATCCGCGACGACGGCGTGGGCCTGCCCACCCGCATGCCGCGCGGCGGCCGCGGCCTGCAGGGCATGCGCGACCGCGTGACCTCGCTGGGCGGCGTGTTCCGCCTGCGCCCGGAATCGCAGGGCGTGCACCTGCGCATACTGCTGCGCAGCAGCAATGCGAACGGCTTCACACAGCGTTTGTAAACCGTTCCAGAAAGTTCCCACTTCTAGGAAATTTTCCAATACCGGGCTCGTGAACAGCTCGTTAGCATCCTTCCCATCGATGTGGGGGAGCCACCATCGCAAGATGGTGAGCCATGCCAACCGTGGGGACGGTGGGCATGAAGAACGGCAGGAAGCCGTTCCTCCGCTACCGGAGGGCATAGCCTGACAAACTGGCGAGCAATTCGCCCCGTCAGGAAGCCGATCGGTAGCGGATCAGCCGCCGGGTGGACAGGAGTCCTCCCGCGGCTTTTTTTATGGGCGTGTGTTTTTCCGCCGCCTCCAGGAATGAGTCCCTTCTGCCCTCCGGGGAGAAGGTGGCGGCAGCCGGATGAGGGGCCGCTCTAGCGCCAGTCTTTCTACGAAGCGAGGAAAAGCCCTGAGGCTTTCTTCGGCCCTCAGCACCCCGCTCCGCCCGCCCCCTCACCCCAGCCCTCTCCCCAGCGGGGAGAGGGGGCAAAAAAAAAGCCGGTGGCTGGGCCACCGGCTTTTTTTCATCCCACCGAACCTCAACGCCCCCGCGGCTTCGGCCTCACATACAGCACCAGACTGTGATCCTCGATCACATACCCATGCCGCGCCGCGATTTCATGCTGGAGGCGTTCGATCTCCTCGCTGACGAACTCGATCACTTTTCCGCTGTCCACGTCGATCATGTGATCGTGATGCTTGCCGCGATCCAGTTCGTAGACGGCCTGGCCGCCTTCGAAATTGTGCTTCACCACGATGCCGGCGGCCTCGAACTGGGTCAGCACCCGGTACACGGTGGCCAGGCCGATGTCTTCCTGGTGGGCGAGCAGCTTCTTGTAGATGTCCTCGGCGGTGAGGTGGTGAGCCTCCTCCTCCTCAAGAATCTGCAGGATGCGCATGCGGGGGTGGGTCACTTTCAGCCCGGCTTTGCGCAGTTCCTTGGTTTCCTGTTCCATCGCTCGACCTCCAGGCACACGGTGCCATCAACTCGATAGTGTATCATCCGCCACCTTCACGATCCGGACGCAACACGCATGCACAAGCTGATCCGCACGCTGGGTTTCGCCTTGCTGGGCCTGTCCCTGGCCAGCTGCCGACTCGTCTATACCCCCGACGTGCAGCAGGGCAACCTGCTCGACAAGAAGAACGTGGATCAGCTCAAGCCCGGCATGACCAAGCGCCAGGTGCTGGTGCTGATGGGTTCGCCCTCGGTGGCCACCCCGTTCGACCAGAACCGTTGGGACTACGTGTCCACCCAGCAGCACCGCGGCGGCCCGATCAAGGTGCGCACGCTGAGCCTGAGCTTCAATAACGACAGCCTGGTGCGCACCGAAGGCGATTTCTTCGCCGAGGACGCCAAGAAGCTGGTCGAGGAGCAGAAGAAGTTCCGCGCCGGCTACCCGGTGGACGAGACCTCGGGCGACAAGACCAAGACGCCGGAAGAGCAGAAGAAGGACGGCAACACCTTCCCGACCGGCAACAACGGCGGCAACTAAGCCTTACGGGTTCTGGGCGCGCCGCCGGCGCGCCTCTTTCGGATCGAGGCTGAGCGGCCGGTAGATTTCCACCCGGTCGCCGTCTTCCAGCACCTGGTCCGGCGCTGCCTTGCGGGAAAACACGCCCAGCCGCGCCGGGTCGATCTGCAGCCCCGGCACCTGCGCCATCAAGCCGGACGCCTCGATCGCCTGCATCACCGTGGCGCCGGCCGGCAGCTGCACCGGCAACACCCACTGGCGGCCCGCTTCGGCATAGGCCACTTCCACCGCGATGCGCTCAGCCATAGGCGCGCTCCGCCTCGCGGACGAAATCCTCCACCATGCGGCTGGCCAGCGCCTGGAAACCCATCTTCAGCGCGGCACCGGCCAATCCGCCGGCATAGTCGAAATCGAGGGCGAAGTTGATCTTGCAGCCGGCATCACCCAGGGCCAGAAAGTCCCACACGCCGTCCAGGCTGCGGAACGGCCCTTCCACCAGGCTCATGTGCAGCCGGTGCGGACGCTCGGTGGTATTGCGGGTGGTGAAACTCTGGCGCAGGCCGGCGAACTTGAGATCCAGCCGCGCCACCAGCATGTTCTCCCCGCGTTCCAGCACGTCGGCGCCGGCACACCAGGGGAAACGCTTTGGGTATGCTTCGACATCGTTGACCAGGTCGAACATCTGCGCCGGGGAATACTTCACCAGCGCGCTGCGGCGGATCTCGATCACATCAGCCTCTTCTTCGAATCACTCGGTGCGGCCCCCGGCCGCATCGCCAGCGGGGTCGTCGGCCCCGAAGTTTAGCGGACATGGCCAAGGCTAAGGACAAAGACAACAAAGGCAGCGGCACCATTGCGCTCAACAAGCGCGCCCGCCACGAGTACCACATCGACCAGCGCTACGAGGCGGGCATTGCCCTGCAGGGCTGGGAGCTGAAGGCGCTGCGCGCCGGCCGCATCAATTTCGGCGACAGCTACGCCATCGTGCTGAGGGGCGAGATCTTCCTGGTGGGCACCTCGATCCCGCCGCTGATCAGCGCCTCCACCCACGTGGTGGCCGAGGACCGCCGCACGCGCAAGCTGCTGCTGCACCGCGAGGAGATCGACCAGCTCGTCGGCGCGGTGGAACGCAAGGGCTACACCCTGGTGCCCATGGCCATGTACTGGAAGGGCAACAAGGTGAAGGTCGAAGTGGGCGTGGCCCGCGGCAAGCAGGCGCACGACAAGCGCGAGACCGAGAAGGAACGCGACTGGCAGCGCGAGAAGCAGCGCACCATGCGCGCCCACAACCGCGCCTGAGGCCCGGCCCTAAAGCGGCGTGACCCTAAAGCTGCGGCCTCAGGCGAGGCCCAGCTTCATCGCATCGTTCGACGATTTGAACCCGTGGCGCTCGTACAGCGCCCTGGCCCGCGCATTGGCATGCAAGGTCAGCGCATCCACGCCCTGCTCCCGCGCCGCCGAGCCCACCGCCGCCAGCAGCGCCGTACCGATGCCGCCCTGCCGCTGCGCCGGCTTCACGTAGACGTTGAGCAGGTACCAGCCCTGCCCCGTCGGATAATTCGCCGAAGGCATGTGCGGATAAGGATTGACCGCCGCACTGCCCACCACCCGCCCCTCGTGCTCCGCCAGCCAGGCATGCAGCCGGCCGGCCTGCAGCGCGGCTTCGATCCAGTCGCGCAGATGGTCGGAGAAGCCATCCGGCAGCCGCTGGCCCATTTCCTCGAGGAAGGCGCAGCGCAGCTCCGTCAGCTTGCCCGCATCGCTCTGTACCGCCAGCCGAACCCTGGTCATGCGCTTTCCCCTGTCGTCTGCGTGGGCCAACGATAGCGGCAGAGTGCGGTGCATCCGCAAGCTTGAAGTGAGCCCGTACGGCTCCATATACTGTCGCGTTCCAGCAATCTTTTCCCCGGGGGTGTCCTGGCTTCGACGGGGGTAGTGAGATAGCTTGGTGCATGCCGAGGGGGCGACTTTCCTCGTAAATCCAGTTGCAAACTTATAGTTGCCAACGACGACAACTACGCTCTGGCCGCTTAAGGCCTAGCCCCGAACCCACTTGTGCTCGTGCTCGTGGATGTAGGGTCACTATCACGAGATCGCCCAAAGCTGCCGCCTGTCGGTAAGGGTTAAATCAAGCAGGCTGGTCCTTCGATGCGCTTCGCACACTGTGCTGTCGCGGGATGAGATCCAACGGTGAGCTAAGCATGTAGTACCGGGCGTCAAACGCCTTCGGACGCGGGTTCGACTCCCGCCACCTCCACCAATGAAGCAAGAAAAGCCCGACGAGAGATCGTCGGGCTTTTTTTTGCTGGATGTGGGAATTGAAAAACTATATCGCACCTGTTCTCCGTAGATGAACTTCAAGCCTTCCCTACCAGCTTCGATATCGATAGTTCGATCACACGATTTGATCAATCTCGTGCCGCAACTTGATATTAAGTGATACAGGACCATTTGCGTGCTCACGCAAGACCAGCCCTCTTTCAACAAGCGTCTCCAAAGCGCCATCAAAAGACGCAACGCCCTTGCAAAAATGATTCCGCAGGGTGTCTTGAGTTACTGTCTTCTTTCCCCAGAAGTGCTTCGTATAGAGCTTCAGGAGTATCTGACGACCGCTGACACCAACATTTCCACTCAACGTAAACCCTTCAATTGACTCATCAAGACTTTCCAGTATCTTGCTATAATCCTCTATCCCAAAATAATGGCCATGGGTTTTCCTAACTGTCGCCACACGAGAAGAGCCAATCAAAACCACTTCAAAATTACTTTCAGCAGGGAAATTGTGCTCATACCTTACATATGCCTCAATAGCCTCATCCGGACTCCTGCCCACAATATCCCATGAGACGAACTCCCCGCTATTCCAATCAAATACAATAATCCAATTGTTGATCGGATTTGGATTTCTCCTCTCCGTCTCGACAAGTGTCTTAATAACATCCTCATTAACAAATCCATCAATCACCGCCACGCGCCCGGCATCCCTAATTATGCCCTCTGCCTCTACTTTTAACCTGTCGATCTCTATCCGGGATCTAGCCGACGGCGCCCGCCCAGATTCAATTTCATAAAAAGCATCTGAGAGGCGTTGAAAATAAGAAATTACAACGGCGTCCCCTTCCCCCTCTTTGAGATGACTCCCATAGATAACTGAAGTGCGCTCGATGCTCTCTGCCCAATAATGCTGAACCCGGCTGCGCAACTGAAGCTCTAATTTTCGACCCGCGCGCTCTAAAAGCACATGCGCCGAGCGATACCCAGTTATATCCCTTCCGCGCCCCCGGTAATCAGTTTTACGAAATATATTTATATCCTTATTATTACCAACCTTCCTTTCAAGAAAGCTCAAAATTTCATCAACATGAGCATTTTTTTCTACAATAATACGGCAGCCGCCAATGTCCTGAAGCTGAGTAAGCCTAACGCTCAGTCGATTCAACTTTCTAATTATTTGCGGCTTTCTCTTAAGCCGTTGAGCGATGTAGTAATCAGCGCCATACTCATTAAGCCACGACTGAAGCTCCAAAGTCGTATTGGATAGGGGCTCCAAATGAGCTTTTCGGTACTGATCAAAGACATCCTCCAACTCCACCATTTCATCAGCATCGCGAAACTGGTCTTTAGCAAGCGCCATACCAGCTCGATCAATTTTACTTTTAGTAAGAGCCAAGATTGCCCCCAAATATTGCGACACAAACCCAAATGGAAGATTTCTAAGGTGACACCGATCTTATAAATAACGACCGGTGATCTGGGTCAGGTTCACTTCCTGCCTGCTCAAAACTGAACCTGACTCCGTTCTTACAAGCGATTGACCGCTGCTTCGGCGGAGAGTCCGCACCGCTGCAGCCCGCACCTCTGCGATGACCACATGTTGGCCCAACTGGACGGCGCCGCAGACTAGCGTGCAAACGCTACCGCAATGGCTACAACCCATCCGAGCCTACTCCTGATCGGCTCGAATTGATCCGCTACAGAGTCACGCACAAGATCTACCAGCAGGGCGTGACGAAGATTCCAAGGAGGTCGTCGCGTTAACCAAGGCGCTCGACGCGTTGCGATGCTAGCTCTGTAAACCTTCATCAAGTGCCGCTTTGACGCGCTCTGCCTCAGGAAAACCTATTTGGATGTAGAGATCGATCCACCATCGAAGTGCAACAGCGTAGACATCGAAGTCTGGAATGCGCACTTCATCGATCTTTAACCAGACTTGCGACGTGCCGGCCTCATCATCGCGCTCTACTTCCACCGACAGATTTTTCATCTCACCCCTGCTCACGGTGACGTGCTTACCTGCAGTCGCAAGTTGCCGACATACCGCAACCTCCTTGCTCGCATGCCGCACTGCGTAGGCGTATTCAGCGAACGATTCGCCCTTAGCACCAACGGCCGCAGTCAATGCGGGGCGCTTGTCTGCCGGGCAACGCTTCCACGTCCAGTCCGTAAGATGCCATGCGGTAGAAGCAGCGTTGTGCGACATAAACATCCGCACTATTGGCTCGACATCTGCTGCCGTGTGAATTACCGAGCATTCCCAGAGCAACTTGGCCAACGGACCAACCGGATCGTTTCCCAGCAAAGTCTTGCTGAAATCAATTCCTTCATCGGCGCCATCAGCCATAATTGCCCCTATCCTGCTCTTCATCCAAAAAATTGGTCTACAGACCCGTTAACCTCATGCAACCAGATGCATCGGCCCCACTGTATCGGGAATATCTAAGGTGTCAGAGAAGAACATTACTTCCGCACCCTTGTAGCGATCCTGAGCGCTGTAGCTAAGTCCATAAACAATGCTTCGGAACTGGCTGTACATGCCATGGATTTCATCTGCATTGTCGTAAGACACAATCCAGTTCTTGCTCTTAAATCGCGCAATTCGCTTTGCGATTTTGACGTGGTCGTTATGCTGATAGTGATGCAAGTACAGGTCGCTGCCCTTCACGTAGTACGGAGGATCAAGATAAATAAGGCTCTTGGCGGGCAACGCTGGCGTGATTGTATTGAGAAATCGAACAGCATCCATCTGGTGAAATTCGATGCGTGACCGCATACGAGCGATGGCGTGAATTCGAAGTATCAGGTCATCCTTGTTGAACCTGGCATCGAGTTTCCATTTACCTGCCTGCGCCTTGCCACCAATAACACCCGCACCGAGGATACCCGACCGATTTGTTCGATTGAGAAAGAAGGTGGAGAAGCCAAGATCAAGGTCATCATGCTCTTCCGGTTGACCCTGAATTTCCTTCTGGCGATACCACTCCTTCATAGTGACCCGGGTCTTCCGAATACGGGAACAGAGCGCGTCGGTGTCATCCAGTACAGAGCGCCAGAAAGAGGCAACGCCATCACTGATGTCATTGATGATGACCTTTCTGGCGTACTCCTGTAGCACCAGCTCCATGGCCACCGCAGCCCCACCGGCATATGGCTCGGCATAGACGCCATCTACGAGGTTGTTCTCTTCCATCAGGGCTTTCACATAGGGCACAAGTTTGCCCTTGCCCCCTGGATAACGCAGTGGCGTATAGAAAGATGGTCGTGGCTCACTCTTCATTTCTTATGCCCAAATCTTGATAAATGCATCCTGCACCTCGGACCAACCCGAACGCAGCTCGGTTGCCGTAGGCAGTGAAAACCTACTGTGAATTATGCCATGCAACCTATCGATGCTCAGAGCTTTGTTTCGGTTGCTTCCTAACGCACGGAATTCCTGCAAATCCCGCCTCGTCACGCCATTGGCCTGAAGATGATCAGCGACGCTATCTAGCTTCTGCTTTAACTTCATCGTGTCGGAGTTGTACTGGGCCACCTTTTGCTTGCTTCCGTAGTGGTCCAAGGAGAGCTCAAGAAACACGCGAAATGATGCTGCGATGGCAACTGGATAATTATCCAAGGGAAGCTTTCGCAGCTCCCTGCACATCTGCTGCAACTTATGGTCGTCGATGTTCAGCGGACACTGTGACTGAGGCGGAATGAGCGCCTTCCGATCAATCAGGGAGGGATTGCGAGGTCGAGCTTGAGCCTTCGAACTTCCATCCTTGCCATGAGCCGACAGCTGCTCCAACGGCTCGGGTGATCCTGTTCTCTTACCCAGGTCAGGCAGATCCCGACCAAGTGATTCCAGATATTTTAGACGATCGTCTTTGCTCTTGATTTGACTAACCGTAACCTTCTTGAGCGCGATATCGGAAACGATTCGCTTCAAAGGTTTTAGCAACTCTGCCTGAGGAAGATCCGAAAGAAGCTCCCCCTCTTCCAGTTCTAGACCCAATCGACTCCTAACCTCTGGAGTAGCCAAGAGGCGGTCCAAGTTGGTGATGGGGAAGCGCTCCAATGCTGCTTCTTCTTCATCACTCAGTTTTCCCACCTTCTTGATGAACTCCAAAACCTTCAACGACGAGTTTTCGCCACGATAGCGGGCCGTTGCAATACCGTCCCAACCGACTACGCCACGACCATCGTTTTCACCAGTATGGATGGCTTCAATCCAGTGGCGCGTCTGCTCTTCGTCCTTACATTCGAAGACTTCGAGAGGCTGCACATCATCTGCGTTGAATTTTTTGGCCAACGCCCGAAGCTTCTTGGCTGTGATATCGCCAACCTCCTTCATCCCATCCAAAACTGTTGGATTAGAGAGAACACGAAGCGCCGCAAGCCTTCGGTTGCCATCCATGACGATGTACCCCCTTGAGCCTTTGCCTGATGCCTTCAGAACCAGCATCCGATGTGCGGGGCTCATGCCGAAACCGACAATGTCTTCGGCCAGATTGACCAACTTCGCTCCCTGATTGACAACAATCTTCTCCAAAGCCTCTCGTTGGCTACCAAGGCCAGCAAACCTAGGGTTCTTCAAGTCAAGGTGAAGCTCATCGATGCTCAGTTCCAAACTGCTCATGCCACCAGTTCCTCCATGAGATAACAAAACGTCGCCGTTGGTCGTAACGCAGCAATCAGCCGCGACACCGAAGCATCACTTATAAATGCGTCGCTTGACCGCGAGCCCCTTTAGGATGCCTTCACTGAAATAATATTCAACGCATGATTTGAAGTAATGAGCGTTTTCCACACTGGAAAATTTTAGCGTGACTGCATCATCATCGAAGAAGTCATTGCTCAAGCCAGAGATGACGCCCCATCCCTCAATGGCACACATCAATCCCCTGAGCATTCCAGCTATCTCATCTCGGTCACCTTCCTTCACCCCATCAAAATGAACGGTGACGGCGGGACTATAAGTTCCAGATTGGATATCTTCTATGCGCACGGCATTTCCCCTGTGATTTTATCCAACTCTTTTTCTAATCCAGCATCATCCGTGCACACAAAAATTCGCACGAAAACAAGCACGCGATGATAAGTGATAATCCACCAACTCATGCCCCACACAGGCGGCACGTAGTTCGGCAGACACACCCAAGGTCTGGAGCCCTTGAACAACAGACTTCCGAAGTGAGTGAAAACCGAATAGTCCGCTCGAACAGCAACAATCGACCCTTCCTGATGTCCCCACCAAGGTGTCGGCTTTTTCAAAGTGACGATGTATCCCTTTCACGCGCACAGCCCCCTGTTGCGTGTCGGCCATACCTGGCCGGTTCCCTAGATTGCCTGACACTTTCGACTCACCACCCGGGCCCAGTCAAATGTAATGAGTTTGTGAAGGTTTTGACTCATCACAGGTCCGTGGCTGGTAGAGCCCATAGCCAAGGGCGGGATCGTGGTGATCCACGATGAGGGCTACAGTCTTGTGCTCGGCCCGCTGAGTTGCAGTACAGCGGCAATTCAAGTACGAGACGGAAGACAGGGATATCCCGCCCTGCGTTGCCAACACCAAGAAAGCCCGGCAAATGCGATCGCCGGACTTCCTTGACCACACTCCGCCGGCTATCGCGACTCTGCCTGTCGCCATGCGTGGCGCAACTCAGGACAAGTCACTACCTCGCTACGACTCGGCCACCACGCTCTCCGTATCCCCTCGCACCTGCTCCCACTGCATCCTTAAATGCGCCTGCGCCGCGCAACTCGTCCCCATCTCGATAAACGCAGCAATGCCCTCCAGCATGATCGGCAAGTGACGTCCCTTCATGCCCCCGCGCTCATCGACCAGCT
Source organism: Dyella sp. SG562 (assembly GCF_011759495.1). NCBI lineage: Bacteria > Pseudomonadati > Pseudomonadota > Gammaproteobacteria > Lysobacterales > Rhodanobacteraceae > Dyella > Dyella sp. SG562. The sequence goes on from NZ_JAAOYS010000013.1 coordinate 95,254, forward strand.
CAACCACCAAATGAATAGCGCTATGCGCGTACTGCAGCCACTCGGTGGCATCGTTCAACAGTGCGTCCGGACCCGCGTCAGGATCGGAGTAATAGTTGGTGTGGCGATTCACCCACGCCTCGCCAAAAACATCATTCATAAGCAACTCCTTGCTAATCACCGCATCCCCGCTCCTTAAAACGGCACGCCGCCAACCAGCACAGCGTGCCGCCGACCTTACGGACTCGAGGATTTACCGGCAGCCCAAATATCCGGGCACCGGGCGGCTTGATTGAGAAAGTGATTTGCGGCTTCAGCAGCCTTCGCCGCTGCGCAAGGCAACGCGCCGGGTTACACGGCTAGGAATAATTGCCTGCGAAAACTCTTAAGCCGCGGCTCTTCAACCCTGTCCGCGATGACACCGGACAGCCCGAATGTTCGGTGGGTACGCCGCTCGGGGGATCGGCGAGCGCGCGAATCTCGTATGATCTGGCACAGCCATGATCAACTCCTGCGTAGTTGGTGATGGTCAGCGGGTCGTAGGAGCGCCAACTCCTGCGGCCCGCGCTTTCACGACATCGCTGCCATGGTCGCCCGCGACGCGCTTCTGAAATCACTCCGCGGGCAACGCCATCGACACTATCAAATCGATTTTTAGTTGTCTGTAGGCGCGCGCCCGTATTGCGTATGCAATAAATCCGATAAGGATTAATCCTTCCGATTATTCTGCCTTTAAGGCATCACGCAGCCGGCAACGATGCTTGCGCGCGTGCGTAACGCGCCGGCGGCACACCGACATGCCGCGTAAAGGCCACGCTGAACGTACTCGCCGAGCTATAACCCACCCGCTCGGCCACATCCGCGATGCCGAGCTCTTTATCGCCCAACCACTTCTTGGCGAGCGCCATGCGCCAGGCCAGCAGGTATTCCATCGGCGCCACGCCCACCGTGCGGCTGAAACGCTCGAAGAACGCCGAGCGCGACAGCGCCGCCTCCTTCGCCAGTTGCGCCACCGTCCAAGCCTGCGCCGGCAGCTCGTGCATGCGCCGCAACGCCACCGCAACGCGCGTATCGGCCAGGCCGCGCAGCAGGCCCGGCGAGGTGGCGGCGCCCGCCGTGGAGCGCAAGGCTTCGATCAACAGCACTTCCAGCAGGCGCGTCAGCACGGCATCGCGCCCTGCCCGCTCCGCGCGCGATTCCTCGTTGACCAACCGCACCAGGGTGCCGAGGCGCTTTTCGTCGCGCACGTGGACCAGTTGCGGCAGCAGCGACACCAGCATCGCCGCATCCGGCGAAGCGAAGGTGCAATAGCCGACCATCATGCGCACTTGCGCCGGGTGCTCCGGCGCGCCGAGCCGGAATTCGCCGCTGGGCAGCAGCGTGGGCAGCAGGTCCACCGGATCGTCCGGCGGATCGAGGCTGGAGGTGCTGAAGTTCTGCGCGGCGGGGATCAGCACGAAATCGTCGGCCCGCAGCACCTGCGGCTCGCGCCCGTCCACCGCAAGCCGAAGCGAGCCCTCCAGTACCGCGCAGTAGAACGGCCGCCCGACCTCGGTGCGGCGCACCCGCCAGCGGCCGGCGGCGCTGACGAGCTTGGAAAACCCGGCCGAGGGCTGCAGCAAGGTGACGACTTCCGAGAGTGGATCGGCCACGTCTGGACTGTTGCCAATGAAATACGGACTTTCGATGGTAGTCCGTCCGGCTCGCGCTGCCTATCGTGGGTGCATCGCCTCCACCCCACAGGAACCCGCATGAAAACCGTCCTGATCACCGGCTGCTCGTCCGGCTTCGGCCTCGAGACCGCCCGCCATTTCCTCCACCGCGGCTGGAACGTCATCGCCACCATGCGCACGCCGCGCCGGGACTTGCTGCCACCCTCGCCGCAACTGCGCGTACTGCCGCTCGACGTGACCGACCCGCACAGCATTCGCCAGCTCATCGATACCGCCGGCCCCATCGACGCCCTCGTCAACAACGCCGGCATCGGCTTGCTCAATGCGCTGGAAGGGATTCCGATGGATGCAGCGCGCGAACTGTTCGAGACCAACACCCTCGGCACCATCGCCATGACCCAGGCGGTGCTGCCGCAGTTCCGACAGCGCCAGGGTGGCGTCATCGTCAACGTCACCTCCAGCGTCACGCTCAAGCCGCTGCATCTGCTGTCCGTCTACACCGCCAGCAAGGCGGCCGTGAATGCGTTCACCGAATCGCTGGCGCTGGAGCTGGAACCGCTCCATATCCGCGTGCGGCTGGTGTTGCCGGGGCGCGCGCCGGAAACGCGTTTCGGCGAGAACGCACGGTCGCGCATGCAGGGCGGCGTCCACGAGGCCTACGCCGAGCTGGCCAGGAAGATCTTCGATGACTGGGCGCAGTCCACCGCTCCGGTAACGCACTCGTCCGACGTCGCCGAGGCGGTATGGCGCGCCGTCAACGAACCGGACAGCCCGATGCGCCTGCCGGCGGGAGCGGATGCGGTGGCCTTGGCTGGCGCGTGAGGACAGCCATGCATCAACCCGGCCATGCATCGCTCATGCGCCATCAGCCAAGCCCACCAGCCCATGTCAGCGTTCCCCTACGACGCACGCACGAAGGCCGCATAGCACCACTGATGGATGCGGCCCCGCTTTCGCCAGGCGCACAGTAGCCGCCGCTCCGCCCTCGCGGAGCCACTACCGATGAATCTGGAGAACGTCATGTCCAACAAACGCGCTGCCGAGTTCCGGCTCGAACACACCAATGGCCAGCAGGTGCTCAAGCTGTACCTGCCGAAGGGCGCCTCGTTTGCCGAAGCGTCCAAGTACGAAAAGCTGCGCCAGGAAATCATCCGCGGCCTGACCGGGTGCCCGGCCTGCACCTCGGGTGTGCCGTTCCACATCTCGGACGACCCGGTGATCCTGGTCGCGTCCGAAGCCGCTCACGTCGTCGAACGCGCCAACGCGCAGATCGGCGCGCGGACCGCAGCTGCCTGATCTGTCGGTTACCGCCACATGTTCAAGCGTCACTCGATCGGCGTCGGGGTGTTGTTCAACCCGTCTCTCGCGCATTTCGTCGAGCACTGCTCCGACGCCGTCGATTTCTATTCGGTCATTCCCGAGCGCTTCTGGAACGACCACGGCCGCGGCGCCAGCCAGCGCTTCGTGCCGCTGCCCAACGAGATCGACCTGCTCGACCGCATCGCGGCGAAGAAACCCGTGGTGGCGCACGGCGTGGGGCTGTCCATCGCCAGCGCGTCGCTGTTCGATCTAGACTACGTCCACCAGCTCAAGGACTGGCAGGCGCGCTACGGCTTCGCCTGGATCAGCGAGCACCTGGCCGCGGTGCGCATCGCGCAGGCGGCCGGCAGCGATCACCACGCGGGTCTCGCCCTGCCCTTGCCGTGGGACGAGGAATTGCTCGACCTGCTCTGTACGCGCATCCAGCAAGCGCAGGATGTGCTTGGGCAGCCCATGCTGTTCGAGAACGGCGTGGAATATACGCCCGTGCCGTTTTCGGAAATGAGCGAGCCGGCCTTCCTCAATGCGCTGGTCGCACGCACCGGCTGCGGCGTGCTGCTGGACCTGCACAATCTGCATGTGAACGCGAAGAACCTGGGCCGCTCGCCCGTCGACTTTATCGACGCGCTGAATCTGGACGCGGTGCAGGAGATCCATATCGCCGGCGGCTCGACCATGCACGGCATCTACCTGGACTCCCACTCGGGACCATGCCCGCCGGAAGTATTCGAGCTGCTGGCCCTGGTGGCGCCACGCTGCCCGAATCTGCGCGGCGTGACGTTCGAATTCCTCGAATCGTACTTTCCCCTGATGGGCGACCATGGCGTACTCGCGCAGATCGCACTCGCGCGCCAGGCGCTGCAACCCTCCGCGAGCACCGTGCCATGTCCCTTGCCGAGTTCCAGCGCGCACTTGGCGATCTGATCGCCTCGCCGCTGCACAGCGCCGAGGTCGCCGCGCAACCGCAGCGCGCGTTGCACGATTACGCCTTGACGCAGCGCGAACGGCGGCGCCTGTGGGTCATGGCCCATAGCTCCGGCATGCGCATGAACTGCACGCTCTATCGCATCAATCGCATCATCCCCATCCATTCCGTCTTGCCGCGCACTTGCCGTCGACTCGGCGAGGTTCTTGGCGGCGTGCTCGATGCTTATTTCGCCGACGAGCCGGAAAGCACCCTGCAATATCTGCTCGAAGCCCATCGCTTCGCGCACTGGCTGCTCGCCCATCCGCCGGCGATTCATTGGCCGGTGGATGCCTTGCGCGACCTGCTCACCTTCGAACTGGCCTGCCATCACGTGATGAGCGCGCCGCGCCAGCCGCCCGAAGAGAGCGAGGACGATCCGCGCCTGTGCCTGCTCACTCTGCACCACGACATCGGCAGCCTGCTCGGCGAGCAGGCATCCGCACCCACGCCGCTGCCCGATCCCGTGACGCTGCTGCTGGATGCGCGCGGGGATACGCTCAGCGTGATGCCGGTGGATGCAGCGCCCGCGTCTCAGTAGGATCGCCGTGGGCGAGCCCCACCCGGCTTGCAGCGAGACAAGCCATGCACCGTTCTGCCGCCACTGCACACGCCAGAATCTCGCGCTACAGCTCCCGCCCGATGGCCGTCCACAGCCACGCCACACCCAGCCTCACCCTGGTGTTGAACGGCCGCTACGAGGAAACCATCCGCGGCCGCTCCGCCTGGCACGGCGCGGGCGCGCTGCTGTTCTATCCGCCGGGCGAACCGCATGCGCAGCTGTTCGCTCCGGGCGGCGCGGTGAAGCTCAGCCTTGCGCCCGCGGCAGCCATGCTGGAATACCTGGAGGAGCGCCTGCCGCTGGCCGAAGCCCCCGTCGCCACCGCGCCGGAACTGATACGCCTGGGCCAGCGCATGGCCCAGGAACTGCGCGTGGCCGACACGCATTCGCCCGCCGCATTGGAAGGCCTCTCGTGGGAACTCGTCGCCCTGTTCGGCCGCCATGCCGGGCATCGCAGCACGCAGGACACCGCCAGCGTCGCCCGCGCGCGCGAATGCATCGCCGCCCATCTGGATCAGCCGCTATCGATCGCCCGCCTTGCTTCGCTCTGCGGCATCCACCCCGCGCGCCTGGCCCGCGCCTTCCGCCGCGAGCTGGGTCTGGGGCCGGGCGAGTACCAGCGCAGGCTGCGGCTGGAGCAGGCGCTGCGTCTGGTCAGCGAAACGCAGGCGCCGCTCGGCGAGGTGGCGCTGGCCTGCGGGTTCTGCGACCAGTCGCATCTGTCCCGCGCGTTCAAGGCGGCGTATGGCTGCGCGCCGACCGCGTTGCGGCGCTGTTCGTAGCATCCCAATCGTCGCGGCGATCCAAGACGGCGGCGGCGCCCGCGGCCTAAGCTCCGCGGCGGAACCGGATGCAGGATGGCAACGATGATCCCCTTACTGAGCGCAGCCTTGATGGCCACCGCCCTGGCGAGCGCGCCCGCGCCTTACGACGCCCACGCGTGGCGCGCGGACTTCGCGCAGCTGAAGACGGCGCTGCAGGCGCGCTACGTCAACCTGGCCTGGATGGGCTCCTACGAGAGCGGCATCGACGTACCCGCCCTCACTCACCGCGCCGAACTCGCCCTCGACGCCGCCCATAGCGACGCCGAGGCGCGCGATGTCTTGCGCGCCTTCGTCGCGGGCTTCCACGACGGCCATCTCTCCGAGCTGGCCACCCAGCTGCCGGCGCAAGGCGATGCGCCGGAACCTGAGAAAGCGACGCTGGATCCCGCCGATCCGGCCTCCGGCTGCGCGGCCATGGGCTACGCCTCGACCGCCAGCGTCGCCTTCAGCCAGCCATTCGAAAGCCTGCCCGGTGTGCATCTGCTGGGCGACGGGCAGAGCAGCGTGTTGCGCATCGGCACCGCCGACGTCGACGGCCGGCGCATCGGCCTGGTCCGCCTGCAGGTGTTCCGTGCGCGGGGCTTCCCGCAAGCCTGTCTGCGCGCATGGGCGCAGGCGCGCCAGGCGGCGACGCCGATCACCCGCGCCGCCATCGGCGAAGCGGCGCGCTATCTATGGCTGAAGGAACTGGCCGAGCAACTGAAAGCGCTGCGCAGCGCGGGCGCGCAGGCGGTGATCGTCGACGTCGGCAACAACGGCGGCGGCGACGACAGCGGCGACTGGATTCCGCGGCTGTTCGGCACGCGGCCGGTCGCTTCGTCGCGCCTGCTGCTGGTGGATGCGCCCGAGGGCAAGGCTTATCTCGACGAAGAGATCGACGGACTGACCGAGGCGCTGGCGGCCAAGCCCGGCGGCAAGGCCAAGGCGGATCTGGAAAAAGCGCTGGCCGCGTTCAAGGCGCGCAAGGCCAGCCTCGGCGCGGCGCCGTGCGATCTCTCCTGGGTGTGGCAAGAGCGCCGTGCGTGGCGCGATGTCGCCTGCCGCCGCGTCATCGACGCGGGTTATGCCGACGGCCCGCTGCCCGGCCTTCCGGCGCATGCCTACGGCGACGAGACCACCGAGCAGGCTTTGGCGTGGTCGACCATCGTGCAGGATCTCTATGGCGCCTGGCCCGGCCCCGCTTATGTGCTCACCGATGGCAAGACCTTTTCCTCGGCGGAAATGTTCGCGGCCACGATGAAGGACAACGGCGCGGCGAAAACCATCGGCGTGCGTACCGGCGGCGATGGCTGCGGTTTTATGGGCGACGTTCCGCCCTTGGTGCTTGCGCATTCGCGCCTGCGTTTCCGTGTGCCGAACTGCATGCGATTGCGCGCGGATGGCACGGACGAAGTAGCGGGCATCGCGCCGGACCTGCCCATCGCCCCCACCGAAGGCGAAAGCGACCGCGCCCGTGCGGCGCGCCTGTTGCGGACGGTGGCGGCGGAACTGGAGCCGGGCCGCTAGCAGGCTGTAGCCTTCGGTTTTCCCCAAGGCAGTACCGGCATGCGCTCCGTTCAAAACGTCCCGTTGTTTTACCCCGTGGTTTTCCTGGGCCTGGCGGCGTCTTCGATCGCCAGCTCGTTCGCCGCGACGCCTGCCGAGAAGCCGGCCGCGTCGCTCGACCTCACGCTGTCCACCACGCAGGCCAGCGGCGGCAGCGCCGACGGGATCGCCGTCAGCTACGCCTACACGCCGGCAACGCCCACCGCCGCGCCGGTGACGCTGCAACTGGACACGCTGGAACCCGGGCTAGAACGCAGCACGGATCAGGTGGCGGACCTTGTCCTTAGCGACGATCGCGGCGCGCTCCCCACCGGCCCCGCGCTTGTGCGCAAGGACGGGCCGCGGAGCCTCCAGACCTGGACGACGACGCGCGCCGCGACGGGCGTGGTGCATGTGTCCTACCGCATGCACGTCGCCCCCAGCCGGCCGAAGAAGCGCGGCCCGCAGGTCGATCTGCAGGCGGCGGGCGGCGGCATTTCCGGCGGCTACGTCGGCGTGCTGGCCTTGCCCGATATCGGCGAGGCCAGTTTCAAAACCCGGGTGCACTGGAAGCTCGCGCCGGGCGCCATGGGCGTGAGCTCGTACGGCGAAGGCGATTACGCGGGCAGCTTCACCGCCGACAAGCTACTGGGCACGCTGTTCCTGGCGGGGCCGGTCAAGACCTTCCGGCCGCAGGGTCAGGCCAAGGATGCGGGGCTTCAGATCTACGGCCTTGGCGTGACGCAGGAGCAGGTGCAGGCGGCGGGCGGCTGGGCTGCCAAGGCTTACGCCGCGGAACTCAAGGGGTTCAAGCTCGAAGGCAACCGCGCGTATCGCTACATGATCCGCTCCTTCGACGGCGTGGCGAACCCCAGCGGCCGCGCCGCCGAGCATTCCTTCATGCTCTACGTGCCGCCGGGCCAGAGCCCCGACACTACGGAACTGCACTACACGGTGGCGCACGAAATGGTGCACAGCCTTGCGCGCAATCTGGCGAAAGAAGACATCGAAGGCGACTGGTACACCGAAGGCCTGGCCAATTACATCGCGCTGACCGTGCCCGATGCGGCGGGGCTGTACACGCCGGCCGAATATCTTGAGCTGGTCAGCGGCCAGAGCGCCGGCTATTACACCAATGCGAAACGCTCGCTGCCCAATAGCGCGCTTCCCGCCGTCGTGTGGTCGGGCCGCAACGCATGGATGCTTCCGTACAACCGCGGCACCCTGTATCTGGCCGACCTGGATGCCAAGCTCAAGGCGCACGGTGCCGGGGTCAGCGTGCTCGATCTGGCCAACGAGATGAGTGCGCGGATGAATGCCGGCGCGCCGGAAGACCACAGCACCTGGCTGGCGGTGCTTTCCAAGCGGGTTGGCTCCTGGGCGGTGCAGGACTGGAACGACATGATGGACGGCAAGCTTATCGTGCCGGCGGCCGGCGCTTTCGGGCCGTGCATGCATGCCGCGAAGGAAGACGTGCGTATTTTCGATCTCGGCTTTGCGTCGCCGGTGCGGCTGACGGCGGGGGCGAGTATCGGTGGGTTGGTCAAAGGGTCTCCGGCGGAACGTGCGGGGCTGCGCGATGGCGACGTGCTGGAGGCCAGCGTCGACATCAATCCCATGGCGGAAAGCCTCGACAAACCGGTGGTGCTGAAGGTCACTCGTGGGGGCAAGGCGGAGACGATCAGCTTTGATCCGCGCGGTGGTTCGCAGCCGGGGGTGAGGTGGAGTTCGTCGTGTGTGCGGTGAGGGCTTGGAATTTGCGGTGTTGAGCGGGTGCTTGGTGCGCTCGAAGAAGACGCGCCGGTGATGTGAATAGCGGCGTCCCAACCGTCATTCCGGCGTAGGCCGGAATCCAGTAACGATAACGTTCGATTGTCGCGAGGACATTCAAAAGCGACATCTTGGAGCGACACGCTCCATACAGCGCCCCGCTACTGGATTCCGGCCTGCGCCGGAATGACGGTGTCGTGGCGCTCATGCATCACTGACGCATTCAGCCGCTTCAATCGCCGAAAGCCACAAGCGCCAAGCCTTCGCCAAGGTAACGGGATCGCAACATCAAGGTCCGGCGAGTATCGCATCATGGCAACACGCCCCTTCGCCACTGCCCCAATCGCCGTGACGCTAAGATGCTGACTGCATAGCCAGGCCGTCCCGACTGCGCCCATCGCCCATCACTCTCCGAAGGACCGGACCGATCATGACCGCACTCTCAGCGATCCTTTATTTCCTCACCCAGCATCCGTTCCTGGCCTGGCCCGTGCTGATATTTATCGGCGTGGTGCTGTCCCGGTGGCTGGCCAAGCGGACGGGCAAGGATCGCTGGTATGGACTGATCCTGGCGTTCTTCATCTATGGCGTGATGAATCTCTTTGTCGCGCATATCTTCAATGCGCTGTTCCTGCAGGCGTTCGGTGTCGAGGGGACGGCGATCATCACCCATGCCGAGGAAACCAACTCCACCCTCAACGACCAGAACATCTGGGAGTTCGACGGCGTGCTGAAAACGGCGGACGGCCAGGACGTGGTGGTGAAGTTCGACACCATGTCCGCCAGCATCTATCCCATTACCAACGCCATCATGATCCCGCCGCAGGGCGAGATGTTCGTGGTGAGGTATATCCCGGGGTTTCCGCGCAACTTTGTCGTCATGCGCGAGCAGTCGAGCTATGGAAAAAGATATCAACTCGCCGAAGATCGCGGGCCCGTCGAAAAGGCCGCCGCGCAATTTGCCGTGAGCCCTGGGAACAAGGCGTTTATCGCCGAATATCGCAGCGCCCTGGCCGCCTTCATCGACAAGCATCGCCACGACGCGGACCCTGGCCTGATCATGGAATATCAGGCGAGGCTCGATGCACTGCCGCACGCGGATTAGCAGCGGTCTCTCAGGTCGATGCCGCCACCAGGGCGATCCGGCTGGCCGGGTTGCAATAATCGCCCGGCGCATCGCGGGGGCCGAGCATTCTGACTTCCAACGGCAGATGCAGCCGCGGCACCAGCTTCAGCAGCAATCGTTCGCAGGCGGAGCGCTGCCTGTCCTTTTCGCCGGTGAGCGCACCCACGGCGCGCAGCAGCGGCGCATCGAAAGCCTGCACGAACAATATCCACGGGGTTTGCTCGTCGTTGTCCGCCGACGCCTGGCGGCATAGCCACAGCGCGCGGGCATGGACGAAGACCGGCGCCAGCTGCCGGCACAGCAAGCCGATTTCGGCGGCATCCAGGCCATGCGGCTGCGGGGCGTCCGATGGGCCGACGTCCGCGTCCTGCCATAAGGCGTCGGCCGCGATGCGTTCCTGTTCCGCACGAGCATGGTCGCCGGCACGCAGATGGAGCTCGGAAAGCCGGCGATGTACCTGATGACGCGAACGCCACGGACCCTCGGCTATCGACGTCCATAGCGCGATCGCCCCAACAAGATCGCCCCGCTCCGCCAGCCGATCGCCCTGCATCGCCAGCAGGCGCGGATGCTCGGGATCGATCTCCAACCCGCGGCGCACGAAATCGTCCTGAATGGATGGGTCTTCCTCGAACTCGCGGGCGAGCGAGGCCAGGCGGCACCAGTCGGAGGCGTCGAATACCTGGCTTTGCTCGCGCTGAAGCAGATCGCGGTAGAACGCGGCCTTTTCGAGATGGCGCGCCGTCGCCGCCGCCCAATCGGACTGCGCGTTCTGTTGCCAACGGTGATCCAGCCACTCGGCTATCCCGGCTGCCGCATCGCCAAGCCATGCTTCCGCAGCCGAGCGGTCCGGATGGCGCCAAGGCAATGCCGGCAAGTCGCGCAAGGGATCCACACCCGTGGCGGCAACGCGTTCGGCAAACGCCGGGTGCGTATCGTCCGGCGACGTCTTGTGGCAGAGCAGCTCGTGCACCCATACCGTCGCTTCGGCGCTATCGCACGGCCTGGCGTCTGCATCGCCCGACAGAAGGCGCTCGAACGGCCGCACCGCCTCGATATCGTCTTTCCCGGCCCGACCGAAGAGCTCCGGCCAGAACCTGCCGTCCAAGGCCTGCTCGCGCAACGCCAAGGCGACCTCGGCTTCGCACGCCATACGCGAACCACAGACCGCCACCGCAAGCGCATCCGCCACCTGTTCGCAGCGCCGCGAAAACGCCAGCGTCTCGCACAGCATCCGCGGCACATACCACGCCAGGAACAGCCGCAGCGGCGCGGTCACCAGCCGGTGATTGCGCTCATGCAGGCTTTCCAGCGCCTGCCAGCGCAGGCGCGCCCGATACACCCAGCGCGCCAGCCGCCCGTGGCTGCGCGAGATATGCGCGTACTCATGGACGAGGACCGCCGCGCACTGCGCGGGCGACAGCAGCGCCAGCAAAGGCAGACCGACGATCAGCACATGCCTGGAGCGGCCGGTCTGGTAGATCGCGGCATTCAAGCGCCCGTCGATATAGACCTCGTCGAACGCCGGCGCATCGCACGCAGCCTGCAGCCGTTTCAGCTCGGCGAATAACGCTGGCGCTTCGCCTTCGGAAAGCAGAACACCCTGTACGGCCGGCGCCGGCAAGGCAACCGCGCAAGCCCGCAACACCGCCACGCCATAAACCACCCACGACAGCACCGGCAGCGCGAGCAGCAGCCACGCCAGCGGCGAACCGACGACATGCGCCAGCCACCACGGCGAAAGCACCAGCGCGCCGCCCGCCGCGAACAGCAGCAGCTCGCCCAGCAGGAGCCAGCTGCACGCCCGCCATCGCCCGTCGCGCCGCGGTATCCGATCCATGGTCCGCTCCTTGAGGCTTAGCGCGGCGGCAAGTGCTCGGCCGAGGGCTTGGCGCCGAAGAACGCACGCAGCGCCCTGCCCGCCATCTGCCAGCCGCTGTCGCCGTAGACTTGCGATTCCAGCCATTCGAGGCTGGAGTGCTCCGGATGCAGTTCCTTGAAACGGTCGAACCACTGCATGGCGATGTATTCGCTGCGGGGCACGCCGTCGCCGTACTTATAGGCCAGCACGATCTCGCCGTAGGCCTCGCCGGCAATAAGGTCGTCGTAGTCCTCATCCGCGATGACCGCTTTCATATCGGCCACGGCCTGCTGTTTTTCCTGCTCCGTGCCGAAGCGCCGCAGCAGGCTGGTGCGGCGGATCAAGGCCATGGCCAGGCCCTGCTCCAGCGCCTGCTGATAAAGCCCGCGCACCCGCTCGAAATTCGCGCGCTGGCTCAGGTCCATGCCGTCCATTTTCTCGAGCCGATAGGCCTGGTTGTACAGCGCGGTGGAAATGCCTTCTTCCGCCGCGCGCTCCAGCCAATGCAGCGACTGGGCCTCGTCGACATGATGCGGCTCGGTATCCGGCAGCCAGCCGCGGCGCACGTCGTACATGAAGGCGCTGGCCTCGTAGACGCGGCGCTCCGCCAGCTCGCTGGCGAGATAGACCGATGCCTCGTGGCGGTCGCCGTCCCACAGCATGCGGCAGACGGCCAGCGGGGTGAAGGAACTGGGCTGCTGGATCGGCGCGAGTGCGGCCGTGCGTTCGATCAGCGAGGCCGCCAGCGCATGATCCGGCGCGATATCCCACAGGCCGAAACGATAGGCAACGGCAGCAATCGACAGCATGGTCGGCTCGTCGAACCAGCGCACGGCGCGCTCCAGCACCTGCTTGAATGCGCCATCCTGGTCGGCGAAGCCGAACATCAGCATCAGGCGCGCGTAATCGCGGAAGGTTCCTTCCGCATCCGTATACACATAAGGAGCGTGGCAATACCGCAGGGAGGCGACATGCCGCTGCAGCGCCTTCTCGCGGTCGCCCAGCGAATAGGTGGTGAAGTTGGCGAGGCTGCCCATCGCGATAAAGCGCACGTAATCCGGCATCTGGCCGGCCAGCCAGCGCTCCATCGCCTTTTCGTGAGCGGCGATGGCCCGGGTGTTGCCCTGCTCGGGAAATTCGCTCAGCGCGTCGTTGACGCCCGGCCACCGCACCACGCTGAGCTGCGCCTCCGTCAAGGACGCGCACAGCGGCCCCTTGGCGAATTTCTCCACTTCGCCGGGCTCGCCGCCCCAGCGCGGGGTGAGGTAATTGGCGTAGCTGGCCAGCAAGCCGGGCCATGCGGGCTTGACCTGCGCGGCAAAACGAAGCCAGTAATCCGCGGGCCGCGCCGCTTCGCCCGCAACGCGGGCCGGCAAGCCGGCGGGCAAGCTCGCGGGGAAATGCTCCGGCGGCACGATGGCGTAGTGCTTGAGCAAGGCCAGCGCGGCGTCGTAGAGCTGCGGCCCTATGTCCTCGCGGCTGGGCGGCGCTTCCGGTGTTTCGCCGCGGAACAGCGCATCCACGAATGCCGGTTCGTCGAAATGCCGCGACATTTCCATCAGGTCTTTAGCGGCAATAGCCGGCCGTGCGGAAAGCGCGATGGCTTCGAGCAGATATTCGGCGGCACGCGCACAGGCCATGGCCGCGGCGAGCCACTGCGCCTGGCTGACCTGGGACGCCCACGCGGCGGTGCGAATATCCCCGGCGCGGCCGTAGTAATAACGGCCCAGCACCAGCCGTGCGTGATACGACTTGGGAAACGCGGCATTCCATGCCTGCAGGCATTCGACGCGCACGTCCGCGGGCACGGTGGCGAAATCGAACAGGGCCGGCGCGCGCACCAGATATTCGTACGCCACCGCGGCTTCGTCGGGCGCCTGCCACCATTCGTGTTCCAGCGCGCCGAGTATCTCCTCGACTTCTTCGAAGCGCCGTTCGAGCATGGCCAGGCGCAGTGCATGCTGTTGGCGAAGCAGATTCCATTCGGGGCCGTCGAGGGAAAGCGGCGAGGTCGGCAGACGCGGTGCGGCAGGGCTCATGGCATATCCAGTGGATGGAGGGCGATCGGATCCGTGATCGAATCGAGCCGGGCCATGATACGGGGATCGCAAGAAGATTCGAGGCTTTTCAGCCACGCCGCTTCACCGCTCTGCGGAAAGCCTGCGAATTGCTGACCGTCCCGATGCCGGCGCAGCCGGCTACTGCCCCGCCGGCGTAACGAAGGACAGCAGGCCAAGCCCGATGCATAGCAGGCTGAGCAACTTCGCCGCGAACGACATGCGCACGCCGCTGCGCAAGCGGTCCCGGTAGATCTCCGGCAAGGTCTTGGTCAACTCACCCCGCCCCCGGTTCAGCATCCGCGCACCGAGGGCGCCGATCAGGCAGGCCAGCGTCAACAGATTCCTGTGCCAGGACGGCGTGCCCCATTCGGCCGTCAGCAGGCATGCGGCAATGCCCAGCATCGCCAATGAAAATACCCATCGGCTGCGCGTGTCGGTCAGCCCAAGCCATTGAGCGATGCTTTCCATGATGCGCCAGCCTCAGATCGCGCCGGTCTTGCCGCCATCCATCGGGATGACCGCGCCGGTGACGTAGCTGGCCAGCGGCGATGCGAGGAACAACGCCACGTTCGCGATCTCCTCCGGCTCGGCGATGCGGCCCAGCGGAATCTCCTCCACCTGCGCGGCGAGCAGTTCGTCCTTCGACTTGCCGGTCGCGCGCGACGACGCTTCCAAGCCTTCCTGCACGCGTCCCGTGCGCGTCATGCCGGGGTTGATCACATTCACCCGCACGCCCTTGCCCGCATACGCCGTCGCATACCCCACCGAGGCCAGCATCAAGGCCGCATTCGCCGCGCCGCCGCCGATATGCACGGGATTGGCCTGCCGCCCGCCCTGCCCGACCACATTCACGATCGCCCCGCGCCCGCGCGCCGCCATGCGGCGGATCACCGGATCGATGGCATGCATATAGGTGAAGTACTTCGCCTGCATCGAGGCATGCAGGGCCTGGGCGTCCAGCTCCGCGGGCGGCGTGCGCCTGGCGGCGCCGGCGCAGTTGACCAGGACGTCGATCGGGCCGTGGTCGTCCTCGATGCGCTCCATCACCACCTGGGCGGCCACGCTGTCGGCGAGGTCGGCCGGTTCCACGTGCAGCGCCAGGCCCTGTTCCTGCAGCTGCCGGCGCGCGGCCTGCAGATGCTCCACCGAGCGCGAGATGCCCACCACCGTGGCCCCTTCGCGCAGAAAAGCGGCGGCACAGGCCAGCCCGATGCCCTTGCTTGCGCCCGTAATGACGACGACGCGCCCGGTAAGGCCCAGATCCATGCGCAAACTCCTGTGCTGGTGTCCGCTCATTGAAGCAGATGGCGCCGCCTGCGCCTTGTGACGGGCCTGATGTCTGTCATGTGCGATGGCTGATGGCCGCCGCTGCCGCCGGCTAAACCCCGGCGAGACCATAGGCATCGAAGGCTGGACCGCCCGCGGCGCGCACTCCGCGGCAGTCCAGCCAGCCCGGCCCGCCTTATAGGCCATCAGTCATGTTGCGATTTCAGCGATCGCCTATTGACGGGTCCAAATGTGGTGTTATAGTTCACTACAACACCGGTCCACGAGGTCACTAAAGGAGACCTGCCATGAAAGCGCCGAACCTGCTCGCCCTGACCGCCGCCGTCCTGCTGACCACCGCCGGCCTGGCCGCCGTGAACAACAACGTCAAGGTCCTGCCCGTCACCGAAATCAACGGGGTCAAGGTCATCAACCTGGCTCCGGTCGAAGTCCGCCCCACCGCCGAAGACATGCGCGCCGCCGCCCTGCTGGCCGACGCCGGCCTGGCCACCGCGACGGCCACCGTGGCGCCGGTCGCGGCCCATGCCGCCGAAAGCGGCGTCGCCCTGCTCGGGGCCCAGCTGGCCATGCCCTACTATTCGTTTGGCACCACGTTCGGCCGCATCACGAAGGATTAATCCATGACCATCACCTGGAACGACAGCGTCCCGATCTACCGCCAGCTGCGCGAACGCGTCGTGGCGATGATCCTGGACGGCGCCTTGAACGAGGGCGACCCGCTGCCGTCAGTGCGCCAGGTGGCCGCGGATTTTCAGATCAATCCGCTTACGGTCTCCAAGGCGTACCAGGAACTGGTCGACGATCAACTAGTGGAAAAAAGGAGGGGACTGGGAATGTTCGTGATCGATGGAGCCCGCGAGGCACTGCTTAAGTCCGAGCGCGAGCGGTTCCTGCGCGAAGAATGGCCCGCGCTGTTCGAACGCCTGCAGCGGCTGGGGCTGGATCTCAAGACCCTGATGACCGCGGCGGAGGCCAAGCAGTCATGAACGCCATCGTCTCCGCCAGCGGACTGCGCAAGCGCTACAAGAACACCACCGCCCTGGACGGCGTGGACTTCCGCATCGAGTCCGGCCGCATCGTCGGCCTGATCGGCCCCAACGGCGCCGGCAAGACCACTGCGCTGAAGGCCATCCTCGGGCTGACCGATTTCGAAGGGAAGCTGGACGTGCTCGGCTTCGATCCGCGCACCCAGCGCGACCGCCTGATGGAACAGGTGTGCTTCATCGCCGACGTGGCGGTGCTGCCGCGCTGGATCCGGGTGAGCGAGGCGGTGGATTTCGTCGCCAACGTGCACCCGCGCTTCGACCGCGCCAAGTGCGAAGCCTTCCTGGCGCGCACCAAGCTCACTCCGAATCAGCGCGTCAAGCAGATGTCCAAGGGCATGATCGTGCAGCTGCACCTGGCCCTGGTGATGGCGATCGACGCCCGCCTGCTGGTGCTGGACGAACCCACCCTCGGCCTGGACATCCTCTACCGCAAGCAGTTCTACCAGAGCCTGCTGGAGGATTACTTCGACGAGAACAAGACGATCATCGTCACCACCCACCAGGTGGAAGAGATCGAGCACATCCTCACCGACCTGATGTTCATCCGCGACGGCAAGATCGTGCTCGATGCCGACATGGATTCGGTCGGCGAGCGCTTCGCCGAAGTGATGGTCGGCGCGGACAAAGCCGACGCCGCCCGCCGCATGAAGCCGCTGGACGAGCGCCAGGTGTTCGGCAAGAGCATCTTCCTGTTCGACGGCGCGGACCGCGCCACGCTGGAAGCCATGGGCGAGGTACGCCGCCCGTCGGTCAGCGACCTGTTCGTCGCCACGATGAAAGGGACCTACGCATGAAAACCTTCTACTGGCAGGTAAAGCGCGAATTCTGGGAGAACCGCGGCGGCTTCCTGTGGGCCCCGATCGTGACGGGCGTGGTCTTCCTGGTGCTCAACGTGATGGCCATCGTCGCCGCCGAGGTGATGAGCGCCCGCCACGGCATCCAGATCGGCGGCAACAACTTCCGCGAGCTGATCGAGAAGGCCAGCGACGGCGACCTGGCCCAGGTGGGCGCGGCGCTGGACATGACCATGCTGTCCTCGATGGGGCTGATCACCATCGTGCTGGGCTTCGTGGTGTTCTTCTACTGCCTGGGTTCGCTGTACGACGACCGCCGCGACCGCAGCGTGCTGTTCTGGAAGTCGCTGCCGCTGTCCAACACCGGCACGGTGCTCTCGAAAGTGGCCAGCGCCGTGGTGCTCGCACCGGCCATCGCAGTCGTCGTCGGCATCGCGGTCGGGCTGCTGCAGCTGGTGATCTTCTCGCTGGTGCTGTCCTTCCACGGCATCAACATGTGGGAGCTGCTGACCCTGGCCCACCCGCTGCGCGCCGTCGCCTCGCTGCTCAGCTCCATCCCGGTGTATGCCCTGTGGGCGGCTCCCGCGGTGGGCTGGCTGATGCTCTGCTCGGCCTGGGCACGCAGCAAGCCCTTCCTGTGGGCGGTGGCCGCGCCGGTGGTGGCCGGCCTGATGGTGACCTGGTTCGGCATCATGGGCGTGTTCAACGAGACGGCCGTGTGGTTCTGGTCCAACATCGTGGCCCGCTCGCTGCTGAGCGTGTTCCCGGGTTCTCACTTCGCCCTGGATCGGCACTCCTTCCGCAGCATGTCCGGGGACCTGGGCGACGCCCACAACCCGCTGGCCCTGCTGTCGCCGGCGCAGACCTACGCCGTGCTGGGCTCGCCCAACCTGTGGATCGGTGTCGCGGCTGCGGTCGCCATGATCGCCGCGGCCATCTGGTTCCGCCGGGTCCGCGACGACAGCTGACCCAAGCTCCGCGGCGGCGGCGCCCAAGCCGCCGCCGCTCTCTTCCGCGCCATTCCATCCAGCTTCGACAGGAGTCACGCCATGAAGTACCGCTCGATCACCGCCGGCCTGCTCGCCGCCTCGCTCAGCCTCTCGCTGGCGGCCTGCGGCCAGGACGACCAGGCCGGCCAGGCCGACACCGGCGCGTCCAAGGGCGTGGCCGACGCGGCGAAGGAAGTGCAGCAGGCCACCTCGCCCTCGTTCATTGCCGCGCAGGTGCAGAAAGGCATCGACCAGGCCAAGCGCGAGCTGGTCACCAAGGACATCAACGTCAGCAGCGTGCATGTCGGCAAGGACAACGACCGCCACCAAGACGACACCAGCGGCCTGCCACGCGCGGTGATCACCCCGCAGGGCGACTTCGTCATCGCCGGCAAGACGGTGACCACCACGCCCGAGCAGCACACCCTGGTGGCCGATTACCGCCAGCACATCATCAGCATCGCCGAAGCCGGCATGGATATCGGCGCCAGCGGCGCGAGCCTGGGCACCAGCGCGGCCAAGGAAGCGATTTTCGGCGCGCTCACCGGCAAGAGCGACAAGGAAATCGAGGACCGCATCAAGCCGCAGACCGAACAGATCAAGGCCGCCGCGGCCAAGCTGTGCCTGCGCATGCCCGACCTGCTCGCTTCGCAGCAGAAGCTGGCCGCGGCGCTGCCGGAGTTTCGGCCGTACGCCACGATGACGCAGAAGGATGTGGAGGATTGCGGGAAGGACGACGACAAGAATTGAGCGAGGTGAAGCCCCTCTCCCACCGGGAGAGGGGTTGGGGTGAGGGTTCGGGCGGAGTGGTGAACATCATTCTTGCGCTCCGCCCGAACCCTCATCCGGCTGCCGCCACCTTCTCCCGGCGGGAGAAGGATTCGCTCTTGGGGATTGAGTCAGTAAGGGGGATTGCATGGATCGGTCAAGGAAGTCGTCGTTTGCTTCGGCGCTGCTGGCCGCCTGCCTGCTCGCCACTACCGCCCACGCCGACCCCACCCCCCTCCGCGGCCCCGCCCTGGACCAGGAAGTCGCCCGCCTCATGCAGGCCGCCCACGTGCCGGGCCTGGCGCTGGCGGTGATCGAGAACGGCAAGGTGGTGCATCTGAAGGCCTACGGCCAGCGCGACCTCGAACAGCAGCTGCCGCTCACCGTCGACACCGTGATGTACGCCGCCTCCATCACCAAGGCCGCGTTTACCTACGCCACGCTGAGCCTGGTCGACCAGGGCAAGCTCGATCTGGACACGCCGATCGACAAGCTGCTGCCCAAGCCCCTGCCCGACTACGACAAATACGCGGATCTGGCCGACGATCCGCGCTGGCGCAAGATCACCCCGCGCATGCTGCTCACCCATCGCGCCGGCTTTCCCAACTTCCGCAACTTCCCGCCGGGCGCCACCAGCTACGACCCGAACGGCAAGCTCAAGATCTACGCCGAACCCGGCAGCCGCTACGCCTATTCCGGCGAGGGCATCAACCTGATGCAGTTCGTGCTGGAACACGGCCAGGACGTCGACGTCGCCACGCTGATGCAGAAGCAATTGTTCGACCGTTTCGGCATGCGCCATACCTCCATGACCTGGCGCGCCGACTTCGCCGGCAACCTCGCCATCGGCTACGACGAGAACGGCAAGCCGCTGGGCCACAGGCAGCGCGGCAGCGTGCGCGCCGCCGGTTCCATGGACACCACCCCGCGCGACTATGCCCAGCTGCTGGCCGGCATGGTGCGCGCCGACGGCCTGGGTGCCAAGGCGCGCGCCGAGTGGCTGAAGCCGGTGCAGCGCATCCGGTCCGTCACCCAGTTCCCCACGCTGGACACCGCCACCACGCACGACAACGACGGCATCCGCCTGTCCACCGCGCTGGGCGTCACCGTATACCAGTCGCCGCGCGGCACCGCCTGGTTCAAGACCGGCCACGACGACGGCACCAACAACCTCGCCTTCTGCCTGCAAAACTCGCGCGATTGCGTGCTGATCATGAGCAACAGCTCGAATGCCGAAGGCCTGTACCTGTATCTGCTCGATGCCGCGCTGGGCCCCACCTGCTATCCGTGGTTCTGGGAAAGCGACGTGCCCTACGACCATCCGCAATGGCGCACGCCCGAGGCGCGCACGCAGCCGCATCCGCCGTGCGCGCCGGTAGGACGGGCGTCCTGAACACCCTCACTCAAGGAGCCAGGAAATCCACATGCTCAAGCGTCAACTGATCCCCGTGCTCGCCCTGTGCGTCCTCGCCGCCGGCTGCGAAAGCGGCAGCTATACCTCGACCGACCATGGCCGCATCACCCAGCGCCATGGCCTGATCCTGCTCAACGCGCAGGGGGCGCCGGAAGCCACCATCGACCAGGCCGGCGCGCTGAGCATCGACGGCAAGGACATCGGCATCGACGACCGCCAGCGCGAACTGCTGCGCCGCTATTACATCAGCGCCACGGCTATCCGCCAGCACGGCATCGAGACAGGCAAGGCCGGCGCCGCCATGGCCGGCGAAGCGCTCAAGGGCGTGGCCGAATCCGTCGCCGGCGACAAGGACAGCGTGGACAAGCGCGTGGAAGCGCAGACGCAGAAGATCACCGCCCAGGTGATGAAGATCTGCGACGACCTGGCGGACATCAAGGTCGCCCAGGACCAGCTGGCCACCAGCCTGCCGGCGTTCAAGCCGTATGCGGGGATCGTGGACGAGAAGTCCGTGACCGATTGCAGGAATGACGAAAAAACCGAGCGCAAGGACTGACACCCCGCCGCAACGACGTAGGTTGGGGTGAGCCAAAGGCGAACCCCAACATCGCCACGTTCGAACGTATCGAGATGTTGGGGTTCGCCTTTGGCTCACCCCAACCTACGCCGCAGGTAGTTGCCGCGGCGCTCAGCCGCCGCCTCCACCGCCGTGGATGCCGCCCTTGGTCAGCGCCATCGGATCGAGCAGCTTCTTCAGCTCTTCCTTCGGCAGCCCCGTGGTCTCCAGCGCCACGTCCAGAATCGGCCGCTTCTGCTTGTAAGCCTGCTTCGCCGTCGCCGCGCCCTTCTCATACCCGATCACCGGATTGAGCGCGGTCACCAGGATGGGGTTCTTGTCGAGCGCTTCCTTCACCCGCGGCGCATTCACCTTGAAGCCCGCAATGGCCTTATCCGCCAGCAGCACGCTCACGTTCGCCAGCAGGCCGATCGACTGCAGCAGGTTGTGCGCGATCAGCGGCAGCATCACGTTGAGCTGGAAATTGCCGGACTGGCCGCCGATGGTGATGGCCGCGTCGTTGCCGATCACCTGCGCCGCCACCATCGCGGTGGCTTCGGGAATCACCGGATTGACCTTGCCCGGCATGATCGACGACCCCGGCTGCAGCGCCGGCAGCTCGATCTCGCCCAGGCCCGCCAGCGGGCCGGAATTCATCCAGCGCAGGTCGTTGGCGATCTTCATCAGCGCCACCGCCAAGGCCTTCAACTGGCCGGACAGCTCCACCGCCGCGTCCTGCCCCGCCATGCCTTCGAAGTAATTGTCCGCCGCATCGAAGCGCACGCCGGTGAGCTTCTTCAGCTCGCGCGCGACTGCGGGGCCGAACTTCGGGTCCGCATTGATGCCGGTGCCTACCGCGGTGCCGCCCTGCGGCAGGCGGCGCATGCGCTTGATGCTGTCTTCGATGCGCTCGATGGCGCTGGCGATCTGCGCGGCCCAGCCGGAGAGTTCCTGGCCGAAGGTGACCGGCATGGCGTCCATCAGATGGGTGCGGCCAGTCTTGGGCACGTTGCGCAGTTCGCGCGCGCGGCGCTCGATCGCCTTCTTCAGGTGCTTGAGCGCCGGCAGCAACTGCTCGCTGGCGGTGAGCGTGGCGCTGACGTGGATGGCGGTGGGAATCACGTCGTTGGAGCTCTGCCCGTAGTTGACGTGGTCGTTCGGGTGCACCTTGGCGCCGGCCTTGCCGGCGACGTGGGCGATCACCTCGTTGGCATTCATATTGGTGCTGGTGCCCGAGCCGGTCTGGAACACGTCGATCGGGAACTGGTCGTCGTACTGCCCGTCCGCCACCGCCAGCGCGGCCTTGCGGATGGCCGCGGCCTGGTTCTTGCGCAGATGGCCCAGCCCCAGGTTCGCCTCGGCCGCGGCGGCCTTGATCAGGCCCAGCGCGCGGATGAAGGCGCGCGGCAGGCGCAGGCCGGAGATGGGGAAATTGTCCACGGCGCGCTGGGTCTGCGCGCCGTACAGCGCATCGGCGGGGACCTTGAGCTCCCCCATGCTGTCGTGTTCGATGCGGTACTGGCTCATGCCCTGGTTTCCTTCACGCTGGAGTGATCGAGCCACTATAGGCCCGCCCCCGTTAGGGCGGTGCCAAGCGGCGCCGCGGGCGGGACAGGCCCGGCCCGTTGTAAAATGCCGTTTTTCCTCTGCCGGATCGCCTCGATGTCTGCCCATGCCCTGACCGCCCTGTCCCCGCTGGACGGCCGCTACGCCAGCAAGGCGCAAGCCCTGCGCCCGATCTTCAGCGAGTACGGCCTGATGCACCGGCGCGTCCACGTCGAGATCGAATGGCTGCTGGCGCTGGCCGCCGATCCCGGCATCGCCGAGCTGCCGGCCTTCTCCGCCGCGCAGGTTGCCCAGCTGAAGGAGATTGCCGCGAAGTTCGGCGTCGAGGACGGCGAGCGCGTCAAGGCCATCGAAGCCACCACCAACCATGACGTGAAGGCGATCGAGTACTTCATCAAGGAGCGCATCGGCAACGACGCCGCCCTGGCCCAGGCCAAGGAGTTCGTGCACTTCGCCTGCACCAGCGAGGACATCAACAATCTTTCCTACGCCCTGATGCTGCGCGACGCCCGGCAGCAGGTGCTGCTGCCGGCCTTCGACGCGGTCATCGCCAAGCTGCGCGAACTGGCCCACGCCAACGCCGCGCTGCCGATGCTCTCGCGCACCCACGGCCAGACCGCCTCGCCCAGCACGCTCGGCAAGGAACTGGCCAACGTGGTGGCGCGCCTGGAGCGCCAGCGCGCGCAGCTGGCCGCGGTGGCCATCCCCGGCAAGATCAACGGCGCGGTGGGCAACTACAACGCGCACGCCATCGCCTATCCGGAACTGGACTGGCGCGCCTTCTCGCAGCGTTTCGTGCAGGGCCTGGGGCTGGACTACAACGCCTACACCACCCAGATCGAGCCGCACGACGGCGTGGCCGAATACTGCGACGCCGTGCGCCGCGCCAACATCATCCTGATCGACCTGGCGCGCGACGTGTGGGGCTATATCTCGCTGGGCTATTTCAAGCAGGCGCTGAAGGCCGGCGAGGTGGGCTCGTCCACCATGCCGCACAAGGTCAACCCGATCGACTTCGAAAACGCCGAAGGCAATTTCGGCCTGGCCAATGCCTTGCTCGGCCACTTCGCCGAGAAACTGCCGATCAGCCGCTGGCAGCGCGACCTCACCGACTCCACCGTGCTGCGCGCCCTGGGCACCGCCTTCGGCCACACCCTGGTGGCGCTGGAATCGCTGCAGAAGGGCCTGGGCAAGCTCAACGTCAACGCCGACCGCATCGCCTCGGACCTGGACGCCGCCTGGGAAGTGCTGGCCGAAGCCGTGCAGACCGTGATGCGCCGCTACGGCCTGCCGGAGCCGTACGAGCAGCTGAAGGCGCTGACCCGCGGCCAGGGCATCACCAAGGAGTCGATGCGCGCATTCATCGCCGGGCTGGACCTGCCGGCGGAGGCGAAGCAGCGTTTGATGGAGCTGACGCCGGGCGGCTATATCGGCCTGGCGGAGCCGCTCGCTCGCGAGATCTGAGCGCGTTCGTTTTCCGCATGAAGAAAAGGGGCGCGTGATCCGCGCCCCTTTTTCATGGCCTCAGGCCGCTTTCTTCAGGCCTTCGGCTTCCAGCGCCGTCTGCACCGCGGGGCGCTCCGCCACGCGCTTCTGGAAATCCAGCAGCGCCGGGAATTCCGACAGGTCCAGCGCCACGTGCCTGGCCCAGTTGGTGACCGTGAACAGGTAGGCATCCGCCACGGTGAAGCGGTCGCCCACCAGCCACGGGTGCTGGGCCAGGCGCTCTTCCAGCAGGCGGTAGCGCTTGCGCAGGTATTCCTTGCGCTCCTCGCGCACCACGTCCGGCGTTTCCGGCTTGAACAGCGGCGAGTAGGTCTTGTGCAGCTCGGAGTTGATGTAGCCAAGCATTTCCTGCAGGCGGTAGCGCGCGGTGGTGCCGTTGGCCGGGGCCAGGCCGCTTTCCGGCTTGAGGTCCGCCAGGTACTGCACGATGGCCGGGCCTTCGGTCAGCAGCTCGCCGTCGTCCAGCGTCAGCGCCGGCACATAGCCCTTGGGGTTGATCAGCCAGTAGTCCTGGTCGCTGGCCGTGCGCTTGGCCTTGGTGTCGACCTTCACCAGCTCGACCGGAATTCCGGCTTCCAGCGCGACGATATGCGGCGACAGCGAACAGGCACCGGCGGCGTAGTAGAGCTTCATGGCGATCCTCCTTGGATGGAACGGGTGGGGTAAGACGGCCATCGTAGCCAGCCATGGTTACTGTTGGATACCACCTGGCCGGGGGCAGCCCCTAAAATCCGGTATCTCGCCAGTTACCGGTACCGCGCCATGGGCCTGCCCGTCCGCAAGAACAAAGTGATGCCGCCGCCGGCGTGTCCGCTCAGCGAAGTGCTGGGACTGCTGCGCGGGGCGTGGGCGCCGAATGTGGTGTGGTTGCTGAGCGGGGAGCCGCGGAGGTTCGGGGAACTGCGGCATGACATGCCGAAGATTTCGGCGCGGGTGTTGAGTGCGCGGTTGCGGGAGCTGGAGTCGCGCGGCCTGGTGATGCGCACCGTGCTGGAGACGTCGCCACCGTCGGCGGAGTATGCGTTGACGCCGTTGGGCAGGGAGTTGCTGCCGGCGATCGATGCGTTGGCTGATGTGGGGAAGAAGCTGATTGCCGAATGGGGCGGGCCTCATCGGTAGAACTCTTCTCCCCTCCGGGGAGAAGATGCCGGCAGGCAGATGAGGGGTCGCTCTAGCCACGGTTTCTCTACGAAGCGAAGAAAAGCTTTGAAGGCTTTCCCGACCCTCCGCTCACCGCTCCGACCGGCCCCTCACCCCAGCCCTCTCCCCGGAGGGGAGAGGGGGTAGGTTGTCGGGGCGTGGGGTTATTCGACCTCGTCCGAACCCTCATTGACGCCCTCGAACAGGAACGTCGACAGATACCGCTCGCCCGTATCCGGCAGCATCGCCAGCAGCACCGAACCTTCCGGCGCATCCTTCGCCACCTGCAGCGCTGCGGCCAGCGTGGCGCCGGAGGAAATGCCCACGAAGATGCCTTCCTGCTGCGCCAGCGCGCGCGCGGTGTCGCGCGCCACCACGTCGTCCACCGGCAGGATCTGCTGCGCCACCTCGCGGTTGAGCACCTTCGGCACGAAGTCCGGCGTCCAGCCCTGGATCTTGTGCGGCTGCCATTCCTTGCCGCTCAGCAGCGAGGCGCCGGCCGGTTCGCTGGCGATCACCTTCACTTCCGGACGCGCCACCTTCAGCACCTCGCCCACGCCGGTGAGCGTGCCGCCGGTGCCCCAGCCGGTGACGAAGTAATCCAGCCGGCGGCCGGCGAAATCGCGCAGGATTTCCGCGGCCGTGGTGCTGCGGTGATAGGCCGGATTGGCGGGATTCTCGAACTGGCTGGCCAGGAACCAGCCGTGCTTGTCCGCCAGCTCCTTGGCCTTGCGCACCATGCCGCTGCCGCGCTCGGCGGCGGGGGTCAGCAGCACCTTGCCGCCGTAGGCGCGGATCAGCTTGCGCCGCTCGATCGAGAAGGTCTCGGTCATCACCGCCACGAACGGATAGCCGCGCGCCGCGCACACCGCCGCCAGCGCCACGCCGGTATTGCCGGAGGTGGCCTCGATCACCGTCTGCCCGGGCTTGATGGTGCCGCGCGCCTCGG
The DNA here is from genome assembly GCF_011759495.1 of Dyella sp. SG562. Classification (NCBI taxonomy): domain Bacteria; kingdom Pseudomonadati; phylum Pseudomonadota; class Gammaproteobacteria; order Lysobacterales; family Rhodanobacteraceae; genus Dyella; species Dyella sp. SG562. The sequence continues at coordinate 120,932 of NZ_JAAOYS010000013.1, forward strand.
CGTCCAGGATGATGGCCAGGGCCAGGCGGTCCTTCACCGAACCTGCCGGATTGAACGCTTCCACCTTTACGTAAAGCTCGACGTGCTTCGGCGCCAGCCGGTGCAGTTTCACGACCGGGGTCTTGCCGATGGTGTCGAGGATGCTGTCGTAGATCATGAAAGGCTCCAGGCGAGGATGGAAAGGACGTGGGCGGGTCGGCGCATAGTGCGCCCTTCGCGGTGAAATTTTGCGTCAGGCGCGCCGGGCCAGGGGCGTTTCGGCCACCGACGATGCATCAATTTCGGAACAGTCGCCGACAGGAGGCGCGCCGAACCAGGCCAGCTCCCGGGCCAGCGCCGCTACCTCGCCCAGGATCAGCAAGGCCGGCGAGCGCACCTCATGCGCTGTCGCCAGCTGCTGCAACCGGGCCAGCGTGCCGGTGACCACGCGCTGCTTCAGGCGCGAGCCGTTCTCCACCAAGGCGAACGGCGTGCTTGCCGCGCGTCCATGGGCGAGCAGCTGTTCCTGCACGGTACCGAGTTCGCTGACACCCATGTACACCGCCAGCGTCTGCCGCTCGCGCGCCAGCGCGGGCCAGTCCAGCGTGTCGTGGGAACCGCGGCAATGCGCGGTGAGGAAACGCACCGACTGCGCATGCTCGCGATGGGTCAGCGGCACGCCCGCATAGGCGGCGCAGGCCAGCGCGGCGGTGATGCCGGGTACCACTTCGTAAGGCACGCCGTGGGCGCGCAGATGTTCCAGTTCCTCGCCGCCGCGGCCGAACACGAAGGGATCGCCGCCTTTCAGGCGCACCACGCGGCGGCCTTGCTGCGCGTGTTCGAGCAGCAAGGCGTGGATGCGTTCCTGGGTGACGTGGTGGTTGCCGGCTTCCTTGCCCACTTCGATGCGCTCGGCATCGCGGCGTGCCAAGGCCAGCACTTCGGCGGCGACGAGGCGGTCGTAGAGGATCACGTCCGCTTCCTGCAATGCGCGCAGGCCACGCAGCGTCAGCAGGCCCGGATCGCCCGGGCCGGCACCGACCAGCACGACGCTGCCGACGCTTTGCGTCACGGCGCCGGCAAGCGCGCGCTCCGCTTCGGCCTCCGCCTGCTCCGGCTGCGCGCGGCGCAGCAGCTGCAGCACGGGGCCGGCGAACAGCTGCTCGTAGAAGCGGCGGCGCGCACCGAGATCCGGCAGGCGTGCGCGGATTTTCCCGCGCAGGCGTGCGGCCAGCGCGGCGAGCGGACCCAGCGCGGGATCCAGCAGGCTTTCCAGCCCTTCGCGCAGCAGCCGCGCCAGCACCGGCGCGGTGCCGCCGCTGGAAATCGCGATGGTCACCGGATCGCGGTCGATCACCGCGGGCACGTGGAAGCTGCATAGCTCCGCATCGTCCACCACGTTGACGAACAGCCGGCGCTTTTCCGCCAGCGTGGCGATGCGGCGGTTGAGCAAGGGTTCGCCGGTGGCCGCGATCACCAGCCAGCACCCGTCCAGCCAGGCCTGTTCGAAGCCGTCCAGGCGCAGCTCGATCCGGCCCGCCGCCGCCCAGGCCTGCAGGTTTTCCGTCGCCGCCAGCGCACCCACGGTCACCGCCGCGCCGGCTTCGAGCAGCGCCGCCGCCTTGCGTTCGGCCACTGCGCCCCCGCCGACCACCAGCACGCGGCGGCCGGCGAGATCGGCAAACAGCGGGTACAGCTTCATGGGCATCGCACCATCGACAAGGAAATAACGACGCTAGGCGGGGCCGCGCAGCCGGGCAAATGATTTGTCCTTGGCCGCTCATGCCGCGCGGTTATGTGGCAGCTCCCGTTTTCGGCATAAGACCCCGCCCGCGCATTGACGCCATCATTAAACGGATGTATAGACGTCTAAATGACGACCGCGAGCCACGCCACCGACGCCCTGCCCTCCGGCCTCCCGGCCGGCGCCGGTCCGTGCCGTCCCGCCATCACGCGATGTACCCCTGCAGCGCCCGCAAGCCAGTCCACCCGACCTGCCCGCTCCAGGATGCCCTCGCATGACCCTCACGCAACTGCGCTATCTCGTCGCCATCGCCGACGCCGGCCTCAACATCACGCTGGCCGCCGAGCGCGTGCACGCCACCCAGCCCGGACTCAGCAAGCTGCTCAAGCAGCTTGAGGACGAACTCGGCTTCCAGCTGTTCCACCGCAAGGGCCGCAGCCTCGATTCGATCACCCACGCCGGCAGCCACGTGCTGGAGCGCGCGCGCACGATCCTGGCCGAGGCCACCAATATCCGCTCCATCGCCGCCAACCTGCGCAACGAATCGCGCGGCACGCTGCGCGTAGCCACCACCCATACCCAGGCGCGCTTCGCCCTGCCCGGCGCGGTGGCCGCGCTCACCCGCCAATACCCGCAGGTCAGCGTGCATCTGCTGCCGTCCACCGATGCCGACGTGATCGGCCTGCTCGAAGGCGGCCACGTGGACCTGGCCATCGTCAGCAGCTCGGGCGGCGCCCCCTCCGGCAGCGGCATCGCCCTGCCCGCCTATCGCTGGAACCGCGTGGCGATGGTGCCGCACCGGCATGCGCTGGCGAGGCTGGAACGGCCGCCGACGCTGGACGAACTGGCGGCGTATCCGCTAGTGAGCTACGACTCCTCCTTGAAGCCCGGCTCTTCGCTGGCGCGCGCCTTCCACGCGGCCAACCTGCATCCGCAAATCGCCATGACGGCGAGCGATGCGGACCTGATCAAGACCTATGTGCGCGCCGGCGTCGGCATCGGCGTGCTGGCGGAGATGGCGGTGCAGCCGGACGACCAGGATCTGCGCGCCTTGCCGGCGGACCATCTGTTCGCGCCGTGCACGACGTGGATCGTGCTGCGGAAGGAAAGCGTGCTGCGGGAGTTTGCGCTGGAATTTATCGGGTTGTTTGCGCCGCAGCTGGAGCGGCGGGCGGTGAGCCGCGCGCTGGCGAGCGGCGGGGCGACGCATTGGCCGGCGGTGCCGCACTGGCGGGAACGAGTCGTAGATTGAGCGAGCCTGCCTAATGAAACTCTTCTCCCCGCCGGGGAGTACGCGGGGAGCGCACATGGATGTGCGCGGCTTTGAGGAGCGAGGAAGATGCCGGCAGGCAGATGAGGGGTCGCTCTAGCGACAGTTTTTCTACAAAGCGAAGAAAAGCTTTAAGGCTTTCTCGCCCATCAGCTCACGACTCCGCCCGGCCCCTCACCCCAACCCTCTCCCCGGAGGGGAGAGGGAGAAGTTCGAGACTGAGGCTTCAGCTGGCCAACAACCCCCGATCCCGCAACAACCCCAGGATGTGCCCCGCCAGCACCGCCGGCTCGGCACCGCTCCCGTCCACCCGCACCTCCGGCTGCTCCGGCGCCTCGTACGGGTCGCTGATCCCGGTGAACTGCGCGATTTTCCCCGCGCGCGCCTGTGCATACAGCCCCTTGCGGTCGCGCGCCTCGCACACTTCCAGCGGCGTCGACACGTGGATCTCGATGAAGTCGCCATGCGCCTCCACCAGCCCGCGCGCCTCGGCGCGCGTATTCGCATACGGCGCGATCGGCGCGCATACCGCCACGCCGCCGTGGCGCACGATCTCGCTCGCCACGTAGGCGATGCGCGTGACGTTGGCATCGCGGTCCTCGCGGGAGAAGCCCAGGCCGCGCGACAGATGCTTGCGCACCTCGTCGCCGTCCAGCACGGTCACCGCGCGGCTGGTGTGCTCCAGCAGCTGCGATACCACCGCCTGCGCGATGGTCGACTTGCCCGCGCCGGACAGCCCGGTAAAGAACAGCGCGAAGCCGCGCGGCGCCTGCGCCGGATGGCGTTCGCGCAGGATCTTCACCACCTCGGGGAAAGTGAACCACGCAGGGATGTCCGTGCCCTCATGCAGATGCCGCCGCAGCTGCGTGCCGGAGATATCGCGCACCTCGTCGTCCGCCGCCACTTCGGTCGCCGGCACGTAGGCATCGCGGTTGGCCGCGTAGACCATGGCCGGGAACGCCACCACCTGGATGCCGAGTTCGTCCTGGTAGCGCTCCAGCAGATGCTGCGCATCCAACGGCCCATAGAACGGCTGGCCGTTCGAATCCTGGCCCGGGCCGGCATGGTCGCGACCCACGATGAAATGCGTGGCGCCGTAATTCTTGCGGATGATTGCGTGCCAGATCGCCTCGCGCGGCCCGCCCATGCGCATGGCCAGCGGCAGCAGCGAGAGCTTGGCGCTGTCGGCCGGGTACTGCGGCAACAGGGCGCGGTAGCAGCGCACGCGGGTGTAGTGGTCGACGTCGCCGGGCTTGGTGCGGCCCACCGAGGGCTGGATCAGCAGCTTGGCGCCCACCTTCTGCGCGGCGCGCAGGGTCAGCTCGCGGTGCGCGCGGTGCATCGGGTTGCGCGTCTGGAACGCCACCACGCGGCGCCAGCCGTTCGCTTCGAACCAGGCGCGCAAGGTGCGCGGGCTGTCGCGCAGCTCGGTGAAGTCGTAGTGCACCGGCTGCTGGATGCCGCGCAGGCGGCCGCCGAGATACACCGGCTGGGTGCGTTCCAGCAGTTCGGCCACGCCGGGATGCAAATGATCCTGCGTGCCGAACACCTGCTGCGCTTCGTGCGCGCGGTCCGGGCGATAGATGTCCTGCAGTTCCAGCACGGCCAGCGGCACGCTCTGCGCATCGCGCAGCACGATCTCCGCTCCGGGCGCGAGCGTGGCGGCAAACGCTTCGCTCACGTCCAGCGTGACCGGGATCGGCCACAGCGTGCCGTCGGCCAGCCGCAGCTCGTTCACCACGCGCAGATAATCGCGTTCGGTGAGAAAGCCTTCCAGCGGCGAGAAGGCGCCGTTGAGCAGCAGCTCCAGATCGCACAGCTGCCGCGTGTTGAGGTCCAGTGCCGGCAGCCCCGCGCTGCGCTGTTTCAGCGCCTGCGCCTCGGCATACGGCAGGTAGAGGTCCTTGAGCGTGCCGCCATGCGGCGCGATCAAAGGCTCCAGTTCGGTTTCGACGGGAAGTGCAGCGAGTGCGCTCTGGCTCATGATGGCGTTCTTTATCTGGATATCGGGGGCGGAAGGGTCAGGTGAGGTCGTGCAGGCCGCACTCGCGCTTGAGGCCGAAGAAACGCGTCTCTTCGGGGTCCATGCCCGGCTCCCATGGCCGGGTCGTGTGGGTGTCGCCGATCGACACGTAGCCCTGCTCCCACAGCGGGTGGTAAGGCAGGCCATGGCGCTGCAGGTAGCGGCCGACGTCGCGGTCGCTCCAGTCGGCGATCGGATGGAATTTCCAGCGGCCCTGGCTCAGCCGCAGGAAGGGAATGCGTTCGCGGCTGCGCGACTGGCCGCGGCGCAGGCCGGCGAACCAGCTGCCGATGCCCAGCTCCTCCAGCGCGCGCCGCATCGGTTCCACCTTGCGCAGCTCGTTGTAGCGCCCCAGCCCTTCCACACCCTGCTCCCACAGCCGGCCATGGCGCGATTCCATCCAGGCGGTGCCCAGCGGCGAGCGGTACACGTGCAGGTTCAGCGCGAGGCGTTCGCGCAGCTCGTCGACGAAGCGGTAGGTCTCGGGAAACAGATAGCCGGTATCGACCAGGATGATGGGCAAGTCCGGTTGCTGCCGCGTCAGCAGATGCAGCGACACCGCGGCCTGCGCGCCGAAACTGGACGACAGCGCATGCGCGCCCGGCGCGTGCTCCAGCGCCCAGGCCACGCGGTGTCCGGCATCCAGCGTGCCGAGCCAGTGATCGAGTTCCGCCCATGCATCCGCATCCTGCCGCGCCGCTTCCAGCGCCGCGCCGTTCATGCCCTGACCTCCAACGGGATGCGCCGGTCCGCCGGCGCCGCCAGTACCTGCGCACGAAGCAGGAAATCGCCGAAGCCCTCGTTCGGTTGACGTTGCTTTTTGTAAAGCCCGAACAGCGGATCGAGCGCGGCGAGGATGGCCGCCTCGTCCACGTTCTCCCGGTAGGCGCGGTTGAGCCGCTGCCCGCTGAAATCCGCGCCCAGGCGCAGGTCGTAGCGTCCGGGGCCGCGGCCGACCAGGGCGATCTCGCCCAGGTAAGGACGCGAGCAGCCGTTCGGGCAGCCGGAGACGCGCAGCACGATCGGCGCATCGGCCAGGCCATGGCCGGCCAGCAGCGCCTCGACCTTGTCCAGCAGTTCCGGCAGATAGCGCTCCGCCTCGGCCATGGCCAGGCCGCAGGTGGGCAGCGCCACGCAGGACACCGCGTGGCGGCGGATCGGGCTGATGCGCCGGTAATCGTCCAGGCCGTGCGCGGCGACGATGGCGTCGATGCGCGCGCGCTCGTGCGCCGGCACCTTGGCCACGATCACGTTCTGGTTGCAGGTAAGGCGGAAATCGCCCTGGTGCACCCGCGCCAGCTCGCGCAGGCCGCTCAGCCAGCGGCGCTCGCCGCGGTCGGCGAGGCGGCCCGATTCGATATGCAGGGTAAGATGCCAGCGGCCGTCGTGGCCTTCGATCCAGCCGTAGCGGTCGCCGTTATGGTCGAAACGAAAGGGACGCGCGGGTTCCAGCGCGAAACCGAGGCGGCGTTCCAGCTCGGCCTTGAAAACGTCGACGCCGCGATGATCGAGCGTGTACTTCAGCCGCGCATGCTTGCGCTCCACGCGGTTGCCCCAGTCGCGCTGCAGCGCCACCACGGCCTCGGAGGCGGCATACAGCTGCTCCGGCGTGACGAAGCCGAGCACCGTCGCCAGCCGCGGATAGGTCGATGCATCGCCATGCGTGGCGCCCATGCCGCCGCCCACCGCAAGGTTGAAACCCTTCAGCTCGCCGTCCTCGGCAATCGCGATCAGGCCGAGGTCCTGCGAGAACACGTCCACGTCGTTCAATGGCGGAATCGCCAGGCCGATCTTGAATTTGCGCGGCAGGTACGTGGCGCCATACAGCGGCTCCACCTCCGGTTCGCCCACCAGCGGCTCGCCGTCCAGCCAGATCTCGTGATACGCACTCGTGCGCGGCGCCAGATCGTCCGACAGCTTCGCCGCCCACGCATAGGCCGCGCCGTGCGCCTTCGTCTCCACCGGGTTGGCGGTGCTCACCACGTTGCGCACCACGTCGCCGCAGGCCGCGATGGTGCTGGCCAGGCTGGCGTGGATGGCGGCGATGGTGGGCTTGAGCTTGCGCTTGATGATGCCGTGCCACTGGAAGGTCTGCCGCGTGGTGATGCGCAGCGTGCCGTTGGCGTGCTCGCGCGCCAGGCGGTCGAATTCCAGCCACTGCGCGGGCGTGACCACGCCGCCCGGCAGGCGCGCGCGCAGCATGAAGCTGTAGGCCGGCTCCAGTTTCTGGCGGCGGCGTTCCTCGCGCAGGTCGCGGTCGTCCTGCTGGTAGCTGCCGTGGAACTTGAGCAGCTTGCCGTCGTCCTCGCCGATGCCGCCGGTGACGGGATCGGCCAGGCCCTCGGCGATGCCGCCGCGCAGCTGGCGGCTGGCGGCCTTGACGCGTTCGAAATCGGAAAGTGCTGCGCTCATATCAATACACGTCGCGCGCGTAGCGCCCTTGCTGCAGGAGGTCGGCCAGCCAGGCGCCGGCGTCTTCGTGGGAGAGGCCGCCGTGCTCGGCGGCGATGTCGACCAGGGCCGCGTGCACGTCCCTGGCCATCTGCGTGGCGTCGCCGCAGACATACAGATGCGCGCCGCCGCTGAGCCAGGCGTACAGCTCCTTGCCGTGTTCGCGCAGGCGGTGCTGCACGTAGACCTTGCCGGCGCCGTCGCGCGAGAAGGCCAGGTCCAGCCGGTGCAGCGCGCCCTGCTTCAGCGCTTCCTGCCATTCCAGCTGGTAGAGGAAGTCGTCGGCGAAATGGCGGTTGCCGAAGAACAGCCAGTTGCGGCCGCTGGCGCCGGTCTCGTGGCGCTCCTGCACGAAGCCGCGGAACGGCGCCACGCCGGTGCCGGGGCCGATCATGATCACGTCGCGCGCGCTGTCGGCCGGCAGGCGGAAGCGCTCGTTCGCTTCGATGAACACCGGCACGCGCGCGTCTTCGCCGCTGGCGGCGAGAAAGGCCGAGGCGGCGCCCCAGTGGCGTTCGCCGAAGGCTTCGTAGTCGACCGTGGACACGGTGAGGTGCACTTCGTCGCCGACCACGGCGGAGCTGGAGGCGATCGAATACAGCCGCGGCGTGAGCGGGCGCAGCGCGGCGACCAGCGCGGCGGCTTCCCACGGGGCCGGATAGCGGCGCAGCAGGTCGATCGGCTGGTGCGTGTCGAGCAGCGCGGTCAGCGCCACCGGATCTTCCAGCGCCCGCGCCAGGCCGGCATCGCCGCTGGTCCTGGCATGGGCCAGCGCGAAGCCGCGGGCGAGGCGGGTCAGCTCGCGTTCCTCGGTGAGCCAGCGCAGCAGCGGCAGCGTGCGGCCGTTGTGGGTCACTTCCGCGTCGCCGTCCAGCTGCAGCAGTGCCAGCCACTGCCGGACCAGCGCCGGCGGATTGCGCGGCCACACGCCCAGCGCATCGCCGGGCCGGTAGCTGAGGCCGGAGCCTTCCAGCGACAGCTCCACATGCAGCACTTCGCGCTCGCTGTCGCGCGACACGATGCGCTGGTTCGCCAGCACGGTGGCGGCGAACGGGTGGTCGCGGTCGTGCACGGCATGCGTGGGCACCGCCTGCAGCAGCGGCGCGCGCACCGCGGCCGCCGGCGCCTTCAGCAGTTCGCGGGCGCGCTCCAGCGCGGCGGCGGTCCAGGGCGCAGCCACTTCGTCCAGGTCGACGTCGGCCTCGGCCAGGGGATCCAGCCGCGCGGCGCCGAGTTCCTCCAGCCGCGCGTCGAGCTGGCGGCCGATCGCGCAGAACTGCGGATAGCTGGAATCGCCCAGGCCCAGCACCGCATAGCGCAGCGCCGGCAGCCGCGGCGCGCGGCGGCTGGCGATGAAGTCGATCAGGCCGCGCGCATCGTCCGGCGGCTCGCCCTCGCCCTGGGTGCTGATCACCAGGAACAGCTGGCGCTCCTGCGCCAGTTCGCGCTGCACGTAGGCGTCGGCGCGCACCAGCCGCGCCGGCAGGCCGGCCGCTTCCAGCTTCTTGAGCAGCTGCTCGGCCACGCGCTTGGCATTGCCGGTCTGGCTGCCGTAGAGCACGGTAACCCGTTCCGTCGCCGCGGCCGCAGCCTGCACCTGCACCTGCGCCGGCTGCGGCCCGCGCGCCGCCAGCGCCGCGCTGCGTGCGGCCACCCAGTACAGCTCGTGGGGCGCCAGGCCCTCCAGCAGGCGCTGGAGTTGCGCGGCCTTGTCGGCGGCGAGCGGCGAAGCGAGGGATTCCTGCGAAACGACGGCGTTCAAGGCTGGACCTTCTTTGGACGTCTATACGTCTATTCGTCGAAGGTAGACCTCGGAGTGCTTATGCCGGAAAGGATGTATCGACATATGCACATGCCGTTTCCATTATTTCCTCGTTAAACCCGACCACCCACGTAGGTTGGGGTGAGCCGCAGGCGAACCCCAACGCGGCGGGGCGCCTCGCATTGTTGGGGTTCGCCTGCGGCTCACCCCAACCTACGCCGGCCGCGCCGCGCCCCGTACAATCTCCCGATGACCAAGCCCACCCTCCCCCTCGAAGTCCGCGGCAGCGCCCGCCAGCCCCTCGGCATGACCCCGGCGCAGTTCCTGCGCGACTACTGGCAGAAGCGCCCCCTGCTGATCCGCAACGCCTTCCCGGACTTCACGCCCCCGCTGCAGCCGGACGACCTGGCCGGCCTGGCGCTGGAAGAGGAAGCCCTGTCGCGCCTGATCGTCCACGACGAGCGCCGCGACCGCTGGTCGGTCAAGACCGGCCCGCTCAGCGAGGACGACTTCGCCACGACCCCGCCCGCCAACTGGACCCTGCTGGTGCAGGACGTGGACAAGTGGGACGCCGACGTGGCGGCCTTGCTGGAGTCGTTCCGCTTCCTGCCGAACTGGCGCGTGGACGACATCATGATTTCCTATGCCGAGCCGGGCGGCGGCGTCGGCGCCCATGTCGACCAATACGACGTGTTCCTGCTGCAGGGCCTGGGCCAGCGGCACTGGGCGATCAGCGACGATCCGCAGGCGTCCACCGAGTTCCGCGACGACGTAGAACTGAAGCAGCTCAAGCACTTCGAGCCCACCCACGAATGGCTGCTGGAACCGGGCGACATGCTCTACCTGCCGCCGGGCGTGCCGCACGACGGCGTGGCCTTCGGCGGCCCCTGCATGACCCTCTCGGTGGGCATGCGCGCGCCCTCGCGCGCGGAACTGGCCAGCGACCTGGCCGACTATCTGGTGGAGCGCCTGCCCGACGAGCAGCGCTACCGCGACCCGGACCTGGCCCCGGCCAGACATGCCGGCGAGATCGACCGCGCCGCCCTGGCCCGCGTGCGGGAGGCCCTGCCGTTCGCCGCGCTGGACGACGCCACCCTGGTCGACTGGTTCGGCCGCTACATCACCCGCTACCGCGTGGCGCGCGCGCCGGCCGCGCCGGACAAGGCCAGCACCGAGGCCGCCCTGGCCAAGCTGCTGGGCGACGGCGCGCAGCTGCTGCGCCATCCGTGGTCGCGCATGGCCTGGGCCCGGGTGAAGGGCGGCGCCACCCTGTTCGCCAACGGCCAGGCCTACCCCGCGCCGGCCGAGCTGGCCGAGCGCCTGTGCGCCGAACGCACGCTGGCGTTCGGCCGCGCGCCGGCCGGCGCCGAGCGGGCGCTGCTGCTGGCGCTGGTCAACGACGGCCACCTGGTGCCGCGCAAGGCGCGCCGCCGGTGAAACCATCGGATCGCCCCGCCCCGGAAACGCTCGTCGTCGACGGCGGCGAGACGCTGGCAGCCATGCGCCTGCAGCTGCTGCGCGGCGCGCGCCGCCGCGTGGCGATCTACCAGCCCGCGCTGCCCACCGACGCTTATAACCATGCCGCCGAGCTGGACGAGCTGCGCCGCATCGCCACCGCCGGCCGCGGCGCCGAGATCCGCCTGATCCTGCACGACCCCGCCGCGGCCCTGCGCGACAGCCACCGGCTGATCGCCCTGGCCCAGCGCCTGCCCAGCACGGTGCTGGTGCGCGAGCCGGTGGAGGAGTCCGACCGCACGTATGGCTCGGCCTACCTGCTCACCGACGCCGGCGGCTATCTGTTCCTGCCGGAAGCGCCGCGCCCGCGCGGCCGCGGCGCGATGGAAGACCGCGCCAGCCAGGCGCCGCTGCAGCAGCACTTCCAGGAAGCGTGGGAGCGTGCGGCCCGCGCCACCGCGCTGCAGCCGCTCGATCTCTAGCGCCCGGCTGAACGGCAACCCGCTTGCGCCTGCGGGCGGCCGCCGTGCGCGAAACCGGCGAAAACCCGTGCCTACGACGATGGTCGGTAGCCTCCGGCCTCGAAATAACGCCTTCCGACCCCACCTGGAACCCGTTTCCCGGGTTGCCGCTGTGCAGCAGCCGGGGCCATAATTAACAGGATTTTTCCCCGCCATCCGCCAGGTCGACGGATGGCCTGAGGCCTCCCTTCCCTCACCGGTGGTGACGTGAGCACAAATCTGATTCGCGAGTTCTTCGATTCGTCCCAGCTCGCCGGCGGCAACGCCGATTACGTAGAGCAGTTGTATGAGTCCTGGCTGGCCGACCCCGCGTCGGTCCCCGCCGAATGGAACCAGTATTTCGGGACCTTCAAAGGCCGCGAATCCGGTGACGTTCCGCACTCCGCGGCGATCGCCCGCATCGAAGCCGCGCAGAAGCAGCGCGCCGTGGGCGTCGCCGCCCCCGTCGACGACGAGCACGCGCGCAAGCAGGCCGCGGTGCTGCGCATCCTTACCGCCTACCGCTCGCGCGGCCACCTGGCCGCCGACCTCGATCCGCTGGGCCTGGCCGAGAAGCTGCCGGCGCCGGACCTGGGCCTGGCCTTCCACGGCCTGAGCGACGCCGACCTCGACACCGAATTCGACTGCGGCAACTTCGCCGGCGGCGGCCAGCGCATGAAGCTGCGCGAGCTGCTGGCGCGCCTGAAGAAGGTGTATGCCGGCACCATCGGCGCCGAGTTCATGCACATCAGCAACCATGAGCAGCGCAACTGGATCTACACCCGCCTGGAAAAGGCCGGCGGCAGCGCCGGGCTGGACCCGGCCGGCAAGCGGCGCGTGCTGGCGGGCCTCACCGCCGCCGAGGGCCTGGAGCGCTACCTGCACACCAAGTACGTGGGCCAGAAGCGCTTCTCGCTGGAAGGCGGCGACAGCCTGATCCCGATGGTGGACGAGGTGGTGCGCACGGCCGGCGACAACGGCATCAAGGAAGTCGTGGTCGGCATGGCCCACCGCGGCCGCCTGAACATGCTGGTCAATATCCTGGGCAAGCCGCCGAAGACGCTGTTCAACGAGTTCGAAGGCAAGTTCGAGCACCCGGACGACCCGGCCCACTCCGGCGACGTGAAGTACCACATGGGCTTCTCCGCCGACGTCAAGACGCCCAACGGCGGCGTGCACGTGGCGCTGGCGTTCAATCCGTCGCACCTGGAGATCGTCAACCCGGTGGTGGCCGGCTCGGTGCATTCGCGCCAGATCCGCCGCCGCGACAGCGAGCGCCAGCAGTCCATGGCCGTGCTGATCCACGGCGACGCCGCCCTGGCCGGCCAGGGCGTGAACATGGAACTGTTCAACATGTCGCAGGCGCGCGGCTTCCGCATCGGCGGCACGCTGCACATCGTGGTGAACAACCAGGTGGGCTTCACCACCTCCAATCCGCAGGACGCGCGCTCCACGCTGTACTGCACCGACCTGGCCAAGATGGTCAACGCGCCGGTGCTGCACGTGAACGGCGACGACCCGGAAGCGGTGATCCAGGCCACCCGCCTGGTCTACGACTTCCGCAAGCAGTTCCGCAAGGACGTGGTGATCGACCTGGTCTGCTACCGCCGCCACGGCCATAACGAGGCCGACGAGCCGGCCGCGACCCAGCCGGTGATGTACCAGATCATCCGCGCCCGCCCGACCACGCGCGACCTGTACGCGCAGGCCCTGGTCAAGGAAGGCGTGATCGCCGACGGCGACGCCCAGAAGATGGTCGACGAGTACCGCTCGCGCCTGGAAGCCGGCGACCCGATGACCGAGCTGACCAGCGCCCTGGTCAAGGACATCGAGGTGGACTGGAACCAGTTCATCGGCGGCAAGCTGTCCACCCAGGCCGACACCGGCGTGCCGAAGGCAAAGCTGGTCGAGCTGGCCAACAAGATTCTCGAAGTGCCGTCGGACACCACGCTGCAGTCGCGCGTGGCCAAGATCTACGACGACCGCCGCAAGATGGCCGCGGGCGAGCTGCCGGGCGACTGGGGCTTCGCCGAGAACCTGGCCTACGCCACCCTGGTGGACCAGAACTACAACCTGCGCCTGGTCGGCCAGGACGTGGGCCGCGGCACGTTCTTCCACCGCCACGCGGTGCTGCACGACCAGAAGGACGGCCACACCTACATGCCGCTGGCCACGCTGCGCGACAACGCCAGCGTCGAGGTGATCGACTCGCTGCTCAGCGAAGAGGCGGTGATGGCCTTCGAATACGGCCACGCCACCACCGACCCCTACACCCTGCACATCTGGGAAGGCCAGTTCGGCGACTTCGCCAACGGCGCCCAGGTGGTGATCGACCAGTTCATCAGCTCGGGCGAGTCGAAGTGGAACCGCCTGTGCGGCCTGGCGCTGTTCCTGCCGCACGGTTACGAAGGCCAGGGTCCGGAGCATTCCTCCGCGCGCCTGGAGCGCTTCCTGCAGCTGTGCGCGCTGGACAACATGCAGGTCTGCGTGCCGACCACGCCGGCCCAGGCTTTCCACATGATCCGCCGCCAGATGGTGCGCCCGACGCGCAAGCCGCTGATCGTGATGACGCCGAAGTCGCTGCTGCGCCACAAGCTGGCGATCTCCAGCCTGGACGAACTGGCCAACGGCGAATTCCAGCTGGTGATCGGCGAGCACCGCGAGCTGCCGGCCAAGAAGGTCAGGCGCGTGGTGCTGTGCTCGGGCAAGGTCTACTACGACCTGCTGGAAGACGCCGAGAAGCGGGGCCTCGCCGACGTCGCCATCGTGCGCGTCGAGCAGCTGTATCCGTTCCCGCGTCCGCAGGTCGTGGCCGAACTGGAAAAGTACGCTTCCGCCAAGGAAGTGATCTGGTGCCAGGAAGAACCCATGAACCAGGGCGCCTGGTTCCAGATCCGCCACCACCTGCAGGCCTGCGTCAACGCCAAGCAGAGCCTCTCCTACGCCGGCCGCGCCCGCTCGCCGGCGCCGGCTGCCGGCCACCTCAATACCCACGTCGCCGAACAGGCGGCACTCGTCGAGCAGGCGCTGGTCGCGCCGATCGGCACCGACCACGCTGCGGAGTAAGACCCGATGTCCATTGAAGTCAAAGTGCCCGTTCTGCCCGAGTCTGTCTCCGACGCCACCATCGCCACCTGGCACAAGAAGGTCGGCGACGCGATCAAGCGCGACGAGAACCTGGTCGACCTCGAGACCGACAAGGTGGTGCTCGAAGTGCCGGCTCCGGTCGACGGCGTGATCAAGGAACTGAAGTTCCAGTCCGGCGACACCGTGACCAGCCAGCAGGTCATCGCGGTGATCGAGGAAGGCGCCGTGGCCGCCGCGCCGGCGCCCGCCGCCGCTGCGCCGGCTGCCGCCCCCGCCCCGGCCGCCGCGGCTCCCGCCGCCGCCAAGGGCAGCGCGGACCTGTCCCCGGCCGGCCTGCGCGTGGCCACCGAGCAGAACATCGACGCGTCGAAGGTCGCCGGCACCGGCCGCGACGGCCGCGTGACCAAGGAAGACCTGGTCAACTACGGCAAGGGCGGCGCCGCTGCCGCGCCGGCCGCCGCAGCCCCGGCCGCGAAGCCGACCCCGGGCGCGCGTCCGGAAGAGCGCGTGCCGATGACGCGCATCCGCGCGCGCATCGCCGAGCGCCTGATGCAGTCGAAGAACTCGATCGCCATGCTCACCTCGTTCAACGAAGTGAACCTGGCCGAGGTGGTGAAGATGCGCAAGACGCTGGGCGAGCAGTTCGAGAAGTCGAACGGCGTGAAGCTCGGCTTCATGAGCTTCTTCGTCAAGGCCGCCGCCGAGGCGCTGAAGCGCCACCCGGTGATCAATGCCTCGGTCGACGGCAACGACATCGTCTACCACGGCTACCAGGACATCTCGATCGCCGTGTCCACCGACAAGGGCCTGGTCACCCCGGTGCTGCGCGACGTGCAGGACAAGAGCTTCGCCGACATCGAGAAGGGCATCCTGGAGTACGCCAAGAAGGCGCGCGACGGCAAGCTGGGCCTGGACGACCTGCAGGGCGGCACCTTCACCATCACCAACGGCGGCACCTTCGGCTCGCTGCTGTCGACCCCGATCGTGAACCCGCCGCAGAGCGCGATCCTGGGCATGCACACCATCAAGGACCGCGCCATCGTCGAGAACGGGCAGGTGATCGCCGCGCCGATGATGTACCTGGCGCTGAGCTACGACCACCGCATCATCGACGGCAAGGACGCGGTGCTGTTCCTGGTCGACATCAAGAACCAGCTCGAGAATCCGCAGCGGATGCTGCTGGGTCTTTGATCGCCTTTGCGATCAAAGACCGGGGAATCGGGAATCGTGGATAGGGAATAGTAAAACCCCCTCCCACGATTCCCGCTCTTCGCTGCCTTGATTGGTTGATGGAATAGCGGGTCGCCCTCATAGCATCCTGGCTTTTCCGATTCCCTATTCCCCCTTCCCTATTCCCGCGAGCGAATAACATGAGCGAGCAACAATTCGACGTCATCGTCATCGGCGCCGGCCCGGCCGGCTACGTGGCCGCGATCCGCGCCGCGCAGCTGGGCCTGAAGACCGCCTGCATCGACGCCTTCACCGGCAAGGACGGCAAGCAGGCGCTCGGCGGCACCTGCCTCAACGTGGGCTGCATTCCGTCCAAGGCGCTGCTGGATTCGTCCAAGCAGTTCCACAACCTGACGCACAACTTCGCCGTGCACGGCATCACCGCCGACAACGCGAAGATCGACGTGGCCACCTTCGTCGGCCGCAAGGACAAGATCGTCAAGCAGTTCACCGGCGGCATCGGCCAGCTGTTCAAGGCCAACAAGGTCACCGCCTTCTACGGCACCGGCAAGCTGCTCAAAGGCAACAACGTCGAGATCACCGCGAACGACGGCAGCAAGCAGACCATCAGCGCGACCAATGTGATCCTGGCTTCGGGCTCGGTGCCGATCGAGCTGCCGTTCGCCAGGTTCGACAACAAGTTCATCGTCGACAACGCCGGCGCGCTGGATTTTCCGGAAGTTCCGAAGCGCCTGGGCGTGATCGGCGCCGGCGTGATCGGCCTGGAACTGGGCAGCGTGTGGGGCCGCCTGGGCGCCGACGTGACCATCCTCGAAGCGCTGCCGGACTTCCTCTCGGTGGCCGACGCCGACGTGGCCAAGATCGCCGCCAAGGAATTCGCCAAGCAGGGCCTGAAGATCAAGCTCGGCGCCAAGCTGACCAAGGCCGAGGTCAAGGGCAACGAGGTTGCACTCACCTATGAAGACAAGGACGGCGCGCACGAGCTGGTGGTGGACAAGCTGCTGGTGGCGGTGGGCCGCCGCGCCTACACCGCCGGCCTGCTGGCCGACGACACCGGCGTGAAGCTGGACGAGCGCGGCCGCATCGTGGTCGACAACCACAACCACACCGGCGTGGACGGCGTGTGGGCCATCGGCGACGCCGTGCGCGGCCCGATGCTGGCGCACAAGGGTTCCGAGGAAGGCGTGGCGGTGGCCGAGTGGATCGCCGGCAAGGCCGGCCACGTCAACTTCGACACCATTCCTTGGGTGATCTACACCGAACCGGAAATCGCCTGGGCCGGCAAGACCGAGAAGGAACTGAAGGACGCCGGCATCCCCTACAAGGTGGGCACCTTCCCGTTCGCCGCCATCGGCCGCGCCGTGGCGATGAACGAGGCCGTCGGCCAGGTGAAGATGCTGGCCCATGCCGAGACCGACCGCCTGCTCGGCGTGCACATGGTCGGCCCGGGCGTGTCCGAGCTGATCGCCGAAGCCGTGGTGACGATGGAGTTCAAGGGCTCCGCCGAAGACCTGGCCCGCATCGTCCACGCCCATCCGACGCTGTCGGAAGCCGTGCACGAAGCCGCGCTGTCGGTGGACAAGCGCGCGATCCACAAGGGCAACTGAGGTCAGGACGACCTCATCCCGGACGGCGCGTGCTGCGCGTCGAGCCGGGATCCAGGCATCACCGGCGCGGCCCGTCCATGGCGACATGGGCGGGCCGTCCGTTTTCGGGGACAGCTCCGAAAAGCCGGCTTCCTTCACATCCCCGCGACCTGCCGTCGCCCCCTAATTCCTTTTCCCCGGAGACCCCCATGCCCCAGCCCACCGCCATCTGCGTCTATTGCGGCTCGAGCCCGGGCGGCTCGCCGGAATACACCGAGCAGGCGCGCGCCTTCGGCGCCGAGATGGCGCGGCGCGGCATCGCCCTGGTCTACGGCGGCGGCAAGGTCGGCCTGATGGGCACGGTGGCCGATGCGGTACTGGCGGGCGGCGGCAAGGTGATCGGGGTGATCCCGCGCCAGCTGGTGGAGCGCGAAGTGGCGCACGCGGGCCTGAGCGAACTGGAAGTGGTCGAGACCATGCACCAGCGCAAGACCCGCATGTTCGAGCGCTCCGACGCCTTCGTCGCCCTGCCCGGCGGCTTCGGCACCATGGACGAGATGTTCGAGATGCTGACCTGGGCGCAGCTGGGCCTGCACAGCTTCCCTTGCGCCTTTCTCGACGTGCGCGGCTACTATCGCCAGCTGCGCGGCATGCTCGACCACATGGTGGACGAGCGCTTCGTGCGCGCCGAGCAGCGCGACAGCGTGTGGTTCGGCGACAGCATGGAAAAACTGTTCCACTGGATGGAGCACTACCAGGGCCACTACAGCCCCAAGTGGATCGACCGCAGCAGCGTCGAAGCCTGACCCATCCTTCCGGACGCCACGCCATGAGCGACATCGAGTTCCGCGCCTTCCGCATCCACAACGACGGCTCCGGCTATCGCGGCGGCATCGAAACCATGAGCACCGCCGCGCTCAGCGCCGGCCAGGTGCTGGTGAAGACGGCCTGGTCCTCGGTCAACTTCAAGGATGCATTGGCCGGCACCGGCAAGGGCAAGATCCTGCGCCAGTACCCGCTCAACGGCGGCATCGATGCGGCCGGCATCGTGGTGGCTTCCACCGACCCCAAGTTCAAGGAAGGCGATGCGGTGCTGTGCACCGGCAGCGGCCTTTCCGAAGTGCGCGACGGCGGCTACGGCGAATACGCGCGCTTCGACGCGCACTGGACCATCCCCCTGCCCGCCGGCCTCAGCTTGCGCGAAAGCATGGTGCTGGGCACCGCCGGCTTCACCGCCGCGCTGGCCCTGCTGCAGATGGAAGACAACCGCCAGACGCCGGCGCTGGGTCCGATCGCCGTCACCGGCGCCTCCGGCGGCGTGGGCATGCTGGCGATCGACATGTTCAGCCGCGCCGGCTACGACGTGCATGCGATCAGCGGCAAGGCCGACCATTTCGACTTCCTGCGCAGCCTCGGCGCCAGCGCCTGCATCGATCGCCACGAGCTGGTGTTCAGCGGCAAGCCGATGGATTCGGCGCGCTTCGGCGGCGCCCTGGACAACGTCGGCGGCGCCATGCTGGCCGGCCTGCTGCCGCTGGTGGCGCCCTACGGCAACGTGGCGATCTGCGGCAATGCGGGCGGCATCGCGTTCGACAGCACGGTGATGCCTTTCATCATCCGCGGCGTCAACCTGCTGGGCGTGGCCTCGGCCGGCACCGCGCGGGACCAGCGCGAGCGCGTATGGGAAAAGCTGGCGGGCGAGTGGAAACCGCGGCACCTCGACCGGATCGCCACTCGCGAAGTGAGCCTGGATGAGCTGCCGGGCGTTTTCGAGCGCATGCTGGCAGGCGACTCGTTCGGGCGCACAGTTGTGAGACTTGAAGTGTAAAGCCCAAGCTGAACCGACTTGGAAGAGCCGCTAGCGCGGCTTAGAATCCTTCGAAACACGAAACAACAAGGGGACTCCCACCTTATGGCACGTATTCTGATCGTCGACGATTCGCCGTCGCAGTTGCTGGGCATCAAGCGCATCGTCGAGAAGCTGGGGCACGAGACCCTGACTGCGGAAGACGGCGCCGCCGGCGTGGAGGTGGCCAAGCGCGAGAAGCCCGACCTCATCCTGATGGACGTGGTCATGCCCAATCTCAACGGCTTCCAGGCCACGCGCACCATCAGCAAGGATCCGGAAACGCAGCACATCCCGGTGATCCTGGTGACCACCAAGGACCAGGAAACCGACAAGGTGTGGGGCCTGCGCCAGGGTGCGAAGGCCTATGTGACCAAGCCGATCAAGGAAGAAGAGCTGGTGGAGACGCTGAAGGGTCTGCTGCCGGCCTGAACTGGCGAGGCGAAGCAGTACAGAAAAACGGCGCCCTGGGGCGCCGTTTTTTTATTGATGATTGCCTCGGTACTTAATCCTGATTCCTTCTCCCACCGGGAGAAGGTGCCGGCAGGCGGATGAGGGTTCGGCCGGAGCCGTGCGCATCACTCTTGCGCTCCGCCCGTACCCTCACCCCAACCCCTCTCCCGGTGGGAGAGGGGCTTTAATCAACGCCGCGGATCGAATCCTTCGAACTCATCGCGCAACGCCTCATAGGCTTTTTTCTGCGCCTCCGACTCCGCCACCGGCGCACGAATCGACAACTCCACCAGCTGGTCGCCCGGATGCGCTCCCGGCAGGCCACGCCCCTTCAGGCGCAGCTTGCGGCCCGACTGCGAGCCGGCGGGGATGCGCAGGTCCACGGTGCCGGCCAGGGTCGGCACCGGCACGGTGGCGCCCAGGGCGGCTTCCCAGGGGGCGATGGGCAGCACGTGGAGCACGTTGCGGCCGTCCAGGCGGAAGCGCGCGTCGTCGCGGAACTGCACTTCCAGCAGCAGGTCGCCGCTGGGGCCGCCGCCGCGGCCGGGGTGGCCCTGGCCGGACAGGCGGATCACCTGGCCGGGCTGGATGCCGGCGGGGATCTTCACTTCCAGCACGCGCTCGTTGCCGCTGCCGTCGTGCAGGGCCACGCGCGTGCGGCCGCCGTCGAAAGCGGTCTGCAGCTCGATCTGCACCTGCGCCTGGATGTCGCTGCCGCGGCTGGCGCGCGCCTGGCCGTGCGCGCCGCCGGCCGCGCGGCCGAACAGGCTTTCGAAGAAGTCGCTGAAATCGCCGCCGCCACCGCCGCCGAAATCGAAGTTCTGGCCCTGGCCCCAGCCCGGCGGCGGACGGAACTGTTCGCCGCCGCGGTAGCCGCCGGCGCGCAGGTTGTCGTAGGCGCGGCGCTTTTCCGGATCGCGCAGCACTTCGTTGGCCTCGTTGATGGCCTTGAACTTCTCCTCGGCGCCCGCTTCCTTGTTCTTGTCCGGATGGTATTTG
Source organism: Dyella sp. SG562 (assembly GCF_011759495.1). Taxonomy (NCBI): domain Bacteria; kingdom Pseudomonadati; phylum Pseudomonadota; class Gammaproteobacteria; order Lysobacterales; family Rhodanobacteraceae; genus Dyella; species Dyella sp. SG562. The sequence goes on from NZ_JAAOYS010000013.1 coordinate 141,278, forward strand.
CGGGCGAGCTTGCGATAGGCCGCCTTGATCTCGGCCTCGCTGGCGTCCGCTTTCACGCCCAGGGTGTCGTAATAGTCTTTGAATTCCACTGCCACTCCCGCCAATGGCTGCTGCAAGTCCAAACAACGCGGACGGCCCGCCACGGATCATGGTCCGTGGCGGGCCGTAGCCGCAACACGCAAGCGTCTGATGTGCGCGCTTAGTGCGTGGTTTCGATAGTGATGCGGCGCGGCGCGCTCTCGGCCCGCTTGGGGATCGACACTTCCAGCACGCCGTGGCGGCCGTGCGCGGTGATGCCTTCCGCATCGGCGCTGTCCGGCAGCGCGAAGCGGCGCAGGAAGGCGCCGTGCGCGCGCTCCACACGGGTGTGGCGCTCGCCCTCGGCCGGGGCCTCCTGCTTGCGCTCGCCCTTGATGGTGAGCACGCCCTTGTCCATGCTCACTTCGATGCCGGCCGGGTCGATGCCCGGGATGTCGGCCAGAATCACGAAGCGCTTGTCGTCTTCCTTGATGTCCACGCGCGGCGCCCACTGCGCCTCGCCGGTGTTGGCGTTGACGGGCTGCTCCACTTGGAACAGATGGTCGCCCAGGCGCTGCCGGGGCCAGGAAAGCGTACGTCCCAGATACATGGTGAATCCTCGAACAGGTTTGCGGTGCCATCACCGCCTGCCTGGATAGATAGGTGCGCGCCGCGGCGATTCAAGATGACCAGCCAAGACGACAGCCGCGGCCCCGAGGCGCTAGCATCCCCGCGTTTACCCTTTCTGCAGAGTGCGTTCCCATGACCACGATCCAGCCCGGCCAGGCCCTGCCCGACCTCGAGATCAAAGCCATCGTCGACGGCCAGATCGAAACCCGCCAGACCGCCGCGCTGTTCGGCCAGCACAAAGTGGTGCTGTTCGCCGTGCCCGGCGCGTTCACGCCGACCTGCTCCAACAAGCATCTGCCCGGCTACGTGCAGCGCTTCGCGCAATTCCAGCAGCGCGGCATCGACGTGATCTGCATGGCGGTCAACGATGCCTATGTGATGCAGGCCTGGGCGCGCGACCAGAAGGTGCCGCCCGGCATGCTGATGCTGGCCGACGGCAATGGCAGTTTCACCCGCGCGCTGGGGCTGGAACTCGACGGCGCTTCGTATGGCATGGGCCTGCGTTCGCGCCGCTTCGCGCTGTATGCGGAGAACGGCGTGGTGCGGCAGCTGCAGGTGGAAGCGCCGGGCGAATTTCGCGTGTCCAGTGCCGAGGCGATGCTGGCCGCAGTCGACGCTTAGCACCCTCTCGGTACCGACCGGCGTAGGTTGGGGTGCGCCGCAGGCGAACCCCAACACCGTGGGGCGCCCGCCATTGGTCATGGTGTGTGGGCACTAGCGCGCCGCTTCGTGGTCTCCCACATTGGCCGGCATCGCCATCGGGGGACTCATGAAATCCGCTTCGACGTTCGGCCAGCTCCTTCCCTTCGCCATCGCGCTTCTCGGCATGTCGCTATCCCCCGCCTTCGCGCAGCGCGCCCCCGTCGTGCAGACCTTCGACCTGCGCGTGCCGTGGCAGCCTCAGCCGGTCAAGGTCAACGGCCAATGGCAGCTGCTGTACGAGCTGCACCTGGACAACTACGCCGCCGACCCGCTGCAGCCGAAGCAGCTGCGCGTGCTCGATGCCGACAACCGCCGCGTGCTGCGCGACTACGACGAAACCGCACTGCGCGCGCTGCTCGGCGGGCCGGGCATGTCCGGCAAGAAAGGCGATGCGACGATCGCGCCGGGCGCGCATGCCGTGGTGTATCTCAACCTGAGCTTCGACGAAGCGCCGGCGGACCTGCATCTCACCCACGAACTCAGCGCAGCACGCGACGACGGCACGGCGGTGCAGGCGCAAGGCGGCCAGCTCACGCTGCGGCATGGGCCCGCACCCGTGGTGTTCTCGCCGCCGCTGCGCGGCGGCTACTGGGTCGCCATCTACGACAGCGCATGGCCACGCGGCCATCGCCGCACGCTGTACGCGGTGAACGGCGCGGTGCACGTGCCCGGACGCTTCGCCGTCGACTGGATCAAGGTCGACGCGCAGGGCCGCTACACCCAGGGCGATCCCACCGACAAGAACCACTGGCTCGGCTACGGCGAAGAAGTGCTGGCTGTAGCGGACGGCAGGATCGCCGCCGCGCTGGACGGCATGCCGGAGCCGGCCAAAGTCGACCCCGGCAAACCCACCCGCGTGCCGCTGCAGGACGCCACCGGCAACTACGTGAGCCTGGACCTGGGCGGTGGGCACTATGTGTTCTACGAGCACCTGAAGACCGGCAGCATCACGGTGAAAGCCGGCCAGGCAGTGCATCGCGGCGACGTGATCGGACGCCTCGGCTACACCGGTGAAACCACCGGCCCGCATCTGCATATGCATGTCGCCGACGCGAACGTGCCGCTGGATGCGGAGGGCCTGCCTTATGCGTTCGACCAGTTCGGCTGGGTTGGCAGCTATGCCTCGATCGGCGATTTCGGCGAGCAGAAACACTGGCTGCCGTCGGCCAGCGTCGTGGTGCGCCGAGGAGAACTGCCGGCGCCGCTGTCGGTGCTGAGCTTTACGCCGCCGTATGTCTTCAAAGCAGTATCCCCGACGACGAAATCGCCTTGATCGGGAAATACCTCAAGGAATAGTCCTAGGTGACCGGATACATCTACGGTCACCTTCACTATTCGAATGCTTATCCATGGATCTTCGTCATACCGGCCGCACGCGGCCCGCCTTCGGTTTCGCCATCGCCACCCTGCTGCTGTCGCCCGCTGCCGCGCAAGCCGAACAAGGGCGGATTCAATTCACCGGAAGACTGGTGGCGCCTGCGGCGCCGTTGAGCGTTGCCGGTGTGCATGTGTTGCCGGATGGGAATTCCGCGAGCGCGCGGAAGCAGCTATTGAGTACCGCGCTGGCTGGCGGCGATACACCCGAGCTGTTGCGGTATTTCGTCGGCTATGCCGGGAGTGATGCGCGGTTGACTGTCACCACTTACGAATAAGTGTGGCGTGGTGGGTGTGCCCGTTATTCCGGCGCAGGCCGGGATCCTTTTGCGGTATCGCCTGGTTTTTTGCGCTGACGCGATTTGGCCGCTTATGCAGCGGGCATTCCGGACGCCTGCCGGCGCCCGAGTCACTTTCTCTTTGCTGGCCCAAAGAGAAAGTAACCAAAGAGAAAATGGCCTGAGAGCAAAGGCTCGCGACGCGACTAGAAGGAGCAGTGGACGGCTGCGGTAGTCTGATTAACCTGGGTCTACACGAAACCACAGTGCGTTTACGTA
>NZ_JAAOYS010000014.1:0-134225 GCF_011759495.1 Dyella sp. SG562
GGCCATTTCTCTTTGGTTACTTTCTCTTTGGGCCAGCAAAGAGAAAGTGACCCGGGCGCCGGCAGGCGTCCGGAATGCCCGCTGCATAAGCGGCCAGGTCGCGTCACCGCAAAAACCAGGCGATCCCGCAAAAGAATCCCGCCCTACGCCGAAATAGCGAGCAACCCAAAATGCCCACTGCATAAGCGCCCAAATAGCGCCACCGCGAAAACCAGATCAAATCAGCCAGCGCGACGCACCAGATACTGCACGGAGAACAACTCCTCCGGATCCAGCCAAACCTTGGCCACCTCAAGCCCCGCCTTATGCGCCATCGCGGCGAAATCCTCCGGCGAATACTTGCAGCTGTACTCCACCAGCATCGCCTCGTCCTCGCCGAAACTCGCCAGCATCCGCCCCACCCGCACCTTCTGCTCGCAGGTACTGATGATGTGCGTCTCGATGCGCCCGGCCAGCGGGTTGTAATGCGCGCGGTGGCGATATGCGTCGAGGCGGAAATCGCTGCCCAGCTCGCGGTTGAGGCGTGCCAGCATATTGAGGGTGAACTCGGCGGTGACGCCGGCCTCGTCGTTGTAGGCAGCCTCGATGCGCGCGGCGTCCTTCTTCAGGTCCACGCCGATCAGCACGCCGCCGGCCTCGCCCATTTCGTCGCGCATGGTGCGCAGGAGCTGGATCGCTTCGCGCTGCTCGAAATTGCCGATGGTGGAACCGGGGAAGTAGATGACCGTGCGGCGCGGCGCGCGCGGCGGGATCGGCAGGCGCAGCGGGCGGGTGAAGTCGGCATGCAGCGGCTGCATCGGCAGCGACGGGAAACGCGCGGACAGGCGCTGCACACTGGCGGCCAGCGCTTCGGAGGCGATTTCCACCGGCACGTAGCACACCGGCGAGACCAGGTGCTCCAGCAGCTGGCGCGTCTTCACCGCATTGCCGCTGCCGTATTCGACCAGGCGCACGTCCGGCCCCAGCGTGCGGGCGATGTCGCCGGCATGCGCTTCGAGCAGGGCGATCTCGGCGCGGGTGAGGTAGTACTCCGGCTGCTCGCAGATCTGCTCGAACAACTCACTGCCGCGCTCGTCGTAGAACAGCCAGGACGGCAGGCGCTTGGGCTGCGCGCGCAATCCGCGCTGCACGATTTCCAGCAGTTCGCTGGCGGGTGGGCGACGGTCGTCGTCGCGGGGTTCCAGGGCTTGCAGGCTCATTGTTGTTGTCTCGCTTACCGGTCGCGTGCCAGGCGCAGGCCGGCGAACTGCCAGCGCGCCTGGGCGGGGAAAAAGTTGCGGTAGCTGGCGCGGATATGCTCGCGCGGCGTGGCGCAGGAGCCGCCGCGCAGCACCCATTGGGCGTTCATGAACTTGCCGTTGTATTCGCCCAGCGCACCGGGCAACGGCTGGAAGCCGGGATAGCTGACGTAAGGCGAGGCGGTCCATTCCCACACGTCGCCGTACATCTGCAGCAGGCCTTCGCCGCTGGCGGCGCGCGGCGCTTGCGCGCGCTCGTCGAGCAGGTTGCCGTGCACCGGTTGGGTGGAGGCCGCGCTTTCCCATTCCGCTTCGCTGGGCAGGCGCGCGCCGGCCCAGCGCGCGAACGCGTCGGCTTCGAAATAGCTGAGCTGGGACACCGGCGCGGCGGGATCGAGCGCACGGATGCCGCCGAGGCCGTAGGCGCTGTCGAGGTCGTCCTGCCAGTACAGCGGATGCTGCCAGCCTTCCGCCTGCACCGTGGCCCAGCCATCGGAAAGCCACAGCGCGGGTTCGCGATAGCCGCCGTCCTGCACGAACAGGCGGAATTCCTCGTTCGTCACCGGGCGGTTGGCAAGCGCATGCGCCTGCAGCAGGGTGCGGTGCCGCGGGCCTTCGTTGTCGAAGGAAAAGCCATGGCCGTCGTGGCCGATCTCGACGATGCCCTCGCGGCCGTCGATGTAGCGCATCGATTCGGCGGGCACACGGTGTTGCGCGGACGGCAGCGCTGCGTCGTAGGCCGGATGCAGCGGGTTGCACCACAGCGCGTGCTGAATGTCGGTGAGCAGCAGTTCCTGATGCTGCTGTTCGTGCTGCAGGCCGAGTTCGACGATGGCTGCGCCTGCGGCGTCGAGGCCGGATTCGATGCGCTGCGCCACCGCGTCTTCGATGCGCCGGCGATAGTCCAGCACCTCGTCCAGGCTGGGACGCGACAGCAGGCCGCGGCGCGGACGCGCATGCATCGGGCCTACCGTCTGGTAGTAGGAGTTGAGCAGGTAGTGCCACTCGGGATGCGGCGGATGCCAGGCCGGATCGCGGGCGAGCAGGAACTGCTCGAAGAACCACGTGGTGTGCGCCAGATGCCATTTGGCCGGACTGGCGTCGGGCATCGACTGCACCATCATGTCCTCGGCGCTGAGGCCGGCCGACAAGCCGAGGGTGCGGCTGCGCACGCGATGGAAGCGCTGCGCCAGCGACTCGGCGCGCGAGGCGAGATCCGACAGGCTCACGCGGGCCTCCGTTGCAACGAAATGCCCCGTCGAACGTTATAGGAAGGGCTTGGCGACTCGAGGACCCGCATCCAGATACCTTGCCGTAGCAACCGTTCAATTTCCGTGATCCGGCGATGGCAAAGGCTTGACACGCGGCGGCCGGGCGGCGCTCAAATGCGCGCGCACGACGTCGGTGGTTTCACCAGGCAAGGGCCCCGGCAACGGGCAGCACTGTCACCCCTAGAGGTACCCCTATGAAAACCGTCACCGCCATGTTGCTGCTTGCGATGACCACCGCCACCGGCATGGCTCATGCCGACGGTCCGGCACCCGAGCGCCAGCCGATGCGTCCGGTCAGCGAATGCCTGCGTCCGGATCGCGTCAACGAATGGTATGTCGTGGACAACCGCACCGTGATCGCACGCACCGGTCCGGACCGCTACCTGGTCAAGCTCACCGCCGACTGCCCGCGCTTAGGCATCGGCCAGCAATTGCTGTTCCGCGCCAACGACTCCAACCGCGCGGCCGGCCTGGGCGCGGTCTGCGGCGAGGTGGGCGAAAGCGTGATCTCGCGCGACCAGCCGCCCTGCGCGATCCAGTCGGTGAGCAAGATCGACAAGGCGAAATTCGAGAAGCTGGAAAAGCACGCGTCGCAGCACGGCTTCCTCAGCAACGGCGGCACGCCGCCGACGCGGCCATGACGGACGCGCCATGAAACGAAAGAGCCCGGCTTAAGCCGGGCTCTCTTTTTGCGCATCGCGGCGGAATCAATCGCCGTCGTAATAGCGGCTGGTGCGATAGCCGTCGCTGTAGTAGCCGCGCTCTTCGTACACGCGGCGCACGTACACCGGACGTTCCACCACCACCGGTTCGTCGTAATACACCACGCGCGGGGCCGGACGATAGTAGACAGGCGGCGCGTAGTAACCACCGGCGTAATAGCCGCCGCCGTAATACGGGTGGCGATAGTGACCGCGGTAGCCGTCGGAGTAGCCGATGCTGACACCCGGCAGATTGACGCCGATACCCACGCTGACGTGGCTGCGGGCGAAGGACGGGGCGGCGGCCGCGCAACCCAGCAGCACGGCGGCGGCAAGGACCACGCGCTTGAGGCTGGAAGGCTTCGACTTGTTCATGGCTTTCGGTCTCCGAGAGAGCGGCGGCAACGGTGCGGGCGGTCCGGGAAAGGGTGGTGCGGAGGGCCGTTCCGGCGTTGTCTGCCGGTGCTCATGCTCGGGCCGGAGGGCTGAATCCGGACTGAGCATTTTCACCCCGTTTTCCTAGCGTTTACCCCGGTTGTGAATATGCCGCACGCTGTCGCCCCAGGGCGACTCTTCGGCGCGCAGGCGCAGCACCCAGCAGCCGTGGATATCGGCCCGGCGGGCGAAGTCGAACGGGATGCTGGCAGCGCTCCAGTCCTCGATCTCGAAGCGCTCTTCCAGCGCCGCGCGATCCAGCGTGAAGCGGCGGAAATTGTTGGAGAACACGATCACCCCGTCGCCCGCCAGCCGGTCCGCGCAGGCCAGCAGCAGGCGGGCATGGTCGCGCTGCACGTCGAAGTCGTCGGCCCGCTTGGAATTGGAGAAGGTCGGCGGATCGACGTAGATCAGCCCGTAACGCTCGCGTTCGTGGCGCAGGAACTCCATCGCGTCGGCCTGCATCAGCCGGTGCTTCGTCCCGGTGAATCCGTTCAGGGCGAGATTGCGCGAAGCCCAGTCCAGATAAGTGCCGGACAGATCCACGCTGGTGGTGTCGCGCGCCCCGCCCGCCGCCGCGTAGACGCTGGCGGTGGCGGTATAAGCGAACAGGTTCAGGAAGCGCCGCCCCTCGGCCAGCTCGCGCAGGCGCGCGCGGACCAGGCGGTGGTCCAGGAACAGTCCGGTATCCAGGTAGTCGGTGAGATTGACCAGGAACTGCAGGCCGCCCTCCTCCACCGGGACGAACTCGCCGCGCTGGTCGAACTGCCCGTACTTGGAACCGCCCTTGCCGCGCTCGCGCGTCTTCAGCGCCACGCGATCGCGCGGCACGCCGAACACTTCGCCGGCCACGCGCACGATCTCGCGCAGGCGCAGCCGCGCGGTCTCGGCGGGAATGTCGGCCGGCGCGCGGTATTCCTGCACGTGCAGCCACTGGCCGCCCTTGGCGTCGCCGTAGACGTCGATGGCCGCCGCGTATTCCGGCAGGTCCTGGTCGTAGGCGCGCCAGCAATGGATGGCTTCGCGTTCCAGCCGCTTGCGCAGATGGCGGACGTTCTTCTCCAGGCGGTTCTTCAGCATCTGCGCGCCGGCCGACAGCGGCTTGGCTTCGCGCGGCGTGTCGCCGGCCGCGCGCAGCTCGAACAGCAGCAGCACGGTTTCCAGCGCGCCGTTGTACAGCGCGTATTTCTTGTTCGCGCGCAGCGGAATGGCCTGGCCCAGTTCGGCATCGCCGGCCAGCACGGCGGCATGCCAGCCGGCGAAGCGCTGCTTCAGCGTTTCGCCCAGCGCGCGGTACAGCTTGGGCATCGCCTCGCGCGCGCCCAGGCGCTCGCCGTAGGGCGGATTGGTGATGACCAGGCCACGCTCATAGCCGGGCGGTGGCGCCACGTGCAGCGCATCGTGGCGGTCCAGGGTGAGGAAACCGGCCACGCCGGCCTCCTGCGCGTTGCGCTTGGCGGTCTGCACCATGCGCGGGTCGGAGTCGCTGCCGAAGAAGCACGGGCGCAGCGTGCGCAGGCCGGTTTCGGCGCGGGTGCGCGCTTCTTCCAGCAAGCTGCGCCACACCGCGATGTCGTGGCCGAGCCAGCCGAGGAAACCGAAATATTCGCGGCGCAGGCCCGGCGCCACGTCGGCGGCCATCAGCGCGCCTTCGATCAGCAAAGTGCCGGAGCCGCACATCGGATCGAGCAGCGCGCCGCCCTGCGCATACATGGCGGGCCAGCCGGCGCGGACCAGCATCGCGGCGGCGAGGTTTTCCTTCAGCGGCGCGTCGCCCTGCATTTCGCGCCAGCCGCGGCGGTGCAGCGGCGCGCCGGCGAGGTCCAGCGACAGCGTGGCGCGGTCGCGGCGCAGGCGCAGGTGGATGCGCACGTCGGGTTCGTCCGTATCCACGTCCGGACGCGAGCCGTCGCGTTGGCGGAACTGGTCGACCACGGCGTCCTTCACGCGCAGCGCGATGAACTGGCTGTGGGTGAGCTTGCTCTGCGCGGTCACCGCCTCCACCGCCAGGGTGCCGTGAGCGGCCAGGTGTTTCGACCAGTCGATGGCTTCCACGCCGGCGTACAGCGCGTCGCCGTCCGCCGCGTCGAATTCCGCCAGCGGCAGCAGCACGCGGCTGGCCAGGCGCGACCACAGGCAGGCGCGGTAGGCGATCTCCAGCGGGCCGGAGAAGTACACGCCGGCCAGCGCCTCGCGCACGTCTTCGGCGCCCAGCGCGGCCAGTTCGTCGCGCAGCAGGTATTCCAGGCCCTTGGGGCAGGTGGCGAAGTAGGCGCTCACTGGACGCCCGCCATGCGGTCGAGGGACGCGCTGTCGAGGGTCGGGCTGCCGAGGGTCAGACCGTCGAGGAACAGGCGGAACTGCGCGCCGATGGTGTCGACGCTGGAGCTCAGGCGGTGGTCGCCGTCCAGCACCAGCAGCGGCAGGCTGCGGCGGCGGGCGAAGTCGTGCAGGTCGTCCAGCGGGCACAGTTCGTCGTGCCAGCCGTGGATCAGCAGCGTCGGCACGTCCTGGCGCAGGTCGAAGGCCGCCTGGTAGCCGGGAATGGCCACCGGCGTGGCCAGCAGGAACAGGCCGGCCACCGGCCGCTCCAGCGAAGCCAGGCCCGAAGCGAACGCGCCCATGCTGGAGCCGACCAGCACCGGCGGCGCCTCCAGCGCGTCGATGGCCGCGCGCAGGCGCGCCACCCGCGGCGCCACCGAGGCGGCGTAGCCGTGGTGGTCGTCTTCGCGGTAATCGGGCCGCTGCGTGGACCAGCCCAGCGATTCGGCGATGGCGGCCAGCGCGCTGACCTTGGTGGCATCCGGGCCGGAATCCGAACCGTGGGAAAGAATGATCTGGCCGCGCATCGCGGTCTCCAACGAGCAGGTACAAGGCGCCCATGATACCGGGCCGCATGCGAGACTCGCCGGCATGAACATCCGCGACCACTTTCTTCCGTACGTCGATCTCCTCCCCGAACGCCCCGCCGACGCCGTCGAACTGGTGGTCATCCACTGCACCGAACTGCCGGATCTGGCCACCGCCCGCGAATACGGCGAGCGCATCGTGCACGACAGCGGCACCGGCAACAGCGGCCACTACTACATCGACCGCGACGGCTCGACCTGGCGCTACGTGCCCGGCACCCGCGTGGCGCACCACGTGCGCGGCTTCAATCCGCATTCGATCGGGATCGAGCTGGTCAACCGGGGCCGCTATCCGGACTGGTGGCACGCCGGCAACCAGACCATGACCGAACCCTACCCGGCCGCCCAGATCGACGCCCTGCGCGCCCTGCTGGCCCAGCTGCGCAGCGAATTCCCCCGGCTGCGCGATATCGCCGGCCACGAGGACCTCGACCTGGCCCGCCTGCCGGCCAGCGACGACCCCGGCCGCGAAGTGCCGCGCAAGCTCGACCCCGGTCCGATGTTCCCCTGGGACCAGGTGCTGGCCGGCAGCGGCCTGCACCGCCTGCCGGCGCGGCCGGTCCAGGAGTTAAGGGGGAAGGGGTGAAGGGCCCGGCGCGGCTATAATTCACGGCGCGGGCCGCCGGCCCGATTCCCCCTTGGATTGCTTAGACATGACGGAAAACCACGTCCGCGAGCTGGTCGACCTGCTGCAGCTCGAACGCCTGGAAGACAACCTGTTCCGCGGCCAGAGCCGCGACATCGGCACGCGCTTCGTGTTCGGCGGGCAGGTGCTGGGCCAGGCGCTGTCGGCCGCGCAGCAGACGGTCGACGGCTCGCGGGCGGCACATTCGCTGCACGCCTATTTCCTGCGCGCCGGCGATATCGACGCGCCGATCGTCTACAGCGTGGAGCGCACGCGCGACGGCGGCACGTTCTCCTCGCGCCGGGTGGTGGCGATCCAGCACGGCCAGCCCATCCTCAACGGCTCGATCTCGTTCCAGATCGAGGAAACCGGCTTCGAGCACCAGACCGCCATGCCCGAAGTGCCGGCGCCGGAAGACATCGCGCCGATGCAGCCGCTGCCGCCGGACAAGCTGGCCAAGCTGCCGGAGAAACTGCAGCGCTGGCTGGGCCTGGAAGCGCCGATCGAATTCCGCCACGTGTGGCCGCAGGACAAGCTGCACCCGAGCAAGCGCCCGCCCTACCAGCACATCTGGTTCCGCGTGGCCGCGCCGGTGGGCGATTCGGACGTGCTGCACCGCGCCCTGCTCGCCTACGCCTCGGACTTCAACCTGATCGGCACCGCCACCCTGCCGCACGGCATTTCGTACTACACGCACAACGTGCAGATGGCCAGCCTGGACCACGCGCTGTGGTTCCACCGCCCGTTCCGCGTGGACGAGTGGCTGCTGTATTCGTTCGACAGCCCCACCGCGCAGGGCGCGCGCGGGCTGGCGCGCGGGCAGATCTTCAGCCGCGACGGGCGGCTGGTGGCCTCGACCGCGCAGGAAGGCCTGATCCGGCTGCGCCCCTGAGCCGACGGAGTAACATCGCCCCATGCGCCAGATCTATACCTCGCCCCGTCCCGAAAACATCGACCGCGTCGCCGCCATGCTCGGCGAGCACGGCATCGAATGCTCGATCGAGAACCGCTCCAACTGGAACAAGCGAAGCTACGAGCGCTTCAGCTACTCCCAGCGCAAGGAAAACCGCGACCGCTGGGAACAGGTCTGGATCAGCAAGGCCGACGACTACACCCGCGCCCGCACCCTGCTGCGCGAGCTGGGCATCGAACCGGTGATCCGCCACGCCGAGGAACTGGCCCTGGCCCGCAACCCCAGCCCCGAGGCGCGCCGCGGCAGCGTCGCCAACCGGGTGCGCCGGATCGTGATGCTGGCGGTGGCCGGCGCCTTCGTGGTGGTGATGCTGCGCTACATGGGGGTGATCTGACCCGGTAGCGGCCTAGGCACCGTCCTACACCGTATGGACGGGCCCGGTGCAGCGGATTTGAGACGCTTGTCACGGCAAGCCGCCTCGGACGTAGAATCTGCCATGCGCTCCGATCGCGTCCGCCTCTTCCAGACCCTGCCCCACGCCTGCGGGTATTTCCCCGACCGCACGGCGCAGAACCTGGTGATCGATCCGGCGGCCCCGCACCTGGACCAGCTGTACGGGCCGGCGCTGGAACGCGGCTTCCGCCGCGCCGGCGGGCATCTGTACTTCCCCTACTGCAGCAGCTGCCGGGCCTGCACGCCCTGCCGCATCGACGTGGAACGCTTCCGCCCCAGCCGCTCGCAGCGGCGCTGCCTGAAGCGCAATGCCGACCTGCAGGTGGTGGAATCCATGGCCGGCTACAACAGCGAGCGCCACGCGCTGTACGAGCGCTACCTGCGCCAGCGCCATCCCGGCGGCGGCATGGACGAGGCCGACGCCAGCGACTTCCGCCGCTTCCTTACCGCGCCGTGGAGCCCCACCCTGTTCCTGGAACTGCGCCAGGGCCCGCGCCTGCTCGGCGTGGCGGTGACCGACGTGTCGCTGCACGGCCTGTCGGCGGTCTATACCTTCTTCGAGCCGGACGAGACCGAGCGCAGCCTGGGCACCTTCGCCATCCTGCAGCAGGTGGAACTGGCGCGCCGCCGCGGCATTCCGTGGATCTACCTGGGCTTCTGGATCGAAGGCCATCCGAAGATGGACTACAAGCGCCACTTCCAGCCGCTGCAGATCCGCACCGTCGACGGCTGGGTGGACATGCCGTAGGTTGGGGTGAGCCGCAGGCGAACCCCAACATCGCCACGCTCTAACGCATCGTATCGTTGGGGTTCGCCTGCGGCTCACCCCAACCTACGCCTGCGGGACGTAGCCCTCCGGATACGGAAACAGCTTCACCAGCGGCACCGAGATGCCGTCGTCGCCCATCACGCGGCAATGCGTGCGGTCCAGTTCGCGCGGCTCTTCCACGCCGCAGCTGTGCGCGATGATGCCGACCTCGCGCATCACGTTGGTGGCGTAGTGATAGACGCGCTCGCTCTTGTCGGTCACCACCAGGCCGCGCTGCAGCTTGGGGTTCTGCGTGGTGATGCCGGTGGGACAGGAATTGCGGTTGCACTGCAGCGACTGGATGCAGCCCAGCGCCAGCATGAAGCCGCGCGCCGAATTGACGAAGTCCGCGCCCATCGACAACGCCCACGCCACGTCGTAGGCGGTGATGCACTTGCCCGAGCAGATCACCTTGATGCGCTCGCGCAGGCCTTGCGTGATCAGCGTGTTGATCAGCGCCGGCAGCGCTTCGCGCAGCGGCAGGCCGACGCCTTCCATCAGGGTCTGCGGCGCGGCGCCGGTGCCGCCTTCGGAGCCATCGACGATGATGAAGTCCGGCGCGCTCTCGATGCCGCGGCGGCGCACCTCCTCGCACAGCTCGCCGATCCATTCCATGCCGCCGAACACCGCCTTGAAGCCGGTGGGCTTGCCGGTGAGTTCGCGGATATGCGCGATCGCATCCATCAGCTCGCGCACGTTGCCGATGTCGAGGTGGCGGTTGGGGCTTTGCGAGTCCTCGCCCACCGCGATGCCGCGGATCGCCGCGATCTCCGGCGTCACCTTGGCGCCCGGCAGCAGGCCGCCCATGCCGGGCTTGGCGCCCTGGCCCAGCTTGATGCTGACCATCTTCACCTGCGGGTGCCTGCAGATGTCCAGCAGCTTCTGGTCGTCCAGCTTGCCCTCCGGCGTGCGCACGCCGTACTTGGCGGTGCCGATCTCGAACACGATGTCGCAGCCGCCTTCCAGATGGTACGGCGCCAGTCCGCCCTCGCCGGTATCCATCCAGATGCCGGCCTTGGCCGCGCCGATCGACAGCGCGCGCACCGCCGGCGCGGACAGCGCGCCGAAGCTCATCGCCGAGATGTTGAAGAACGAGGAATGGCTGTACGGCTCGCGCGCATACGGGCCGAGCGTGATCGGCTTGGGCACGACGTGGCTCTGGCCCAGCGAGGGGAACGGCGCATTGACGAAGAACGGCAGGCCTTCGGCGTGCAGGTCGCGGGTGGAGCCGAAGGCGTTGGTGTTTTCCACGTCCTTGGCCGCGCGGTACACCCACATGCGCTGCGCGCGGTTGAACGGCATTTCCTCGCGGTCGCTGGAATACAGGTACTGGCGGAAGAATTCGCCCAGGTGCAGGAACCAGTAGCGGAAGTGGCCGATCACCGGGAAGTTGCGCAACACCGAGTTGGAGGTCTGGTTGCGGTCCACCAGCCACACCACCAGCACCACCATCACGCCGATCGCCAGCAGCAGCAGGAACAGCGCCGCGAAGGTCTCCACGATCACTACCAGCCAATGCGCAAATGCCGAGGACTGCATGCCTGCTCCCTGCCGGGTTGGTGCGGCCGGCGCCGCACTGTCGGGTTGGTTGAATCCGCCGATCCTCGCACAATCGCCGGGCGGAAAAACGCTTCCGGCCACCGGCCCGGAAACGCAAAAAGCCGCGCCGCCCGTAAGCGCCCCGCAAGCCTTGTCCCAGCCCATTTCCGGTCTCGCTGCATTGCGCATTGACGACAGCCTTAAGTCGGCATTCACTGTCATCCAAGCCGTCCCCACGGATACGCATATGCGACTGAAGACCGCCAAGCTATTGCTGGTGCTGTTGCTGTTGCCGTGTCCCGTCGCCGGGACCATGGCCGCCGACAGCGCGCCCGGCAACTCCGCCGACACCACCTGGATGAGCGTCCTGCTGGGCGGCCGCAAGATCGGCCACCTGCGCATCGACCGCGCCACCGCGCAAGGCACGGTGACCACCACCCAGACACTGTCGATCCTGCTCAACCGCAGCGGCAAGAGCATCCCGCTGAGCAACATGATCCGCAGCGTGGAAAGCACCGCCGGCCAGCCGCTGGGCTTTGCCACCCGCACCTCGATGTCCGCCATGGACAGCACGGTGAACGGCGAGCGCCAGGCCGACGGCTCGTTCCGCATCACCACCACGGTGGGCGGCGCCACGCGCTACGCCTATATCCCCTGGCCGGGCCAGGCCCTGCTCAACGACGCCCAGCGCCGCACCATGCTCGACGCCGCGAAGCAGCCGGGGCTGCGCTACCGCATGGCGATGTTCGACCCCGCCACCCAGCAGGTGATGGACGTGGCGGTGGAAGTGATGGGCAACGAGCCGGTCGACCTGCCCGGCGGCACCGAGACGCTCAGCCACCAGCGCCAGCGCCTGCACCAGGACCGCGGCGACCAGATCCTGGACCTGTGGCTGGACAGCCAGGGCCGCGCCCGCAAGGGCATCATCTCGATGCTCGGACGGCAGCTGGAAATGATCGCCTGCGACCAGGCCTGCGCGCTGGCGCCGGAGCAGGACGTGGACATGTTCCGCGCCGCCATGGTCGATTCGCCGCGGCCGCTCACGCCGAACCTGCGCGATTCCTTCCTGCGCTACCGGCTGACCATCGAAGGCGACATCGCCGCGCCGATCATCAACACCGACGAACAGCGCGTGCTGCACCTGGGCGGCCACGACTGGCAGATCGACATCGGCAACGCCTACGCCGGCGGCCAGGCGCCGCCGCAGCCGGAGGACCTGCGCGCCAACGACTGGCTGCAATCCGACGCGCCGGCGATCCGCGCGCTGGCCGCCGAAGCCGTCGGCACCGCGGTCGACAACCGGCAGAAGATGCGCCGGCTGCGCAGCTTCGTCAGCCACTACATCACCCAGCACGGCCTGGACATCGGCTACGCCTCGGCGCTGGAAGTGGTGAACACGCGCCAGGGCGACTGCACCGAATACGCCGTGCTGCTGGCCGCGATGGCGCGCGCCCAGGGCATTCCGGCGCGGGTAGTCACCGGCATGGTCTACGCCGACCGCTACGCCAGCACCTCGCGCGTGTTCGTGCCGCACGAATGGGTGCAGGCCTGGGTGGACGGGCGCTGGCAAAGCTACGACGCGGCGCTGCGCCGCTTCGACAGCACGCATATCGCGCTGGACACCGGCGACGGCGACCCCTGGCATTTCTTCGCCGTCACCAACCTGTTCAACGCCATGCAGATCGTCGACGTGATGCCCTCGTGGGAGTTCATGAGCACGGCCCCGGTGGTGGCGGCACCGGCCGCCCCGGTGGGCAACGGGGGCGGTGGCAGCCACTAGGCACTTGCAAGTGACATCATTTTGATATCAGATACCTCCCATCCAAGGGAGGTATCACCATGAATGAGCGTCAGGGTTTTTCGCTTGCCGGTATCCCGTTCGTCGGTTTCTGCCTGCTGCTGGGCGCCTTCGGCATCTGGCTGGTACTCAGCTCGGCCGGCCACCAGCCGCCGCTGGCCGGCTTCTTCGGCGGCGTGGTCGTGCTGGTGTTCACCGCGTTCCTGCTGAAGGGCTTCTTCCAGGTCGCGCCGAACGAAGGCCAGGTCATGCAGCTGTTCGGCAAGTACGCCGGCACGGTGCGCACGGAAGGGCTGCGCTGGACCAATCCGTTCTTCACCCGCCGGCGCGTCTCGCTGCGCGTGCGCAACTTCGAGAGCGGCAAGCTCAAGGTCAACGACAGCGACGGCAATCCGATCGAGATCGCCGCGGTGGTGGTGTGGCAGGTGGTGGATACGGCCGAGGCGGTGTTCCAGGTCGACGACTACGAGAACTTCGTGCATATCCAGAGCGAGTCAGCGCTGCGCCAGATGGCGCAGAACTACCCCTACGACGCGCACGACGACGGCAAGCCCTCGCTGCGCAGCCACGGCGAAGTGATCAACAACCATCTGCGCGACGAGATCCAGGCGCGCCTGGACAAGGCCGGCGTCAGCGTGATCGAGTCGCGCATCAGCCACCTCGCCTACGCCCAGGAAATCGCCCAGGCCATGCTGCAGCGCCAGCAGGCCAGCGCCATCGTGGCGGCGCGCGGACGCATCGTCGAAGGCGCCGTCGGCATGGTCGCCATGGCGCTGGACAGCCTGCGCCAGCAGGGCGTGGTGGAACTGGACGAAGAGCGCAAGGCGGCCATGGTCAGCAACCTGCTGGTGGTGCTGTGCGGCGACCGCGCCACGCAGCCGGTGGTCAACGCCGGCACGCTCTACGGCGGCTGAGCGAGTCGCGCGTGCCGGCCGAAAAGAAAGCCTATCCGCTGCGCATCAGCCCCGCCGTGCTGGAGGCGATGCAGCGCTGGGCCGACGACGACTTGCGCAGCGTCAACGCGCAGATCGAATACGTACTGCGCGAAGCGCTGCGCAAGAGCGGACGCCTCAAGGCCGGCCAGGCCGCGCCGGTGGCGGACGATCAGGACGATCCCACGTAAATCCACGCAATCCGACACCGACAGGAACAGGGGAACCGCACCATGAAGAAGTCGCTGGCAGTCATCGTCTGCCTGGGTATCTGCTTGTCCGCCGCGGCGGGCGCGCGTGCCGAATCGCCGTGCGAAACCGCCTCGGCGCATCTGCTCGACGCGCTCGACAAAGGCGACTACGCCGGCGCCACCGGCGATTTCAACGACACCATGAAGGCCAGGCTGCTGCCGGAAAAACTCGGCCAGATCTGGCCGGCGGTGGCGCAGCAGTTCGGCGAGCGCGGGGCGCGCGACGCGGCGACCGTGGTGCCGGCCGGCGATCTCACCGTCGTGCTCACGCCGCTGCATTACGGCCAGAGCACGATCGACTCCAAGGTCACCTGCGATGCGCAAGGCAAGGTGGCCGGGTTCTTTATCCAACCGCATCACTGAGCGAGGACATCGCCATGACCGCCCTGCCCGCTGCACCGCTACCACGCTTGAAGCTGGCCTTGCTGCTGGGGTTGGCAGCGGTCATCGCAACGCTCGCGCTGCTGCCCTACGTATTCGGCGTGCTGATGCCGCTGCAGCGTGGCGGCGCGCACATGTCGCACCTCACCGTAGCGGGGTTGGTACTGCTTCAGTACGGCCCACCCAGCTTCATCTTTGCCTGGCTCGGATTGTGGTTCGGCGAGCGCTACGGCTTGACCGCGCCCTGGCTGCGCGCCTGGGTCTATCGCCAGCCGCCGCCGCGGTCACCGCAGCGGTGGTGGTGGGCGATCCTGCTGGGCATCCTCAGCGCCCTGCCCACCATCGCCATCACCACCGACTGGCAGCAGCTCGGCCATCCATCCGCGGCGCAGATGCTGGACTGGGCATGGCGCGGCGCACTGGCGATGTTCCAGGGCGGCATCACCGAAGAGATCATGTGCCGCCTGTTCACCATGAGCCTGCTGGTGTGGCTGATGGCGCGCCTGGGTGGCGGCGTACGGCCATGGATGTTCATCGTCGCCATCGTAGTTGCGGCCTTGCTGTTCGGCGCCCTGCATCTTCCTGCCGCCGTCAGCCTCGGCATGGCCGGCAGCCCGCTGGCCATCGTCCGCATCGTGCTGCCCAATCTGATCGTGGGCCTGCCCTGCGGCTGGCTGTTCTGGAAATACGGACTGGAACACGCGATGGTCGCGCACTTCGCCGGAGATTTCGTGTTGCACGTCGGCTCGCAACTGGTGCTGGCAGCGCTGGCCTGACACCCTCAGCCACTGCGTTTCGCGGCACCCCAGCCCAGCAGCAACCATCCCGCGATAAAAGCCACGCCGCCCAGCGGCGTGATCGCGCCGAACCAGCGCGGCGCGCCCAGCGCCAGCGCATACAGGCTGCCGCTGAACAGCACGATGCCGATGGCGAAGGCGATCACCGCGCGGCGCCGGTGCGGTGCGTCGAGCACGAACAGCGCCAGGCACAAGGCCAGCGCATGCCACACGTGGTAGTTCACGGCCGTATGCCACAACTCGGTGCCGCGTTCGTCCAGCACGCCGCGCAAGGCGTGCGCGCCGAACGCACCGAGGATCACCGCGCTGGCGCCGGCGAAACCGGCCAGCAGGCCGGCGGCGGAACTGACACTTTGTCGCATGGGAAAGGCGTCCTCGGGCTGGCGGCCGTGCCGGTGTCGTATGCTGGCGCGATGCCGATCCAGGATTCTCGCATGAAGCCCCGACGCCTCGTCCGCAGCCTGTTCCTGCTCCCCCTGCTGCTTGCTGCGCTGCTGCTGGCCGGTTGCCAGCGCAGCGACGAGCTGCCGTGGAAGCTCACCAATGTCACCGGCCATATGCCGGACCTGGACTTCAAGCTGGTCGACGACCACGGCAAGCCGGTCACCGGCGCCGACTACCGCGGCAAGGTGGTGCTGCTGTACTTCGGCTACACCCATTGCCCCGACGTATGCCCGCTCACGCTCGCGCAGCTGCACGTGGTGATGCAGCGCCTGGGTCCGCTCGCCGACGGCGCGCGCATCCTGTTCGTCAGCGTCGACCCCGCGCGCGACACACCCGACGTGATGCACGCCTACGTCAACGCCTTCGATCCGCGCGCCGTGGGCCTGTCCGGCGAACCGCGCGCGCTGGAGGCGCTGAGCAAGCGCTATCGCTCCGCGTACACGCGCGAACCGGACAAGGCCGACGGCCAGTACGAAGTGAGCCACAGCTCGGCCATCTATCTGTTCGACCGCGATGGCAAGGCGCGCCTGCTCTCCACTGCCGCCGACGCCCAGGACGACCTGGTCCACGACCTGCATCTGCTGCTCGACCCCGGAGCCAAGCCATGAACGCACGCTGCGCTTTCCTGCTCGCCGGCCTGCTGTTCGCGGGCGCGGCCAGTGCCGGCGACGCCGAGCATGTCGCGGCGAGCCGCGGCTGGATCCGCGTGATGCCCGGCGCCCTGCCCGCCGGCGGCTATGTGGTGCTGGAAAATCATGGCGACCGTCCCGTGTCGCTGCGCTCGGCCAGCAGCCCGGCCTATGCCGATGTGATGCTGCACAAGAGCAGCACCGACACCGGCATGGGCCGCATGGAAAGCGTCGACGCGCTGCCGATTCCCGCGCATGGCAAGGCGGCGCTGTCGCCCGGCGGCTATCACCTGATGCTGATGAAGGCAGCCGCACCGGTGAAGGTGGGCGACAAGGTGCGCGTCACCCTGCGCTTCGCCGATGGCAGCACGCTGGATACGGAGTTCGAGGCGAAGCCGGCGAATACGGTGGATGGTGGCGAGATGCCGGAAATGCACCACCACTGACCTAGGTTGGGGTGGCAACCCCAACATCGCTCATCTGCATGGGCACCGCATGGTTGGGGTTATCACCCCAACCTACGCTCGAGTTGCAGCTGCCGCTTGGACTTGATCCGCCCGTTGCGCGACAGGCGCACCCACTGCCGCAGCGCCAGCAGGCCGCCGATCGATTCGATCAGGGCCGCCGGCACCCACATGATCACGCCGCCCACCAGCTGACCCGTCAGCACGTTGAAGGTAAAGGCGCGGCCGCAGATCTCGAAGATCGGATAAAGATCGCTCTTGGAAAAAGTGACGATGGCGCCGGCGAGAATCTGCGGGCTCATGGTGATGGCCGGCGACAGCACGCGCACGCCGGGCGTCATCCGCCCCGGCGGACGCGGACGGTGGTCCAGCACCAGCCACCAGTAGCTCAGCCCGCTGAGCATCATCGACCAGTTCATGAAGCGGTAGATGCGCCAGTCCAGCATCGCCAGCGTCTGCATCGCCGGGATCAGCCAGATCAGGATGAAGCCGACGAACAGCACCGTGGCCACCGCCGGATTGAGCAGCACGCCGGTCACCGCGCGCCACGGCCAGGAACGCTCCAGCGGCCGCAGCGCACGCGCGCGCCACGCCAGCGGCAGGCCCGCGCGCAGCACCGTGCCCGGATACGAAGCCACCAGCAGCAGCGGCGCCAGATGATGCAGCAGCACCTGCTGGATGCGATGCATGAAGAATTCGTGCTCGGCGTAGTAATCGAAGTACGTGTGCAGCGACACGTAGACGATGGCCATGCCGGTCCAGAACGAGAGCCTGCGGCTGAAGCTCACCGGCAGGCGACGGCTGCCGCGCAGATACAGCGCGCAGATCGCCAGGAAGCTCAGCAGAAAGACCCAGGAGAACTCCCAGGGCACGATCCACTTGAGCAGGCTGGACATCATCGCGGTTCGGATCCCGGCGCACGGCAGGCGTCAAGCATAGTCCCGCCCCTTGCCGGCGGGACTGCGGCAGATGCCCGCATCATGCGCGGCGCCGGTTACGGCGCGAGCGCCGCCAGCCGTAGGCCAGGCCGAACAGCGTGACCAGGGCCGGCACCAGCACGATATTGAGGAACTTCAGGCGCAGGCCCAGCGCGTCGATCTCGGCGTTGAGCTGGTGCTGCACGTCGCGCAGCTCCTTGTTGATCGCCAGCTGCCGCTGCAGGAACTGCTCGATCTCCGCGCGCTGCTCGGTGCCGGCGTTGTCGCCGCGCGCGGCCTTGGCCGGCTGCAGCTCGGACAAGCGGCTGCGGGTGACGGCCAGCTCGCGCTGCAGCTCCTGCTTCTTGGCCAGGAACTTCTGGTCCGCCGCCGCCTGCAGCGCCAGCACGCGGGTGAACGGGCGCTGCGAGCTGGTGCGGCCATGGATCGACAGCAGCTCGGAGGAGCCGCTGAGGTTGTCCGCCAGGTTGGTGACGAAGTCGCCGTTGTTGGCCAGTGCGCTCAGCTGCAGCGGCCCGAGCAGGCTCTGCGAGTACGACACCCACAGGCGGTCGGTGAGCAGGTCGGTATCGGCCACCAGGATCACTTCGGCATTGGCCTGCGCGATAAAGCCCGGCTGCTTGGCGCGCTCCGGGAAAGCCGAGGGGAAGCTGCCGCGCACGCGCCCGGCCACCACGTAGCGGGTGTTGTCGGCCTTGTAGCCGTCCAGCAGGGCATTGGGGTCGGTGGTGGCTTCGCGCACGCGCTGCGCCGGCACCACTTCGGCGTCGGTGGTGGTCTGCATCAGCGGCAGCAGGCGCGTGGTGGCCTTGGGCGAGAGATCCAGGTAACCCACACTGGACAGATTGATGCGCTGCAGGCTCGCCGTGGTCACGTCGCCGTGGTTGAGCTCCTGGCCGGTGAGGCCGAGCATGGCCGGATGGTTGGCCGCGCTGTTGTCGGCCAGCTCGATGCGCAGCGCGCGCGAGCGGTCCAGCACCACTTTCTGCGGATCGAACTGCACGCCCCAGGCCTCGAACAGGCGCTGCAGGTCGGAGTCGTGGTCGTCGATCACGCCGTTGCTGTCGACGAAGGGCGTAGTGTCCAGTTCCGAATATGGATCGACGAAGGCCACCAGGTGGCCGCCGCGCAGCACGTACTGGTCGATCGCATACAGCGCGGCGTCGGACAGGTGCTTGGGATGGATCAGCAGCAGCACCTGGATGTCGTCGCCCACGCGATCGAGCTTGTTCGGGTCCAGCGACTTCACTTCGAACAGCTGGCCAAGCTGGCGGATCACCGTCCACGGTTCTTCGCCCAGCACCGGATTGCCCTGCACCGGCAGGCTGCTGATCACGCCGATATGCGGCTTGGCCGGCTCGTTGAGCTCGTACAACAGCTTGGCCACGTCGTATTCGAGAAAGGTCTCGCGGCCCGGATCGAACAGCGGGATGGCCAGGTTCTTGGCGCCGGGACGCGTCTCGGTGTCGGCCTCGCCGTCTTGCAGGCCCGCCAAGGTGGTGCCGACCAGGCCGAAGAACACGCGCTCGCCGTTGGTGCCGCCGCTCAGCGGACTCAACCCGCTGCCTTCGGCGGCGGCTTCGTCGTCCGAATACGGCACCGGGTCCACCACCTGCAGGCGCAGGCGGCCGTGCGAGCGCGCCACCATTTCCTGCAGCAGCTCGCGCACGCGCTGCTCGTAGCTGCGCAGCTGCGGCAGGTCGCGGGTGGAGTGCTCGGAGAAATACAGTGTGAGCCGCAGCGGCGCGCGCAGCTTGTCCACGATGCGCACGGTGCCGGGCGTGAGGGTGTAGAGGCGGTCCGAGGTGAGGTCGAAGCGCGTGGCGCGCATCCAGCGGCTGCCGGCCACGGCCAGGGTCACCGATACGGCCACCAGCAGGATCAGCAGGCCGATCACGCGCACGCGGCGGGAAAAAGTGGGACGCAGCAGGCTCATGGCGTGCGCTTCAGGTCGAGCACCAGCACGCCGGCGGTGAGCCAGGAGGCGATGCACAGCACGAAGTACAGCACGTCGCGCACGTCCAGCACGCCGCGCGCGATCGCCTCGAAGTGGCGCAGCAGGCTCAGGTGCGCCACGCCGTTGAGCAGGCGCCGCGGCACCGAGCCCTGCAGGAAATCCAGTACCTGCGGCTGGCCCGCGAGCAGCAGCAGGAAGCACACCACCATGGTGAGGATGAAGGCCACCACCTGGCTCTGCGTCAGCGCCGACAGGCAGGCGCCGATGGCGAGGAAGGAGCCGGCCATCAGCCAGCTGCCGAGATAGCCGGCGACGATCACGCCGTTGTCGGGCGAACCCAGGTAGTTCACCGTGATCCAGATCGGGAAGGTCAGCAGCAGGCCGATGCCCATGAAGAACCACGCGGCCAGGAACTTGCCCAGCATGGCCTGCGCCAGCGTCATCGGCAGGCTGAGCAGCAGCTCCAGCGTGCCGCCCTTGGCCTCTTCCGCCCACATGCGCATCGACACCGCCGGCGCCAGCAGCAGGTACAGCCACGGATGCATCACGAAGAACGGCTGCAGGTCGGCCTGGCCGCGGTCGTAGAAATCGCCGGCATAGAACGTGAGGATGCCGGCCAGCACCAGGAAGATCACCAGGAAGACATAAGCCACCGGCGTGACGAAGAAGCTGCGCAGTTCGCGGCGCGCGACCGCCATCACGGGACTCATGCGCCGGCCTCGCGCACGGGCCCGGGCCTGGACTGGCCGGTGGTGATCTGGCGGAACACTTCGTCCAGGCGGCCGCGTTCGAGCTGGATTTCCGACACCTCCAGCCCCTGCTGGCGCAGCAGCGATTCCACCGGTTCCAGGATGCGTTCGCCCGGCCGCGGAAACACGGTGATGCGGCCGTCCAGCGGATCCACTTCGATCGAGGCCACCTGCGGCAGGCGCCCCAGCATCTCCTGCGACACGCCGCTGCCCGGCGCGCTGAAGGACACCGCGCCGTGATAGCGCGAGCGCGCTTCCAGTTCCGCTGGCGTGGCGTCGGCGAGCAGGCGGCCGTTGGCGATGATCACCACGCGGTTGCACAGCGCGTGGACTTCTTCCAGCAGGTGGGTGGAAATCAGGATGGTGCGCTCGCGCGCCATGGTGTCGATCAGCTGGCGCACGGCGTGCTTCTGGTTCGGGTCCAGACCGTCGGTGGGTTCGTCCAGCATCAGTACCGGCGGGTTGTGCACGATCGCCTGGGCCAGGCCGACGCGGCGGCGCAGGCCCTTGGACAAGGTCTCGATGCAGGTGTCGAGCACTTCCTCCAGTTGCAGATGGCCGACCACTTCCTCGAAGCGCCGGAAGCCCTGGTCGGCCGGGAGACCGCGCGAGCGCACGATGAAGGTGAGGAATTCGCGCACCGTCAGCTCGCCGTAGCTGGGCGCGCCTTCGGGCAGGTAGCCGAGCGCGCGCTTGGCCTTGAGCGATTCCTTGCGCACGTCGTGGCCGCATACGCGCGCGGTGCCCGCGGTGGGCCGCAGGAAGCCGGCGATCATGCGCATCACGGTGGATTTGCCGGCGCCGTTGGGACCGAGCAGGCCCAGCACCTGTCCCGGTTCGGCGCGGAAGCTGAGCGCGTCGACCGCGGTGAGCGTGCCGTAGCGACGGGTGAGCTGTTCGGTTTCGATCATGTCCGGAGCGGAAGGAAAAACGGCGGAATGGTCGTGGGCCCGGGCGGCGCAGCGACGAAGCAATGTACCCCATCGAAGCGGAAAAGTTCGCGCCGCCACGCCTGCGCAAAAAACCTCGCGCAAAGAAAAAGGCCCTTCGCGAACGAAGGGCCTTTCCGATCTTGCGCAGCGCTGAGGCTTACTGCTGGCCGGCGCTGGCGGCCGAGGCCGGAGCGGCAGCGGTGCCCGACGAGGCCGGAGCCTCCGAGGCGCCCGCGTCCAGCGACGGCGGCTGCAGGTTGGCTTCCTGCTCCGGGGTCTTCTCCGGGGCGTCGCCGGTCAGCGGCAGGTAGATGGCGAACTGCGCGTAGCTGGTGACCTGGTCGCCCTGCTTCACTTCCGGCTTGACCAGGATGTCGTACGGGCGGTTGACCACTTCGTCGAACTTGTAGCCGTGGGTCTGCGAGTAGGCCTTCAGCATGTCGCGGGTCTGCGGCACGCCGGCGGCGGTACCGTTCCAGATGCCCTTGAGCGCCGGGCCGCCGAAGGCGAGCACGCCGCGCACGTCGTTGTCGACGATCAGGCGGCCGAAGCGGTCGGTGTTGCCGGGGGTGTTGTCGCTGGCCGGCGCGGCAGCGGTGCCGCTGCTGGCGGGAGCGGTGAGGTCCGGCGCCTTGGCGGCGGCCAGCTCGTGGCTCTGGCCATTGACCGTCAGGCTGGTGGCGCTGATCGGCAGGCCCACGTCGAAGGTGTAGGTCTGGTCGCCGTAGTTGGTGGTGAAGATGACGCGCGGACCGGTCACGGTCACGCCCAGCTTCTTGGCGGCGGCCTGCAGCTGGGCCTCGGCCTTGTCGGTCGCTTCGTTCAGCGCCTCGAGGCCGCCCTTGCGCTCGATCGAGCTGGACACCAGCAGCATCGGCGTGGGCTGGGTCTGCTCGATGTAGGGAACCAGCTTGCCGTAGTCGATGTTCTGCACCGAGGCCAGCACGTTCTGCAGGTCGTTCAGGCTGAACTGGATGAAGGCATCCGGGTCGCCGTGGATGTACAGGTTCGAGTAGCGGTCGATCAGGTTGAAGCCGTAGGCCACGTCATACGACCAGGTGATCTTGGTCAGCTGGCCGCGGCTGCCCTGGCGATCCAGGTCCAGCGTGAAGTGCTTGTCCTGGCCGCGCCAGTCGTTGTCCAGGTTCCAGACGATCTTGGCGGACTTGGCGGTCGAGTCGATCTTGTCGAACGACGGCTCGGCGGTGGCAACGGTCAGCTTGCCCTTGCCCACCTTGTCGTCGTTGCTGCTCCAGCTCAGCTCCGCGCCCGGGCCATAGGCCTTGCCGGAGAAGGTGAACTGGGTATTGCGGTCGTATTTGCGCTGCACCGTGAAATCGGGGTAGCGGCGGAAATTGGCGAGCACGTCGTACACCTGACGCATGTCCTTGCCGACCACCAGCGACCTCTCCACATGGCCACTGCCAGGCATGATCACGCCCACCACGACGCCGACCACGACGACGATGACTAGGGCAACAATGAATTCAAGAACACGCATCATTCCAGGGCTCTCCGAACATCTCTCTTGGCGGCACGAGTGCGTCGCCGGAGACCGGTCCGGCACGGATGCGCTTCCTTATGAAAAACCCGAAGGAATCGCATTCGTGACAGGGGTCGGCCAGCGCCGAAGCCACCGATGGTACCGGTTCATGGCCTGGAACGCTATCCGCCCCGGAGGGCGCCCCGAAAGGCCCCGGAACAGGCCTTCCGGAGCCTGCGCGGGGCCTTAGACGATGCCCAGTTCCAGCGCCTTGAGCACGGCGCGGGTACGGTCGCGCACGCCGAGCTTGGAGAGGATGTTGGACACGTGGTTCTTCACCGTGCCCTCCGCCACCTTCAGGGAGTTGGCGATCTCCTTGTTGCTGTAGCCGCCGGACAGCAGGCGCAGGATTTCGGTCTCGCGCTCGGTCAGCGGATCCGGCTGCTCGAGGCTGGTGAACTGGTTCTGCATGCGGCCGACGCCGGCCAGCAGGCGCTGGGTGACCATCGGCGCCACCAGCGAGCCGCCGGCGGCGACGGTGCGCACCGCTTCCACCAGCTGTTCGAGCGACACATCTTTAAGCAGATACCCGCGGGCGCCGGCCTTCAGGCCCTGCAGCACCAGCTGGTCGTCGTCGAAGGTGGTGAGGATGATGGTCGGCGGCAGTTCGTTGCGGGCGGACAGCGCCTGCAGCACTTCCAGGCCGCTCATGTTCGGCATGCGCAGGTCCAGCAGCACCACGTCGGGCTTGATGCGGGGGATGTCCTGCACGGCCTGGGCGCCGTCGGCGCATTCGGCCACGACGCGGATGTCCTCAGCCAGATCCAGCAGCGAGCGAACGCCCTGGCGCACCAGGTTCTGGTCGTCGACAAGACACACGGAAATCATCGCGGTTCCTCGGAGCGATTGCGTTCCCCGGCGCCATCGCCGGGGACGACGGGATAGACAGCGGCGCGGCCTTCCAGGCCGGCCGCCCATTCTGGCATGGCTGAAGGCAGGCGGTGCGGACTCACGACACGCTCAGGGCGGGCGGCTCGAAGCGGGTCGGCGCATGCGCCAGGGCCGATTCCTCGCCCAGCGGCAGGCTGACGTTGAGGGCGAAGCCCTGGCCGGCGGCGGTGTCCACCTGGACCGTGCCGCCGAATTCCGCCAGCCGCTCGCGCATGCCCGACAGGCCGTTGCCGGGGCGGAACTGGTCGGCGCCGCGGCCGTCGTCGCGCGCACGCAGCTGCAGCACGCCGGCTTCGTCGTAGCAGAAGTCCAGCCACAGGTTGCGCGCGCCGGCATGGCGGGCGGTATTGGTGATGATTTCCTGCGCCACGCGCAGCAGCACCTGGGCGCGGCGCGGGTCTTCCACGCTGAAGCGCGGCGGCGTCTCCACGTGCACGTTCAGGCCCGGCACGCCTTCGACCAGGCTGCGCAGCGCCTGGGTCAGGTCGATGGCGTCGTCCTGGCGCAGCTCGCTGACCACCTCGCGCACGTCGCTCAGCAGGTGCTTGGCGGTGGCCTGGGCCTTGAGCACGTGCTCGGCCGCGGCGGGGTTGCTCAGGTGGCTGGCCACTTCCAGGTTCAAAGTGAGGGCCGTGAGGTGATGGCCTACCAGGTCGTGCAGGTCGCGCGCGATGCGCATGCGCTCGGCGATGCGGGTGGATTCGGCCAGCAGGGCGCGGGTGGCGCGCAGCTCGGAATTGAGCCGGCGCTGCATCTCGCGCTCCTCGGCCTGCTGGCTGGCGATGACCGAGGCGACGAAGCCCACCGCCGAGAAACCCGTATAGATGCAGGCCTGCAGCAGGGCCAGGGTCACGCTGTAGTTGAATTCCGGGAAGGTCGAGAACAGCACGGCCAGGCCCAGGCACTGCAGCAGGATCCACGCCACGCTGAGCCAGAACGGCAGCAGCCACGGCAGGATCACCGAGGACACCACCATCAGGATCGCCGACAGGCCGCTGTGGCTGTACCAGCCCACGGCCAGGGCCGAGGCGGTGATCAGGGTCAGGCCGACCAGGCGCGCCCCCAGGTTGCGGCGCGAGCCCAGGTTGCTGGTCAGCAGCAGGTACAGCACGCCGAACAGCAGATAGAAGAGCGACCACAGCAGCAGGGCGAAATTGGGCTGGTGCAGCCGGTCCATGCGCTCGACCGCCCACTGGATGATCAGCGGCGTGCCGGAGCAGACATAGGCGAACAGGCCGGTCAGGCGCAGCAGCCGGATATGGTTGAAGTTGGACCATCGCATGCGAAGCATCATAGGCCGGAGGTCCGGTGGTGCAATGCGCGAGAAGTCACTGGCCCATCCCTGCCAGAAGCCATGGCCTGCCAGAAGCAATGGCAGGCAGGCCCGCGGCCACCGCACTGTGCGCTTTACAAAGGTTTTACATGGTGCGCCGTGATATGTGCGCCCCCTGCCCCCGTGCCATAATGCGCCCCGATACGTGGGGCCGTCAGCCGGTCTGTCCCGAGCAATCTCTTTGGCAACATCTATTGCGGAGCAACGAATGGCCCTTGCCATCCGCGACGTGCGCGAGCACGACCTGGATGCCGTGCTGGCGCTCAACAACGCCGCCGGGCGCACCATCCTCGCCCTGGACGCCGGGCACCTGCGTTACTTCTACGACCACGCCGATTATTTCCGCGTGGCCGAAATCGACGGCCACATCGCCGGTTTCCTGATCGCCCTGCGCGAGGGCGGCGGGTACGACAGCACCAATTACCTGTGGTTCGGCGAGCGCTACGCGCAGTTCGTCTATATCGACCGCATCGTCATCGCCAATGCCTACCGCCGCCACGGCCTGGGCCGCATCTTCTATTGCGACGTCACCAGCTACGCCGAGGTGCGCGCGCCGCTGCTCACCTGCGAGGTGTTCCTGGAGCCGCGCGACGACAAGGTGCTGCTGTTCCACGGCACCTACGGCTTCCAGGAGGTCGGCCAGCAGCGCATGGGCGAGGAAGGTCCGCAGGTCAGCCTGCTGGCCAAGGAACTGCCCAGCTACCCCTATGTGCGCGAGACCTACCTGGAGCGCGGCGGCCTGCCCGACGTGAGCTGGCTGGCCGAGCGTCCCCGCCCCACCCATAACAATGACAAGCGCCGCCTCGCTGGAGAGCGGCGCCCGTGAATGCCCGCATGGATACCACCGATGTCTGCGACCTGCGCTTCGGCCAGGTCGGTATTGCCAGCGTGCGCGTGCGCCGTGCCGACGCCGCCGCGCTGTTCGAGGAACTGGAGCGCCGCGTGCGCGCCGCGCCGCAGCTGTTTTCCCGCGCCGCGGTGATCCTGGACCTCAGCCACCTGCTCAACCTGCCCGACGACGGCATCGTCGACGCCCTGCTCGAAGCGGTGCGCAGCGCCGGCATGCTGCCGGTGGGCCTGGCCTACGGCACCAGCGAGACCGAGGCGCTGTCGCGCCGCATGGGCCTGCCGCTGCTGGCCAAGTTCCGCGCCGCCTACGAACCCGCCGACGGCGGCAGCATCGCCCCGCCGGCCGCCGCGCCGGCGCCGGCAGCGCCCGCCGCCGCTCCGGCTCCCGCGCCAGCACCCGCCCCCGCCGCGCGCGAGGCGGAACCGGCGCCCGCCGGGCCCGGCGGCCAGTACCACGACGGCACCGTGCGCTCGGGCCAGCAGGTCTATGCGCGCGACCGCGACCTGATCGTCACCGGCGGCGTGGCCAACGGCGCCGAGGTGATCGCCGACGGCAGCATCCATATCTACGGCGGCCTGCGCGGCCGCGCCATGGCAGGCGCCCAGGGCGATGCCAAGGCGCGCATCTACGTGTCCGATTTCCGCGCGGAGCTGGTGGCCATCGCCGGCCACTACCGCGTCTTTGAACAGTTGC
Organism: Dyella sp. SG562; assembly: GCF_011759495.1. Classification (NCBI taxonomy): domain Bacteria; kingdom Pseudomonadati; phylum Pseudomonadota; class Gammaproteobacteria; order Lysobacterales; family Rhodanobacteraceae; genus Dyella; species Dyella sp. SG562. The sequence continues at coordinate 26,475 of NZ_JAAOYS010000014.1, forward strand.
CGAAGGACCTCGAAGGCCAGGCTGTGCAATGCTGGCTCGACGGTGAAAAACTGCTGATCGCGAAACTTTGACGCGGCATCGCCCGCCTGCAACGATCGCGACATTACTAATCGCAACACCATTACAAAAAACAAATTCTGGGAGATGAACCCTTGACCGCAGAGATCATCGTAGTCACCTCGGGCAAAGGTGGCGTGGGCAAGACCACGACCAGCGCCTCGCTCGCCACCGGCCTGGCCATCCAGGGCAAGAAGGTCGCCGTGATCGACTTCGACGTCGGCCTGCGCAACCTCGACCTGATCATGGGCTGCGAGCGCCGCGTGGTGTACGACTTCGTCAACGTCGTGCACGGCGAGGCCACGCTCAAGCAGGCCCTGATCAAGGACAAGCGCTACGAAACCCTCTACGTGCTGGCCGCCAGCCAGACCCGCGACAAGGACGCGCTCACCCAGGAGGGCGTCGAGAAGGTGCTGCAGGGCCTGTCCGAGGAAGGCTTCGACTACGTCGTGTGCGACTCGCCCGCCGGCATCGAGAAGGGCGCGCACCTGGCCATGTATTTCGCCGACCACGCGGTGGTGGTGGTCAATCCGGAAGTCTCCTCGGTGCGCGATTCCGACCGCATCCTGGGCCTGCTGTCCAGCAAGACCCGCCGCGCCGAGAAGGGCGAGGACGCGATCAAGCAGCACCTGCTGCTGACCCGCTACAACCCCGCGCGCGTGGCGGTGGGCGAAATGCTCAGCGTCAAGGACGTGGAGGACATCCTCGGCATCTCGGTGGTCGGCGTCATTCCGGAATCGGAAAACGTGCTGGCTGCGTCCAACTCGGGCGTGCCGGTGATTCTCGACGAGACCTCGCATGCCGGCCAGGCCTATACCGACACCGTGGCCCGCCTGCTGGGCGAAGAGCGCCCGCTGCGCTTCCTCGAAGTGCAGAAGAAGGGCTTCTTCCAGCGCGTATTCGGAGGTTGAACGCGATGGGTATTCTTGATTTCCTCAAGCGCAGGCCGGAGCCGTCCGCCGTGGTGGCCAAGGAGCGCCTGCGCATCATCGTGGCGCAGGAGCGCTCCACCCGCGGAGCGCCCGACTACTTGCCGCTGCTGCGCAACGAGCTGCTCGAAGTGATCAAGAAATATGTCCACGTGGACATCGAAGCGATCAACATCAACGTCGAGCGCGACAGCGGGCACGAGGTGCTGGAACTCTCCGTCGCCCTGCCCGAGAACGACAAGCCCGGCTCGACCGCTCCGGTCGCCGGCTGATGCACCGCCGGCGGGCCAGCGCGCCCGCCGGCGTCTTTTCCTCATCGACTTCCGCGCCGGGCGCCCGCCCCTAGCGCAGCGACGCATGCCAGACACCCCCGCCCCGCCCCACGTGCTGCGCCTGGCCGATATCCAGGAAGAACGCGCGCGCGCCCTGCTCGCCCGCTACGGCCTGAGCCTGCAGCGCGTGCCCGACGAGCAGCCGATTCCCGGCAGCTTCTGGGGCGACGAAGAGGCCGGCATCATCGGCACCATGGTCTACGCACGCGGCGACACGCCAGTGCATTCGCTGCTGCACGAGGCCGGCCACCTGATCGTGCTGCCGCCGGAGCGGCGCGCGCAGGTGCACACCGACGCCACCGATTCGATCGCCGAAGAAGACGCCACCTGCTATCTGCAGATCGTGCTGGCCGACGAACTGCCCGGCGTCGGCCGCGCGCGCCTGATGGCGGACATGGACGCCTGGGGCTACAGCTTCCGCCTGGGTTCCACCGCGGCGTGGTTCGCCGAGGATGCCGAGAACGCGCGGCAATGGCTGGTCGAGCATGCGCTGCTCGATGCGCAGGGACACCCGACCTTCGACACGGTGTAGGTTGGGGTGAGCCGCAGGCGAACCCCAACATCGCCACCTTCAAATGCATCGCATCGTTGGGGTTCGCCTGCGGCTCACCCCAACCTACGCCGTTTCGCCTACTGCTTCGCGCGTCTCTACCGCGCGCCGATACCACCGCCACGACACCCAGCCGAGCACCGTCAGCCCCGACGCGCCCAGCGCCAGATAAAGCATGTGGCCGGCCAGCAGCGGCGACAGCACACCGGCCACCACGCTGCACAACAGCAGGCTGGCGAAAGCCTGCACCGAGGACGCACCGCCGCGGTGATGCGGAAAGCGGTCGAGCAGCAGCAGGGTCAGCGTCGGGAACGCCAGCTGCACGCCGATGCCATGCAGGATCAGCGGCAGCATCGACCACGGCAGCACCGGCTCGGGCGACACCAGCGCCAGCAGCAGATGCAGCGCACACGCCGCCAGCATCGAGAGGTACCCCAGGTTCACCGTATAGACCTGGCTGCGCCGCACCGCGAGCCGGCCGGACAGCCACGCACCGGTCATCAGTCCCGCCACCACCGGCAGGAACAGCCAGGGAAAGCCCTGCGCCGACAGGTGCAGCAGGTCGCGCACGATGCGCGGCGCCGAGGCGATGTAGAGGAACAACCCGGCGAAGTTCACCGAGCACGACACCAGCAGCGGCCGGAACGGCCGGTCGCGCCCGAAGCCGGCATAGCCGGCCAGCAGCTCGCGCGGCGCGAAACGCGTGCGCGCCTGTGGCGGATGGCTTTCGCGCAACAGCAGCACCAGGGCCGCGGCCAGCACCGCGGTGAAACCCATCAGCACCCAGAAGATGCCGTGCCAGCTGCCGAAATAAAGAATCTGCGCGCCCACCATCGGCGCGACCACCGGCGCGATGCTGAAGATCATCATCACCCGCGACATCAGCTGCTGCGCCGCCGCGCCTTCGTAGCAGTCGCGCACGATCGCGCGCCCCACCACCAGGCCGGCGCCCGCGCACATGCCTTGCAGGCCGCGGCAAGCCAGCAGCATCGGAAACGACGTGGCCAGCGCCGCGCCCGCCGAAGCCAGCGCGTACACCGCGATGCCGGCCACCAGCACCGGCTTGCGGCCCACCGCGTCCGACAGCGCGCCGTGGAACAGGCTCATCGCCGCGTAGGTGAGCAGATACACGCTGATCAGCTGCTGCAGCTGCGCGTTGTCCACGCCGAACTGCGCCCCGATCAGCGGGAACGCGGGGAACACCGCATCGATGGAAAACGGGCCGATCATCGACAGGCCCGCGAGCAGCACCGGCAGGCTGCGCTGCACGGCGCGGGGAGTGGCATTCATGGCGTGCAACGGGAGGGGGATGCGAGGCTTGCGAGTATAGGGGCGCGCCATCCGGGCCGCATGGTCCACTCGTCAGCTCGGGGTTGGCGCCATGCCGACACCTTCGGCTAGCATGCCCAACCCAAGGGAGATGGCATGCCTCCCGTTCCGTGCCGATACGGACGAACCGCGCCGCCGCCCGCTGCATTCGCTTCGGACCCGGCGCTGATGATGCCTGCACACCGGCCCGCGCCGGGGCGCAGGCGCGTGCCTGGTTCCAGAGGGGTGGGCCTGATCCCTTTAGGAGACTTGGCAAGTGAGCTATTCCGGATTCCTGGTCGTTGGCGTCGGCGGCGCATTGGGCTGCTGGTTGCGCTGGGTGCTGGGCGTGCTGTTGAACCCTCTGTTTCCCACCGTGCCGCTGGGCACGCTCGCCGCCAACCTGGTCGGCGGCCTGCTGATGGGCTGCGTGCTGGGCGTGTTCGACCACTACCAGACCCTGCCGCCGGAGCTGCGCCTGTTCGTCGCCACCGGCTTCCTCGGCGGCCTGACCACCTTCTCCACGTTCTCGGCCGAGGCGACCACCCTGCTGCTGCGCCAGCAATATCTGTGGTTCGCCGGCCACGTCGCTTTCCACCTGGCGGGTTCGATCGCGATGACCGTCGCCGGGATCGCCCTTACCCGCCTGCTGCTGCGCGCCTGAGGAGAGGCCGGCCACGCCCGCGTCGACATGATCTATGCATCGCTGGCGGCAGGCTTCGAGTGCTCGGCAGACACTGATCGACATCCACACCATTCAGGGGCAAGCATGAGCCGGGATTCGCTGAAGCAACGCGCCGTCACCCTGCTGGAACACGCCGGCATCCATCTCGACGGCGGCGCTCCCACCGACCTGCGCGTGCACGACGATGGCCTCTACGCCCGCGTGTTCGCCCACGGCTCGCTCGGCCTGGGCGAGGCCTATATGGACGGCTGGTGGGATGCCGAAGACCTGCCCGGCATGTTCACCCGCCTGCTGCGCTCGCACGTGGACCAGGAACTGAAGACGCTGGACACGCTGCTGGCGCACCTCAAAGCCCGCTTCATCAACCTGCAGCGCGGCGAGCATGCCTACGAGATCGGCCGCGTCCACTACGACCTGGGCAACGACCTCTTCCAGGCCATGCTGGGCAAGCGGCTGGTGTATTCCTGCGGCTACTGGGCCGAGGCAGACAACCTCGACGACGCCCAGGCCGCCAAGCTCGACCTGGTCTGCCGCAAGCTGCGCCTGCAGCCGGGCCAGCGCGTATTGGACATCGGCTGCGGCTGGGGCGAGGCGCTGAAGTTCGCGGCCGAGCGCTACGGCGTGGCGGGCGTGGGCGTCACCGTCTCGCAGGAGCAGGCCGAGTTCGCGCGCGAGCTGTGCGCCGGGCTGCCGGTGGAGATCCGCCTGCAGGACTACCGCGAACTGGACGAGCCCTTCGACGCGGTGTTCTCGATCGGCATGTTCGAGCACGTCGGCGCGCTCAACTACCGCACCTATTTCGAAGTGGCGCGCCGCTGCCTCAAGACCGAAGGCCTGTTCGTGCTGCACTCGATCGGCAGCAACGGCGCGCCCTCGCGGCCGGACCCGTGGATCGAGAAATACATCTTTCCCAACTCGATGATCCCCTCCGCGCAGCAGGTGGCCGAGGCGCTGCAGGACCTGTTCGTGGTGGAGGACTGGCACAACTTCGGCGCCGACTACGCCCGCACCCTGGACGCCTGGCGCGCCAACTTCGACGCGGCCTGGCCGCGCCTGGCCGGCAACTACGACGACCGCTTCCGCCGCATGTGGCAGTTCTACCTGTCGGTGTCGGCGGCCGTGTTCCGCAGCCGGCGCGACCAGCTGTGGCAGCTCACGCTCAGTCCCGAGGGCGTGCCCGGCGGCTACCGCGTGCCGCGCTGAATCCCGCGGCTTGCCGCCGTGCAACGGGCGCGGGATAGTGCCGCATTCCAAGCGCCGTCGATGAGGGGAGTCGCGATGAAACGCCTGCTTGCCACCCTGGCCGCCCTGCTGTGCCTGTGCGCCGCGCACGCCGCCGACGAGCCCGCCCAACGCAACCCCGCCAGCTATTTCGACAACAGCGGCCGTGACGACGTGCTCAGCGGCGGCGTCAAGACCATCGTGATCGACACCCCGAAGGGCAAGTTCCGCGTGTGGACCAAGCGCGTGGGCAACAACCCGAAGCTGAAGCTGTTGCTGCTGCACGGCGGCCCCGGCGCCACCCACGAATACTTCGAAGCCTTCGACAGCTTCCTGCCCGCCGCCGGCGTCGAGTACTACTACTACGACCAGCTCGGCTCGGCCTACAGCGACCAGCCCAAGGACGACTCGCTGTGGACCACCGAGCGCTTCGTCGAGGAAGTGGAGCAGGTGCGCCAGGCGCTGCACCTGGATCAGGACAACTTCTGCCTGCTCGGTCATTCCTGGGGCGGCATCCTGGCCATGGAGTACGCGCTGAAATACCAGCAGCACCTGAAGTGCCTGGTGATTTCCAACATGGTGGATTCGATTCCCGCCTATAACGCGTACGCGAAAAAAGTGCTGGAGCCGGCGATGGATCCCAAGCTGCTGGCCGAGGCCAAGCAGCTCGAAGCCAGCGGCCGCACCGCCGACCCGCGCTACATGCAGATCCTCACCCCCATGCATTACGAGCAGCACGTGCTGCGCATGCCCGAGGCGCAATGGCCGGACCCGGTGCAGCGCGCCTTCGCGCATCTGAACGAGCGCGTCTACACGCTGATGCAGGGCCCCAGCGAGCTGGGCGCCAGCGGCCGCCTGGAGCACTGGGACCGCAGCAAGGACCTGCACCGGATCCGCGTGCCCACCCTGGTGATCGGCGCGCAGTACGACACCATGGACCCCGCCTACATGGCCGCGATGGCGAAGAAGCTGCCGCAGGGCCGTTTCCTGCTGTGCCCCAAGGGCAGCCATATGGCGATGTACGATGACCAGCGCACCTACTTCGACGGCCTTACCCGCTTCCTGCACGACGTCGAAGCCGGCCAGGCCGCGCACTGACACCCGCCCGCCGTCCCACCTGGAGTTGCCGTTGAAGCCGTTCCGCCGTATCCGCGTCCTGTTCGCGCTGTGCCTGCTGCTCGCCGCTCCCGCCTTCGCCAACCCCGGCCTGTGGGTGGCGAAGAAGGACCAGGCCACCGTCTACCTGTTCGGCACCGTGCACCTGCTGCCGTCCGATGCCAACTGGTCGTCGAGGCAGCTGGACCAGGCCCTGGACGCCAGCAGCCGGCTGGTGATCGAACTGACCGACGACAACCCCGCCAACATGCAGGCGCTGGTGATGAAGTACGGCCTCGACCCCGCGCATCCGCTGTCCAGCAAGCTGTCCGAACGCGACCGCCGCCGCCTGGAACGCGCCGCCGAAGAGGCCCAGCTCCCCGGTGGCGCCGCCACCCTCCAGGCCATGCGCCCCTGGCTCGCCGCCGTCTCCCTGGCCGTCGGCCCGCTGGTCCGCGCCGGCATGGACCCCGCCCAGGGCGTCGACAAGACCCTGCGCGCCCTGATGGAAAAAGCCAACAAACCCGTCGAAGGCCTGGAAACCGCCGAGCAGCAGCTGCGCATGCTCGCCGACATGCCCGAACCCCTCCAGCTCTCCTTCCTCCGCCAAAGCCTCGACGAAGTAGCCCAAGGCCCCGCCCGCCTCCGCGACCTGATCGACGCCTGGCGCCGCGGCGACACCGACGAAATCGCCCGCATCGAAGACGAAGACCTGCGCAAAGGCTCCCCCGAGCTGTACGACCGCATGCTGGTGAAGCGCAACGAGGCCTGGGCAAAAAACATCGCGGAACGGATGAAGCAGCCCGGCGTGACGTTTGTTGCCGTAGGCGCAGGCCACCTCGCCGGCCCCGACAGCCTGCAGAAGCAGCTGGAGAAGCTGGGGATCGAAGTGCAGCGGCAGTAACCCACCGCCTCGCCACGTTGGGGTTCGCCTGCGGCTCACCCAACCTACGCCACGGCAAGATTTAACGTTGCGCCCCGCCCGCCCCCTCACCCTGCCCTCTCCCCGGAGGGGAGAGGGAGAAGTGGGGTGGTGTCGCATACAGGAACGAAGAGCAAAAGCTGGCCTCGATTCTTGAACATCCTCTCGGCAACGGCACGTTGAAGCAGCCGTTACGTAAACGCACTGTGGTTTCGTGTAGACCCAGGTTAATCAGGTTACCGCAGCCTCTCACTGCTCCTTCTAGTCGCGTCGCGAGCAGTGGCTCTTAGGCCATTCTCTCTTTGGTTACTTTCTCTTTGGGCCAGCAAAGAGAAAGTGACCCGGGCGCCGGCAGGCGTCCGGAATGCCCGCTGCATAAGCGGCCCATTCGCGTCACCGCGAAAACCAGACGATACCGCCACTGGATCCCGGCCTACGCCGGGATGACGAGTAGGGAGGCCTCCGCCAGGATGACCAACATGGAAATGACGCCAAACGCCCAATCTGGCACCATCCCGAGCCTACCCGCGCGCCCCGCGCGCCACCTCGCCCCCCCATAACTAAATGAACCTGCAAGCCAACTTCGAACAAATCCCACTCAAGGAATACGCCGAGCGCGCCTACCTCGACTACTCCATGTACGTGGTCCTGGACCGCGCCCTCCCCTTCGTCGGCGACGGCCTGAAGCCAGTCCAGCGCCGCATCGTCTACGCGATGAGCGAACTCGGCCTCTCGGCCACCTCCAAGCCGAAGAAATCCGCGCGCACCATCGGCGACGTCATCGGCAAATTCCATCCGCACGGCGACAGCTCCTGCTACGAAGCCATGGTGCTGATGGCGCAGCCGTTCTCGTACCGCTATCCGCTGGTCGACGGCCAGGGCAACTTCGGCTCGCCCGACGACCCGAAGAGCTTCGCGGCGATGCGCTACACCGAATCCAAGCTCAGCCCCATCGCCGAGGCGCTGCTGGGCGAGCTGGGCCAGGGCACGGTGGACTGGGTGGCCAACTTCGACGGCACCCTGGAAGAACCCAGCTGGCTGCCGGCGCGCGTGCCGCACGTGCTGCTCAACGGCTCGATGGGCATCGCCGTGGGCATGGCCACCGACATCCCGCCGCACAACCTGCGCGAAGTGGTCAGCGCCTGCATCCGCCTGCTCGACGATCCGGACGCCACGGTGGCCGACCTGTGCGAGCACATCCAGGGTCCGGACTATCCGACCGAAGCGGAGATCATCACCCCGCGCAACGAACTGCTCGCGATCTACCAGAGCGGCACCGGCTCGCTGCGCGCGCGTGCCGTGTACCAGCGCGAAGACAGCAACATCGTGATCACCGCGCTGCCGCACCAGGTCAGCCCTTCGAAGGTGCTGGAGCAGATCGCCGCGCAGATGCGCGCGAAGAAGCTGCCGATGATCGAGGACCTGCGCGACGAGTCCGACCACGAGAACCCGATCCGCCTGGTGGTGGTGCCGCGCTCCAACCGCATCGATCCGGACGAGGTGATGCAGCACCTGTTCGCCACCACCGATCTGGAAAAGAGCTACCGCGTCAATCTCAACATGATCGGCCTGGACGGCCGTCCGCAGGTGAAGGACCTCAAGCGCATCCTCACCGAGTGGCTGAGCTTCCGCACCGCCACCGTGACGCGCCGCCTGGAGCACCGCCTGGCCAAGGTGGAGCGCCGCCTGCATCTGTTGGAAGGCCTGCGCATCGCCTACCTCAACCTGGACGAGGTGATCCGCATCGTCCGCACCGAAGACGAGCCCAAGCCGGTGCTGATGGCCCGCTTCAAGCTCAGCGAAGAACAGACCGACTACATCCTCGAAACGAAGCTGCGCCAGCTGGCCCGCCTCGAGGAAATGAAGATCAATGCCGAGCGCGACCAGCTGGAAGAAGAACGCGCCCGCATCAACGTGCTGCTGAAGTCGCCGGCCAAGCTCAAAGGCCTGATCAAGGAAGAACTGCGCACCGACGCCGCCAAGTTCGGCGACGAGCGCCGCTCGCCGCTGGTCAGGCGCGAAGCCGCGCAGGCGCTGGACGAAAGCGCCCTGGTGGCGAGCGAGCCGGTCACCGTGGTGCTCAGCCAGAAGGGCTGGATCCGCGCCGGCAAGGGCCACGACGTGGACGCCGAGGGCCTCTCCTACCGCGAGGGCGACAGCCTGCTCGCCGCGGTGAAGGCGCGCACCACGCAGCAGATCGCGGTGATCGACTCCACCGGCCGCAGCTATTCCACGGCGGCGCACACGCTGCCTTCCGCGCGCGGCAACGGCGAGCCGCTGACCGGCCGCTTCAGCCCGCCGGCCGGCGCCAGCTTCGACGCGCTGTGCGCGGGCGACAACGACACGCGCCTGATCCTGGCCACCGACTTCGGCTACGGCTTCGTCACCCGCTTCGAGGCGCTCACCGGCCGCAACAAGGCCGGCAAGCAGATGCTCACCCTGGGCGACGGCGCGCGCGTGCTGCCGCCGCAGGTCAGTCCCGATCCTTCGCGCGACCGCCTGGTGGTGGTCACCACCGAAGGCCATCTGCTGATGTTCTCGGTGGCCGAGCTGCCGGAGCTGGACAAGGGCAAGGGCAACAAGCTGATCGAGATTCCCAAGAGCAAGCTCAGCTCGGGCGACGAGCGCGTCGCCGGCGTGGCGGTGGTGACCGAAGGCAAGGGCGAGGTCACGCTGTATGCCGGCCAGCGCAAGCTCACCCTGCGCTGGTCCGACCTGGTGGAGTTCGGCGGCAACCGCGCCAGCCGCGGCGGCGTGCTGCCGCGCGGCCTGCGCCGCGTGGAGCGGATCGAAACCACGGGCTGATCCATCGCGCCGCCCCGGTGCGCCGGGGCGGCGGTCTGCCGGAGGCTGCACATGCACGGCGAATACAAGATGCCCGGCGGCAAGCTGGTGGTGGTGGATCTGGACGTCCACGCCGGGCGCCTGTGCCGCGTGCAGGTCAGCGGCGATTTCTTCCTGGAGCCGGACCGCGCGCTGCGCGACATCAACGCCGCGCTGGAAGGCCGCAGCGCCAGCGCCGACGAAGCCACCCTGGCCTTCGCCATCCAGAGCGCGCTGAGCGCCGACGTGCTGATGTACGGCATCTCGCCCGAGGCCATCGCCGTGGCGGTGCGCCGCGCCCTGCACGAGGGCGCGCAGGCATGAGCCGCAGCGAGTGGAGCGCGCACGGCTGGGAGCTGATCCACCAGGACCCGCAGCCCCCTGCGCTGCACATGGCGCTGGACCAGGTGCTGACCGACGAAGTCGCCGCCGGCCGCCGCGCGCCGACCCTGCGCATATGGGAATGGGCGTCGCCCGCGGTGGTGATCGGCCGCTTCCAGTCGCTGCGCAACGAAGTGGACCTGGACGGCGCGCGCCGCCACGGCATCGAAGTGGTGCGGCGGATCAGCGGCGGCGGCGCGATGTTCATCGAGCCGGGCAACACCATCACCTATTCCATCTATGCGCCGCTGGGCCTGGTCGAAGGCCTGTCGTTCCAGGAGTCGTACGCGCTGATGGATGCGTGGGTGATCGCGGCGCTGCGCGAACTGGGCATCGAAGCCTGGTACCTGCCGCTCAACGACATCGCCTCCGCCGCCGGCAAGATCGGCGGCGCCGCGCAGATGCGCCATGCCGGCGCGGTGCTGCACCACGTGACCATGGCCTACGACATCGACGCGGCCAAGATGCTGGACGTGCTGCGCATCGGCCGCGAGAAACTTTCGGACAAGGGCACCGCCAGCGCCGCCAAGCGCGTCGACCCGCTGCGCAGCCAGACCGGCCTGCCGCGCGAGGCGGTGATCCAGCGGATGATCGACACGTTCCGGCGTTTGCACGGCCTGCGCGACGGGGCGCTGACGCCGGACGAGCTGGCTCGCGCGCGCGAACTGGCGGCGAACAAGTTCCACAAGCATGAGTGGACCGCCGAAGTGCCGTAACCCGCTCTTCCCCCTCTCCCCTCCGGGGAGAGGGCCGGGGTGAGGGGCCGGGCGGAGACGTGAGCTGAGGGTCTTCTCAAGCTCAACAGCTTTTCTTCGCTTCCGTATCAACGGGATCGCAAGATTGGCCCCTCATCTACCTGCCGGCATCTTCTCTCCCACAGGGACTACCTTCGGGTCGCCCGGAAGGGAGAAGAATTTCGAACTGGAACTTCGCCGCATGTCCGGCCATCCAACCCCGTTGTGCACGCTTCTCCCGCCCCAACCGTTATCGGCAGCGCCCCCGGAGCCACCCCATGAACACCAAGCTCATCCCCATCGCGCTCGCCACCGCCCTGCTCGTCGCCGCCGCCCAGGCGCAGACCGCCGGCAGCCTCAACCTCAAGCTCCCGCCGGGCAGCGTCCCGGCCAGCGCCAGCACGGCCGCCGCGCCGGCCCGGCCCGGCGATGCCCCGCCGGCGATGGACCCGGTCAACACCCGCCCCAGCGCCAACGCCAATCGTCCCGCCCCCGGCGTCTACTACGGCGACACCAGCGGCCGCACCGCCGCCCAGGACGAGGCCGAAGCCGAGGCCAGCCGCCCGCACTGCGACGACGCCACCTACAACCAGCCCCAGGTGCACGGCAGCGTGGGCATGGGCGTGGTCACCGGCAATCACTGGGGCTCCGGCACCTACAACAGCGGCGCGGTGAACATCACCCAGCGCACCGGCGACTGCTCGCACCCCACCGGCAGCATCGGCCTGTCGATCGGCGTCAGCCGCTTCAACGGGCGCTGAGGCGCACGATCCGGCGGCGCTAAGTCCTGGATCCGCAAGCAGGTCGAAAGTTTTTAGAAAGAGCCCCCGGCCAGACTGGCACGGTCAGTCTCAGCCTTTCTCGCGAAATCATGCGCCCAGCCGTTACGCTTCAAACCTCTCCCAGCCTGGGCTCCCAGCCGTGATCCAGAACGTCGAATTCCGCTTCGAAGGCGGGCGCGCCGGCGTCATGCTGATCCACGGCCTCACCGGCACCCCGGCCGAAATGCGCCTGGTCGGCAAGGGCCTGAACCGCGCCGGCTTCGACGTCTACGGCATGCAGCTGGCCGGGCACTGCGGCGACGCCGATGACCTGCTCGCCACCAGCTGGCACGACTGGTACGAGAGCGTAAAGACCGCCGCCGAGCGCTACGCCAGCCAGCTCGATCACCTGTTCGTGGCCGGCCTGTCGATGGGCGCCGTGCTGGCGCTCAAGCTCGCCGCCGACCGCCCCGACCTGGTCAAGGGCGTGGGCGTGTACGGCGCCACCTTCCGCTACGACGGCTGGGCCACGCCGTGGTACGGCAAGTTTTCCTTCCTGCTGCCGCTGGTGACCCGCCTGGGCATCGGCCGCAAGTGGATGGTGCAGGAGGAAGAACCCTACGGCCTGCGCGACGAGCGCATCCGCGCCCAGATCAGCTCGCTGATGCTCGGCGGCGACAGCGCCGCGGCCGGCCTGCCCGGCAACCCGTGGCCGTCGCTGGCCGAGATGTACAAGATGGCCGCGGTGGTGAAGCGCGACCTGCCCAAGGTCACCGCGCCCTGCCTGATCGCGCACGCCACCGAGGACGACATCGCCAGCGTCGGGAATGCGCACCTGGTCGAGCGCGGGGTGTCCGGTCCGGTGGAGATGCTGCTGCTGGAAGACAGCTATCACATGATCACCATCGACCGCGAACGGCGCCTGCTGATCGACCGCTCCGCCGATTTCTTCGGCCGCATCGCCGACCCGGCTGCCGCAGCCGCCGCGCGCGCCGCGGCCTGAGCGCGCCGATGAGCCCGCTCGCCGTCACGCTGTGGCTGCTCAACGTCACCCTGGACACGGTGGGCCAGCTGTCCTTCAAGGCCGCCGCCGGCGACCCCAACGCGGGCGACGGCCTGGCGCGCTGGCGCTACATGGCCGCGCGGCCGTGGATCTGGATCGGCATCGGCTCCTACGTGGCCGAGTTCCTGGTGTGGATCGCCTTCCTCTCGCTGGTCGATCTGTCCGAGGGCGTGCTGCTCGGTTCCATCAACATCGTGGTGATCATGATCGCCGGACGCATCCTGTTCCGCGAGAAGCTCACCCCGCTGCGCGTCACCGGCATCCTGCTGGTCACCGCCGGCGTCTGCATCGTGGGGATCGCCGGTGGAGGCTGAGCGCATGGCATCGACGCCGCAGCGCCTGGGGCGCTTCTATTTCTTCGGCTTCCTGATCCTGGTGGCGTTCGACACCGTGGTGCAACTGGCCTTCAAGTACGCCGGCAACCACGCGTTTCCGCCCGAGGCCAACTGGGCCTGGATCGTGCGCGTGTTCGGCCATCCGTGGATCTACCTGGCGGTGGTCGGCTACGTCGGCAACTTCTTCACCTGGATGACCCTGCTCAAGCACGCGCCGATCGGCCCGGCCTTCGCGGTGACCCATCTGGAAGTGGTCAGCGTGATGCTGTTTTCGATCTGGCTGTTCAACGAGCCGCTGACCTGGGCGCGCGCGATCGGCGCGCTGGTGATCGTGGCCGGCATCGTCTGCCTCGCCTTGGCCGAGAGCGGCGCGCATCCCGAAGGCGATGCGCCCACCGAGGCCAAGGGCGCGCTCGGCGTTGCCGCCGGAGACTGAGCCGCATGCGCCGCGAGCTGCCGCCCACTGCCGGCCTGCCGCTGCGCCTGCCGGACCTGCTGCCGCGCCGCGCACGCTTCGCCGCGCAGCTGGCCGGCTGGCTCGGCGTGGCGCAGCCGCAACTCGAATGCTCCGGCACCGCCGCCATGGTGGTGGCCTTGCATGCCATGCACCGCCTGCGCCCGCAGCGCGACGAAGTGGTGGTGCCGGCCTGGACTTGCCCGCTGGTCGCGCTGGCCATCCATCGCGCGGGGCTGAAACTCAAGCTGTGCGATCTCGCCCCCGGCAGCATCGACATGGACGCCGCGCAGCTGCGCGCGCTGTGCGGCCCGCGCACCCTGGCCATCGTGCCGACCCACCTGGCCGGCCGCGTGGTCGACGTGCCGGCCGCCATGGCGATCGCGCGCGGCTGCGGCGCCTATGTGCTGGAAGACGCCGCGCAGGCGCTGGGCGCCCGCAGCGGCGGCGCCAGCGTGGGCCTGCAGGGCGACGCGGGCTTCTTCAGCCTGGCGGTGGGCAAGGGACTCACGCTGTACGAAGGCGGCGTGCTGATCGCGCGCGATGCGGTACTGCGCGAGGCCTTCATGGCGAGCCGCCGCGAGGTGATCCGTTCCAGCCTGCGCTGGAGCCTGCAGCGCGCGGCGGAACTGCTTGGCTATGCGGTCGCCTATCGCCCCTCGCTGCTCTACGCGGTGTACGGCAAGCCGCTGCGCGAGGCGCTGGCCGAAGGCGATCCCGTGGCCGCGGTGGGCGACGATTTCGGCCCCGATATTCCGCTGCATCCGCTCGGCCGCTGGCGCCAGGGCGTGGGCACCGCCGCATTCGCCCGCCTGCCCGCCTTTCTCGATTTCACGCGCAAGCAGGCGCTGTCGCGTCTGGACGCCTTGCGCGCGCTGCCCGGCGTCACCGTGTTCGACGATGCACCGGGCACGCAGGGCGCATGGCCCTTCCTGCTGCTCACCCTGCCCACCGCCGCCGCGCGCGACGCCGCGCTCGGCACGTTGTGGACCGCGGGCCTGGGCGTCAGCCGCCTGTTCATCCACGCTCTGCCCGACTACGGCTACCTGCGCGACATCGTGCCGGCCACCGAGCTGCCCAACGCGCGCGACTTCGCCGCGCGCTCGCTCACCATCGGCAACAGCCCGTGGCTGCGCGGCGACGAGTTCGCGCGCATCGTCGACACGCTGCGGCGCACGCTGCGCGGCTGAAGGCAAAACAAAACCCCGCTTGCACAAGCGGGGTTTTGCGTGGCGCAACGGACACCAGGCTTACTGGCAGGACGGGAACTTGAACGACGCCAGCCGCGTGCTCCAGTTGAACGAGCCGGTCGTCTTCAGATACTCGTTGGTGTACCAGAACGTGCAGTCGTCCACCGGGTCCACCGTCATCGCGCTGTAGTCGCCCCAGCGCGACAAGTTATTGCCGCTCTGCGAACCGGTGCCCTCGACGATGCTCGCCTCGGCCTGCATGGTGTTGAGCGCATCGGTGGCCAGGCGGCCGGTGTAGCGGATGGCCGGATGGATGGTGCTGCTCGACGCGCTGTAGCCGAGCGCCATATTGCCCTGCTTGTCCATCGCCACCGAACCGAGCCAGCGATAGGTGGTATCCGGCGAATAGGTCGATTGCTGGTACACCACCGGGGTACCGCCGGGACTGCGGACTTCATACCAGCGCACGCCGGTATACGGGTTCTGCTTGCTGGTGCCGACCTTCACCGAATGGCTGACCACCAGCGATTCGTGGTCGGCGAAACGGCGGTAAGCCAGGCGGAACATCAGGCGATCCGCCAGCGAGTCCAGCTTCTGCTTCGTACCCGACTGCGGAATGCAGGTGCCGCCGCTGCACGCCGCCGAGAACGTGGCGACCGGGATGGCGGTCGGCCCGCTCAGCGTGCTGTTGGCGCTGTTGCTCCAGTCGACGTGGAACTTCCACAGATTGAGTTTGTTGGTGCCGAAGTTCATCAGGTAATTCGGCGCGCCCGCCGGCGGCGCGGTGGCGCCGTCCAGGTCCGCCGGCAGCACGCTGCCGTAGCTGCTGGAAAGCTGGAAGCACTGCTGCGTCGCGGCCTGTCCGCTCAGCATCGCGTTGCGGTCGTAGGCGCATAGCCTGGCGCCGGAGAAGCTGTTGCCGCTGAACATGTTGAAGGTGATGTAGTAGGCGTCCGGCCATACGCCCAGCTTCGGATAATCGGGAAACACGCTGCCGTAGTTGAACGCGTAGCGGTAATACGCACCGGTGGCATCGCTGGTGGCCGAAACCGCCACGCACTGGTAGTACGGCGCCGCGGTCACGGCGAACTGCGTGATGATCCAGCGGCCGGCGGCCTTGTCGTACACCACCACGCCGTCGCCGTCGTTGTCGGTCTCGCAGGGGCCGCCGAAGCCGGACCACAAGGTGTTGGTCTGCACCGGCCCGTACACCACCTGCTTGCTCGCCTTGTCGAACACCGCGAAGCCGGTGTTCACCAGTTGCACGTACTGGGTGGCGCCCACCGCGCCGTTGGTATCCGGCGGCGCGCTGTCCACCGTGAAGCTGCCCTGCGGCCCGCTGAAGCCCTGGCCCACGCCGTCCACGCCGCTGCCGGCCGTCGGCGCGGCGCCGGTGGCGCTGCCCTGCACGGCGCCGTCGGGCGGCGAGCCGGGGCCGTCGATCCACGGCAAGGGACGCGCCGCGTGCTCGCGCGGGCTCTTGGAAAAGTCATCGGGGCGCGGCATCACCCCGCGCAGCGAATGCAGCGTGTCGTGCTGCGCGGCCGGCGTCACTTCTACGGCAGAGGAATCCTGGGCATGCGCGCCTGCCATGCACGACGCGCCCACGGCGATACACAACGCGGCGCCCGCGGCGCCGGTCTGCTTGAGGAACATGATGGTCTCCCTGGTCTAGGTTCAACGAACGATCGATCGCCCTCTCTCGAGACCGGTTCGCGCCATCCCCCTGCGGCCGTGAAGCTCGACGCTGCCGGCAACGCTTTGCCATGGCTGCCGTGAGGCGCAGAGCGCCTGTACCCACGGACGGCCAGCTGGCCGTCTTGGTAACCCAATTTGCTTAGCGGATCCTTACGACGACGCCCGCACCGAATGCATAGGCCAATGCGCCGGCGGGTGACCAAATGGGGCGCAAAAGACCTTTTTGGTCGGGCCGCTTTAAATAACCGCAAAAAGCATAGACCGAAAGATATAGAGACGCCCGATCGATTAACGAAAATCAATGCCGTTATCTCGTGGAAAATCGGCCGGAAGGCGATTTTTCGTGTTTTCGTCCGCCCGGCTTGCGCCTGACTTTCCCCGGCACGCCCGATGCATATGATTTCCCCGCCATCCAGGGTGATAACCGGCTGTTACACCTGATGGCCTAGGGCCGCGATTATAGGAAAACGGCCGTGCGGCAAATTGACATTGGATATTCCCGATACCTACGCTCCACTTGCCATTCCCAGCACTGCCGGCGGATTTTCGCATTAAGGCCGCGCCGCGGAATGACCAAGTGAACTCATGGGGGAGCTTTCACATGGTCGCGCCCATCTCGCCATTCACCGCCACGCCGCCCGGCACGCCCGCGCGGTGCCGTGCGGCGCAGGGCTTCACCCTGATCGAGCTGATGGTGGTGGTGGCGGTGATCGCCATCCTCGCGGCGCTGGCCATCCCCAGTTATTACCGCTACATGCTGCGCGCCAACCGCGCGGCGGCCGAGGCCGTCATGCTCGACATGTCCAGCGCGCAGGAGCGCTACATGATCGACAGCCGCCAGTACACCACCAGCAATGCGCTGCTCGGCTACGGCGCGCTGCCGGATACGGTCTCGCCGAACTACACCATCGCGGTGGCCACCAGTTCCGGCCCGCCGCCGAGCTACACCATCACCGCCACCCCGATCGGCAACCAGACCCGCGACAGCGGCTGCGGCACGCTCAAGCTCGGCAGCAACGGCAGCAAGACCGCCTCGGGCACCTCCACCACCTGCTGGAAGCGATAGCCATGCGCCGCGCATACGCCAGGGGTTTCACCGCCGTGGAGCTGATGGTCACCGTCTCGGTGCTACTGGTGCTGACCGTGCTCGCCGTGCCGCAGATGGCGCCGTTCCTGCAGCGCCAGCGGCTGAAGAACGCCACCATGGACCTGGCCTCCACCGTGGTGCTGGCGCGCAGCGAGGCGATCAAGCGCAACGGCACCGTCTACGTGGTGGCCAACGGCACGGACTGGAGCAAGGGCTGGACGGTGAGCACCGCCAGCGCCGTCACCCCGGCCAGCACCATCCGCGCGCAAGGCACGCTGGACGGCATGCGCATCAACGAAGGCGGCGGCAACACCTCGTTCAATTTCGGCGGCGACGGGCGCATGTCCGGCACCGGCATGTCGTTCACGCTCAACCCCACCGTCACCTCGCAGGGGCAGCAGCCGCTGTGCGTAGCGGTGGGCGCCACCGGGCG
Organism: Dyella sp. SG562; assembly: GCF_011759495.1. NCBI lineage: Bacteria > Pseudomonadati > Pseudomonadota > Gammaproteobacteria > Lysobacterales > Rhodanobacteraceae > Dyella > Dyella sp. SG562. Next base: position 44,533 of record NZ_JAAOYS010000014.1, read on the forward strand.
CGTGCAGACCACCAAGGGAGCCTGCTCATGAAACGCCAGCGCGGCATTCTGCTGATCGAGGTGCTGGTGTCGATGCTGATCGCATCGGTCGCCCTGCTGGGCACGGTGATGATGATGGCGCGCTCCACCCGCAACGAGATGGAGTCCTACCAGCGCGTGCAGGCCCTGACCCTGGTGCAGGACATGGTCTCGCGCCTCAACGCGAACCGGCAGGTGGCGGCCTGCTATTCCAACGGCGCCACCGGCCTGGCCACCGGCTCCGGCTACGCCGCGCCGCCCACCTGCGCCACCGGCACGCCCTCGCCCACCGCGCTGCAGGCGGCCACCGCCAATGCCGACCTCGCTGCCTGGCGCAATGCGCTGCTCGGCGCGGGCGAAAACTCCGGCGGCAACAAGGTCGGCGCGATGCTCGGCGCGATCGGCTGCGTCGAGCGTATCGACGCCACCAACAACGTCTACCGCATCACCGTGGTGTGGCAGGGCCTGATGCCCACCGCGGCGCCGGGCGTGACCTGCGGGCAGAACAAATTCGGCGACGACAGCCTGCGCCGCGCCGTCAGCGTGCAAGTCCGCATCGCCAGCCTCTCGTGACCGCCGCCATGCGCATGCCTTCTTCCATCCCGCCCCTCCATCGCCAGCGCGGCCTGTCGCTGGTCGAGCTGATGATCGGCGTCACCATCGGGCTGGCCATGCTGGCCGCGCTGGGTTCGCTGTACGTCGCCACCTCCAAGGCGCGCGCCGAGTTCAACAAGACCGGCGAGCAGGTCGAGAACGGCCGCTACGCGCTGGAATCGATGGTGCGCGACGTGGAAATGGCCGGCTTCTACGGCCGCCCCGGCCTGCCCGCCACGCTGCAGTACAACCTGCCCGGCGCCTGCAATACGACGCAGGCCTCGATGGGCTTCGACAACACCACCTCGCCGCTCACCGTGCCGGTGGCGCTTTCGGGCGTGGCCGCCGGCGGCGCGAAGCCCGCGTGTTTTTCCAGCATGAGCACCGGCACCGAGGCGCTGACCGTGCACTACGCCTCCGGCAATGTCTCGGCGGCGGTGTCCGGTACCGAGTACTACCTGCAGCAATCGAGCTGCACCACCGACACCAAGCAGCTGGTCTACGACAAGAGTTCGGCCAACTTCACCCTGCTCGGCAAGACCTGCAGCAGCGGCAGCCCGGCGGAACTGCGCAAATACGTGGTGCGCAGCTATTACCTGGCGGCCTGCGACAACTGCGCCAGCGGCGGCGACAGCATGCCGACCCTGAAAGTGGCGGAATTCGTCAACGGCTCGATCCAGGTGTCCTCGCTGGTCGCCGGCATCCAGGACGTGCACCTGAGCTACGGCGTGGACACCGACGGCAACGGCTCGCCCGACTGCTACGTCGACAACCCCGCCATCGACAACTCCGCCACCTGCACCGGCAGCAGCGGCTACGCCTGGACCAATGCCACCACCAACTGGGCCAACGTCACCGCGGTGCGCGTGACAGTGCTGGCGCGCAACCTCGATGCCACGACCGGCTGGAACGACACGCGCACCTACGACCTGGGCCGCGCGGCGCCGGACGGTCCCTACAACGACGCTTACAAGCGCCACGTCTACAGCGCGGTCGCGCGCCTGTGGAACGTCGGCGGCGTGCGGGAGAACTGAGCATGCATCCTTCATCGCATCCATCGCGGCGCCAGCGCGGCTTCACCTTGATGATGACGCTGGTGTTCCTGGTGATCTTCCTGCTGTTCGCCATCTCCATGGCCAGCTCCAGCATGATCAACACCAAGGTGGCGTCGAACCAGCAATACCGCATGGAAGCCCGCTCGGTGGCGCAGCAGGGCGTGGAGGCGGTGATGAACCAGGCTTTCACGCTCAATCCGATTCCCGCCAGTTCGGTGCCGATCGACGTCACCGGCGACGGCAACAACGACTTCACCGCGCAAGTGGCCGCGCCGATCTGCCTGGACAGCAAGCCGGTGCTCAACCGCGACCTGTCGCTGGGCGACGTCTGCCGCACGCCCACCAGCAGCAGCGGCGACCTCGTGGTCGGCTCCAGCGGCGGCGCCGCCGCGTTCTCGCTGTGCTCGGACACGCAGTGGGAAATCCAGTCGTCCGTCACCGATCCGAACAACAGCGCGACCTCGGTCACCGTGCACCAGGGCGCGTCGGTACGCGTCCCCGTCGGAACCCCCTGTCCATGAACACACCCAGCAGCCTCCGCGGAGACGCCGCCATGCTCCACACGCGCCCATCCTTGAGCCGCCGCCTGCGCCGGCTGGCCTGCGCCGCCGCCCTGCTGGCGGTGCCGGGCCTGGCCTTGAGCGAGGACATCGATTTGTACACCGGCGCGCCGGTGAACGGCGGTTCGCCGAACCTGCTGATCCTGCTGGACAACGCCAGCGCCTGGAACGGCTCAGTGAATTTCAGCTGCCCGACCGCAGGCGTGGTATCGGCCAACAATGCCGGCAAGGATGTCGGCTTCGAGCAGTGCTCGCTGTACCAGGCCGTGACCGCGATCGGCAGCAACCCGGTGCTGCTGGGCAAGATCAACATGGGCCTGATGCTGTTCGATCCGTCGAGCAACGGCGGCTGGTTCCGCTTTCCCAATGTGGGCCGCGCCAGGGATCCGGGCGCGCTGCCGCTGATGGACGCCACGGGCGTGGCGAATTTCCAGACCACCATCAAGGCGCTGGACCGCCAGGCCGACAACTCCAACAACTCCGCCGTCGGCGGCGGCATGGAAGAGATGTGGGCGTACTTCGCCGGCAAGACCGGCCTGTCCGGCGTCACCTACCATTCGCCGCTCTCCGGCGTGTGCCAGAAGAGTTTCGTCATCTACATTGCCAATGCGGTGAAGAACGGCAAGCCGCAGGATGCCGGCAATTCGCCCAGCGCGCAGTCCTCGCTGCAGCAGGCCACCGGGCAGTCCAATCCCACCGAAATCGTGATCCCGCCGCCGAACAACAAGTACCAGGCCAACTGGGGCGACGAGTGGGCGCAGTTCATGTACCAGACCGACCTGTCCGGCGGCTCTTCCACCAATCCGCAGAACATCATCACCTACACCATCGCCGTCACCGACGGCAGCAACCCGGACTACGTGCAGTTCCTGCAAAGCATGTCCAGCCACGGCGGCGGCAAGGCCTTCGTGGTGAACATCAACGACCCGAACGCGCTCAATGCGCTGGTGAACGACCTGCTGCAGATCTTCAACGAAGTGCAGTCGATCAACAGCGTGTTTGCTTCGGTCAGCCTGCCGGTGAGCGTGAACAGCCAGGGCGTATCGCTGAACCAGGTCTACGTCGGCGTGTTCCGCCCCGACCCGACCGCGCAGCCGCGCTGGGTCGGCAATCTGAAGCAGTACCAGCTGGGCCTGGACAGCGGCAACAACGTGATCACCGAGGATTCGCTCGGCAACTCGGCGATCAGCAACAACGGCTCCGGCTTCATTTCGCCCAATGCGTTGAGCTATTGGACCTCGGACCAGCAGGCCGGCACGCCGCGCAACGGCCCCCTGGCCTTCCCCGGCAGCAGCGTGGTGAGCAACTGGCCGGCGACCGGCTTCTGGATCAACAAGCCTTCCGGCATCTCCCTGGCCTACGACGCGGTGGACGGCGAAGTGGTGGAGAAAGGCGGCGTAGGCGAAATGCTGCGCGCGGACTATCTCACCTCGCAGACCGGCCGCACCGTCTACACCTGCAACGGCGTCGGCAGCTGCCCTACCGGCGCCGCGATGCCGAAGTTCGACACCAGCAACGGCAACATCACGGCGGCGCTGCTCGGCACCACCGCCAGCGACCTGCCCAACCTGATCAACTGGGTGCGCGGCGCCGACAACACCAGCCCGAACAACGAGGCCGAACCCGGCCCCGGCGGCGCGGTGACGGTGCGCCCGTCCATCCACGGCGACGTGCTGCATTCGCGTCCGGCCATCATCAACTACGGCGGCAGCACCGGCGTGGTGGTGTTCTACGGTTCCAACGACGGCTACTTCCGCGCGATCAACGGCAACCAGACCACCGGCATCGGCACGGTGCGGCCCGGCGGCGAGCTGTGGTCGTTCATCGCGCCGGAGTTCTTCGGCAAGCTGAAGCGCCAGCGCGACAACAGCCCCGTGATCAAGCTGCCCGGCATCACCGATGCCACCGCGCAGCCGAAGGATTATTTCTTCGACGGCACCACCACGGTGTACCAGAACCAGAGCGTCACGCCCGCGACCACCTACATCTACCTCACCGCGCGCCGCGGCGGCCGCTTCATCTATGCGTTCGACGTGAGCACGCCGACCGCGCCGCGCTTCCTGTGGAAGAAGTCCAGCTCCGATATTCCGGAACTCGGCATGACCTGGTCGCAGCCGAAGGTCGCGCGCATCAAGGGCAATACCAACCCTGTGCTGATCATGGGCGGCGGCTACGACACCGCCGAGGACGTGGATCCCGTGCAGAGCGCCGACAGCATGGGCCGCGCCGTCGTCATGCTCGATGCGGTCACCGGCGCGCCGGTATGGATCGCCGCCCCCAGCTGCACCGGCCAGCCCAGCCCCTGCACCGCGGTGCCGGGCATGACGTATGCGATCCCGTCCGACATCACCCTGCTCGACCGCGACGGCGACGGCAAGATCGAGCGCCTGTACGCCGGCGACCTCGGCGGCAATATCTGGCGCGTGGACCTGGAGCCGAATGCGCTCACCTCGCCGTCCAACTGGACCGTGACCAAACTCGCCAGCCTCGGCGGCACCGGCACCAATGCACGCAAGTTCTTCTATCCGCCGGACGTGGTGCCGACCGGCAGCTACGACGCGGTGGTGGCAGCGAGCGGCGACCGCGAACACCCGCTGGCTTCGAACGCGGCCTCCAATGTGATCAACCGTTTCTACAGCCTGCGCGACACCAGCACCGGCAACAGCGTGGCCCCCACCTGGGCCACCATCACCGAGAGCAACCTGACCGACGCCACCAATACGCTGTACACCGGCAGCGGCCCCGGTTTCTACGTCACGCTGGCCAATGCGGGCGAGAAGGCGGTGAATGCGCCGCTGACGGTGGCCGGCTATACCTACTTCGGCACGAATCAGCCGGCGAATCCGACCAACAATCCGAACATGTGCTATCCGAACCTGGGTATTGCGCGTGGCTACGCGATCAGTTTCCTCGACGGCAGCGGGCTCAACTCGAACCGCTTCGTGAAGTTCGATGGTGGCGGCATGCCGCCGTCGCCGATCTTCGGGCTGGTGCAGTTGCCCACTTCGGGGGGTGGGACGTTGCTGACGCCGGTGTTGATTGGTGGTGGTAACCAGTTGGGACTGGTGGGCGGCAACAATACTTCTTCGCTGGGGACGCAGAAGGTTGTGCCGCCGGGGACGGGGAAGCGCAAGCGCACTTATTGGTATGTGGAGGGGGTGAAGTAGGTCGCGCCCCCTTCTCGTCATCCCGGCGTAGGCCGGGATCCAGTTTCTGTATCGCTCGGTTGTCGCGGTGCCGCGATTTGGCCGCTTATGCAGCGGGCATTTCGGACGCCTGCCGGCGCCCGAGTCACTTTCTCTTTGCTGGCTCAAAGAGAAAGTAACCAAAGAGAAATAGCCTCAGAGCAAAGGCTCGCGACGCGACTAGAAGGAGCAGTGAGCGGCTGCGGTAACCTGATTAACCTGGGTCTACACGAAACCACAGTGCGTTTACGTAGCGGCTTCTTCAACGTGCCGTTGCCGAGAGGAAATTCAGTGATTGAGGCCAGCTTTTAGGCTTAGCCCTGTTCGTTGCGTAAGCGTACGGCGTAGGTTGGGGTGAGCCATAGGCGAACCCCAACGTGGCGAGGCGCGTGAAGGTGCGGGTGTTGGGGTTCGCCTGCGGCTCACCCCAACCTACGCCACGGCAAGAATTAACGTTGCGCTCCGCCCGGCCCCTCACCCTGCCCTCTCCCCGGAGGGGAGAGGGGTGATGGCGTGAGGTAGGCAGGAACGAAGAACAAAAGCTGGCCTCAGTCCTTGAACATCCTCTTCGCCACGGCACGTTGAAGCAGCCGCTACGTAAACGCACTGTCGTTTCGTGTAGACCCAGGTTAATCAGGTTACCGCAGCCGTCCACCGCTCCTTCTAGTCGCGTCGCGAGCCTTGGCTCTCAGGCCATTCTCTCTTTGGTTACTTTCTCTTTGGGCCAGCAAAGAGAAAGTGACTCGGGCGCCGGCAGGCGTCCGAAATGCCCGCTGCATAAGCGGCCAAATCGCGGCACCGCGACAACCGAGCGATACAGAAACTGGATCCCGGCCTACGCCGGGATGACGAGCCAGAAGCGCAGCCTCACGCCACGCTATCGGCGATAGCCGCCAACAACCTAAAATTCAGCGCGCGCTGCTGCAGCTGCCAAGCATCCAACTCACTCTGCGGAACGGGCTCCTGCCCATCCATCCCGCTGAGCAAGCGCTTCCACCAAGTGCGATAGCGATAAGCCGACACCTCGCCATTGATGTCGCTGGCCACAATGCGCCCGCGCAAAGCCTCAATAATCGCCATCGCATGGTGCTCCTCCAGCCGGCCCTGGTCCCAATTCGTCCGCGCAGTATCCACGCTGAAAGCATCCTTATCGATCGACAGATAAGTCGCCTGCGGCGCCCGCCGCAACTGCTCCACGAACGCGCAAGTCAGCGCATCCGGATCCTCGAAACGGTGGAACGCGTGCTGCAGCCCCAGGCGCGCCGCCCAGGCCACATCCACATCCATGCACCAGTAGCTGAGCTTGCCCGCGCGCAGCGGCCGCAGGTAGTTCTCCCAGGCATGCGCCGCGCCGATGTCGCCGGAGGTGATGCCCACCACGTGCACGTGGTTGACGTAAGGCAGCATCGCCACCTTGCGCACCCACGAACCGCAATGGATGCCCCAGGGAAAGCGCATATTGTCCGGATGGTTGTCGAACACCACCAGCTGGAACGGGCCGCGCGCGCGCTGGCGCTCGACCAGCGGCCAGGTCAGGTGGTGGTAGTCGCCCGAACCCATCAGCACCGTGCCGTGCTCGGCCGGAGCGGTTTCAGCGAGATGGCGGCGCAGGCGGTTGAAGGTGCGCAGGGTGCAGCCGAAGCGGATCGCTTCCTGCCAGTCGCCCAGCGGCAGCGTGGTGGCGCCCTCGATCGGGCCGACGGCGCCGTCGAAGTCCAGGATCAGCGGGCCGGGCCGCATGGAATCAGGTCTGCGCATCGGTCGGGGTCGGCGCCCATTGGCTGTCGCTTTCGAACAGGTGGCCCAGCTTGCGCGCCGCGGCGCGCAGCAGCGGATTGCGCAGCCAGATGGCGTGGCGGGTCAGGGTGAAGCTGGCGCCAAGATAGGACTTCACCTGCGGATCGGTCCAGCCCGCCACGTAGTGGCTCAGGCCGCGCTCGCGCGCCCAGGCCAGGTTGTGGAACCAGCTGGTGAAGTACAGGTTTCGCTCGCGCGCCTGCGGGTAGGCGAAGCCCACGTATTTGTCGATCAGCTTGCCGTCGGCGACGAAGCACAGGTTCCAGCCGATCAGCTCGCCCTGGTGGCGGTAGACGAAGGCGAAGCCGCCGTTGCCGGCATCGCGCAGCACAGTGGCGAAGAACGCGCGGCTGAGCTTGTCGAAATGGATTTCGCTTTGCGCGTAGACGTTCTCGTACAAGGCATAGAACGCATCGACGGTGGCATCGTCGGCAAAGCGCGCATCGCCGCAGGCCACCGTCTCCACCGCCACTTCGTCGCGCTTGCGCAGCTTGCGGCGGATGTCCTTGCGGCGCGAAGACGACAGGCGCGCGAGATACGCCTCCTCGTCGGCGAAATCGATCGCCACGTAAGCCAGCGCCTGGCCCTCGAGCAGCAGATAGCCCTCGGCGCGGCAGGCTTCGGCGAAGCGCGCGCACCAGTCGCGGCTGGCCGCGTCGCACAGCGGCGAATCCTGCGGGATGTCCTTCACCACCAGCAGGCGCTGTCCGCCGCCGAGCTCGCGGCGCAGCGCGCCGGGCAGCACCGTGGGGTCCGCTTCGCGCGGAAACAGCGCGTACTCCGACACCGTGGTGCCGACGAAGGCGGTGCGCCAGCGCAGCAGGCGCCCCCACCAGCGGTAGCCGGGCGCCTTCAGCACGCGGCGGCGCAGTGCGTCATCGGTGGTGGTCAGCAGGTCGAACGGCGCCACGAAGGCGGGCGTGCCTTGCGCCTCCAGCACCCGGAAGCCGAGCGGCGGATGCGCCGCGAACGACGCGACCAGGCCATCCGGTTCGAGTTGGTTGAGATAACGCACGCAAGGTTTCCGCAAGTGGGGCGCCGCCGTCCCGGACGCCGCGCGCATGATGCCGCAAGCCGGGCCGTGCAGCATGGACGACGGGGCTTTCACGCCGCTTACCCTGCCGCCGCCGGCTGGCCCGGCCACCCCAAAGATTGGCGAAAGGCGAACCCGCGCAGAATCGACCGACTACAGGACCGTCGCGTCTGGACAAGCACCCCGTGCTTGGTCAGGCTTGCCGGGTCGGCCGCGCGGTGCGGCCAGCGGCGAACGCCACGGACCAGGGATACGACCCATGAGCAACGTACAGCAGGAAACCACCGAGATCATCGCCAAGCAGGCGAAGATCGACATCGACACCATCAAGCCCGAGTCCACCCTGAAGGACCTGGGCGTCGCCTCGCTCGACGCCATCGAAGTGATCTTCGATATCGAAGAGCATTTCGGCATCAACCTCCCCAACGAGGACACGGACTTCGACAACGGCACCGTGGGCCAGCTGGTGGAAGCCATCGAGCGCCAGCTCGCCGCCAAGAAGAACGACTGAACTCCTCCATGCAACGTCTCGTCATCACCGGCATGGGCGCGATCTGCGCGCTCGGCAACGACGCACCCTCGGTCTGGCAGGCCATGGCCGAGGGCCGCAGCGGCATCGCTCCTGTTTCCCGCGTGGATCCCGAACGCGTGCGCGCCGCCGGCGTGGTGGCCGAGGTCAAGGGTTTCGATCCGGGCCAGCACTTCGACGAAGCCAAGCTCAGCCAGCTCGACCTGTCCACGCAGTACGCCCTGGTCGCCGCGAAAGAGGCGATCGTGCAGTCCGGGCTGTCGTTCGAAGGCGAACGCGCCGCGCGCACGGCGGTGGTGGTGGGCAGCGGCGCGGCCGGCGAAGTGACGCGCGACACCCAGTACCACCGGATCTACGCCGACAAGCTGCCGCGCGTGCACCCGCTGGGCATCATCCGCATGATGATGAACGCGCCGGCCAGCCAGATCAGCATGGCGCACGGCATCACCGGCCCGGCCTTCGTGGTGGCCAGCGCCTGCGCTTCGTCCAACCACGCGTTCGCGCAGGCGGCGATGATGATCCGCTCCGGCCTGGTCGACGCCGCCGTGGTCGGCGGCACCGAGGCCTGCCTCAACCTGGGCACCCTGCTCGCATGGGAAGCCATGCGCGTGCTGGCGCCGGATACCTGCCGCCCCTTCAGCAAGGGCCGCCGCGGCATCGTGCTGGGCGAAGGCTCGGCCATGTTCGTGCTGGAGACGCTGGAACAGGCGCAGGCGCGCGGCGCCACCATCCTGGCTGAACTGGTCGGCACCGGCATGAGTTCGGACGCGGGCGACATCGCCGCGCCGTCCGAGCTGGGCGCGGCCGCCGCCATCGAGAACGCGCTGCGCGACGGCAATCTCTCGCCGTCCGAAGTGGATTATGTGAGCGCCCACGGCACCGGCACGATGGCCAACGACGCCACCGAGACGGCTGCGCTGCACCGCGTGTTCGGCGAACATGCGCGCGCGCTGGCCATCTCCTCCACCAAGCCGATGCACGGCCATGCACTGGGCGCGTCCGGCTCGCTGGAGCTGATCGCCGTGATCGGCGCGCTGCGCCACGGCATCGTCCCGCCGACGCTGGCTTATCTCGAACCCGATCCCGCCTGCGACCTCGACTACGTGCCGCACCAGGCGCGCAAGATGCCGGTGCATGCGGCGATCAGCAATTCGTTCGCCTTCGGCGGGCTCAATGCGGTGGTGGCGCTGCGGCGCATGCCTTGAACCACCGGCGCTGGTGCGCCGGTTAGGCCTGATCGCGGCGCACCCGCCCACTCTCGTCATCCCGGCGCAGGCCGGGATCCAGCAGCGGCAAGCTGCGTACGAGCGAGGCGTCGAAAGACGCGGCTTTTGAGCGTTACGGTGAAAACCCGATGGCATCGCCACTGGATCCCGGCCTGCGCCGGGATGACGAGGGTGTGAGGTTGCGAAACGACGGGTTCTAGCTGGCGAGCAACGGCAACAACTGCTCACGGCTCAGCTGCGCGATCGGCAGATCGCCCGGCTGCGCGGGATCCACCCAGCACAGCGCTTCGATCTCCGCCCTCGCCTCGAACGGCCCGTCCGCGGCCACTTCGTAGACCACTGCCTCCACCACGCACCCCGGCTCGTTCGCCGCCGGTGCGCTGAAGCGTCCCAGCAGCCGCGCGCCTTCGCGCCGCATGCGGCAGCCGAGTTCTTCTTCCAGTTCGCGCGCCAGCGTGTGCAGGTCGTCCGCATCGCCCGGATCGCGCTTGCCGCCCGGCTGCTGAAACACTTCCGCCCCGCGCTTGCGCACCAGCAGGACGCGGCCCGCGCTGTCGCGGATCATCGCCGCGACGATCCCGATGCGCCGCATCACAGCCGCGAGTACGACCAGGACTGCATGCGCCCGTCCTGGTACGGCATCACGCCATGGAACGGCCGCGGGTCGCCGTCGAACACCAGCGGCAGGAAGTGGCGGTCGCCTTCCCACATCGGCAGCTCCATCAGGCGCTCCAGCTCCACCCATTCGAGCGTGCCTTCGGGATTGGCGGCGAACGGTTCGCCCGCATAGCGGTCGATCACGAAGATGAAGCCCAGCCAGTCCTCGCCCTGCTTGCCGAAGCCAGGCCAGTTGAGCGTGCCGCGCAGCTGCATCGACGCGCACTCGATGCCGGCTTCCTCGAGGATCTCGCGGCGCATGCAGGCGGCGATGTCCTCGCCCGGCTCCATCTTGCCGCCCAGGCCGTTGTATTTGCCCAGGTGCATGTCGTCCTGGCGCGCATTGCGGTGGATCATCAGCACCCGGCGCCGATCCGGCGAGAGCACATAACCGAGCGTGGCGACGATGGGCGTGTAAGGCATGAGGCGGCGCGTAGCGGAAAAACGGCAGTCTATAACGGCCATGGCTTCGGATAGATGCGAAATGTCACGCCGGGCTTGCACCCGCACCACTGCCCCGGCCACCATCGTGCGCATGCAGGCCTCCGCCCTCCCCGCATCCACTGCCCGCCGCCCATGGCTGTACTGGCTGGCCACGCTGGCCATGCTCGCCGGCGCCAGCGGCTGTTCGCGCCAGGCGCAGGCGGTGGACAGCGACGAAGTCACCTTCGAAAGCCAGAGCTTCCGCGTGGTCCGCGTGGACCTGGAACGCGAGCCGCTGAGCCTGCACTGGAAAGACCCGGAAAGCGGCCAGCCCTACGCCACCATCGAAAGCCTGCGCCAATGGGGCATGGCGCACGACCGCCGCCTGCTGTTCGCCGCCAATGCCGGCATCTACGACCGCCAGTTCGCGCCGCTGGGCCTGTACGTGGAAGACGGCCGCACCGTGGTGCCGCTGAATCTGTTCAAGGGCAATCCGGCCGCGGGCAATTTCTCGATCCAGCCCAATGGCGTGTTCGCCGTGTATGCCGACGGCCACGCCGCCGTGCGCACCAGCACCGCCTTCAAGGCCGACGCCAAGCCCGCGCGCTGGGCCACGCAGTCGGGGCCGATGCTCTTGGTCGATGGGCAGATCAACGACCGCTTCGTGGACGATTCGGCCAGCCTGAAGTGGCGCAGCGGCGTATGCGCGAAGACGCCGCATCGGGTGGTGTTCGCGGTGAGCGAATCGCCGGTGAACTTTCACACCTTCGCGCGGCTTTTCCGCGATGAACTGGGCTGCCGCGACGCGCTGTACCTGGACGGCACCATCTCGCAGTTCTATGTGGACGGCGAAGGCTATGCCGGCGCGCCCACCTTCATGGTCAAGCCCTATGCGGGCATCTTCGCGGTGTTCACCACGGCCAAGCCCTGAGCGTTGGGACTACACTCGGGAGCATCGCCACCCAAGGTCCGCCTCCCGATGCCCCGAGTCCGACGCTTCCGCTGGCTGCGCTCCCTGCTGCTCTCCCTGTCGATCCTGATCGTTGGCGTGCTGGCGGCTGGCTGGTTCCTGCTCGCCGGCAGCCGCGCGAAGCTCGACGGCGAAGTGGCCGTGCAAGGCCTGTGCGACACCACCAGCATCGCGCGCGACGCGCTCGGCAGCGCCACCATCGACGGCAAGAGCCGCGACGATGTGACCTTCGCGCTCGGCTACGTGCACGCGCAGGAACGCTTCTTTCCGATGGACCTGATGCGCCGCGTCGCCGCGGGCGAGCTGGCCGAACTGGTCGGCGCCGCGGCGGTGGATACCGACATCGAACATCGCCGCCATCGCCTGCGCGCCACGGCGCAGGCCGCGCTGGCGCAGCTGTCGCCGGAGGACCGGCATACGCTGGAGCTCTATGCCGCCGGCGTGAACCGCGGCCTCGCCGATCTGCGGGTGAAGCCCTGGGAATATTTACTGCTGGGCGCGCAGCCGCAGCCTTGGAAACCGGAAGACAGCTTCCTGGTGATCGGTGCGATGTACCTGGACCTCAACGGCGACGGCCGCAACCAGCGCGAGCTGAGCTTCGCGCAGATGCGTTCCGCGCTGCCCTCGCCGCTGGTGGATTTCCTGCTGGCGCCGGATCCCGAATGGGAAGCGCCGCTGAGCGGCGATCTCTCGCATCCGCCGGTGATTCCGGGTGCGGACGTATTCAACCTGCGCGACAAGCCGGTGGCTTCCAGCTCCGACGCCGCCGCGCTGGCCGCACTGGCGCCCGCGCTGGACGAGCCGCGCCCCGGCAGCAACAACTTCGCCGTGGCCGGCCGCCTGACCGAGAGCGGCGCGGCCATCCTCGCCAACGACATGCACCTGGGGCTGCGCGTGCCGGACATCTGGTTCCGCGCGCGCCTGCGCTACGCGGACCCCGCCGCGCCGAACGGCCGCCGCGACGCCAGCGGCGTGACCCTGCCCGGCACGCCGGCCCTGGTCGCCGGCTCCAATGGGCAGGTGGCCTGGGGCTTCACCAACAGCTATGGCGACTGGCTGGACTGGGTGCGCGTGCTGCGCGACCCGAAGGACGCCGCGCGCTATCAGGTGCCGGACGGCGTCGACTCCATCGAGACGCACGAGGAAACCATCCGCATCAAAGGCGCCGCGCCGCGCACCATCAAGGTGGAAAGCACGCGCTGGGGTCCGATCCTGGCGCAGGACACCGACGGCACGCCGCTGGCGCTGGCCTGGATCGGCGACCTGCCGCGCGCCTACAACCTGGGTGTGATGAAGCTGGAGCATGCCGCCAGCGTCAACGCCGCACTCGACCTCGCCCCCGCCATGGGCATGCCGCCGCAGAACCTGCTGGCGGCGGACAGCGCCGGCAACATCGGCTGGACCGTCACCGGCAACAGCATTCCGCTGCGCAGCGGCGTCGATCCGCTGCTGCCGGCGGACTGGTCCAAGCCCGGCACCGGCTGGCAGGGCTGGGCCACGCCGGCGCAATACCCGCGCATCGAGAACCCTGCCGACGGCCGCCTGTGGACCGCCAACAACCGCACCGTCGACGGCGCCGCGCTGGCCTTGCTCGGCGAAGGCGGCCACGACCTGGGCGCGCGTGCGCAGCAGATCCGCGACGGCCTGCGCACGCGCAGCAGCTTCGCCCCGGGCAACCTGCTGGATATCCAGCTCGACCATCGCGCCCTGCTGCTGGTGCGCTGGCAGCGCCTGCTGCAGGACACCCTGGCCGGCACCACCGATCCCACCCTGGCCCAGCTGCGCCAGCTCACCGCCAGCTGGCGCGGCCGCGCCGCCGCCGACAGCGTGGACTACCGCCTGGTGCGCGCCTTCCGCGACAAGGTGCACGAGGCAGTGCTGGCGCCGTTCGCGGAGGAAGTGACCGGGCGCTACAAGGACTTCACCTGGCCGCGCCCCAGCCACACCGAGGCGGCGGTCTGGGCGCTGGTGCGCGACCGTCCCATCCATCTGCTGGATGCGCGCTACGCCGACTGGAACGCGCTGCTGCAGGACGCCGCGCGCCAGGTCGCCGACGAGCTGGGCAAGCCGCCCGGCGGCCTCGCCGCGCGCACCTGGGGCGAGTACAACCGCACGGCCATCCGCCATCCGCTGTCGCGCGCCTTGCCGTCCTTCGCCGGCCGCTGGCTGGACATGCCGGACGAGCCGCTGCCCGGCGACGACAACATGCCGCGCGTGGCGCGCCCCGGCTTCGGCGCCTCCGAACGGCTGGACGTGACGCCGGGCCACGAGGCCGGCAGCATCCTGGAGCTGCCCGGCGGCCAGAGCGACAATCCGCTGTCGCCCTACTACGGCGCCGGCCACGAGGACTGGGTCAACGGCCGTCCGACGCCGCTGCTGCCAGGGCCGGACCAGCACGTGCTGACGCTGCGCCCCGCCAGGAAGGCTTAAGGCACGCCGGGATCACAGCAGGTCTGGAAACGTCCAGAATCCAGCATGCGCCACAACCGTTAGATTTCCTGATTGCGCATGATCCAGGACCCGTTTCCCCCGGCGACCCGAACATCGTCCCCGTGGAAGACGGGCTTGCGTCCGGACTCCCGCGAGCACAACCGCGGTCACGCTGATCGGAACCCACCCAAGGAGAGACCTATGGCAAACCAGTACCGTCGTTTTGCAGCCATGCCCCTCGTCGCCGCGCTGCTTGCCAGCGGCCATGCCCAGGCCCAGCAGCTGCCCTCGCTGGACAGCGCCATCGCCACCGCCACGCGCTGGGCGGCCCAGGCCGATGCCGGCCAGGCCGACGCGATGTGGAAGAGCAGCGGCCCGATGATGCAGAAGAGCGTGAGTTCGGCGGACTGGGCCAAGTACCTCGACGGCGTGAAGAAACAGCTCGGCGCCACCCAGAGCCGCGACTGGGTGCAGCTCGGCCGCGTCGACAACCCGCAGGGCCTGCCTCCCGGCCAGTACCTCAACGTGGTGTTCGTGGCCCGCCACGCCACCGCCCCGGCGGTGGAAACCGTGTCGCTGAGCCAGGCCGGCACGAACTGGGTGCCGGTCGGCTACATCGTGCGCCCGGTACAGCAGCAGCCGGCCGCGCCCGCTCCGGCCGCGGCGCCGGCCGCGCCGGCGAAGCCGGGCAAGTAACGTCAGCTGCGCTGGAACGGACTGGTCCGCTTGCTCTTGCCGGGAGCGGACCGGTAGCCGGAGGGATCGAATCCGCTGCGCTGGCTGCGCAGCGCTTCGCCATCGATGCGCCGCGCCAGGTCGTCGATATCGCGCTCGCTTACGCCGGCTTGCGCGAAGTGCTCCCGCCACTGCTCGACGACATCGATCACCGCAGCCGTTTCGGCGGCAGCTTCCGCCGGCGACAGGCCGAACGCCTCGCATTGCGACATCGCATTGGCCAGCGTCGAATCCCGGCCATCCGCGCCGCAGATGAATTCCTGATAGCCCTGCCCCGAGTTCGTCGGCAGCACGTCGTAGGCCGGCGCCAGCTTCAGGCGGCCGTTATCGAACGGATTCACCACCAGCAGCGAGTGGTTCTTCTCGTGGTCGTCGGTGTTGTCGATCAGGATGTTGAACACCATGCGGCGGAACAGTTCGCGCGCGTCATTGCGGTTGGTGTCCCGCTCGACGATGCCGACGCGCCGCAGTATCCGCGCCAGCTCCGGATAACCCATCTCCGGCTCGCTGCCTGACGCGGTGGCCGCGCGGATGGCCGTACCGGCCGAGATGCTGTGGATGCGGCCGCCCGCCGTGCGGTCGAAGCGGCGCACGGCGATCGCGTGCTGGCCGTCCAGCGCAATGACCCGCGTGGCGGCCACGGCGATGCCCGCGCGCGCGGCGAGCGTCATGGCCGCGTGCTCGATCAGCGGCGTGTCGACGGGCTCGCCGTTGAAGAACTTGATCACCCACGGCTCGCCGTCGATCTCGATCAGCGCCTTGGGCTTGGCGCCGCCGAGGCTGCCGCCGGCGCGCACGATGCGCGCTTCCTGGGCGCTGATCGGTTCGGAGGCTTCGATCTTCGCCACCACCTCGCCGAGCTGCTGCGCCTGTCCCAGCCGGGGCAGCGTGCTTCCCTCGCGCGGACTGTAGGTATGCGGCGAGGTCGATACGCCCAGCGCGCCGAAGCGTTCGTCGCCGGCGTAATACAGATATTCCATCAGCGACAGGCGCGTGGGTTTGTCGACAAAGCGGATCACCTTCTCGCCCCAGCGGTCCGGCCGCGCATCGTCGACCGCGCCGACCGCGCGCTGCGCATCGGCGGCCAGCCGGCCGGGCGGCAGTTGTTCCACGTCGACCAGGGGCAGGTCCTCGCTCAAGGCGAAGCCGGTGGACAGCCATGCCTCGCCGTAGCGCAGCGAAACACCCTTGCCGGCGGAGACCAGCTTCAAGGCGCCGACCGGGCGCGGATGCGCCGGATCGGCCAGGTACCAGAGGTAGAGATCGTCCAGGCGCATCTCAGCTCTTTGCCTGGCGCTTGTAGGCGCGCGCCTCGGCCGATGCCAGGGCGCGCGTGCGCCCCAGCGCCTCGGCCTTGCGGACATCCATCTCGATCGCCCCCTGGTCGTGCTCGGGTGCGGCGAGTTTCCCGAGTTCGCCGTCGCGCTGGATCAGCCACAGCGCGGTGGCGACGATGCCGATGCCGACCGAGGGGTCGCCCGCTTCGAGCCGCTGCAGGGTGGGTACGGAAACGCCCATGCGGTTGGCCCAGGTCTTCAGGGATTCCTTGCGGCGCAGGCGCGCCACGGCGAGGTCGGCGCCGAGTTTTTCAATGGCGGCGGAGGTTGCCGGAGGGAGCTGCTGGAGGGCGCGGGCAAGCTTTGGCATATATATAGATTATAACGAAACGGCGCCAATTGTAAATATCTATATATACGAAATGAAAAGGCCGGCTGGATCGAGCCCACTGCACCCAGAAAAAAGCCGCCCGAGGGCGGCTCTTTTCATCCCTGGCAGGACGGCCCCTCAGTCGCCTGCCCCCACCGCCTCCGGCAAGCCCGGTACGAATTCCTTCCCGCTCGGCACCTTGGCGCTGGAGGCCTTCAGGGCACCACCGATCGGCTCGACGCGCCCGCTCAGGCATTTGCCCAGGAACTGCTCGGCCACCGCGTTGAAGGCGATGCTGTTCTCCGGACGGGCGAAGCCGTGGCCTTCGTCGGGGAACAGCACATAGGTCACCGGGATGTTCTTGGCCTGCATGGCCTTGACGATCTGGTCCGACTCCGCCTGGTTCACGCGCGGGTCGTTGGCGCCCTGCCCGATCAGCAGCGGGCGCTTGATCGCCCCGGCCTTGAACAGCGGCGAGCGCTCCTGCAGCAGCTGGCGGCCGGCCTCGGTGGTGGGGTCGCCCATGCGCTTGTAGAACTGCGCCTTGCCGGCTTCCCAGTACGGCGGGATGGTCTTCAGCAGCGTGGCGAGATTGGACGGGCCGACGATGTCCACGCCGCAGGCGAAGATATCCGGCGTGAAGGCCAGGCCGGCCAGGGTGGCGTAGCCGCCGTAGGAGCCGCCCATGATGGCGACCTTGTCGGCGGTGGTGATGCGGTTCTTCACCGCCCACTGCACGGCGTCGATCAGGTCGTCGTGCATCTTGCGGCCCCACTGCAGGTCGCCGGCGGAGATGTACTTCTTGCCGAAGCCGGTCGAGCCGCGGTAGTTCACCGACAGCACCGCATAGCCACGGTTGGCCAGCCACTGGTGGTAGCTGCTGTAGCCGTAGGTGTCGCGCGCCCATGGCCCGCCGTGCACGAACAGCACCATCGGCAGCGGTTTGTCGGGGCGGCCCGGATGCGCCTTGTCGCTGCCGGCGGGCAAGGTCAGATACGACACTTCGGTCAGCCCGTCGCGCGTGCGGATCTCCTGCGGATACATCGGCGCCAGCGTCGCATCCGCCAGCTCCGGCCGGCTGACGAACAGCGCGGTGAGCTTCTTCGCCTTGCGCTCGTACAGATACGTGGTGCCGGGCTTGACCACCGGGTCCACCACCACCGTCCAGACATCGTCGGCGTCGGTGCGCGAGGTGATCTCGAACTTGCCCTTGAGCTGGTCTTTCAGGAAATCCAGGTCGCCCTTCACCGCCGGATCCAGCGCCGTCCATTCCGGCTTGAGGTATTGCGAGGAATACGCCTGCACCTTGCCGGTGGCCGGGTCGCTGAGCGTGTCGTCGATATCGGCCTTGGCGTTCTGCGCCAGCACGCGGGTAGTGCCCGTGGCGACGTCTTCGGCGAGCAAGGCCGCGGTGTCGCGGCCGCGCGAATCGAGCCAGTACAGCGTCTTGCCGTCCACGGTGAAACCGGCCGGCTGCGTGGTGAGCGAATCGTCCAGGCCAACACTGCTGAACGGCTTGGCGTCGACCTTGCCGTCGGCCATGCGGTAGTAGTCGGTGCCGCCGTCGGGGCGGGATTTCTCGGCGATGCGCAATACGAGCTGATCGTCGGCGACGAAGCCCGCGTATTCGC
Source organism: Dyella sp. SG562 (assembly GCF_011759495.1). Taxonomy (NCBI): domain Bacteria; kingdom Pseudomonadati; phylum Pseudomonadota; class Gammaproteobacteria; order Lysobacterales; family Rhodanobacteraceae; genus Dyella; species Dyella sp. SG562. The sequence goes on from NZ_JAAOYS010000014.1 coordinate 63,023, forward strand.
CCTTGTTCTCGTACACCTCGGTGAGCTTGCCGGTCTTCAGGTCCAGGCTGTAGATGTCGTGCCAGCGCGGGTCGCGGTTGTTCACGCCGATCAGGATGCGGTCCTTGATATGCACGCTGGTGCCGACCACGCGCACGCGGGTCTTCTGGAACGGCGTCAGCGACTGCGGCTCGCCGCCCTGCACGTCCACCTTGTAGAGCAGGAAATTCTCGTCGCCGCCGCGGTCGTTGACGTACAGCACCGAGGACGAATCCGGCGCCCAGAAATACTGGCGGATCGGCCGCTGCTTTTCGGCGGTGAGCGGCTTGGCCTTGTCCGGCTCGCCCGCCGGAGCCACCCATACGTTGAGTACGCCGTCGCGCGGCGCGATCCAGGCCAGCCACTTGCCGTCCGGGCTGAGCTTGCCGGCGACGCGGCTCGGATTGCCGAACAGCTTGGCGCGCTCGATCAGCGGCGCGCTGGTGGCGGGGGCGGTATCCGCCCAGGCCATGGTGGCGGACAGACCGGCGGCGGCGATGGCCGCGGCGAGCAACAGCTTGCGCATACCCTTCTCCTTGGTGCGTGCTTCGTGCGGGGAAAACGTAGCCACCATCGCCCGCTGGCACTCAGCCCAGCAGACGCTCGCAGATGGCCTGGTACAGCGAAGGCAATTTTTCCAGGTCGGCCACGGCGACGCATTCGTCCACCTTGTGGATGGTCGCGTTGACCGGCCCCAGCTCCACCACTTCGGCGCCCAGCGGTGCGATAAAGCGCCCGTCCGAGGTGCCGCCGCCGGTGCTCTGCTCCGGCTCCGTGCCGCACAGCTCGCGGCATACCGACGCCACCGCGTCGCGCAGCGCGCCGCCGGCGGGGCAGAGGAAAGGTTCGCCGGAGAGGCTCCACTCCAGCGCGTAGTCGAGATGATGGCGGTCGAGAATCCGCTCGACGCGCGCGCGCAGCTCGTCCGCGCGGCTGGCGGTGCTGTAGCGGAAATTGATCAGCGCCACCAGCGCACCGGGAATGACATTGCTCGCGCCGGTGCCGGCGTTGAGGTTGGACACCTGGAACGAGGTCGGCGGGAAATCCGCATTGCCGGCATCCCAGCGTTCCACCGCCAGCTCGGTGAGCGCGGGCGCGAAAGCGTGGATCGGGTTCTTCGCCTTCTCCGGATACGCCACGTGGCCTTGAATGCCGCGCACCGTCAGCGTCGCCGACAGCGACCCGCGCCGGCCGACGCGGATCAGGTCGCCCAGGCGCTCCTTCGACGACGGCTCGCCCACCACGCACCAGTCGATGCGCTCGCCGCTGGCGCGAAAATGTTCGGCCACCTTGCGCACGCCGTCGAGATTGGTCGGGCCTTCCTCGTCGCTGGTCATCAGGAAACCGACGCGGCCGCGATGCTCCGGATGCGCCGCGGCGAAGGCCTCCAGCGCCACCGCCATCGCCGCCACCGAGCCTTTCATGTCCGCCGCGCCGCGGCCGTAGAGATAGCCGTCGCGCACCACCGGTTCGAACGGATCGCTCTGCCAGCTTTCCGCCGGCCCGCTCGGCACCACGTCGGTATGGCCGAGGAACACCAGCAGCGGGCCGCCTTCGCCATGCGTGGCCCAGAGGTTGTCCACCTCGCCGTAGCGCAGGTGCTCGACCTTGAAACCCGCGCGCGCCAGGCGCTCGGCCAGCACGGCCTGGCAGCCGGCGTCGTCGGGCGTCACCGAGCGGCGGCGAATCAGTTCGGCGGTGAGGTCGAAGACGGCGGACATGCGGATTCCCATGGATGCAGCGAGGGCCGGTCTCGCCGTGGAGAAGAAACTAGCCGATCAGCGCGCCGCCGATCACGTGTCCAACGGCATAGGTGATCGAAGCTGCCGCGGCAGTAATCCCGAGCTGCCGCGCGATCGAGAACACCACGCTACGGCCGGTGAACAGCGAGGTGCCGATGCCGATCAGGGCCAGCGCGAACGCCGTGGCAGCGGCGCTGGCCAGCATTGCGGCGCTGCCGCCGAGGAACAGATACGGCGCGACCGGAAACGCGGCGCCCAGCGCGAACATGCAGAACGAAGAGATGGCCGCGCTGTAGGCCGAACCGCCCAGGTCTTCCGGATCGATGCCCAGGTCTTCGCGCACCAGCGTATCCAGCGCGGCGCGCGGCGTTTCGGAAAGACGCTCGGCGACGGTCTCGGCGACTTGCGGCTCCAGCCCCTTGTCGCGATAGATGCCGGCGATGCTGCGCGCGCCGTCTTCCGGCGCCACCGCCAGGCGCTCCGCGCGCACCGCGATCTGCGCCTGGTAGAACTCGCGCGAGCTGTTCACCGACAGCCATTCGCCCAGCGCCATCGAACATGCGCCGGCAACCAGGCCGGCGATGCCGGCGGTGAGCACGGCCTTGTCGTTGCCGGAGGCGCCGGCCATGCCCATCACCAGGCTGACGTTGGACACCAGCCCGTCATTCGCCCCCAGCACGGCGGCGCGCAGCGTATTGCCGCTCTGGCCGCGGCTGTCGCGCCTGGCGCTGCGCAGCGGCGCACTTTCGGCGAAATGGTTGCGCAGCTCCTTGCGGTCCACCGAGGGTTCGACATGGTCGGCATGTTCCAGCCGCACCACGGTGGGCATGACGAACTCGGTGCCGAAGCGGCGCGCGAACCACGACAGCACGCGCACGCGGATGCCGGCTTCGTGCCGCGGCACCTCGACGCGCATGGCGTGCAGCTGCGCTTCCCAGAACGCGGCGTTGGCGGTTTCGGCCAGCGCGATGCGGCGATAGGCGCGCTGCTTGCGTTCGTCGCTGGCCAGGTCGGCCAGGCGCTCGTACAGCGCGGCGTTGTCGCGCTCGATGCGCAGGTTGGCGAGATAGCGGCGTGCGCTGCGATCGTTCATGCCGGTTCCGCCTCGCTCTGGCCCAGGTAGATGAGCGCGCCCAGCAGCAGCGCCACCAGCCGGAAGGACGTCTCGACGCCGTTCCACTGCGAGGACATCCACATGCCGAACCACTCGCCGCCGACCGCCATGAAGCCGGCCAGCCACAGCAGCACGCCAAGACTCAGCCCCGCCGTCGCCAGGCCCTTCGCGCGCACGAACAGCGCTGCCGGTGCTCGCCGGCGCAGCCACATGCGCCACGCACCAGCCCACAGCAGCGCGGCCGTGACGAGCTGGGTGGCGATGATCAGCGCATACGCCGCGTGCTGCAGCCACGGCGTGGTGATGGCGCGGTAGCGGATGGTGGCGCCGGGGAAGATCGTGTCCATCGCCAGCACGTGATGCACGAAGGCGAAGTTGCTGCCGTAGTCGGTGAGGTTGCCGAACGCCACCAGGCTCACCAGCAGGGCGAGCCCGCAGACCAGCAGCAGCTTGGCGTAGCGCGCCGGCATCTCAGCGCGCGAACAGCTTCTTGAAGCCGTTGTCGGTGAAGCCGACGCTCACCGAACCGTCCGCCTGCACCACCACCGGGCGGCGCACCAGGGCCGGATATTCCTTCAGCAGCAAAGTCCACTCCGGATCGCTGCCGGGGTTCTTGCGCTGCGGCAGCAGGTTGCGCCAGGTGGTGCCGGCCTTGTTCACCAGCTTCTCCCAGCCGCCGAGCCGGTGCGCCCAGTCCTTCAGCGTGTCGGCCGGCACCGGGTTGGCGCGGTAGTCGACGAACGTGTGTTCGACGTCGAAGCGGTTGAGCCAGTTGCGCGCCTTCTTGCAGGTGTCGCAGTTGGGCAGGCCGTACAGCGTGGGGTTGCTCATGCGTTGCTATCCGTCGATGGGTTGTTGCCGCCGCAGCATGCGCAGCAGCACGTAGAAAGCCAGGGCGGCGACGAGGTGCTTGATGGTGTGCCCGCTGACCGTGCCGCCGGTTGCCTGGAACACCTGCTTGTCGCCCTGCTCGCAGGCAAAGGCCACCAGATAGGTACCCAGTACCGCGAACAGCTGCGCGCGCCCGCTCCACGGCGTCGGCAACAGGGCCACCGCCAGCAGGAGCAGCAGGATCGAGCCGCCCTCGGCCACGAAATACGGCAACAGATTGCCGGTGACGGTCCAGTAAACGACGCAGCCCACGCCGAGCAGGGACAGGCCCAGCAGCGGCAGGTCGGAGCGCCAGTTCAGCCGTTCGGCCAGCGTGGCGGCGAGCAGCGGCATGAACACCAGGGTCATCGGCAGGCGGTCCCATACCAGCCGCGCGTCCGAAGGCGCCCAGTGGTAGTAGGCGGAGCCGAAGGCGGTCAGCGCGAGGCCGGCGAACGTCAAGGCATAGGCATGCTGAGGGATCCTGCCCATCGCCTGCACGCGCGGCTCGCGCATGGCGGACAGGCCCAGCACGCCCACCAGCAGGAACGCGAGATTGGACATCACGTCGCCGAAATTCGGCACGCCCAGCCAGCCGCGCGCGTCGGCGAAGCCGTGGTAAGCCTGCGGCTGCGCCACCGGCGGCAGCGCGAACGCCAGCACCGCCAGCACGACGCCGGCCAGGGCGAGCAGATAGCCGCGCTTGCGCGCCGCGGCCACACTCACCCCGGCCGTGGCCGCCATCAGTCGGCGCTGCGCAGCAGTTCGTTGATGCCGGTCTTGCTGCGCGTCTTCTCGTCCACCTGCTTGACGATGATGGCGGCGTACAGGCTGTGCGTGCCGTCCTTGGCCGGCAGGCTGCCGGCCACCACCACGCTGCCCGCCGGCACGCGGCCGTAGCTGATCTCGCCGGTGGCGCGGTTGTAGATGCGGGTGGACTGGCCCAGGAACACGCCCATGCCGATCACGCTGCCCTTCTCCACCACCACGCCTTCCACCACTTCGGAACGCGCGCCGATAAAGCAGTTGTCTTCGATGATGGTGGGGTTCGCCTGCAGCGGCTCCAGCACGCCGCCGATGCCGACGCCGCCGGACAGATGCACGTGCGCGCCGATCTGCGCGCAGGAGCCCACCGTGGCCCAGGTATCGACCATGCTGCCGGCGCCGACATAGGCGCCGATGTTGACGTAGCTGGGCATCAGCACGGCATCCTTGGCCACGTGCGCGCCGCGGCGCACCAGCGCGCCGGGCACCACGCGCGCGCCCAGGCCCTGCAGTTCGGCGTCGTTGCCGTGGGCGAAGCGCAGCGGCACCTTGTCGAAGGCCAGCGCGGAGCCGCCGTCGACCACGCGGTTGCCGTTGATGCGGAAGTACAGCAGCACGGCTTTCTTGATCCACTGGTTGACCGTCCAGCCGCCGTTGCCGTCCGGCTCGGCGACGCGGCGTTCGCCGGATTCCAGCAGGTCGATCACCTGCTCCACGGCGGGGCGCAGATAGGTTTCGATGTCCGACTGGGTGAGGTCGTTGCGGCGCTCGAAGGCGTCGTTGATCAGGGATTCGATGCTTTGCATGGGGTGCTGAAGGGGGCTGGTGAGAACCCGGCCATGCTAGCGGGATTGGCCGCGGCGGGCGAGCCGTTTGGCCGTCCATCGCGCGTGTTGCGGACTTTGCCCTAGCCCGCGCGCCTGGCCGCGCCCAGCCGGTCCAGCAGGGCGTGCAGCAGGCGGTCCTGCTGCACCACGCTCAGCGGCGCGTTGCGGCGATCGCTGATCAGGAAGAAATCCTCCACGCGCTCGCCGAAGGTGGCGATGCGCGCGTCGTGCACGCGCACCTCGGCGTCGGCCATGGCCTGCGACACCGCGGCGAGCAGGCCCGGCCGGTCGCTGCACACCAGGGACAGCCGGGTGCGGTCGCCGACCGCGCTGAAGGCGATCTTCGGCGCCACCTGGAAATGCTTCAGGTGCCGCGACATGTTCCGCCGCGACGGCTGGTGCGCATGCGCCGGCTGCGACAGCGCGCGATGCAGGCGCTGCTGCAGCTCCTCGGCGCGCTCCGCGCTGGCCGGCTGCTGGCTGTCCGATTCCAGCAGCAGGAAGGTATCCAGCGCCATGCCGTTGCGGCTGTTGAGGATGCGTGCCTCCATCACCGAGAAATGCAGGCGGTCGAGCATGGCGGTGACCGAGGCGAACAGGCCGTCGCGGTCGGGCGTGTAGACGAACAGCTCCGTCGTGCCGCGCACCGACAGCGGATGCACTTCGATCAAAGGCGTGGCGCCGGCCGAACGCAGGATCGCCGCGGTCTGCCAGGCGATCTGCTCGGGCCGGTGGCGCAGGAAGCTCTGCTCGGGGAAATCCAGCCACACGCGTTCGCAGGCGGCCTGCGCGAAGCCTTCGGTAAGCAGCAGCGCCAGCGCGGCCTCGCGGCATTCGCGCACGCGCGCGGCGGCATCGCGCGGCAGCTCGTCGTCGCTGGCCAGCGCGTAGCGGGTGGCGGTGTAGAGGTCGGCGAGCAGGCGGTCCTTCCACGCGTTCCACAAGCGCGGACTGGTGCCGATGATGTCGGCGATGGTCAGCAGGTAGAGCAGGTCCAGGCGTTCGCGCTCGCCCACGGCTTCGGCGAAGCGCTGCACCACGTCGGGGTCGGTGATGTCCTGGCGCTGCGCGGTGACGCTCATCAGCAGATGCCAGCGCACCAGCCAGGCGATCAGCTCGATGTCTTCGCGCGGCAGCCCGAGCCGGGCGCCGAAGGCGCGCGCGTCTTCTTCGCCCAGCACCGAGTGGTCGCCGCCGCGTCCCTTGGCGATGTCGTGGAACAGCGCGCCGAGCAGCAGCAGCTCGGGCTTTTCCAGCGTGGGCCAGATGCCGCAGGCGAGCGGGAATTCGCCGCGCGCGGCCGGGTCGGCGAAGCGCGCCACGTTGCGCAGCACGCGCAGCGTGTGTTCATCCACGGTGTAGACGTGGAACAGGTCGTACTGCATGCGCCCGAACACCTTGCCGAAGGCCGGCAGCACCGCCGCCAGCAGGCCGTGCCGGTTCATGCGCCACAACGCTTCCACCGCCGGCGCGCCCTTGCGCAGCAGGCGCAGGAAGGCATCGAGCACCTGCGGATCGTCGGCCAGCGAGGCGCCGAAGAACGCGGTGGCCTGGTGGATGCGGCGCATGGTGTCGGCGGTGAAGCCGACGATGCCCGGCTCGCCGAGCCGCAGGATGAACACTTCGACCAGGGCCGCGGGCCGGCGCACGAACAGATCCGGATCGCGCACCGCCAGGCGCGAACCGTAGCGCAGGAAATCCGCGCCCACGGCCTGCGGCTCGATCGGCGGTTCGAGCATTTCCTCGAAACGCTCGGCGATCTGCACGCCCAGCCGCTCCACCTGGCTGGCGGCGCGGTAATAGCCCTGCATGAACTGTTCGACGCCGAGATTTTTTTCGTGCTCGTCGCGGAAGCCGAGCTGCTCGGCCAGCGCGCGCTGGTAATCGAACAGCAGGCGCTCCTCGGCGCGGCCGGCTTCCAGGTGCAGCGCGAAGCGGTAGCGGCGCAGCGTGGCTTCGGCTTCTTCCAGCGTGGAGCGTTCGGCCGGGTCGAGCAGGCCTTCTTCCACCATGTCGTCGAAGTCGTCCGCATGCGCCAGGCGGCGTCCCAGCCAGCGCAGCGAATCGAGCGTGCGCAGGCCGCCGGGGCCGTCCTTGATGTTCGGTTCGAGGTTGTAGGCGGTGTCGTTGTAGCGCGCGTGGCGGCTGTCGCGTTCGGACAGGCGCACGGCCAGGTAGGCGGCTGGCGGCCACAGCGCGGGATCGTCGACGATCGCCTGCAGCGATTGCTCCAGCGCCGGATCGCCGGCCAGCCGGCGCGCATCGAGCAGGCTGGTGAACACGCTGGCGTCCTGCGCGGCCAGCGTGCGGCACTGCGCCGGATCGCGCACGGCGTGGCCCACTTTCAGGCCGATATCCCACAGCGTGGCGAAGCATTGCTCCAGCGCGCGCAGCCGCGCCGGCTCGGCGCGCTCGGCCAGCACCAGCAGGTCCACGTCCGAATGCGGAAACAGCAGGCCGCGCCCGAAACCGCCGACGGCGAACAGCGCCGCGCCATCGACTTCGCCCAGGCAGGCCGTCCACACGTGGGCCACGATGCGCGACACCGAATCGCCGCGCCGGCGCGCCAGGGCGGTGGCGTCGGCGCCGTCGCGGAAGGCGGTGGCGATGGCGCGGTCGACGTCGCCCAGCAGCTGCCGCAGGGCCCGCCGCGCCTCGGTCGACACGCCCGAACGCGGGACCGCGATGGGCAGGCGGGGCAGCGGGGGCAGCACGACGGTCATGGGTGAGGGAATAGAAAATAGGGAATCGGGAATAGGAGTCTGCCACGACGGATCGGCGACGAGCTCGAATGACGACCCGTAAAGCAAAAAGGGCGGCCATCCGGCCGCCCTCCGATTCCCTGTTTACCATTCTCTATGCCCGCCCCTCAGGCATCCGGCCAGGGCGTGAGGATCTCGAAGCCGTCCTCGGTCACCGCGATGGTGTGCTCCCACTGGGCCGAGAGCGAGTGGTCCTTGGTGACCACCGTCCAGCCGTCCGGCAGCTGGCGGGTCTGCGGCTTGCCGGCGTTGACCATCGGCTCGACCGTGAAGGTCATGCCCTGCTTCAGTTCCAGCCCGCTGGCGGGCTTGCCGTAGTGCAGCACCTGCGGTTCGTCGTGGTAGACCTTGCCGATGCCGTGGCCGCAGTACTCGCGCACCACCGAGAAGCCGGCCGCCTCGGCATGCTTCTGGATGGCGTGGCCGACGTCGCCCAGGGTGGCGCCGGGGCGCACCGACTGGATGCCCAGCATCATCGCCTCGTGGGTGGTCTCCACCAGCCGGCGGGCCAGCACCGACGGGGTGCCGACGAAGTACATGCGGCTGGTGTCGCCGTGCCAGCCGTCTTTGATGACGGTGACGTCCAGGTTGATGATGTCGCCGTCCTTCAGCAGCTTGGACGGGCTGGGGATGCCGTGGCAGATCACGTGGTTGACCGAGGTGCACAGCGTCTTGGGGAAGCCGTTGTAGCCGACGTTGGCCGGGATCGCCTTCTGCACGTTGACGATGTGCTCGTAGGCGAGGCGGTCCAGGTCCTCGGTAGTGACGCCGGGCTTGACGTGCTCTTTAAGCATGGCCAGCACTTCGGCGGCCAGCTTGCCGGCCTCGCGCATGGCCTGGATATCGGCGGGGGATTTCAGGGTAACGGCCATAGTTCCACTCAAATGGCGCCGCAAACCCCGGCTTCAATGGGCCCAGCTCAGGCTGAACCGGCCGGCGGCTTGCTGCTATGCCGGCGCGCCGGCTATAATTTCGGAGTTTTGCTGCCCGGAGAACCCGCCATACATGGCGTTTCCCGACCGGCCGCAAAGCGAAAAACGATTGTAACCGCGCTGCGGCATGATCGCCTAAGTCCTTGATCGGACAAACCAACGCCACACACGCATCGGCACCGCCTTCGGGGTGCCGCGGGCCCTTGGGGTACCGCGGTCGAAGCCGGGGATGCGTGGAGGTCCCAACCCCCGGGCCACATGACAAGGCCCAACGAAGGAGTTTTCCCATGGCACAAGTCACCATGCGCCAGATGCTTGAAGCCGGCGTGCATTTCGGTCACCAGACCCGCTACTGGAACCCCAAGATGGCTCCGTACATCTTCGGTGCCCGCGGCAAGATCCACATCATCAACCTTGAAAAGACCCTCCCGCTGTTCACCGACGCGATGAACTTCCTGTCGGGCGTGGCGCAGAAGCGCGGCACCGTGCTGTTCGTCGGCACCAAGCGCTCGGCCCGCGAGGCCCTGGCCGAGGAAGCCGGCCGCGCCGGCATGCCCTTCGTCACCGCCCGCTGGCTCGGCGGCATGCTGACCAACTTCCGCACCGTCAAGCAGTCCGTGGCGCGCCTGAAGGAGCTGGAAGCGGCCGAGACCGACGGCAGCTTCGACCGCCTGGTCAAGCACGAAGTGCTAGCCCGCCGCCGCGAGCGCGACAAGCTGGAGAACTCGCTGGGCGGCATCAAGGACATGAACCGCCTGCCCGACGCGCTGTTCGTGGTCGACATCGGCCATGAAGACATCGCCGTGCAGGAAGCCAAGAAGCTCGGCATCCCGGTGGTCGCGGTCGTTGACACCAACTACAACCCGGAGCTGGTGGACTACGCCATCCCGGGCAACGACGACGCCATCCGCGCGATCCAGCTGTACGCCCGCGCCGCCGCCGACTCGATCCTCGAGGGCCGTGCCGCCGCTCCGGCTGCCGCCCAGGGCGACGCCAACGAGTTCGTCGAGCTCGACGAGGAAGGCAACCCGGTCGCCAAGGAAGAGCGCAAGGCCGCTCCGCGCCGCGACAACAACCGCGGTCCGGCCAAGAAGGGCGCCGGCGCCCCGCGCCGCGACGGCGGCCGTGGCGGCCGCGGTGGCCGCCAGGCCGAAGGCGAAGCGGACGGCGAGTAAGCCATCCCCTGCCCCGGCCGGCACCGGCCGGGGCGTTTCAAAGATTTTCGAGGAACCCAGATGACTGCCATTACCGCAAAACTGGTCGGCGAACTGCGCGAGCGCTCGGGCGCCGGCATGATGGACTGCAAGAAGGCGCTCACCGAGACCAACGGCGACATCGAAGCCGCCATCGAGCACCTGCGCAAGACCGGCCTGGCCAAGGCCGACAAGAAGGCCGACCGCGTCGCCGCCGAAGGCCGCGTGGCCACCGCCAGCGACAACGGCAAGGCCGTGCTGGTCGAGGTCAACAGCGAGACCGACTTCGCCGCCAAGAACGCCGAATTCGTCGACTTCACCAATGCCGTGGCGCAGGCCGTGCTGAAGGCCGGCGTGACCGAGATCGAGGCCGTCAAGGCCGCCGCGATCGAAGGCTTCGCCAGCATCGAAGAGGCCGCCAAGGCCAAGACCGCGACCATCGGCGAGAAGATCGACGTGCGCCGCGCCGCCCGCGTGGAGAACGACGGCCCGCTCGGCGTGTATTCGCACGGCGGCAAGATCGGCGTGATCGTGGCGCTCAAGGGCGGCTCGGAAGAGCTGGCCAAGGGCATCGCCATGCACGTGGCCGCCATGAACCCGCCCTACGTGAAGGCCGAGGACGTTCCCGCCGACTTCATCGCGCGCGAGAAGGACATCGCCCTCGCCGCCATGTCGGACAAGGAAAAGAACAAGCCGGCCGACATCCTCGACAAGATCATCTCCGGCAAGATCAACAAGATCGTGTCGGACGTGACCCTGGTCGGCCAGCCCTACGTGCTGGACACCAACGTCACCGTCGGCGACGCCCTCAAGAAGGAAGGCGCGGACGTGGTGAAGGTGGTGCGCCTGGTCGTGGGCGAAGGCATCGAGAAGATCCAGGAGGATTATCTCGCCGAAGTGCAGAAGGCCATGCAGGTCTGACCTGCTTGCGCATGCAATAAAAAAGCCGCGGGAAACCGCGGCTTTTTTATTGCCCGCGATTCGTTGCCGCAGCACGCATGGATGGACGGCCGGACGTCCGCGCCACGCCGCGGAAACACGCAAGCATGAACGAAACATCGTCGCACCCCGCGCCACCAGGCGCCTCGCGCTTACCTTAGGAGCGGCGCAGCCGCTACAATGCGCGCGTTTTGCCACACACAATCCGGAGACCCCATGAGCGAACCGCTTAAATATCGCCGCATCCTGCTCAAACTCTCCGGTGAAGCGCTGATGGGCGAAGCCGACTACGGCATCGACCCGAAAGTGATCGGCCGCCTGGCCGACGAGATCATCGACATCCAGAAGGCCGGCATCCAGATCGGCGTGGTCATCGGCGGCGGCAACATCTTCCGCGGCGCCGGCCTCGCCGCGGCGGGCATGGACCGCGTCACCGGCGACCACATGGGCATGCTCGCCACCGTGATGAACGCGCTGGCCATGCAGGATGCGATCGAACGCCGCGGCGGCTTCGCCCGCGTGATGAGCGCCATCCAGATCCACGACGTCGCCGAGGACTTCATCCGCCGCCGCGCCATCCGCCATATCGAGAAGGGCCGCATCGCGCTGTTCGCGGCCGGCACCGGCAATCCGTTCTTCACCACCGACTCGGCCGCCGCGCTGCGCGCGGTGGAGATCGGCGCGGACCTGCTGCTGAAGGCCACCAAGGTCGACGGCGTGTACACCGCCGACCCGGCCCGCGACCCCAGCGCCACCCGCTACGACCAGCTCACCTACGACCAGGTGATCGAGCGCAAGCTGGCGGTGATGGACACCGCCGCCATCGCGCTGTGCCGCGACCACGGCATGCCGCTGCGCATCTACGACATGACCGTGCCGGGCAACCTGCTGCGGATCATGCGCGGCGAATCGATCGGCACCATCGTCACCGACCGCTGACGCCTTCGCGGGGCCGCCCCAGGGCGCCCCGCCAGCCCCGGAAGCCCGCCCCCGTGCGGGCTTCCCCCGCTGCTATACTTCCAGGCTTGCACGTTCAAGAGGTATGCCCATGCTCAACGACATCAAGACCGATGCCCAGACCCGCATGGGCAAAAGCATCGACTCGCTCAAGCACAGCCTCACCCGCCTGCGCACCGGCCGCGCCAGCACGGCGCTGGTGGAACACATCAGGGTGCCGGCCTACGGCTCCGAGATGCCGCTCAACCAGGTAGCCTCGATCTCGCTGGGCGACGCCCGCTCGATCATCATCACGCCGTTCGACAAGAGCCACATCGCCGCGATCGAGAAGGCCCTGCTGTCCTCGGACGTCGGCATCACGCCGACCACCGCCGGCACCGTGATCCGCCTGAACATGCCGCCGCTCACCGAAGAGCGCCGCCGCGAGCTGGCCAAGCACGTGGCGCACGAGGGCGAGGACGCCAAGATCTCGATCCGCAACGTGCGCCGTGACGCGATGCAGCAGGTCAAGGACCTGCTCAAGGACAAGAAGATCACCGAAGACGACGAGCGCCGGGCCGAGGACGACATCCAGAAGCTCACCGATCGCTTCGTCAAGGAAGTCGACACCATCGCCAAGGCCAAGGAAGAGGAACTGATGGCGCTCTGACGCGCCATCGTTCCCACTCCATGACCGGCGCCGACGCCGCGCGGATCCCGCGCCACATCGCCATCGTGATGGACGGCAACGGCCGCTGGGCGAAGGCGCGCCACCGCCCGCGCAGCTTCGGCCACAACGCCGGCCGCAAGGCCTTGCGCGAAGTGGTCGAGGGCTGCCTGCGCGAGGGCGTGCAGGCGCTGACCGTATTCGCCTTCTCCAGCGAGAACTGGCAGCGTCCGCAGGACGAGGTCGGCGCGCTGATGGAACTGTTCGTGCGCGCGCTCGACAAGGAAGTGGACGAACTGCACCAGCACGGCGTGCGCATGCGCTTCGTCGGCGACCTGGGCGCGTTCGAGCCGGGCCTGCGCCAGCGCATGAACCAGGCGATCGCGCATACCGCCGGCAACGACAAGCTGCACCTCAACGTGGCGGTGAACTACGGCGGCCGCTGGGACGTGGTCCAGGCCGCGCGCAAGGCCGCCGAAGCGGTGGCCCGCGGCGAGTTCCGCGCCGACGAGATCGACGAGCACCTGCTCGGCCACTGGATGAGCCTGGCCGACCTGCCGCCGCTGGACCTGTTCATCCGCACCGGCGGCGAGCTGCGCATCAGCAATTTCCTGCTGTGGCAGGCCGCCTACGCGGAGCTCTACTTCACCGATACCTTGTGGCCGGACTTCGACCAGGCTTGCCTGCGGCAGGCCATCGAGGAATATGCACGCCGCGAGCGCCGCTACGGGCGCACCGGCGAACAGGTCGCCGCCAAGGCCTAACCCAGGGAATCGCATGCTGCTCCAGCGCACTCTCACCGCACTGCTGCTCGCGCCGCTGGCGATCCTGCTGATCCTGTGGCCGCCGACCCATGTGTTCGCGCCGCTCGTGTCGGCAGCCTTCCTGCTGGCGCTGTGGGAATGGACGCGCCTGTCCGGCCTGAAGGACACCGGCGTGCGCATCGGCCTGCTGGCGGTGGCCGCCGTGCTGTTCGCCCTGCTGTGGTGGGCGCGCGATACCGCGCTGTGGGCGGTGCTGATCGCCGCCGGCGTGCTGTGGTGGGCGCTGGTCTGCGTGTGGCTGCGGCACTTCGCCTTCGGCGCCGCGCCGACCCGCGAGAACCAGCTGTTCAAGCTCGGCGCCGGCGCGCTGGTGCTGCTGCCTTCGTGGGTGGCCGCGATGAGCATCCACCGCGCCCAGCCGTACGGGCACGAGTGGACCGTGCTGGCGCTGGCCATCGTGTGGGCCGCCGATATCGGCGCCTATTTCAGCGGCCGCCTGTTCGGCAAGCGCAAGCTGGCCCCGACCATCAGCCCCGGCAAGACCTGGGCCGGCGTGTACGGCGCCTTCGTCGCCGGCGCCCTGGTGGCCGGCGTGGGCGGCTGGCTGCTCCAGGTGCGCGACGGCGGGCTGGTCGGCCTGATCCTGCTGTCGATGGTGACCGTGGTCGCCTCGATCGTCGGCGACCTGCTGGAAAGCCTGATGAAGCGGCATGCCGCGGTGAAGGACTCCGGCAACCTGTTCCCCGGCCACGGCGGCCTGCTGGACCGCCTGGACAGCGTGTTCGCCGCCCTGCCCGTGTTCGCCGCCGGCAAATTGCTGCTGGGTCTATGAGCGGGCTGCGCCAGATCGCGGTACTGGGGGCCACCGGCTCCATCGGCGGCAGCACGCTGGACGTGATCGCGCGCCATCCGCAGCGTTTCCGCGCCAGCGTGCTGGCCGCCCACCGCCAGGTGGAAGCGCTGGCCGCGCTGTGCGAGCGGCACCGGCCGGATCTCGCCGTGATCGGCGATCCGGCGCTGGAGGGCGAACTGGCCCGCCGCCTGGCCGCCGCTGGCGTGCGCTGCGAGGTGGCCGCCGGCCACGACGCGATTACCGCCGCCGCCTCCGGCGGACTGTGCGACACCGTGGTGGCCGCCATCGTCGGCGCCGCCGGCCTGGACTCCACCCTGGCCGCCGCGCGCAGCGGCAAGCGCCTGCTGCTGGCCAACAAGGAATCGATCGTGATGGCCGGCGAGCTGCTGCTGGCCGCGCTGCGCGAAGGCGGCGGCGAGCTGATCCCGGTCGATTCCGAGCACAACGCCATCTTCCAGTGCCTGCCCGGCGGCCGCCCCGAGCTGGCCCGCAGCGGCGTGCGCCGGCTGGTGCTGACCGCCTCCGGCGGCCCGTTCCGCGGCCGCAGCCGCGCCGAGCTGGCCGGCATCACCCCGGACGAGGCCTGCCGGCACCCGAAGTGGTCGATGGGGCGCAAGATCTCGGTCGATTCGGCCACCCTGATGAACAAGGGCCTGGAAGTGATCGAGGCCCACCACCTGTTCCAGGCCGCCCCCGATGCGATCGAGGTGCTGGTGCACCCGCAGAGCCTGGTGCATTCCCTGGTCGACTACGTGGACGGCTCGGTGCTGGCCCAGCTCGGCAATCCGGACATGCGCACGGCGATCGCCCATGCGCTGGCCTGGCCGGAGCGGGTGGATTCGGGCGTGCCGCCGCTGGACCTGGCCGCCCATGGCAGCCTGCAGTTCGAGGCGCCGGACCTGGCCACCTTCCGCTGCCTGGCCCTGGCCTTCCAGGCACTGCGCGCGGGGGGCGATGCCACCGCCGTCCTGAATGCCGCGAACGAGGTGGCGGTGGAAGCCTTCCTCGCCGGCGCGCTGCCCTTCCTGTCGATCGCCGACGTGGTCGAAAGCGTGCTCATGGAACTGCCGCCGCAAGCCGTGGTCGATGTCCGGTCCCTTACTGAACGTGACCGGGCAGCCCGCGAGGCCGCCCGCCGCATCCTCCGCAACGCATGCTGATAAGCTCTTGCAGATGAATTCCTTTTTCGGCTCGATCTTCTGGTTGCTGGTCACGCTGGGCGTGCTGGTGACCTTTCATGAGTTCGGCCACTACTGGGTCGCGCGCCGCTGCGGCGTCAAGGTGCTGCGCTTCTCGGTGGGCTTCGGCCGCGCCATCTGGAAGCGCATCGGCAAGGACGGCACCGAGTACCAGGTCGCCCTCATTCCCCTGGGCGGCTACGTGAAGATGCTGGACGCCCGCGAGGGCGAGGTCGACCCGGCCGAACAGGGCCGCGAGTTCACCCGCAAGCCGGTGTGGCAGCGCATCGCCATCGTCGCGGCCGGCCCCGCCTTCAATCTGATTTTCACCGTGGCCGCGTTCTGGGCCATGTTCGTGGTCGGCATGCCCGACGCCGCGCCCAACGTCACCGCCGTGCCGCACAGCATGGCCGCCGACGCCGGCGTGCGCCCGGGCGACCGCGTGCTCGCCGTCGACGGCAAGCCGGTCGACACCCTGAGCGACGCCTACGACGCCATCGCCAACGCCCTGCTCGGCCGCGAACCGCTGCCGCTGCGCCTGCGCGGCACCGACGGCGCCGAGCGCGTGGTCACCCTGCCGCTGAACCAGCTGCCCGCCGGGCAGGACATCGGCCAGTACCTGGAAAAGCTCGGCATCAAGACCGCGCCCGCCGCGCCGGTCGCCGCCGTGGTGCGCGCAGGCTTCCCGGCCGCCGCCGCCGGCATGCAGGGCGGCGACCGCATCGTCAGCATCAACGGCCAGCCGGTGGCCGATTTCGAAGCCTTCTCGCGCCTGGTGGTGGCCGAGGCGACCCGGTCGCCGGCCCTGGCCATCGCGGTGGAGCGCAACGGCAAGCCGCTGAACTTCACGGTCACCGCGCGCATGGAATCGATGGAAGGCCAGCCGCCGCGCTGGCTGATCGGCGTGTCGCCGCCGCAGCCGGAACAGGTGGTGCGCCGCTACGGGCCGGTGGCCGCGGTCGGCGCCTCGCTGGGCGCGACCTGGGACAACACCGTCTCGCTGTTCAACATGATCGGCAAGATGGTCAGCGGCCAGGCCTCGACCAAGAACCTCTCCGGCGTGATCGGCATCGCCCAGGTGGCCAATGCCTCGGCCAGCATGGGCCCCGCCTGGTTCCTGCGCTTCCTCGCCCTGGTCTCGCTGAGCCTGGCGGTATTGAACCTGCTGCCCATCCCCGTCTTGGACGGCGGTCACCTGCTGTATTACCTTATCGAGTTGGTCAAGGGCAGTCCGCTGAGTGAGCGCACGATGATGGCCGGCCAGTACGTCGGCCTGTTCCTGCTGCTCACCTTGATGGGTCTGGCGTTTTACAACGACATCCATCGCAGTCTGTTCTTGTGACGCGCGTGCCCAACGCCAGCGTCGGGGGACGGCCGGCCCGCGGCAAGGCGACACCGGTTGTCGCCCGTGCCGGCGCGCCATGCGTTGAAGCATCCTCCGCCGCGCTCGCGAACGGCGCGCGCTTTTTTTCGAGTCCGGGCACTTTTCCGGCTCAATTCATACGCGCAGCGGCCAAGGCGGCCGCTGCGTCCGCATAAACAACGGAATCGACGATGAAGCGTATCGCCGCCCTGATCCTGCTTGCCTCACTCACCGCCAACGCGCTTGCGTTCGAGCCGTTCGTCGTTTCCGACATCCGCATCGATGGCCTAAGCCGCATCTCGGCGGGCACGGTGCTCAACTACCTGCCGGTCAACAAGGGCGACCGCCTGACCACGGACGCCGCCCAGCGCGCCATCCGCGCCCTGTACCAGACCAAGTTCTTCAGCGAGGTCGAGATCGACCGCGAAGGCGACATCATGGTGATCAAGGTCACCGAGCGCCCGTCCATCGCCAAGCTCACCCTGCGCGGCAACAAGGACATCAAGGAAGACGACCTGCGCAAGGGCCTGAAGGAGATCGGCCTTTCCGAAGGCGAGACCTTCGACCGCCTCTCGCTCGACCGCGTGCAGCAGGAACTGATCCGCCAGTACTACAACCGCGGCAAGTACAACGTCTCGGTCGAACCGCACGTCACCAATCTCGACCGCAACCGCGTGGCGATCGACATCGAGATCCGCGAAGGCAAGGTCGCCAAGATCAAAGAGATCAACATCGTCGGCAACAAGGCGTTCACCGACAAGGAAATCCGCAAGGACTTCGAATCCGACACCACCAACTGGATGTCCTGGTATTCGAAGGACGACCAGTACTCGCGCGAGAAGCTCTCCGGCGACCTGGAGAAGCTGCAGTCCTACTACATGGACCGCGGCTACGCCGACTTCGGCGTGGATTCCACCCAGGTCAGCATCGCCCCCGACAAGCGCGAGATGTACATCGCCGCCGCGGTGAAGGAAGGCGAGATCTACACCGTCTCCGACATCCACCTGCTCGGCGACCTGGTGCTGCCGGAAGAAACCCTGCGCCAGCTGGTGTTCCAGAAGAAGGACCAGACCTTCAACCGCAAGGCGATCGAAGCCAGCTCCGATGCGATCAAGAGCATCCTGGCCAGCATCGGCTACGCCTTCGCCAAGGTCACCCCGGTGCCGAAGCTGGACAAGGACAAGCGCACCGTCGACCTCACCTTCTACATCGAGCCCGGCAAGCGCGTGTACGTGCGCCGCGTGGTGTTCAACGGCAATACCCGCACCGAAGACGACGTGATGCGCCGCGAAATGCGCCAGCTGGAAGGCAGCTGGTACTCGCAGCCGGCGATCGACCGCTCGAAGATCCGCCTGCAGCACCTGGGCTACTTCAAGAAGGTCGACATCGACAAGAAGCTGGTGCCGGGCACCGAGGACCAGGTCGACCTGACGGTGAAGGTGGAAGAACAGTCCGCCGGCAGCCTGATGTTCGGCGTGGGCTATTCGCAGTACTCGGGCATCATCCTGTCCGCCTCGGTGTCGCAGAACAACTTCCTGGGCACGGGCGACAGCTTCTCGGTGTCCGCGCAGCGCAGCGACTACGTCACCAGCGTCAGCGCCACCTATTTCAACCCGTACCTGACCGACAACGGCATCGGCATCGGCTACAACGCCGCGTACAGCAAGAGCGACTACGGCGACGCCAACAGCGACTTCGTCAACTTCACCAGCAGCCAGAAGTCGTTCTCGGCCTTCCTCAACATCCCGATCACCGACTTCGACAGCCTGCGCGCCGGCCTCGGCCTGAGCAGCAACAAGATCAACCTGGACTACCAGACCTACGACTCCACCGGCCAGATCGTCACGCAGAGCCTGTCGCCGCAGCAGCTGATCGACTACCAGAACGCGATCGGCCACAAGACCATCCACTCGTGGACCGGCCAGCTGGGCTGGACCCACGACACGCGCAACGGCTACTGGGCGCCGACCCGCGGCGGCATGATGACGCTGTCCACCGACATCGCGCTGCCCGGCTCCACCGTGCAGTACTACAAGATCTTCGGCGAGGCCAACCACTACTGGCCGATCGGCGGCGGCTTCGTGCTGTACCTGGACGGCCAGGTCGGCTACGGCAAGACCTATGGCCAGGAGTACGACAACAGCTTCGGCGACTACGTGAAGGGCCAGAAGATCGACTTCCCGTTCTGGGAGAACTACTACTCCGGCGGCGTGCGCGACGTGCGCGGCTTCCAGGACAACACGCTGGGCCCGAAGCTCTGCGTGGGCACCGACGCCAGCGGCAAGCCGCTGCAGGCCGACAAGGACGGCCGTTGCAACGGTGGCTACTACACCTACGCCCAGCCGGTCGGCGGCGCGTTCAAGGTGCTGGGCACCGCGCAGGTGTTCATCCCGCTGCCGTTCCTGAAGGACGTGAACACCGCCCGCGTGTCGTGGTTCGTCGACGTCGGCAACGTGTACAAGGACTACAGCGCCTTCAAGGCTTCGGAGCTGCGCGCCTCGACCGGTATCTCGCTGCAGTGGCAGGCGCCGATCGGCCCGCTGATCATCAACTTCGCCACGCCGATCCGCTCCAAGAAGGAAGATCGTCACTACGAAGAGCGCATCCAGTTCACCTTCGGCAGCCAGTTCTAAGCCGGGCAATCACCTGACCGGCAGGGTCCGAAGCACCGCAACACCCCCGAAAGCGCGGCCACGGCCGCGCTTTCTTTTGCCCGTGCGGAAAGACGCCGCGCCCCCCGCGCCCTACAATGCCCGCACCGCCAGGGAGCCCGCATGAGCACCTTCCAATACACCGTGGCCGAGCTGGCCGAACGCTTCGGCCTGGCCTTCCAGGGCGATGGCCAGCGCGTGATCGACGGCGTCGGCACCCTGGCCGGCGCCGGCCCCAGCCAGCTGAGCTTCCTGTCCAACAGCAAGTACGGCGCCCAGCTCGCCGGCGCGCGCGCCGGCGTGGTGGTGCTGCGCGAAGAAAACCTCAGCGACTGTCCCACCGCCGCACTCATCGCCAAGGACCCCTACGTCGCCTACGCCAAGATTGCCGCGCTGTTCGAGCGCCTGCCCGCTTCGCCCGCCGGCATCCATGCCAGCGCCGTGGTCTCGCCCGCCGCGCGCATCGCGCCGACGGCCAGCATCGGCCCCTGCTGCGTGGTGGAAGAAGACGCCGTGATCGAAGACGGCGCCGTGCTCGGCCCGCATTGCATCGTCGGCGCCGGCTGCACGGTGGGCGCGCAGTCGCGGCTGGTGGCGCGGGTCACCCTGGTCACCCGCGTGACCCTGGGAAAGCGCGTGCTGGTCCACCCCGGCGCGGTGATCGGCTCGGACGGCTTCGGCCTCGCCTTCGACAAAGACCACTGGATCAAGCTGCCGCAGCTCGGCGGCGTGCGCATCGGCGACGACTGCGAGATCGGCGCCAACACCACCATCGACCGCGGCGCGCTGGAAGACACCGTGCTGGAAGAGGACGTGCGCCTGGACAACCAGATCCAGATCGCCCACAACGTCCACGTCGGCGCGCACACCGCCATGGCCGGCTGCGCCGCGGTGGCCGGCAGCGCGAAGATCGGCCGCTACTGCATGATCGGCGGCAACGCCGGCGTGCTGGGCCATCTGGAGCTGGCCGACCGGGTTACCATTACGGCCAAGAGCCTGGTGACCCATTCGATCCGCGAGCCCGGCGAGTATTCCTCGGGGGTACCGTTGCAGGAAAACCGCCTGTGGCGGCGCAATGCGGCCCGTTTCAAGCACCTTGACGAGTACGTGCGCCGGCTTTCGGCGCTGGAGAAGGACAGCAACAATGAGTGACAAGACCGAGCCCTACCACCTGCCGGTGACGGTGGAGCAGATCCAGAAGCTGCTGCCGCACCGCTATCCGTTCCTGCTGGTGGACCGGGTGATCGAGCTGGAGCCGGACCACCGCGTGGTGGGCCTGAAGAACGTGACCATGAACGAGCCGTTCTTCCAGGGCCATTTCCCGGGCCATCCGGTAATGCCCGGCGTGCTGATCGTGGAGGCCATGGCGCAGACCGCCGGCCTGCTCACCCAGATCAGCAGCCGCATGAAGGGCGACACCGGCAGCCCGCTGTTCTACCTGGCCAAGGTGGACGACGCGCGCTTCTACTGCCCGGTGGTGCCGGGCGACCAGCTACTGATGGAAGTGAAGCTGCTGCGCCTGCTGCGCGGCATGGGCATGTTCGAGGCCGAGAGCCGCGTCAACGGCAAGAAGGTCGCTTCCTGCACGCTGGTCTGCGCGGCGAGGTCCGACAAATGAGCCAGGCCAGCGCCATCCACCCCACCGCACAGATCGATCCTTCCGCCAAATTGGGCGCCAACGTCAGCGTCGGCGCCTACAGCGTGATCGGCGCCGAGGTGGAGATCGGCGAAGGCACGGTCGTCGGTCCGCACGTGGTGATCGAAGGCCCCACCCGCATCGGCCGCGACAACCGCATCAGCCAGTTCGCCTCGCTCGGCGGCGCGCCGCAGGACAAGAAGTTCCAGGGCGAGCGCACCGAGCTGGTCATCGGCGACCGCAACCTGATCCGCGAATTCGTCACGGTCAACCGCGGCACGGGCGACGGCGGCGGCATCACCCGCATCGGCAACGACAACTGGCTGCTGGCCTACGTGCACGTGGCGCATGACTGCCAGATCGGCAACAACACCGTGTTCTCCAACTACTCGGCGCTGGCCGGGCACGTGGAGATCGGCGACTTCGTGATCATGTCCGGCTTCTCCGGCGTGCATCAGTTCTGCAAGGTCGGCGCGCACGCCTTCATCGGCATGGGCTGCCTGGTCGGCTCCGACGTGCCGCCGTTCGTGATGATGGCCAACGAGCAGCGCGGCCGCCCGCGCGGCATCAACAGCGAAGGCCTGAAGCGCCGCGGCTTCGACCCCACCCGCATCGCCGCGATCAAGCGCGCCTACCGCACGCTGTACATGGCCGGCCTGACCCAGGCCGACGCGCGCGAGCAGCTGGTGTCGCTGGCGCAGGAAAGCGACGACGTGCGCTCGATGCTGGAATTCCTGGATCGCAGCGAGCGGGCTCTCGCACGCTGACGCCATGAGCTCAGCCGCCGAAACCCCCATCGTCATCGCACTCATCGCCGGAGAAGACTCCGGCGACCAGCTCGGCGCCGACCTCATCGTGGCCCTGCGCAAGCGCTACCCTGGCGCCCGCTTCGCCGGCATCGGCGGCGCGCGCATGCAGGCGCAGGGTTTCGAATCCTGGTACGACATCCGCGAGCTGTCGCTGTTCGGCTTCGCCGAAGTGATCAGCCACCTGCCCCGCCTGCTGCGCCTGCGCAAGGAACTGGTGGCGCGGCTGATCGCGGCCAAGCCCGCGGTAGTGGTCGGCATCGACGCACCGGATTTCAACCTCGGCGTGGAACAGCGCGTCCGCGCCGCCGGCCTGCGCACCGTGCACTACGTCAGCCCGTCCGTGTGGGCCTGGCGCGAGGAGCGCGCGGCCAGGATCGGCCGCAGCGCCGACCGCGTGCTGTGCCTGTTCCCGATGGAGCCGGCGATCTATGCGCGCCACGGCGTCGACGCGCGCTTCGTCGGCCATCCGCTGGCGGACCGCTTCGCCCTGGTCTCCGACCGCGTCGGCGCGCGCGACTTCCTCGAGCTGCCGCAGAACGCACCGGTGCTGGCCGTGCTGCCGGGCAGCCGCGCCTCGGAAGTGGCAAAGCTGGGCCGCGTGTTTCTCGATGCGGCGCGCCGCGTGGCCGCGCAGTTGCCGGGCCTGCGCATCATCGTTCCGGCGGCCAACACGCGCGTGCATGCGACGCTGAAAGCGATGCTTGGCGAAGGTCCCGGCAACGATGACACCCCCATCCTGCTCGACGGCCGCGCGCACGAAGCGATGCTCGCCGCCGACGTGGTGCTGCTCGCTTCCGGCACCGCCACGCTGGAAGCCATGCTGGCCAAGCGTCCGATGGTGGTCGGCTACCGCGTGTCGCCGATCAGCTACCGCATCGCGCGCGCGCTGAACATGCTGAAGACCGACGTCTACGCGCTGCCGAACATCCTGGCCCGCGCCTGCGGCCTCGGCGACCGGGCCATGCTGGCGCCGGAGCTGATGCAGGACGACTGCACGCCGGAGAAACTCTCCGCCGCCGTGCTCGCGCTGTTCCAGGACAGCCAGCGCCGCGGCGAGATCGTCGCCGCCTTCGAGCAATTGCACCGCGCGCTGCGCGGCGAGCTGGAAGGCGAAGCGGGCGACCATGCGGCCGACGCGATCATCGAACTGATCGAGCGTCCGCGATGAACAGGAAAACGCTGCGCCATATCGCCGGCGTCGACGAAGCCGGCCGCGGCCCGCTCGCGGGGCCGGTGGTGGTGGCCGCGGTCATTCTCGATCCCAAGCGCCCGATCGACGGCTTGAACGATTCGAAGAAGCTCACCGAAGCGAAACGCGAGTCGCTGTATCCGCAGATCGTGGCGAATGCGCTGGCGCATTGCATCGTCGCCATGAGCGTCACCGAGATCGATCAGCTCAATATCTTCCAGGCCACCATGGCCGGGATGAGCCGCGCCGTCGCGGGCCTGTCGCTGGTGGCGCACGAGGCCTGGATCGACGGCAATGCGCTGCCGAAGAACCTGCCCTGCCCCGGTCGCGCCATCGTCGGCGGCGATGCGCTGGAGCCGGCGATCAGCGCCGCCTCGATCCTGGCCAAGGTCACCCGCGACCGCCTGATGGTGGCGATGGAAACGCAGTACCCCGGCTATGGCTTCGCCGCGCACAAGGGCTATCCCACGCCGGCGCATTTCGAAGCGCTGCAGCGGCTGGGGCCGTGCGCCGAGCACCGCCGCAGCTTTGCGCCGGTGAAGATCATGCTCGATCAGGGCGTGCTTTTTTAGACGGCTGTTCGTCCACGGGCGCAAAGCATCAACGAGGCCAAAAGCCGCCGCGCGCAAACGATTTCCGTCATGCCCTTCGACACGGGTTTTTTCTTGCGATGCGGGTCTAGACTGGCTCCACGGTCGGACCAGGCCCCGAGCCCATCCGACCGGCGCTTCGCCCTCGCACGCGCCGCGCAACCCTTCTCCAGCGGCGCGCATCGAAGGTTCGAAGCAGGACGAAGCCGGGCCGACCGCCCCGCCGACCGCCGAGCCACCCCGGTTCCACGGCACGGTCGCCGCTTCAGGCACGGACGCAAGGTACAGCCTTCCGCGTCGCCACGCGGAACACGCCAGCGGCGCATGCAAGACGCCGCAGGAGTTCAGCCATGACACTTCCCAACACGCCACTCACCGTCGTCCCGAACGGTGGCGACGCCCCGTCGGCGGAACCGGCCGCGATCTCCCCCGCGTCTACGCAGGACGCGCCGCCGCTGCTGGATACCGCCCACGTCGACTACAACCTGCACCCGCTGAAGGTGAGCGGCCTCGATCACTTCATCGACCAGCCCGACGGTAACGAACGCTTCCGCATTTCCTGACCCCGCACGCCGCACACGCAGGTGGGGGTGAGCCGAAGGCGAACCCCAACGGAAGCGGGACTGCCGCTCAACGCCCGCGCAGCAGGCTGTGCCGATAACCGTAGGCGATGTAGATCAGCATGCCCAGCGCGGTCCACGCGCCGAGCAGGATCCAATTGGCCAGGTTCATCTGCGCCAGCAGGAAGCCGCACACCAGCACGCCCAGGCTGCACACCACCGGCGCGGCCGGCACGCGGAAGCCGCGCGGCAGGTTCGGATGCGTGCGGCGCAGCACCAGCACGCCGATGCACACCGTGGCGAAAGCCAGCAGCGTGCCCATCGAAAGCAGGTCGCCCAGCAGGCTGAGCGGAAACACCGCGGCCAGGATGCCGCCCACCGTGCCCACCAGCAGGGTGGTGCGGTGCGGCGTGTGGTGGCGCTCGTGCACCGCGCCGAAGAAGGTCGGCAGCAGGCCGTCGCCGGCCATGGTGTAGAGGATGCGCGACAGGCCCAGGT
Organism: Dyella sp. SG562; assembly: GCF_011759495.1. Lineage (NCBI taxonomy): Bacteria > Pseudomonadati > Pseudomonadota > Gammaproteobacteria > Lysobacterales > Rhodanobacteraceae > Dyella > Dyella sp. SG562. The sequence continues at coordinate 87,879 of NZ_JAAOYS010000014.1, forward strand.
GCATCACCAGGATCACCGAGGTCAGCCCCGCCACCGCGCCCACCTGGGTCAGCAGCTTCAGCCAGGCCAGCGGCGGATGCGCCGCCAGCGCCGTCGCCACGGGCTCGGCCGTGCCCAGCTGCGGGTACGGCACCAAGCCGGTGAGCACCGCCGCCACGATGATGTACAGCACCGTGCACACCGCCAGCGAAATCAGGATGCCCGCCGGCACGTTGCGCTGCGGGTTGCGCGTTTCCTGCGCCGCCGTCGCCACCGCATCGAAGCCGATGTAGGCATAGAACACGCTGGTCGCCGCGCGGAACACGCCGGCCCAGCCGTAGTGATCGCCGCCCTGGTTCTGCGGCACGTACGGGTGCCACAGCGCGGGGTCCACGTACTGCAACCCGCACACCACGAACAGCACCACCACGATCACCTTCAGCGCCACCACCACGCTGGCGAACGCCGTGGACTGCCTCGTCCCGCGATACAGCAGCGCGGTAAGCGCCGCGACCACCAGCAGCGCCGGCAGATTCAGCAGCGCGCCGGTGAACTGCAGATGCCCGTCCTTGAAGCTCAGCGGCGCATTGGCCAGCGCCTCCGGCACATGGATACCCAGCGTCTTCAGCAGACCCACGCCGTAACCGGACCAGCCCACCGCCACCGACGACACCGCCAGCAGATATTCCGCCACCACGTTCCACCCGATAAACCAGGCCAGCAGCTCGCCGAACGTGGCATAGGCGTAGACATAGGCACTGCCCGACACCGGCAGCATCGCCGCGAACTCGGCATAGCTCAGCGCCGCCAGCGCCGCCGCCAGCCCCGCCAGCACGAACGACAAGGTCAAGGCCGGCCCCGCATGCTCCGCCGCCGCCTGCCCCGTGATCACGAAAATACCCGCGCCGATCACCGCACCCACGCCCAGCACGATCAGCTCCTTCAGCCCCAGAGTCCGCCGCAGCGAATCATCGGCAGTGAGCGAGGCCTCGACAGGCTTCACGGCAAACAGCGAACGGATCAACGACATCGGAGCGCTCCGGGGCGCGGTAGAGAGCCAGGAACCATGCCAGCCAGGGGCTGCCGTGGCAACTGGAATCGGGTGGGGCCTGTGGTTGCGGCCTTGTGGCAAGTGCCGCCCCTCACCCCGACCCTCTCCCCGGCGGGGAGAGGGGGATGACGGGCGGGGCGACAATCAAGCGAAGAGCTCGCGGCGCAGCCGCGGCGTTCCGCTTGTGCGCTTTTGCTCTACCGGGTCCCCTTGGCGCCGGCGGTGAGGGCTGGACGAAAAGGCCCCCGCAGGGGGGCGGGGACACGATGTCCCCGCCTTTTTGATCAGGGCATGGATGCCCTGTCAAAAAGCCCGGCCAGCCCTCACGGACCCTCAGCAGCTGCGCTGCTGAGGGCGCCAAGCAGGGTGCCCTTTCTTCTTGGTTACTTCTTCTTTGGGCACGCAAAGAAGAAGTAACTCGCCCCGCGGCAGCGGGGCGAAACCCTCGCCAACGGCGAGACACTCACACGACAGCACATCACCAGCCCCCCCCCGTTGGGGTTCACTACGTTCACCCCAACCTACGCCGGGCGCGGCGCAAAGCCGCGCCGCACAAACTCGGCGGAAGTCAATCTTGCCCCGCCCGCAAGCGCCAGCTAGCCTCCCCAAACTCACCGCGTGAGTCCGCATGACCGTCCGCTTCGCCCACCTCCACCTGCACAGCGAATACTCGCTGGTCGACTCGACCATCCGCATCAAAGCGCTGGTCGACGCCTGCGTGCGCGAAGGCATCCCCGCCGTCGCGCTCACCGACGAGACGAACATGTTCGCGCTGGTGAAGTTCTACAAAGCCTGCAGCGCGGCCGGCATCAAGCCGATCGGCGGCTGCGACCTGTGGCTGTCGATGCCGGACGACCCGCGCCCCTCGCGCGTCACCCTGCTCTGCCAGAACCGCGACGGTTATCTGAACCTGTCGCGCCTGGTCTCGCGCGTATGGCGCGAAGGCCAGGGCAACGGCAAGCCGATGGCCGAAATGGCCTGGCTCACGCCGCAGGCGAGCGCAGGCCTGATCGCCCTGATCGGGCGCGAACACGAAGTGGCGCGCATCGCGGTCAACCAGGGCGTCGCCGCCGCGGCCGCGCGCCTGCGCCCGTTCGCGCGGCTGTTCCAGGACCGCCTGTACCTGGAGCTCACCCGCTGCGGCCGCGAGGGCGAGGAAACCTGGAACGCCGCCGCGCTGGCGCTGGCCGCCGAGCTCGACCTGCCGGTGATCGCCAGCAACGACGTGCGCTTCCTGCGCCAGAGCGACTTCGAATCGCACGAGGCGCGCGTCTGCATCCACCAGGGCCGCGTGCTGGCCGACCCCAAGCGCCCGCGCGAGTACAGCGACCAGCAATACCTGAAGACGCCCACGCAGATGGCCGAGCTGTTCGCGGACATCCCCGAGGCGCTGGAAAACACCGTCGAGCTGGCCAGGCGCTGCACGCTGGAACTGAGCTTCGGCACCTATTACCTGCCGAACTTCCCGGTGCCGGAAGGCCACGACCTGGGCAGCTATATCCGCGAGCTGTCGCACCAAGGCCTGAAGGAGCGCCTCGCCACCCATCCGCTGGCGCCCGGCTACACCCTGGACGATTACATCGCCCGGCTCGACCGCGAGCTGGACGTGATCATCAAGATGGGCTTCCCCGGCTACTTCCTGATCGTGGCGGACTTCATCAACTGGGGTAAGCAGAACGGCATTCCGGTGGGCCCGGGACGCGGTTCGGGCGCGGGCTCGCTGGTGGCCTGGGTGCTGAAGATCACCGACCTGGACCCGCTGCCGTTCAACCTGCTGTTCGAGCGCTTCCTCAATCCCGAACGCGTGTCGATGCCCGACTTCGACATCGACTTCTGCATGGACCGCCGCGACGAGGTGATCGACTACGTCGCGCGCAAGTACGGCCGCGACCACGTCAGCCAGATCATCACCTACGGCTCGATGGCCGCGAAGGCGGTGCTGCGCGACTCCGGCCGCGTGCTGGGCATGGGCTACAACGCGGTCGACAAGATCGCCAAGCTGATTCCGCCGCGCCCGCTCGACCTCACGCTGTCGTGCGCGCTGGGCCGCTCGGAGAAAGCCAAGAAAGAACCCGACCGCGTCGTCAAGGAATTCTGCGATCTGTACGACCAGGACGAGGAAGCGAAAACGCTGATCGACCTGGCGCTGAGCCTGGAAAACCTCACCCGCAACGCCGGCAAGCATGCCGGCGGCGTGGTGATCGGGCCCAAGCCGCTCACCGAATTCGCCCCGCTGTACTGCGAAGCCGGCGGCGCGGGCGTGGTCACGCAGTACGACAAGGACGACGTCGAAGCCGTGGGCCTGGTGAAGTTCGACTTCCTCGGCCTGCGCACGCTCACCATCATCGACTGGGCGGTGAAGGCGATCAACGCGCGCCGCGCGAAGGAAGGCGGCGAGCCGCTGGACATCGCCGCGCTGCCGCTGGACGACGCCGCCACCTACAAGCTGCTGCAGCAGGCCAGGACGGTGGCGGTGTTCCAGCTCGAATCTTCCGGCATGCAGCGCATGCTGAAAGATGCGCGCGCCGACCGCTTCGAAGACATCGTGGCCCTGGTGGCGCTGTACCGCCCCGGCCCGATGGACCTGATCCCCAGCTTCGTCGCGCGCAAGCACGGCCGCGAGGAAGTGCAGTACCCCGACCCGCGCGTCGAGCCGATCCTGAAAGAGACCTACGGCATCATGGTCTACCAGGAGCAGGTGATGCAGATGGCGCAGATCGTGGGCGGCTATTCGCTCGGCGGCGCCGACCTGCTGCGCCGCGCGATGGGCAAGAAAAAGCTCGAGGAGATGGCGAAGGAACGCGCCAAGTTCCGCGAGGGCGCCGCCAAGGACGGACTCTCCGGCGAAAAGGCCGACGAGATCTTCGACCTGATGGAGAAGTTCGCCGGCTACGGCTTCAACAAGTCGCACGCCGCCGCCTATGCGCTGGTCTCCTACCAGACCGCGTGGCTGAAGGCGCACTACCCCGCCGAGTTCATGGCCGCGACGATCTCGTCGGACATGGACAACACCGACAAGGCGGTGACTTTCATCGACGAGTCCAAGGCGATCGGGCTGACCGTGCTGCCGCCGGACGTCAATGCCTCGGAGTTCATGTTCGTCGCGGTGGAACCGAAGGTGATCCGCTACGGCCTGGGCGCCATCAAGGGTGTCGGCCAGGGCGCCTGCGAGTCGATCGCCGAAGAGCGCAAGCGCGGCGGCAACTACAAGGACCTGGCTGATTTCTGCCGCCGCGTCGATTCCACCAAGCTCAACCGCCGCGTGCTGGAAGCCTTGATCCTGTCCGGCGCGCTGGACGCGCTGGCGCCGACCCGCGCCAGCCTGATGCTGCAGCTGCCGGATGCGATCAAGGCGGCGGAGCAGCATCTGCGCGACAAGCAGTCGGGGCAGAACGATATGTTCGGAGCCATGATGGGTGCGGTAGCGCCCGTAGTGCAGATCGACCTGCCCACCGCCCCCGAATGGCCGCTGGAGCAGAAGCTGCAAGGCGAACGCGACACGCTGGGCCATTACCTTTCCGGCCATCCCACCGACCCCTGGCGCGAAGAACTGCTGCAGCTGTCCACCTGCCCGCTGGGCGAGATCGCCGACCGCTACCAGCCGCCGCGCCCGCGCAAGGGCGACGAGGACAACCGCTTCCGCCGCGGCCCCGACACGCCCTGGACCGTGGCCGGCATGGTCACCGCCATCCGCAAGCGCGGCGAGAGCGACGCCTTCGTGCGGCTGGAAGACGGCACCGGCATCATCGAGGTGAGCTTCTTCGGCGAGCTGTACCAGCAGGTGGCGCCGCTGCTGACGCGCGACGAGATCCTGGTGGTCGAGGGCGGCCTGCGCATCGACGATTTCTCCGGCGGCGGCTTCGCCGTGCGCGCGCGCAGCGCCCACACCCTGGCCGACGCCTGCCGCCGCTTCGCCCGCGTGCTGCATGTGAAGCTGAACGGGGTCGGCCCCGGCTTCGTCGACCAGCTGCGCCAGATCCTGGCCGGCTACCGCAACGGCCGCACCAGCGTGGTGCTCCACGGCTACCACAACGCCGTCGCCCAGGCCGACCTGGAGCTGGGCGACGAATGGCGGGTGGAGGCCATCCCGGCCCTGCTGCGCGCCGTGCGCGCCGTGCCCGGGGTGCAGGCGGCCAAGCTGCGCATCGTCAGGACGGCCGAAGGCCGCGGGGAATAGGGAATGGGGAATAGAGAATAGGTAAGAGCGCCGTCCCACGAGCTTGTGGGCGCCTGCTCTTCCTATTCTCTATTCCCCATTCCCTATTGCCGGCTCCACCCCCATACGGCCCCGTTCTCCGCCTTTCCCGCCGCCCCGGTATACTGCGCGGCTTCTGCGTCTCTCCATAGCATCGAATGAACCCGAACTTCCTCGATTTCGAACAACCCATCGCCGAACTGGAAGCGAAGATCGAAGAGCTTCGCCACGCCAGCCACGGGCAGGCGTTCAACATCGAGGACGAGGTGGTCCGGCTGCGCGAGAAGCTGAAGGTGAAGACCGCGGAGATCTTCCGCAACCTCAGCTCCTGGCAGATCACCCAGCTGTCGCGCCACCCGGCCCGCCCCTACACGCTGGATTACATCAGCGTGATCTGCGACGAATTCCACGAGCTGGCCGGCGACCGCGCCTACGCGGACGACGCCGCCATCGTCGGCGGCATCGGCCGCATCAACGGCCGCCCGGTGGTGATCATCGGCCACCAGAAGGCACGCGATACCAAGGGCAAGGTGCGCCGCAACTTCGGCATGCCGCGTCCCGAGGGCTACCGCAAGGCGCTGCGCCTGATGAAGCTGGCCGAGCGCTTCAAGCTGCCGCTGCTCACGCTCATCGACACCCCCGGCGCCTACCCCGGCGTCGGCGCCGAGGAGCGCGGCCAGAGCGAGGCGATTGCGCGCAACCTGCTGGAAATGGCCGACCTGCGCGTGCCCATCGTGTGCACCGTGATCGGCGAAGGCGGCTCCGGCGGCGCGCTGGCCATCGGCGTGGGCGACCGCACGGTGATGCTGCAGTACTCCACGTATTCGGTGATCTCGCCCGAAGGCTGCGCCTCGATCCTGTGGAAGAGCGCCGAAAAGGCCAAGGACGCCGCCGAGGCCCTGGGCCTCACCGCGCCGCGCCTGCTGGAGCTGGGCCTGATCGACAAGGTGGTGCGCGAGCCGCTGGGCGGCGCCCACCGCAATCCGCATTCGATGGCGGTGCGCCTGAAGGCCGTGCTGATGAACCAGCTCGACGAGCTGGAGGCGCTGCCGATCGACGAACTGCTGGAGCAGCGCTATCACCGGCTGCGCGGGTACGGCGCGTACAGCGAGTAACAACGAAGCGCGTAGGTTGGGGTGAGCCAAAGGCGAACCCCAACAGGCCTCCCACGCCATCCTCACGTTGGGGTTCGCTGCGCTCACCCCAACCTACGCCGCGTTTCCTTAGCGCTATCATCCCCCGGCCCATTCCGCCGGAGGCCGCCATGGCCAGCGACAGCACCAAGCTCGCCGTCCTGATCGATGCCGACAACGCGCAGCCGAATCTCGCCGAAGCCCTGCTTGCCGAAGTGGCCAAGTACGGCACCGCGCACGTCAAGCGCGCCTATGGCGACTGGACCAGCCATCACCTGAAGACCTGGAAGGAACAGCTGCTCACGCAGTCGATCCAGCCGATCCAGCAGTTCGGCTACACCAGCGGCAAGAACGCCACCGACTCGGCGATGATCATCGACGCGATGGACCTGCTGTACTCCGGCCGCTTCGACGGCTTCTGCATCGTCTCCAGCGACAGCGACTTCACCCGGCTGGCCGCGCGCATCCGCGAATCCGGCCTGATCGTGTACGGCTTCGGCGAGCGCAAGACGCCGGACCCGTTCGTCGCCGCCTGCGACAAGTTCATCTACACCGACATCCTGCTCGCCAAGCCCGACGAGGAAGCGCCGCGCCAGCCGCGCACCGCCGCCCAGCTGAAGCAGGACAGCGGCCTGGTCAACCTGCTGCGCAACGCGGTGGAAGCGGCCTCGGACGACGAAGGCTGGGCCGGGCTCGGCGGCGTCGGCTCGATCATCACCAAGCAGCGGCCGAACTTCGACGCGCGCAGCTACGGCTACAACAAGCTCAGCGAACTGATCGCCGCCACCTCGCTGTTCGAGGTGGATGCGCGCAGTCCGGGCGAAGGGCGGCCGAAGGTGATCTACGTGCGCAACAAGTCGAAGAAACCCGTGACTCGTGAGTAACGCCGAACCACTGCACGCACGACTGCGGCAGGCCTTGCACGAACAACCCGCGGGCGGCCTGTGCGTCGCCTTCAGTGGTGGGCCCGATTCCACCGCACTGCTGCATGCGCTGGCCGGACTGGAACAAGCGCGGGCTCGTGGATTGCGCGCCGTGCATGCCGACCACGGCCTGCATGCGCACAGCGGCGCCTGGGCCGAGCAGGCGCGGCAGTTCTGCTCCGTGCTGGAGATCGCCTGCAGCGTCGTGCGCGTGCAGGTGCAGCGCCAGGGCGGCGAGGGACTGGAAGCCGCGGCGCGCCACGCACGCTATGCCGCATTCGCCGACGTGCTGCGCGAGCACGAACTCCTGCTGCTCGGCCATCACCGCGACGACCAGGCCGAGACCGTGCTGCTCAAGCTGCTGCGCGGCGGCGGTCCGGAAGGGCTGGGCGGCATGCGCGAGCTGCGTCCGCTCGGCGCGGGCCTGCTGTGGCGTCCGCTGCTGCGCACGCCGCGCGAGGTGCTGCGCGAGTACGTGCTGCGCCACCGCCTGCCGGCGATCGACGATCCGTCGAATGCCGACACGCAGCTGTCGCGCAACTATCTGCGCCATCAGGTGCTGCCGCGCGTGATGGAACATTGGCCGCACGCGATCGATGCCATCCTGCACGCCGCCGCGCACCAGCGCGCCGCGGCGGACACGCTGCGCGAGCAGTGGCTGGTGCAGTTCGAGCGGCTGCACGACCGCGCCACCGGCAGCCTCGACGCGGCGGCATGGCTCGCCTTGCCGCCCGCCTTGCGCGACCCGCTGCTCGACCACTGGCTGCGCGCCCGCGGACGGCGCATCCCCACCCTGGCGCAACGCGCACAGGTCGAACGCCAGTTGCGCGAGCTGCGCGAAGGACGCGTGCCGTGCATCCACTGGCCGGACACCGACCTGCGCATCTGGAAAGGCCGCCTGTGGGCCGTGCCGCCGGCACCGGCGCCAGCGCCCAACTGGGAGGCGGCATGGACGGGCCAGCCGCTGCGCCTGCCCGATGGCGGCCTGCTGGAGTGGCAAGGCACGCCGCTGCGCGAGCCGCTGACCGTGCGCCTGCGCCGGGGCGGCGAACGCCTGCGCCCCAGCGGCGACCGCCACACGCGCGAACTGCGCGACCTGTTCCAGCAGGGCGAATTGCCGCCGTGGCAGCGTGCGGCCTGTCCGCTGATCTATGCCGGCGAGGAATTGCTCGCCGTCGCCGATCGCTGGCGCAGCGATGCCGGCGCGGACCGGTTCCGCGCTGCCGGCGGACAGCCGCGCTGGCGGCCCGCCGGCTGAGCCGCTGCGCTGCGCCGCCAGCGCGGGCGGGCGCGTTCCGGCATGCTTTTCAGTCTCGCGCGGATTGATTCCGCGCGGGTGCTGCGTTAATTTTTCCGGCCATGGCCAAGCCCGCACCCGCCCCTGCCGAACCCGCTGCTCCCGCCGATTTCGAACATTCGCTGGACGAGCTCGAACAGCTGGTGGCGCGCATGGAAGGCGGCGACCTGAGCCTGGACGACTCCCTGGCCTCGTTCGAGCGCGGCATCGGCCTCTATCGCCACTGCCAGCAGGCCCTGGAACAGGCCGAACTGCGCGTGCGCCTGCTGCTCGACCCCGAACATCCCGACAGCGCAGAACCGTTTGAACCCGAACTTTGATCTAGGTCCGGCGCTGAAGGCGCTGATCGTCCGCGCCGACCAGGCTCTCGCCGGCGCCCTCCCCGCCGAAGAACGCTCCCCCGCCGACCTGCACCGCGCCATGCGCTATGCCGTGCTGGGCGGCGGCAAGCGGCTGCGTCCGCTGCTGGTGTACGCCGCCGGCCACGCGCTGGGCGAGGACGGCCCCGCGCTGGACGCACCGGCCTGCGCGGTCGAACTGATCCACGCCTACTCGCTGGTGCACGACGACCTGCCGGCGATGGACGACGACGACCTGCGCCGCGGCCGCCCCACCTGCCACGTGGTGTTCGGCGAGGCCATGGCGATCCTGGCCGGCGACGCGCTGCAGGCGCTGGCCTTCGAACTGCTGGCCAACGACGGCCACACCGACCCGGCCCGCTGCCTGGCCATGCTGCGCAGCCTGGGCCGCGCCTGCGGAGCCGAAGGCATGGCCGGCGGACAGGCGCTGGACCTGGGCGCGGTCGGCGGCACGCTGAGCCTGGCCGCGCTGGAACACATGCACGCCTGCAAGACCGGCGCGCTGATCCGCGCCTCGGTGCGCCTGGGCGCGCTGGCCGCCAGGGCCGACGAAGCCACGCTCGACGCGCTGGACCGCTACGCCCACGCCGTGGGCCTGGCCTTCCAGGTGCGCGACGACATCCTCGACGTGGAAGGCGAGTCCGCCGTGATCGGCAAGACCGCCGGCAAGGACGCGGCCGACGACAAGCCGACCTTCCCTTCGATCATCGGCCTGGACGCCTCGCGCGCGCGGCTGGACGAACTCACCGCCACCGCGCTGCAGGCGATCGCCCCGCTGGGCGAACGCGGCGCGCTGCTGGAACGGCTGGCGCTGTACGCGGCGCGGCGCCACCACTGAAACGCAAAGAGGCAGCCCGTGGGCTGCCTCTTTCGTTGCGCCGGCAAGCCGGCTTACTTGATCAGGCGCAGGCAGAACGGATAGCGGTAACGCTCGCCTTCGTTCGACTTGATCGTCGCCATGATCACCAGCACCAGCCACGCGATGCCGATGATGATGCCGGCCGGCACGGCCAGGATGATGCCTATGCCTAAGGTGAGCACGGTGATCAGCAGCAGCACCACCGCGATGATCGCCATGGTGATGTTGAAGTTCAGCGCTTCCTTGGCCTGGTCGTCGACGAAGGGCATCGTCTCGCGCTTCACCAGCCAGATGATCAGCGGCCCCAGGAAGCAGCCGATGCCGAACCAGGCGCCGGTGACCAGGGTGCCCAGCAGGGCCGACAAATGGGCCAGCATGGCCCATTGACGCTCCTCGGCGCTGGGCATGTCCGAGGGCGGTGTCGGATCGGTAGGCTCGACGGATTCGGGTGGGACGCTCATGCGTGCTCTCCTGGCCATGCGGTGATCCGGCCTCGGTGCCGGTGGCGCCGATGCTAGCAAGGGGCGCGGCGGTTTGCCGAGCCAACGGGCGGCCTATGCGGCCGTCCGGCCGGACTCACTCGCCCGCGATGGTCATCCTGTCCAGCAGGATCGACCCGGTCAGCAGATGCGAGCGCGGGTCCACGTCGGTGCCCACCGCCTGGATCCCCAGGTACATGTCGCGCAGGTTCGCGGCGATGGTGATTTCCTCCACCGGGTAGGCGATCCGGCCGTTCTCGACCCAGAAGCCCGCCGCGCCGCGCGAATAGTCGCCGGTGATGGTGTTTACGCCCTGCCCCATCACCTCGGTCACCAGCAGGCCGGTGCCCAGGCGGCGCAGCATGCCGGCGAAGTCGTCGCGGCCGCCGTCGGCGGCGCCGGCTTCCACGATCAGGTTGTGGATGCCGCCGGCATTGCCGGTCGATTCCAGCCCCAGCTTGCGCGCCGAATAGCTGCCCAGCACGTAGCGGGCGAGCACGCCGTCCTCGATCAGCGAACTGTCGCGCGTGGCCACGCCCTCGGCGTCGAACGCGCCCGAGCCCTGCCCGCGGCTGAGGAACGGCCGCTCCACGATGTTCAGCCACGAGGGCATCACCTGCTTGCCGGCGTGGTCGAGCAGGAAGCTGGCGCGGCGGTACAGCGCGCCGCCGGAGACCGCGCCCACCAGGTGACCGACCAGGCTGCGCGCAAGTTCCGGCGCGAACAGCACCGGGCTCTGGCGGGTGGACAGGCGGCGCGCGCCCAGCCGCGCCAGGGTGCGCTCGGCGGCCTTGCGGCCCAGCGCCTCGGCGCTCATGAAATCGTCGGCGCTGCGCACGCTGTCGTACCAGTAGTCGCGCTGCATGCCGTCCTCGTCGCCGGCGATGAGCGACAGCGACAGCGAATGCCGCGTGCCGCGCTCGCGGCCGACGAAGCCGTGCGAATTGGCGTACACCGACAGGCTCTCGCCCGCCTGCACGCTGGCGCCCTCGGAATTGGTGATGCCGGCCTGCGCGCGGCCGGCCTGCTCCACGCGCTGACCCAGCTCGATCGCGGCCGGCGTGTCCAGCGCCCAGGGGTGCCACAGGTCCAGCTCGGGGAAGACCGTGGCCATGCGCGCGGGGTCGGCCAGGCCGGCGGCGGGGTCTTCCTCGGTGTAGCGGGCGATGGCGCAGGCCTGGTCCAGGGTGGCCTGGATCGAGTCCGGGTTGAGGTCGGCGGTGCTGGCCGAGCCCTTGCGCTGGCCGAAGTACACGGTGAGGCCGAAGCCGCGGTCGCGGGTGTGCTCCACCGTCTCCACCTCGCCCAGGCGCACGTTCACGCTCAGCCCGGTGTCGATGCTGGCGGCTACCTCGGCCTGGCTGGCGCCGGCGGCGCGGGCGCGGCGGATGACGTCCTGGGCGAGTTCGGCGAGGCGGTCGAGATCCTGCTGGCTGCGGTCGGAGGAACGGTCTGAAGGGGCCGAAATCGCGCTCACATGGGCTTCCTGAAGACTGGCGGGTAGAATACGCGGCCCATTCCAAGCAGCAGCCGCGCAGCCTCCCGACGTGGGGGCGCCGCGGCCGATGCAAAGCCCTCGCCGCGGAGAAAAGCGCCATGGTGCCGGAGACCGGCCTGTACCGTCACTACAAAGGGCAGCCTTACCGCGTGCTCGGCACCGCCCGCCACAGCGAGACCATGGAAACGCTGGTGGTCTACCAGGCGCTGTACGGCGAGCACGGCCTGTGGGTGCGTCCCGCGGCGATGTTCTGCGAGACGGTGCAGGTCGACGGAAAAACCGTGCCGCGCTTCGCGCTCGAACGCGCCGAACCCGGCATCGCCATTGGCGCGGCCATCGCCGCGCCCTGACGCAGAAAGAGACTGAACCCGTGCATCGCACCTATACCGACAATCCCGACCACGACTACGGCCCGACCCGCACGCAGCAGCGCCGCGATGCGCTGGCCGTGCTGGAGCTCGCGCAGCAGCTGGTCGAACTGCCGCCCAGCCGCCTGGCCAAGCTCGACCTGCCGGAAGACGTGCTGCGCGAGATCGCCAACACCCGCAAGATCACCTCGCATATCGCACGCAAGCGCCAGCTCGGCTTTCTGGCCAAGACCATGCGCAAGCACGACACCGAGGTGTTCGACGGCGTGCGCGCCGCGCTCGGCGAGAACCGCGAGCGCCAGCGCCAGGAAACCGCGGCGATGCATCGCCTGGAAGCCACCCGCGACAGGCTGCTCGCCGACGAGGAAAGCGCGCTGCCGGAACTGATCGCCGCCTATCCGCAGCTCGACCGCCAGCACCTGCGCTCGCTGCTGCGCCAGGCGCGGCTGGAACGCGAGAAGAACAAGCCGCCGCGCGCGTACCGCGAGATCTTCCAGCTGCTGAAGGATCTGGCCGCCGCCGGCGAAGACGAATGACGTAGGTTGGGGTGAGCCGCAGGCGAACCCCAACCTACGCCGGCGGATACGACAAAGGGGCGCCTCGCGGCGCCCCTTTGCATTTGCGCGTGGCGAAACCTCAGAGGCTGCTGTTGAGATTGGTCACGATGGTGCTGCCGAAGCCGCTGGCATAGTCCCAGCCGGCCGTCGCCGTCTCGCCGCCGTTACTGCCGGAGGTGATGTCGTGATAGACCGTCGCCGGCACCTGGTACAGATGCGGACCGGCAAAGCCCAGGGTCGAATGACCCGCCAGCATGCGCGCCCAGGTCGCCGCGAACAGCGGCGCGGCCAGGCTGGTGCCGCCGTACTGCGCGTTGCTGCCATTGACGATGATGATGGAGCCCGAGTTCGGATCCGCATCCATCGCCACGTCGGCCACGTCGCGCGTGGTGCCGCCGCCCTGGGTCTGCCAGCTCGGCTTGGGTTCGAGCGTGCTCGGGCTGCCGCCGGCCTTGGACCACAGCGTCTCGCCGGCCCAGCTGTTGCCGGTGCCGGTGCTGAGCGTGGTGCCGCTCACCGCCACCACGTAGGGCGAACTGGCCGGATAGCTCGGCGTGGTGCCGCGCGGCGCCTTGCTGCACTCGTTCGAACCCGAGTCGCCGGTGGAGACCGAGAAGGTCTGCCCCTGCGCGACGCCCAGCGCAAAGATCTGGTCGTCGGCGGCCATCGAGCCGTCGCTGTTGGCGGACGTCTCGCACTCGCCCAGCGACACATTGATCACGCGCGCCTGGTTGTCGGTCACCACCTGGTTGTAGGCCTGGGTGAGCGCGCTGTTGGACAGCGAGTTGGCCGCGTAGAAGATCAGTTTGCCCACGCCGCCGGACATCGCCACGATGTCCTGGCTGTCCAGGTCCCATTCCGGCGTGCCGCTGGTATCGGTACCCGCCGTACCCACCGTCACCACCTGGGTGTTCACCGCCGGCAGGCCATTGGCGCTGGTGAAGCTGGCCAGGTCCTTCAGCGGCTGGGTCATGTTGCCGTCGCTGATGATGCCGACGGTGATCGTGGATGCGTTCGGCGTGCTGCCCACGTTGTAGATGGTCGGGAACGCGGTGGGATTGTGGCCGGTCACGCCGGTGGTGGCGTTGGTGCCGCTGCGCGCCGCCAGTCTGAGCATGGTGTGCGGGTGCGCGACGGTCTGCAGGCCGATCACGGCCAGCACGGAGTCGCCCAGATGGGCCGGCACTTTGGCGTCGTCGATATTGGCGTAGGCCGCGCGGCCTTCGGCGTCGTGCGCCTTGACCAGGCGCGTGGCGAACGCGTTCTGCGCGGTGCCGGCGTTGCCGTCGGCGGAAACGATCAGGCGGTTGGCCGACACCTGGATATTGCTGAAGCCGGCGCCGCGCAGATGGTCGACCACCGCCTGCACCTGCGCCTGGCTCGGCGAGAACATCGCCTGCGCATCGGCGGTGCTGAGCCGGGCGTGGAACAGTGCGTTGGCCGGGTCCTGCGAGGCCTTGATGAAGTCGTCGAGCGCCGAGCGGTTCTGCAGCTTCAGCACCACTTCGACGTGCACCGGCAGGCTGGCTTCGGCCAGGTCCGCGGTGGTCGCCGTCGCGGCCAGTTCGTGCGCATGCGTGGCGGTGTTCGCCCACGCGCTGTTCGGTCCTGCGGCCATGGCGGGTGCGGCTGCGATCGTCCCCACGATCGCGGCAAGCGCCAGGCACAACGAGGTCTTCTTCATCTGCATGAAAACATCTCCAAAAGGTTGTCTTCGATGCCCGTGATGGGCGTGAGTACCGGCGGCACGCCGCCGGACGCAGGCAACCCGGATACCTCGCCGTTCCTTGTCTGGATTCCCCCTGTGAAGCTCCCGTTCCCCGGCAACGCACCGCCCCTCCCCGCGTGCCGCTAGCACACGGGAAGAAGCTTTCGTTTGCCTTTTAAAAAGCGAGAAAGTCCTTGCGAATACAGCGAGATTTCTCGCGAATAGCGCATGCGCGAAAGCGCATCGCAAACATCAGGAAGCGGTGCCGCCCACCGTCATGCCGTCCACGCGCAAGGTCGGCTGGCCCACGCCCACCGGCACGCTCTGTCCGTCCTTGCCGCACACGCCCACGCCTTCGTCGAGCGCCAGGTCGTTGCCGATCATCGACACGCGGGTGAGCACGTCGGGGCCGGAACCGATCAAGGTGGCGCCCTTCACCGGCCGGGTGACCTTGCCGTCCTCGATCAAGTACGCCTCGCTCGCCGAGAAGGTGAACTTGCCACTGGTGATGTCGACCTGGCCGCCGCCGAAGTTCACCGCGTACAGGCCGCGCTTGACCGAGCGGAGAATCTCCTGCGGATCGTGCTGGCCGGCCAGCATGTAGGTGTTGGTCATGCGCGGCATCGGCAGCTGCGCGAAGGATTCGCGGCGGCCGTTGCCGGTGGGCTGCATGCCCATCAGGCGCGCGTTGAGCTTGTCCTGCATGTAGCCCTTGAGGATGCCGTCCTCGATCAGGGTGGTGCACTCGGTCGGCGTGCCTTCGTCGTCGATGCTGAGCGAGCCGCGGCGGCCCGGCAGGGTGCCGTCGTCCACCACGGTGACGCCCGGCGCCGCCACGCGCTGGCCGATGCGGCCGGCGAAGGCGGAGCTGCCCTTGCGGTTGAAGTCGCCTTCCAGGCCATGGCCGATCGCCTCGTGCAGCAGCACGCCGGGCCAGCCGGGGCCGAGCACCACGGTCATGCTGCCGGCCGGCGCGTCGACCGCGTCCAGGTTCACCAGCGCCTGGCGCACGGCTTCGTCGGCGAAGGCCAGGGCGCGGCCGTTTTCCATCAGCTCGCGGTAGCCGTAGCGGCCGCCGCCGCCGGAGTGGCCCTGCTCGCGGCGGCCGTTCTGCTCGGCGATCACCTGCACGCTCAGGCGCACCAGCGGGCGCACGTCGGCGGCCAGGGTGCCGTCGGAGGACGCCACCAGGATGGTGTCCATCACCGCCGCGATGCTCACGATCACCTGCTTCACGCGCGGGTCGCGCGAGCGCGCATAGGCGTCCACCTCGCGCAGCAGGGCGATCTTGTCGGGGTTGGGCAGGCTTTCCACCGGGTCGATCGCGGGGTACAGCTGGCGCGCGCCGTTGAGCGCCAGCGGCTTGCCGGCGCCGTTGCCGTCCTGGGCGATCGCGCGCGCGGCGCGCGAGGCTTCCAGCAGCTGCGGCAGCACGATCTCGTCGGAATAGGCAAAGCCGGTCTTCTCGCCGGCGATGGCGCGCACGCCCACGCCCTGCTCGATCGAGTGGTTGCCGTCCTTGACGATGCCTTCCTCGAGAATCCACGACTCGCTGCGCGAATGCTGGAAATACAGGTCGGCGGCGTCGATCGACGGCCCCATCAGCTGGGAGAACACGCGGTCGAGATCGGTGGCGGCCAGGCCGCCCGGCGCCAGGAGGCGGCGCTCGGCCTGGGCAATCAATGAATCCATGGGGTGACGGCCTGTGCGATGGGACGTAAGACTGTAGCAAGTGGGGGCCGCCGCCACGCGTTTAAAGCCGTTGTGGAGCGGCACGCCCCCGCCCGGCTACCATGCTCCAGGCTGGCCGGAACCGCCGGCGCCCCACGTGAAGGACCACCGATGAGCGACACCTCCAAACGCGAGCTGGCCCAGAAGGTCATCGACCGCACCGTCAAGGCACCACTCGAAGACACCCGCGAACTGCTGCACCGCGACGGCGAGCTGAAGCCCGGCCTGGGCAAGATCAGCAGCGTGCTCGCGCTGTCGCTCGGCGTGCTCAGCCTGCTCGGCGTGCTGGCTTTCCATTTCCCGCAGTACCTGACCACGCCGGACCTGCGCCACAAGTATTCGGTCGACCTGCTGCGCCAGCTGCTGCTGGCCGCGCTGCTGATCGCCGGCGGCATCTCGCTCGGCAATGTCATTCTCGGGCGCCTGCGCAATATCAATATCGTCGCGTTCGCGCTGGTGGTGGCCGCCACCGCGATGGGCGGCTCGCGCGTGCCGGTGGGCAATTTTCCGGATCACACGCCGTATATCGGGCTGGACTGGTTCATCCTCGACCTGCTCGGCTCCACCCTGATCTTCGTGGTGATCGAGAAACTGTTTCCGCTGTACAAGGGCCAGTCGCTGTTCCGCAAGGAATGGCAGACGGACCTCAAGCATTTCGCGGTGAATCATTTCATCGTGGGCTTGGCCCTACTGGTGGTGAACTTCCTGCTGCACCATCTGTTCGGCTGGCTGGTCAGCAGCGGTTTCCAGCAGACGGTGCGCGACATCGCCTTCGTGCCGCAGCTGCTGCTGTGCATCCTGGTGGCGGATCTGGCGCAGTACTGGACGCACCGCGCGTATCACGAGGTACCGTTCCTGTGGCGCTTCCACGCGGTGCACCACAGCGTGAAGACCATGGACTGGCTGGCCGGCTCGCGCCAGCACATGCTGGAACTGATCTTCACCCGCGTCTGCGTGCTGGCGCCGCTGTACATCCTGGGCTTCAGCGAAGGCGTGATGAATGCCTACATCATCGTGGTCGGCTTCCAGGCGGTGTTCAACCACGCCAACGTGCACCTGCCGTGGGGCCCGCTGAAGTACGTGGTGGTGACGCCGGATTTCCACCACTGGCACCACGCCTCCGACGACGAGGCGATCGACAAGAACTACGCGGCGCACTACGCCTTCCTCGACTACGTATTCGGCACGGCGGTGAAGTCGACGAAGAAATTCCCGGAGAAGTACGGCGTGGTCGGCGACTACATGCCGGACGGCTTCGTGCGCCAGCAGCTGTTCCCGTTCCGCGGCAGCACCAGGCCGGTGGAGCCGGGCGAGTCCTGAAACCGCTTCAGCGCGCCGCGCTGCTCGCCGGCGCGGGTACCGGCACCGGCGCGGCGGGTGCCGGCGCTGCCGCCGCGGCTTCGGCGGCGGAGAGGTTTTTCTTCTCCACCAGCGAAATATCCGGTTTATCCCAGCTGCCGCCGATGTGATAGCGCGCGCTGGCCACGCGGTTGAGGCCGCGCCCCAGCAGGCCCTGCGCGACGAAGCCCGCGGCCGCGCCCAGCGGACCGGCCACTACCGCGCCGACGATCGGCAGGCTGTTGCCCACATGCGGAATCACCAGCGCCTGCTGGTCGTAGTCCTTGCTGCGCAGGCCGGTGCGGCCCTTGATGGTGATCTCCACCGCCGGGCCGCGCATGGCCAGGTTGTTGGTGGTGGCATTGCCGCCGGCCAGCGCGAAGTCGCCGGTGATCGAATCGAAGGCCAGGCCTTTGCCGAACACGTCGCCGAAATCCAGCGTGAGGCGGCGCGGCAGTTCCACCAGCGAGACCAGGCCGAACAGGCGGCCGACGCCGGGCGCCACTTCGGGAATGCTGCCGTCGGTGACCTGCATGCTCAGCTTGCCGTCCATATTGGCCAGCTCCATCGCCGAGGGTGCGCCGGGCCAGGTGGCGTCCAGGTGCGCGCGCGTCTTGCCGCCGTTGAACATGCCGGCGAAACCGAAGGCGCCGAGCATGTCGCCGAGGTTCTCGGCGGCGAAGTCGATGCGCAGATGGCTGTGGCTGTTGCTGGCGGTACCTTCCCAGTCGCCGCTGGCATTGATCTGCACGCTGCGCGACAGCGCGCGCAGCTGGTCGATATGCATGCCGCGGTCGGTCGGCCAGGTTTCCAGGCGCGCCTCGCCCAGCTTGGATTCGCCGAAGCGCAGGTCGCCGACCCACAGGTGGAATGGCGGCAGCGCGGACGGTGTGATGCCGGTATTGGCGGGATCGGCTTTCGGCTGGTCGCCGGAGTTGTTCTTGTTGTCGCCGGACTGGCTATTGGTCTTGGGCCAGTACAAGCGCTGCAGCCGCGCCGTGACGCCGCGTTTATCGAGATCGGCGGTGGGCACGACAAAGCGGCCGACGATATCCGCGCTGTCCACGTCCACGTTCAGCTGGCCGCCTTCCGGCGCCGCCTGGATGCGCATGGACGGAAACGCGTGGCCGAACACTTCGGCCTGGTCCGCGCTGACGTCGATGCTCTCCAGCCCCGGGCCGCCGCTGCTGCCGGCCGCGGCGCGCTGCACCCAGCCGGTGACGTCCATGCGCGCGGCGCGGCCGCGCACGCGGATGCCCTTGTCGGGCACGGTATCGGGCATGCGCGTGCCGAAGTTGAAGGTAGCGGCGAGCGGACGCTTGTCGTCGGGCAGGCGGAAGCGCTGGCGCATCACCTGGCCCAGCGCGATCTGCAGGTCGCCGCCCGACACCGGCAGGGTCAGCGCCAGATGCGTCGGCAGGCTGCCGTCGGCGGATTTCTTCAGCGGCGCCGGCAGGTCCAGCGCCATGCCGGCGAAATTGGTGTCCAGCGTGAGCAGCTGCGCGCTGCTGGCCACGGTGTCCTGGCGCACGATGTCGAAGCCGACGGTGGTGTCGCTGCGGCCGCTGGCCACGTCCTTCAGCCAGTCGAGCTGGGACAGCCCCTGCACCAGCTCGGCCATGCCGTAGCGGCCGCTGAGGCGCGCGGAGAACTCGGTGTCCGGCTTCCCGGTGGCGGCGGCGATGGCGATGTCCAGCTTGGACGGCTGGCCGCGGAAGACGGCATCCAGCGGCCCGCCGTGGAAGCCGTGCGCATCGAAGGTGGCCGGGCCGCTGATGTTGTCGAGCTTGAGGTTCCAGTCCGGCGCATTGAGGTCGACGTCCTTCAGCTCGGCCGTGCCATTGAGGAAGAAGTCCTTCGAGTCCTTCATCGGCAGCGACAGATGGAAATCGAAGCTGCCGGCGCCGCCCAGGCTCAGCTTGTTCAGCGCATCGGCCTGGCGGCTGCCGATCGGGCTGTGCTTGACGAAATCGAGCAGGCTGGCGCCGCTGCCGGAGCCATGCACGTTGAGGTCCAGCACGGTGTGGGCGAGATCGGGAATCAGCGCCACCGCGCGTTCGGCCTTGACCCCCAGCGACTGCCCGTCGCTGGCCTCCACCAGCATGCTGTTGTTGACGAAGCTGGCCACCGCGTTGATGCCTTCGGCACGCGGCCAGTTCTTGCCGTAGTCCAGGTTCAGCCCGCTGATTTCGGCGCGTGCTTCGAAGCGTCCTTCGTTGGCATGGAAAGGCCAGTCCTTGAGGTCGCCGCGCACCAGCAGGTCGCTGCGCTCGATCTTGCCGGAGACCAGCGCGCGGTCCAGCCATTCGATCGCCTGCGGCGACATCGAGTCGGTCGGCCAGAACAGCTTGGCGGCCTCCATGTCGGCGTGGTCGAGCACGGCGTACAGGTCCAGGAATGGACGTCCGCCGGCGTCAGGCAGGCGGATCTCGCCGCGCGCATGGCCGCCGAAGCCTTCGCCCTCGAAGTCCAGCGGCTCGATACCCAGATGCCAGTCGCCGTCTTCGTGCCAGGCCGCGAAGCTGCCGGCCAGGTGCGGCAGCACGAACGGCTTGCGGAAGGTGTGCGGGAAGCGCAGCACGGTGGACTGCGCGGGCAGTTCGATGGCCAGCGCGCCGGCGTCGCCGCGCAGGGTGCCGTCGAGGTGATCGATGCCGGGCAGCTTGCCCGCCGCGTCGATGCCCAAGCCGCTGAAGCCGACCGTGGCGCTCGCCAGGCCGTCGGCGCGCGTCCAGCGCAGCGCCACGTTGCCCAGCTTGCCGCGCGGCTTGCCGGTGCCCAGCCATTGCGCCATGCCGGGCGAGAGTTCGGGTTTGAGCGCCGCCCACGGCGCCAGCGCACTGAGCTGCAGGTCGCGCGCGGCGATCAGCGCCTCGTCGGCATGGCCGTCGCTGCCGCTGCGCACATCCAGCGCCAGCGCGCCGCCGTCGTCCGCGCCCCAGCGCACGTGCAGGCCCTGGTCGGTCTTGTGCAGGTCGCCCAGCGCATGCAGCGAGGCGATGCGGGCCTGGCGGCCTTGCGGGTTGGTCAGCGCCAGGCCGTCCAGATCCACGCGGGTGAGGTTGCGCACCACTTTCGCGTCGCGCCAGTCCAGCCAGCTGGAAAAGCTGCCGCTGCCGCTGTCGACCGTATAGCCGCCCATATCCACGCCGGCGGTAAAGGCGTGCAGGTCCATCTTGCTGCCGCTGATCCACAGGCGGCCGTCGGCGCCGTCCTCGCGGAAATTGCCAGCGCCGCGCAGCTCGCCCGCCACGCCTTCGCGCTGCAGGATCGCGCCCACGCGCACGCGGCCGCCCTGGCGGCTGGCGCGCAATTGCCTGGCCAGCAGCGCGTAGTGCTTGCCGGTGGTTTCGTCGGCGATGTCCAGGCGCAGGTCGCGCAGCCACAGCTCCACCGAGAGCCGGCCGAAGGAAGGGTTCTGCCGTTCGCCGCCGCCGGCCACGCCGATGCCGTTGACGTGCCAGCTGCCGTCCTTGCCGCGCGCCAGGTCCAGCTGCATGCCGCGCACGCGCAGGTTGACCAGGTGGCGCGAGGGCATCAGCCAGCCGCCCAGGTCCAGTTTCAGCTCGGTCTCCGGGATGCTCAGCGGACTCTCGCCCGGCCCCGCCGCCACCACCGTATTGCGCATCACGAACAAGGGGCCGGACGGCTCCCAGCGCCCTTCCAGCGAACTGAACGAGACCGGCCGCTCCAGCAGCTTGCCCAGCTGCGCAGCCACCCATTGCGGATGGCTGGCCAGGGTCGGCAGCAGCAGCTGGATCAGCCCGGCCAGCACCGCCAGGCTGATCAGGGCCACGCCCAGGATCCAGCCCAGGGCGCGGGCGATCCGGTGCAGGTGGCGCGCGGCAATGTTCACTGCGGGCTCTCGCCGCGCAGCGAACTAGAGGAGAACGACATCGAACTGTTCCTGCGAATAATGCTCTTCGGCCTGGAAGCGTATGCTTTTGGAGATGAACTCCTCCAATTCGGCCACGGCCACGGACTCCTCTTCGAGGATGCGGCCGACCACCTTCGGGCTGGCCATCACCAGCAGCTTCTCGGCATTGAACTGGCGCACCGCGCGGGTGATCTCGCGGAAGATCTCGTAGGTCACCGTCTCGGCGGTCTTCACCGTGCCGCGGCCGCCGCAGGCGGGGCACGGCTCGCACAGCTGGCGTTCCAGGCTTTCGGTGGTGCGCTTGCGCGTCATCTCCACCAGGCCCAGCGCGGACATCGGATACACCGTGGTCTTGGCGTGGTCGCGCAGCAGGCCTTTTTCCAGCATGCGCAGCACCTGGCGCTTGTGTTCCTCGTCGGTCATATCGATGAAGTCGATGATGATGATGCCGCCGAGGTTGCGCAGGCGCAGCTGGCGCGCGGCCGCCTGGGCGGCTTCGAGGTTGGTGCGGTAGACCGTTTCCTCGAGGTTGCGCGTGCCCAGGTAGCCGCCGGTGTTGACGTCGATCGTGGTCATCGCCTCGGTCTGGTCGACGATGAGGTAGCCGCCGGATTTCAGCGGCACCTCCTTGCGCAGCGCGCGCTGGATTTCGTCTTCCACGCCGTAGAGGTCGAAGATCGGGCGCTCGCCGGAATAATGCTCGACGCGGTCGTCCAGGCTCGGCATGAACTTGTGCACGAACTTCACGACCTTCTCGTAGGTCTCGCGCGAATCCACGCGCACCTTCTCGATGTCGTCGTTGAGCATGTCGCGCAGGCTGCGCAGCGGCAGCGAGAGTTCCTCGTACACGCGCTCGCCGACCTTGGCCTTGGCGATGTTCTCCTGCACCACGCGCCAGACCTTGCCCAGGTAGGTGACGTCGAAGGCCAGCGACTCGGCGGTCTGCTCCTCGGCGTTGGTGCGCACGATGTAGCCCAGCGGGTTTTCGCCGATCAGCGAGGTCATCACCTCTTTCAGGCGCTGGCGCTCGGCCTCGTCCTCGATGCGCGCGGAAATGCCCAGGGTGCGCGCATGCGGCAGCAGCACCAGGTAGCGCGAGGGAATCGACAGGTGGGTGGACAGCCGGGCGCCCTTGGTACCGATCGGGTCCTTCACCACCTGCACCACGATTTCCTGCCCCTCGTGCACCAGCTCGCTGATCGACGGGGTATGGCCGTTGCCGGCCGGCACCGCCACCGCCTCGCCCTCGGCGGCCACCGGCAGCGGCGGGCGCACGATGTCGGAGGCATGCAGGAAGGCCGCGCGCTCCAGGCCGATATCCACGAACACCGCCTGCATGCCGGGCATCACGCGCTGCACGCGGCCCTTGTAGACATTGCCCACGTAGCCGCGGCGGGAGGCTCGCTCGACATGCACTTCCTGCAGCATGCCGTTCTCGACCACGCCGACGCGGGTTTCGCGCGGCGTCACATTGATCAGAATCTCTTCACTCACCGAACACTCCCCTCTCGGAGGGTCTTTATAGCGGCTGGGCGGACGGGCGTCGATGCGCCCGTGCGCGGGCCGCGAACCCGTTCGCGCCGTGGCCGGCGCCTCCTGGCTTGAGACAGGCTCGGCGGCTGCGGGTTTCATCAGCCTCGCCCGGTTCGGGGCCTTCGTCAGCCCGGCGCCGGGCCCCGGGCCGGTGCGGCGGGCTCGTCCTCGTGGCCGGCGCGCCAGTCGATCCGGGTCAGCGGCAGGCAGTCCGGGTATTCGCGCCGGATGAAGGCGATCAGGCCCTCGCGGATGCGGCAGCGCAGGTCCCAGCCCTGGCCGGAGTCGGCCGAGCTGACCAGGGCGCGTAGTTGCATGGCGCGCTCGCCGGCCTCCACCACCTGCAGCACGCAGACGCGCCGGTCCCATTCCCGGGTCTCGCGGCACAGCCGTTCCAGCTCGGCGCGCAGCGGGTCGAGCGGCAGGCGGTAATCCACCCACAGGAACACCGTGCCGATCAGCTGGGCGCTGCGGCGGGTCCAGTTCTCGAACGGGTTCTCGATAAACCAGTTCAGCGGCACCACCAGCCGGCGCTCGTCCCAGATGCGCACCACCACGTAGGTGCCGGTGATCTCCTCGATGCGGCCCCATTCGCCCTTCACGATCACCACGTCGTCCAGGCGGATCGGCTGGGCCAGGGCGATCTGCAGGCCGGCGATGAGGTTGCTCAGCACCGGCTTGGCCGCGATGCCCAGCGCCAGCCCCGCCAGGCCGGCCGAGGCCAGCAGGCTGGCGCCGAACTGTCGCACGGCGGGAATCGTCATCAGCACCGCGGCCAGGCCGGCCAGGATGAACAGCACCATGGTCGAGCGGCTCAGCACGCGCACCTGGGTGACCACACTGCGGGCGCGCAGGTTGTCGGCCAGGTCCACCGGATGCAGGCGGATGACCAGGTCTTCCAGCGCGCCGATGCAGCGCACCACCAGCCAGGTGGTGGTGGCGATCAGCGCCACCAGCAGCAGGTGGCGGACGTCGCCCATGAAGCGCAGCGACTCCACGTCCGGCGTGACGCGCAGCGCCACCGCCACGGTGAGCAGCGGCACCAGCCATTCCATCGGCGCATTGGCGCGGCTGACCATGCCGTAGGCGGCGGGGTGCCGGCGCGACAGCCGCCGCAGCACCGCGCGCGCCACGCGGCGCAGCACGAAGGCGAGCGCCAGCGCGATGGCCACCGTGATGCCGAGGCGGCCGAGCGGATGGTCGTTCCAGAAACTGGCGAGATCGATGGCCATACGTCGCGGGGGAGGCGTAGGGGATACAACGACGCCCTACCGTGCCGCAGGGGATGTCCAGATTCCGTGGTCGATCGATGAACGCGCGACGCCCCGTTACAGTGCGCGTCATGCCCGCCACTCCCCGCCCGCTCGCCGCCGCGCCGGCGCATATCCTTCCCGACGTGCTGCGCCCTGGCCTGGCCCTGGTGTTCTGCGGCACCGCCGCGGGCAAGCGCTCGGCGGCCGAGCAGGCCTATTACGCGCATCCCGGCAACATGTTCTGGCGCGCACTGCATGCCTGCGGCCTGACGCCGCGCCTGCTGCGGCCGGCCGAGTATCCGCAGCTGCCAGATTACGGCGTGGGCCTGACCGACGTAGCCAAGCTGCACTCAGGCAACGACGACGAACTGCCGCGCGGCGCCTTCGACGCCCCGGCCCTGCACGCCAAGATCGAACGCTACGCCCCTGCCCTGCTCGCCTTCACCAGCAAGGCCGCCGCGCGCGCGGCGCTGGGCCGCGCGGCCGATTACGGCCTGCAGCCGGAGCGCATCGGCGCGACGCGTTTGTTCGTGCTGCCCTCGCCATCCGGGCAGGCGCGCGGGCATTGGGACCTGGCGCCATGGCTGGCGCTGGCGGACGTTGTCCGCCGCAGCCGCGGCGCGTAGGGTTGCGCCTCACCCGGCAAGGAGGACTCCCCATGCTCAAAGGCAGCTGCCACTGCGGTGCGATCACCCTGGAAGTCGACCGCGCCGATCTGCCGGAGCAGGCGATGGAATGCAATTGCTCGCACTGCAGCCGCAAGGGTTACCTGCTGTGGTTCGTGCCGCGCGAGCAGGTCCAGGTCCACGGCGGCGAAGACCAGCTCGGCGTGTATCGCTTCAACAAGCACGTGATCGCCCATCACTTCTGCAGGCAGTGCGGTTGCGCGCCGTTTGCGCTGGGGACGATGCCGGATGGGAAGTTGATGACGGCGGTGAATGTGCGGTGTCTGGAGGGTGTCGATCTAGCGGCGATCAAGCGCGTGCCCGTTGACGGCCGCAGCTTCTAAACGCTCGTCATCCCGGCGCAGGCCGGGATCCAGTAGCGATGCGCTACATGGAAAGCGAAAAGGCCGGGAACTTCGGCCTTTCGCGACAAGCGAGCGGTGACGTCACTGGATCCCGGCCTGCGCCGGGATGACGAAGTAGTAGAAGTTGCGGCAGATTGAATAGGCGCAGCTCGCCATCAATCGATCGGCGTATGCCGGTACTTGATCACGTCGCGCTCCTGCACCAGCGGCGCGTCGTTCCCCCACGACTGGCGGATGTAGGTGACCACCGCCGCCACGTCGCTGTCGTTGAGCTGCTGTGCGAACGGCGGCATCGAATACGGGCGCGGGTTGCCCTGCGTCGCCGGCGCGAAGCCGCCGAGCAGCACCACGCGGATCGCATTGATGCCGGTCGGCTCGTTCACCGAGGAATTCCCGCGCAGCGGCGGATACACGCCGGCCACGCCCTCGCCCTGCCTGCCGTGGCAATCGGCGCAGCGTTCGGCATAGACCTTGGCGCCCTGGTCGAGGATCGGCTTGGTATCCAGCGGTGACGGCTGGTACGACACGCGCGGACGCGCCGGCAGCGACTGCAGATACGTGGCGACCGCTTTCAGGTCCGCCTCGTTCATATGCTGGGTGCTGCGCGACACCACTTCGGCCATCGGTCCGAACGCGGTGCCCTTGGCGGACTGGCCGGTCTTCAGCAGGTCGACGATGTCCTGCGCGCTCCAGCCGGCGAGGCCACCGTTGGCCTGCGTGCTGAGATCCGGCGCGTACCAGTTCTGCACCGGGATCTGGCCGCCGGACAGCGACTGGTCGCTGCGCATGCCGCCGAAGGCATCGCGCTCGACGTGGCATTCGTTGCAGTGGCCCAGGCCCTGCACCAGGTAAGCGCCGCGGTTCCACTCCGGCGACTTGGTGTCGTCCGCCACGTATTCGCCTTCGCGGAAATACAGCGCGCGCCAGGCCTTCAGCGTGTTGCGCACGTTGTAGGGAAAACCGAGGCCCGGCTGCTTCGCCGCCTGGTGGACCGGCGCCAGCGATTGCAGATAGGCAAAGATGGCCAGCGCGTCCTCGCGCGACACCTTGGTGTACGAGGTGTACGGGAAGGCCGGATACAGGAACTGCCCGTTGCGGTCGACGCCGTCGTGCAGCGCCTGGCGGAACGCCTCGAAGCTCCACTCGCCCAGGCCCGTCTCGCGGTCCGGCGTGAGGTTGGGCGCGGGGATGTCGCCGAACGGCGTGCCCACCACGCGCCCGCCGGCAAAGCGCGCGCCGCCCTGCCCGGTATGGCAGGAGGCGCAGTCGCCGACCAGGGTGAGGTAGGCGCCCTTGGCGATCAGCGCCGGGTCCTTGAGCGCGGCGGCATCCACCTGGCTGGCCGAGCGCGGCACCGACGGCTGGCCGCCGCGCAGGAACAGCCAGCCGGCCACGCCCAGGCCGGCCAGCACGACGACGGCAAAACCGATGCGGAAGATCTTCATGGCCTGGCCTCCGCGCTCAGCACGCCGCAATGCAGCGGCGGCGTGATCGAACCGGCCGGCTGCGCATGCATGTCCGCCGGCAGCTCGCGGCCGGCCAGCCAGGCCGAGACCGCGCTGATGTCGTCCACGCTCAGGCGGTTGGCGATCTCGGCCATGCAGTCCGGCGCCACGGTGGCGCGCGTCCTGGTGCGCCAGGAACCGAGCTGCGAACTGAGGTAGTCGTATGGCAGGCCGACCAGGCCGGGCACGTCCGGCTGCACGCCGGTGAGCTGGGTGCCGTGGCAGGCGGCGCAGGGCGGAATCTGGCGCGACGGGTCGCCCTTGGTGGCCAGTTCCTCGCCGCGCTTGAGGGCATCCGGCGCGATGCGCGGCATCGGCGAGCGCGCGTAGGGCACCTCCTGCGCGGCGAAGTATTCGGCGATCTCGCGCATGTAAGCCGGGGTGAGGTAGCGCGTGGTGTATTCCATCGGACCGTACTTGCGCAGGCCGTCCTGGAAGTCCTTGAGCTGGCGCGCCAGATAGCCGGCGGGCTTGCCGGCCAGGCGCGGGAAGAAGCCGCTATCCGGCGTGCCTTCGCCGCGCTCGCCATGGCAGGCGGTGCAGCTGGCTATGCGCTGCTTGAGCGTGTCCGGCACGTGCGGCGGGTCGTTGGCCGCCGCCTGGGCGTGCACGGCGCCGGCCAGGGCGATGGTGGCGATCAGCAGGACGGCGGAGCACACACGCCTGGCCTGGCACAGCTGGGCTCTGTTCATGCGCCGATTATAGGCGCCGCCCTTCCTCGCTCCGTGGTCGAAGCCGCTAAGCTGCCGCTTCGCGACATCATGCCGCGCCCAGGAGACACGCCGTGACTCGTTTGCCGCTTTCGCTCTCGTTTGCCGCGCTGCTGCTTGCCAGTACTGCCCTGCCCGCCCAATCGGCGGATCCCGCCTTGGCCTGGGCTTCGATCAAGGATCTGCACCAGCGCATGGATGCCGGCCAGCTGCGCAGCGAAGCACTGGCGCAGCTGTTCCTCGAACGCATCCAGCGCATCGACCGCGACGGCCCGGCGCTGCGCTCGGTGCTGGAAACCAATCCGGATGCGCTCAAGCTCGCCGCGCGGATCGACAAGCAGAAATCCAAGGGCGCGCTGCGCGGCATCCCGGTGCTGCTGAAGGACAACATCGATACCGGCGACCGCATGCTCACCACCGCCGGCTCGCTCGCCCTGGCCGACGCGCCGCCGGCGCCGCGCGACGCCGGCCTGGTGGCACGGCTGCGCAAGAGCGGCGCACTGATCCTGGGCAAGACCAATTTGAGCGAGTGGGCGAACATGCGTTCCAGCCACGCCAGCAGCGGCTGGAGCGCGCGCGGCGGGCAGACGCGCAATCCCTATGTGCTGGATCGCAATCCCTGCGGCTCCAGCGCGGGCTCCGGCGCGGCGGTCGCGGCGGGCCTGGCCACCGCGGCGATCGGTTCGGAAACCGATGGCTCGATCATCTGCCCCGCCGCGGCGAACGGCATCGTCGGCATCAAGCCGACCGTGGGCCTGGTCAGCCGCAGCGGCATCGTCCCGATCAGCCATAACCAGGACACCGCCGGCCCGATGGCGCGCAGCGTTGCCGATGCGGCGGCGGTGCTGGGCGCGATCGCCGGCAGCGATCCGCGCGATCCCACCACGGCGGAGGCGGACAAGCACGCCACCGACTACACGCGCTTTCTCGACCCCAACGGCCTGAAGGGCAAGCGCATCGGCGTGGTGCGCGGGCTGGCCGGCGCGGAGCCGAATGCCGACCGCATCCTGGAACAATCGATCGCCCTGATGAAGGCGCAAGGCGCGGTGATCGTCGATCCGGTGGAACTGCCGCATCTGAAGGAGCTGGGCGATCCGGAACTCACCGTGCTGCTGTACGACCTCAAGCACGATATGCAGGCGTATCTGGCCACGCGCCGCGGCACGCCGATGAAGACGCTGGCCGATCTGATCGCCTTCAATAAGCGCGAAGCCGAACGCGAGATGCCGTGGTTCGGGCAGGAGCTGTTCGAGCAGGCGCAGGCGAAGGGGCCGCTGACCGACAAGGATTACGCGGAAGCGCAGGCCAAGGCGAAGCGTTTCGCGGGACCGGAAGGCATCGACGCCGCGCTGGCCAAGGATCACCTCGATGCGCTGCTGGCGCCGTCGTGGGGTCCGACCTTCGTGACCGATCCGGTGCTGGGCGATCACGTGGTGAGCGGCGACCCGACCGTGGGCGGCGCCTCGCAGCCGGCGGCGGTGGCGGGTTATCCGTCGATCACGGTGCCGGCGGGCTTTGCGCATGAGCTGCCGGTGGGCATCGTGTTCTTCGGTGCGAAGTGGAGCGAGCCGGCCTTGATCACGATTGCGTACGGCTTCGAGCAGCATGCGCAGGCGTGGCGGGCGCCGAAGTTCCTGGATACCGTGGGTGGGAAGCCGGTGGTGGCCGATACGGCGCCCTGAAGCGCGCTATTTCGCATAGATAAAAAAGGGGCGCTGAAGAGCGCCCCTTTTTATTGCGGCACCGATGGAATCAGACCGTCTTCTGCGACTTCCGCACGATCAGCATCGCCAGCTCCAGCGACTGCTCGTAGTTGAGGCGCGGATCGACCATCGACTTGTAGGCGCGATCCAGATCCGCCTCGCTCAGGTCCCGCGCACCGCCCATGCATTCGGTGACGTCCTCGCCGGTCAGCTCCAGATGCACGCCGCCGAGGCGCGTGCCCGCCGCCGCATGGATATCGAAAGCCTGATCCAGCTCGCCGCGGATATTGTCGAAGCGGCGCGTCTTGTAGCCGTTGGAGGTGCTCTCGGTATTGCCGTGCATCGGATCGGCCACCCACAGCACGCGGCGGCCGGCGCGCTTCACCGCGTCGAGCAGCGGGGGCAGCGCCTTGGCGATCTGCGCGTTGCCCATGCGGTGGATGAGGGTGAGGCGGCCGGGTTCGTCGTCGGGGTTGAGCGCGTCGATCAGCGGCAGCAGCTGGTCCGGCGTCACCGACGGCCCGACCTTCACCGCGATCGGATTGCGGATGCCGCGGAAATATTCCACGTGCGCGCCGTCGAGCGCGGCGGTGCGCATGCCGATCCACGGGAAATGCGTGGAGAGATTGAACCAGCCCTGGTGGCGCGGCACCTGGCGCGTCAGCGCTTCTTCGTAGTGCAGCAGCAGCGCTTCGTGCGAGGTGAAGAAGTCGACGCGGGTGAAGCCGGCGATCGGACCGGCCAGGGTTTCCATGAAGCGCAGCGAGTCGCCGATGCCGGCAACCATGCGGCGGTACTCGGCGGCCAGCGGCGAGTGTTCCACCCAGGCCAGGTCCCAGTATTCCGGGTGATGCAGGTCGGCGAAGCCGCCGTCGATCAGCGCGCGCACGAAGTTCATGGTCAGCGCGGAATGCGCGTGCGCCTGGATCAGGCGCTGCGGATCGGCGCGCCGCGCGGCGGGGGTGAATTCGGGGCTGTTGACCAGGTCGCCGCGGAAGCTGGGCAGGGTCACGCCATCGCGCGTTTCCATGTCGGCCGAACGCGGCTTGGCGTACTGGCCGGCGAAGCGGCCCACGCGCAGCACGGGCATGCGCAGCCCGTGCACCAGCACCAGGCTCATCTGCAGCAGCACCTTGAGCCGGTTGGAGATCACCGGGCTGGTGCAGTCGGCGAAACTCTCCGCGCAATCGCCGCCCTGCAGCAGGAAGCGCTGGCCTTCCTGTGCTTCGGCCAATGCCTGCTTGAGCGCGAGCACCTCCCACGAGGTGACCAGCGGCGGCAGGCTGGCGAGATGCCGCGTGGCCTGGGCCAGCTCGCCGGCGTTCTCGTACAGCGGCTGCTGCAGCGCCGTGCGCTGCTGCCAGGAATTGGGAGCCCACGTGGTCGGCACGGTGGACAGCTGGATATCGGCGTTCATGGACTGCGTTTCCTCTCGAACCTCAGCGTTGGACGCGGCGGGTGGCGGCGATCACCACCAGCGCCAGCAGCGCCACGTACCAGAACAGCGTCCAGGCCGGCATCGGCAGGCCGAGGATGGGTTCGACCTTGGCGCATTCGCCGGAGCCGGTGAACACCATCTTCAGCACCTTGGCCATGGGGAACGCGTCCATCATGTAGCCGAGGTTGGGGCCGCAGGCGGGGATCTGGTCCGCCGGCAGGGTCTGGATCCACAGATGGCGCGCCGCGGTGGCGATGCCCCCGATGGCGCCGAGGATCGCACCCGCCGCATAGACCCAGCGCACGCCCTTGCTGCGGGGGCCGTGGACGGCGCCGATCAGAAAGAATACGCCCATCACCATGAAGGCGATGCGCTGGAAGATGCACAGCGGACAGGGCTCCATGTGCAGCCCGTATTCGGCATACAGCGCGAAGGCGAGCAGGCCGGCGCAGATCAGGAAGCCGACGAGGAAAGAGGTGCGGTACGACCAGCGGAGTGGGTTCATGGCCAGCGGGCTGTTGCGGTGCGGAACGGCGACATTACCCGCTCGCCATGGCGCTGTCAGCACGCTTTCGGCCTATGCGCACGCATAAATTGCGCGGCGTTTTTACGCGGGCACCGGCCAGGGAACCCAAAAGAAAAACCCCGGTCGGATACCGACCAGGGTTTTAGGTCTTGCTCAGCCTGGAGCCGGAATTACTCGGCGTCGACGGCTTCGGTACGCGGACGATCCACCAGCTCGACATAAGCCATCGGGGCGTTGTCGCCCGGACGGAAGCCGCACTTGAGGATGCGCAGGTAGCCGCCCGGACGCTGGCTGTAGCGCGGGCCGATCTGCACAAACAGCTTGCCCACGGCTTCCTTGTCGCGCAGGCGCGAGAAAGCGAGGCGGCGGTTGGCGACGCCGTCGGTCTTGGCGAGCGTGATGAGCGGCTCGGCGACGCGGCGCAGTTCCTTGGCCTTCGGCAGGGTGGTACGGATCAGCTCGTGCTTGATCAGCGAGGCGGCCATGTTGCGGAACATGGCTTCGCGGTGGCTGCTCGTGCGGTTGAGCTTGCGACCGGATTTCTGGTGGCGCATGACGTTTACTCTCTATGTCTGTTGTTATGAAAAACCGGTCGGAATGACCGGCTTCCCGCGGTTACCCGCTTTTGGAGCCTTGTTGGTTCGGGCTCTTCTTAAGAGACGGGCCAGGACTGGCCGCTTCTGGTGCCCGGCGGATGCGCGTGGCGCTCCGCCGGGGCTTGGATACTGCAGGCGATCAAAGAGGACCGCCAAACACACTGATCAGATCGGACTGATCAAATCAGGCTGATCAACCCAGCTGCATGCCGTGCGACAGGCCCGGCGGCGGCCAGTTTTCGAGCTTCATGCCCAGGGCCAGGCCACGACCGCCAAGGACGTCCTTGATCTCGGTCAGCGACTTCTTGCCCAGGTTCGGCGTCTTCAGCAGCTCGACCTCGGTCTTCTGCACCAGGTCGCCGATGTAGTAGATGCTCTCGGCCTTCAGGCAGTTCGCCGAACGCACGGTGAGCTCCAGATCGTCGATCGGACGCAGCAGCAGCGGGTCGAAACCGCCCTTCTCGGCCTTGTCGGTGGCGCTCTCGCGACGCGAGAAGTCACCGAACACGGACAGCTGGTCGTTGAGGATCTCGGCGGCCTTGCGGACCGCGTCTTCCGCACCGATGGTGCCGTTGGTCTCGATATCCAGCACGAGCTTGTCGAGGTTGGTGCGCTGCTCGACACGAGCGGCGTCCACTTCGTAAGCCACGCGCAGCACCGGCGCGAACGAGGCATCCAGCTGCAGGCGGCCGATCGGACGAGCTTCCTCGTCCGGATGCTGGCGCGAGCTGGCCGGCTGGTAGCCGACGCCGCGACGCACCTTCAGGCGCATGTTGAGCGAGATGTCCTTGGTCAGGTGGCAGATCACGTGCTCGGGATTCACGATTTCGACCGTGTGGTCGACCGTGATGTCGCCGGCGGTGACCACGCCCTTGCCCTTCTTGGCCAGGGTCAGCGTGACCTCGTCGCCGGTGTGCTGGCGAATGGCCACTTCCTTGAGGTTGAGCAGGACTTCGATCACGTCCTCCTGCAGACCCTCGAGGGTGGTGTACTCATGAAGCACGCCGTCGATCTCGACCTCGACGATGGCGCTGCCGGGGATCGAGGAGAGCAACACGCGGCGCAGCGCGTTGCCCAGGGTGTGGCCGAAACCACGCTCGAGCGGCTCGACCACGACCTTGGCGCGGTTCGGGGCGAGCTGCTCGACGCTGAGGCCGCGAGGCCGCAGCACGCTAGTTGACGAAACTGCCATGCAGGGCTCCGGTAATTACTTCGAGTAAAGCTCGACGATCAGGCTTTCATTGATGTCGGACGGCAGATCACCACGATCCGGCACAGCCTTGAAGGTGCCTTCGAACTTCTTGGCGTCCACTTCGACCCACTGCGGACGCAGGTCCATGGTGTCGAACACGGTCGCCGCTTCCTGCACGCGCAGCTGGGTGCGCGCACGCTCGGTCAGCGCGACCTGGTCGCCCGGACGGACCTGGTAGGACGGAATGTTGACCTTCTTGCCGTTGACCAGCACAGCCTTGTGGCTGACCAGCTGGCGGGCCTGGGCGCGGGTGACCGCGAAACCCATGCGGTAAACGACGTTGTCCAGACGGCTTTCCAGCAGGCGCAGCAGGTTCTCGCCGGTGTTGCCCTTGAGGGTCGACGCCTTGCTGTAGTAGTTGCTGAACTGACGCTCGAGCACACCATAGATGCGCTTGACCTTCTGCTTCTCACGCAGCTGCAGGGCGTAGTCCGACATGCGCATGCGCTTGTTGGCGCCATGCTGGCCGGGCTTGTTCTCCAGCTTGCACTTGGAGTCGATCGCGCGCGCCGGGGACTTCAGGCTCAGGTCCGAACCCTCACGACGCGCGAGTTTGCAGGTAGCTCCACGATAACGTGCCATGGTCTATAGCTCCTTAGACGCGACGCTTCTTGGGGGGACGGCAGCCGTTATGCGGAATCGGCGTGACGTCGATGATGTTCAGGACCTTGTAGCCCAGCGCGTTCAGCGAACGCACGGCCGACTCGCGGCCCGGGCCGGGGCCCTTGATACGCACTTCCACCGTCTTCACGCCGTAGTCGCCAGCAGCGCGGCCGGCCTTCTCGGCGGCCACCTGGGCAGCGAACGGGGTGGACTTGCGGGAGCCGCGGAAACCCGCGCCGCCGGCAGTCGCCCACGACAGGGCGTTGCCCTGGCGATCGGTGATGGTGACGATGGTGTTGTTGAAGGAGGCCTGCACGTGGGCCACGGCATCCGTGACAACGCGCTTGATCTTCTTCTTGGTCTTGACGGGCTTAGCCATGATAGGAATCCGTTACTTCTTGATCGCGCGGCGCGGACCCTTGCGGGTACGGGCGTTGGTACGCGTGCGCTGGCCGCGCACCGGCAAGCCACGGCGATGACGCAGGCCGCGGTAGCAACCCAGGTCCATCAAGCGCTTGATGGCGATACCGACTTCACGGCGCAGGTCGCCTTCGACGACGTACTTGCCGATTTCCTGGCGGAGCTTCTCCACCTCGCCCTCGCTGAGGGACTTGATCGGCGTGGTGGGAACCACGCCAGCGTCCGCGCAGACCTTCTTGGCCCGGCTGCGGCCGATGCCGTAAATGCTCTGCAGGCCAACCCACACATGCTTGTGGACCGGCAAATTGACACCCGCGATGCGCGCCATGATGTACTTTCTCCGATGCGTTTCGTGCGCGGTAAACGCGCAATTCTAACCTGAATTATCCCGACAGGAAAGCCCTGCGGCCCCTAGGTGCCGCCGCTCTCCGATTTAGGCCCCTACTCCGTCGCCCCAGCAGCCTCAGTTGCGGCGGAGATTGGCCTTCTTGAGCAGACTTTCATATTGGTGACTGACCAGATGCGCCTGCACCTGAGCAGTGAAGTCCATCACCACGACCACGACGATCAGCAGAGAGGTGCCGCCGAAGTAGAACGGAACGTGCCAAGCCTTTTGCATGAACGACGGCACCAGACAGACCAGCACCAGGTACAACGCGCCGACGCCGGTGAGGCGGGTCATCACGTTGTCGATGTAGTCGGCCGTCGAACGACCCGGACGGATGCCTGGAATGAGCGCACCCGACCGCTTGAGGTTGTCGGCGGTTTCCTGGGAATTGAACACGATCGCCGTATAGAAGAAGGCGAAGGTGATGACCAGGACCGCAAACACGATGTCATACAGCGGCTCGCCCGGCGTCAGCGCCTGGGTGAGCTCCTGCAGCCAGCGCGACTGGTTGCCGGCGGTGAACCAGGTGGCAGCCGTGGCCGGGAACATCAGCAGGCTGGAGGCGAAGATCGGGGGGATCACGCCAGCCATGTTGATCTTCAGCGGCAGGTGCGAGGTCTGGTTCATGTAGGCCCGCTGCCCACCGGAACGCCTTGCGTAGTTCACGGTGATCTGCCGTTGGGCACGCTCCATGAACACCACGAAGGCCGTCACGGCCAGGATCAGGCCCACCACCATGATCATGCGGATCACGCTGAGCTCGCCGTTGCTGGCCATGCCCAGGGTGTGCGCCACCGCGCCGGGCAGGCCCGCCACGATGCCGGCGAAGATCAGCAGCGAAATGCCGTTGCCGATGCCGCGCTCGGTGATCTGCTCGCCCAGCCACATCAGGAACATGGTGCCGGCCGTGAGACCGACCACCGAAGCCATGATGAAGCCCATGCCCGGCGTATAGACCACCGGCGCGCCGCCGTTGGCGACCTGCTTCTGCAGGGCCACCGCGATGCCGAAGGCCTGGAAGGCCGCGAGGCCGACCGTGCCGAAGCGGGTGTACGTGGTCATCTTGCGACGACCCGACTCGCCTTCCTTGCGCAGCGCCTGCAGGCTCGGAATGACCGCGCCCATCATCTGCACCACGATGGATGCCGAGATGTACGGCACCACGCCGAGTGCGAACACCGAGAAGCGGGCCAGCGAGCCGCCCGAGAACATGTTGAACATGTTCATCAGGCCGCCGCCCGATTCAATCAGGCTGGTCATCGCTTCCGGGTTGACGCCCGGAACGGGAATGAACGAACCGAGGCGAAAAACGATCAGCGCACCAATCACGAAGAAGATGCGCTGACGCAGTTCGGTCAGCTTGCCGAGCGATCCGAGCGAAGGGCCCTTGGCTGCCGCCACGTGATTACTCCACGCTGCCGCCGGCAGCCTCGATGGCTGCCTTGGCGCCGGCCGTGGCGAGCACGCCCGACAGCTTGACCGCGCGGCCGATCTCGCCCTTGGCGACGACCTTGACCTTCTTGGCGTTGCTGTCGATCAGGCCGGCCTGGTGCAGGACGACCACGTCGATCACGTCAGCCTTGAGGTTGGCCAGCTGATACAGGAACACTTCCTGGCTCTCGGCCTTCTTCTTCGAACGGAAGCCGACCTTCGGCAGGCGACGCTGCAGCGGCATCTGGCCGCCCTCGAAGCCGTACTTGTGGGTGCCGCCAGCGCGGGCGTGCTGACCCTTGTGGCCGCGGCCGGCGGTCTTGCCCAGGCCCGAACCGATGCCGCGACCCACGCGAAGGCGGGTCTTGCGGGCGCCGGCGGCCGGCTTGATGTCATTCAGACGCATGATGCTTACTCCTCGACCCGGACCAGGTAGTAGACCGTGTTGATCAGACCACGCACCTGCGGGCTGTCCTTCAGTTCACGGACGTCGTTGAGCTTGTTCAGGCCGAGCGCCTTGACGCTCAGGCGATGACGGCTCTGCACGCCGCGCAGGCCCTTGACCAGGCGGACGCGGACGGTCTTTTCGTTGTTAGCCATTGCCCAGCACCTCTTCAACGGTCTTGCCGCGCTTGGCAGCGATCTGCTTCGGCGAGGCGACGGCCTGCAGGCCCTTGATGGTGGCGCGCACCAGGTTGATCGGATTGCGCGAGCCGACGGCCTTGGCCAGCACGTTCTTGACGCCGACCACTTCCAGCACGGCGCGCATGGCGCCGCCGGCGATCACGCCGGTACCTTCGGAAGCCGGCTGCATGAACACGCGGGCCGCACCGTGATTGGCCTTCACGGCGTACCACAGCGTGCCGTTGTTGAGGTCAACGGCGACCATGTTGCGGCGGGCGCGTTCCATGGCCTTGGAGATGGCGACCGGCACTTCGCGCGCCTTGCCATAGCCGAAGCCCACGCGGCCTTCGCCGTCGCCCACCACGGTCAGCGCGGTGAAGCTCATCTGGCGGCCACCCTTCACGGTCTTGGCCACGCGGTTGACGGCGATCAGCTTCTCGAGCAGGCCGTCTGAATTTTCGCGATCGGTAGAAGACATATTCTTTTCCGTCATGCCCGGAAGATCCGGGACTTTTGCTTGCGGCTGGGCCGCTTGGAGTTGTAGGTACAGCTGATGGGGCAGGCGCTACGCAGAGCCCTGCCCCTTGGTGCTTAGAACTTCAGGCCGGCTTCGCGCGCCGCATCGGCCAGAGCCTTGATGCGACCGTGATAGCGGAAACCCGAACGGTCGAACGCCACGGCTTCGATACCGGCGGCCTTGGCGCGCTCGGCGATCGCCTTGCCTACGGCAGTGGCGGCTTCGATGTTCTTGGTGCCCTTCAGGCCTTCGGCGATCGACTTCTGCACCGTCGAGGCAGCGGCAACCACGTTCTTGCCCGAGGCGTCGAACACCTGGGCATAGAGGTGCTGGCCGGTGCGATGCACGGACAGGCGGGCCACGCCCAGCTTGCGGATGTGCGAGCGGGTGGACTTGGCGCGACGCAGGCGGGATTCGTTCTTGTTCATCGTGTTCTCTCCAGGAAGCGGATAGGCACGCGCTTTTCAGCGCCTTAGGCCTTCTTGGCTTCCTTCAGGGTGATCTTCTCGCCGGCATAGCGCACGCCCTTGCCCTTGTACGGCTCCGGCGGACGATAGCCACGGATCTTGGCGGCCACTTCGCCCACGAGCTGCTTGTCCGAACCCTTGATCAGGATTTCGGTCTGCGTCGGGGTCTCCAGCGTGATGCCTTCCGGAGCGTTGAACACGACCGGATGGGAGAAGCCCAGGCTCAGGTTCAGCGCCTTGCCCTGCATGGCGGCACGGTAACCGACGCCGACCAGCTCGAGCTTGCGCTCGTAGCCGTCCGACACGCCCTTGACCATGTTGGCCAGCAGCGCACGCGCGGTGCCGCCGAACTTGTGGTCCGCGCCCTCGGCCAGCACGATGCTCACGTTGCCGTTATCGACGGCCACGGACACGCCCGGCAGGTTGTGCGTGGACAGGGTGCCCTTCGGGCCCTTGACGGAGATGCCTTCAGCGCCAGCCTTCAGCTCGACGCCCTTGGGCAGATTGATGATCTTCTTGGCTACACGGGACATCGTCGGCTCCTTAGGCGACCTGGCCGATGACTTCACCGCCGAGGCCCTTGGCGCGAGCCTGGGCATCGGTCAGCAGACCGGCGGACGTCGAGATGATCGAGATACCCAGGCCACCCAGGACCTTCGGCAGCTGGTCCTTGCCGCGGTACACGCGGAGGCCCGAGCGGCTGACGCGGGAAATGCTCTCGATGGCCGGGCGGCCCTCGAAATACTTGAGCTTGATCTCGAGCACCGGCTTGCCTTCCTGCGAGGAAGTCTTGGCGTCGAGGATGTAGCCCTCGTTCTTGAGAAGGTTGGCGATGGCCACCTTCAGCTTCGACGACGGCACGCTGACAGCCTGCTTGCCCGTAGCCTGGGCATTGCGGATGCGCGTAAACAGATCGGCGATGGGATCAGTCATGCTCATGAAAAACATCCTTCAGAGTGCACCGATATCCGATAAAACCGGAAATCAATATTGAGTTGTAAGCCGGCATAGGCGCCGGTCTGCTTTGCGCAGACTGTCGACTATATCAGCTCTTTTCCGGTTTTGCGAATAACGGCACGCGTTTCGCATCGGCGGCGGCACTGGAACAGCCCGCCCCCGGACGTATGAACCCGCCCGGGCCAGGCCCGGGCGGGTCGTTTAACAGGTCTTGCTTACCAGCTGGACTTGCGCAGGCCGGGCACATCGCCACGCATGGTGGCTTCGCGCAGCTTGTTGCGGCCCAGGCCGAACTTCTGGTACACGGCGCGCGGACGGCCGGTCAGGGCGCAACGGGTGCGCTGACGGGTCGGGCTGGCGTCGCGCGGCAGCTTCTGCAGCTTGGTCTGGGCTTCCATCTTCTCGTCGTACGAGGCGGTGGGGCTCAGCACGATCGCCTTCAGTTCCGCACGCTTGGCGGCGTACTTCTTGGCGAGCTTGGTCCGCTTGAGATCGCGGTTGATCATCGAGGTCTTAGCCATAAATCTCTCGCGCTCTCTTAGTTGCGGAACGGGAAGCTGAAGGCTTCCAGCAAGGCCTTGGCCTCTTCGTCCGACTTGGCGGTGGTGGTGATGGAGATATCCATGCCACGCATCGCGTCGACGGCGTCGAAGTCGATTTCCGGGAAGATGATCTGTTCCTTGATGCCGAAGTTGTAGTTGCCACGGCCATCGAAGGCGCGGCCCGACACGCCGCGGAAGTCGCGGGTACGGGGCAGCGAGATGTTGATCAGGCGATCGAAGAATTCCCACATCTGGGCACGGCGCAGGGTGACCTTGCAGCCGATCGGCCAGCCGTCGCGGATCTTGAACGAGGCGACGGAAACGCGCGCCTTGGTCTGGATCGGCTTCTGGCCGGAGATCTTGGCCATGTCGGCCACGGCGTTCTCAAGAACCTTCTTGTTCGCCGCCGCTTCGCCCACGCCCATGTTCAGCGTGATCTTGGTGATGCGGGGAACCTGCATCACGTTCTCGTAGCCAAAGCGCTCGGTGAGCTTCTTGACTACTTCGTCTTTATAAAACTTTTCAAGGCGCGTCATGACTTGTGTTCCTTACGCGTCCACGACCTCGCCAGAACTGAACACGCGGACCTTGCGCCCATCTTCGAGCGTCTTGAAGCCCACGCGTTCACCCTTGTTCTGAGCGGGGTTGAACAGCTGCACATTGGAGATATGGATCGAAGCCTCACGCTCGACGATGCCGCCGGCCTGGTTGGCCTGAGGATTCGGCTTGGTGTGACGCTTGACCACGTTGACGTTGGAGACGAACACGCGATCGCCATCCACGCGCAGCACGTCGCCGCGCTGGCCCTTGTTTTTGCCGGTGATCACGATGACCTGAT
Organism: Dyella sp. SG562; assembly: GCF_011759495.1. Taxonomy (NCBI): domain Bacteria; kingdom Pseudomonadati; phylum Pseudomonadota; class Gammaproteobacteria; order Lysobacterales; family Rhodanobacteraceae; genus Dyella; species Dyella sp. SG562. The sequence goes on from NZ_JAAOYS010000014.1 coordinate 127,564, forward strand.
CACCCTTGCGGATACGGTTCATGTCTAGCCTCCGCTCAGAGCACTTCGGGTGCGAGCGAGACGATCTTCATGAAGCGCTCGCTGCGCAGCTCGCGAGTGACCGGCCCGAAGATACGGGTGCCGATCGGCTCGAGCTTGTTGTTGAGAAGGACCGCCGCGTTGCCGTCGAAACGGATCAGCGAGCCGTCCGGACGACGCACACCCTTGGCGGTACGGACCACCACGGCGTTGTACACCTCGCCCTTCTTCACCTTGCCACGCGGAATGGCATCCTTCACGGTGACCTTGATCACGTCACCGATCGCGGCGTAACGGCGCTTGGAGCCGCCGAGCACCTTGATGCACATCAGTTCCTTCGCGCCGCTGTTGTCCGCCGCGGAAAGCGTGCTTTGCATCTGGATCATGTCTGCACCCTCCCCTTAGCCGACCGCGCGAGTGACGATTTCGACCACGCGGTGATGCTTGGTCTTGGACAGCGGGCGGCATTCCGCGATGCGCACCAGGTCGCCCTCGTTTGCACCGAGGTCGTCCTGCGCATGCAGCTTGGTCGACCGGCGGATGATCTTGCCCAGCAGGCCGTGCTGCACCTGGCGCTCGATCAGGACGGTCACCGTCTTGTCCATCTTGTTGCTGATGACGCGGCCCTCGAGGGTGCGCGCCTGCTTCTGGTTATCGCTCATATCCGCCGTCCTTACTTCTTGCCGCCGAGCGCGAACTTCGCGCGGGCGATGTCGCGCCGAACGCGGCGCAGCTGGTGCGGCTGGTTGAGCTGGCCGGTGCCCTTCTGCATGCGCAGGTTGAACTGCTCCTTGCGCAGGTCCAGCAGATGCTGCTTCAGCTCGTCGGCCGTTTTGTTGATCAGATCGTTCATGGCCATCACATCACCGCTCGGGATACGAACTGGGTCTGCACCGACAGCTTGGCGGCGGCGAGGCGGAACGCCTCACGGGCCGTGGCTTCGTCGACGCCCTCGATTTCATAGAGCATGCGGCCGGGCTGGATCGGAGCGACCCAGTACTCGACGCCACCCTTACCCGCGCCCATTCGGACTTCGATCGGCTTCTTGGTGATCGGCTTGTCCGGGAACACGCGGATCCACAGCTTGCCGCCACGCTTCACGAAGCGGGTGATGCAACGGCGGGCCGCCTCGATCTGGCGCGCGGTCAGCGCGCCATGAGTGGTGGCCTTGAGGCCGTATTCGCCGAAGCTCACGAGGTTCGAGCTGAACGCCAGACCGTCGTTGCGGCCCTTGAACTGCTTGCGGAATTTGGTTCGCTTAGGTTGCAACATGGCAACTCTCCTTACTTCGCCGTCCGCTCGCGACGGCCTTCACCGCCCTCGCGACGCGATTCACGACGACCCTCGCCACCTTCGCGGCGCGGCTGCGACGGCTCTTCCTTCGCTTCCTGGCCAACCTGCGCCAGGTCGAAGATTTCGCCCTTGTAGATCCACACCTTGATGCCGATGACACCGTAGGTGGTGTGCGCTTCGGCGAAGCCGTAGTCGATGTCCGCACGCAGGGTGTGCAGCGGCACGCGGCCTTCGCGGGCCCACTCGGAGCGGGCGATCTCGGCGCCGTTCAGACGACCGGACACGTTGATCTTGATGCCCAGGGCGCCGAGGCGCATCGCGTTGCCGACCGAGCGCTTCATGGCGCGGCGGAACATGATGCGGCGCTCGAGCTGCTGCGCGATCGACTCGGCCACCAGCTGCGCGTCGAGCTCGGGCTTGCGCACCTCGCTGACGTTGATGTGCGCCGGGACGCCCATCAGCTGGCTGACTTCCTTGCGCAGCTTCTCGATGTCCTCGCCCTTCTTGCCGATCACCACGCCCGGACGGGCGGTGTGGATCGTCACGCGCGCGGTCTTGGCCGGGCGCTCGATCTGGATCTTCGAGATGCCGGCCTGGGCCAGCTTCTTGCGCAGCATCTCGCGGACCTTCAGGTCGGCAGCGAGGTACTGGGCGTATTCGCCCTTATTGGCGTACCACTTCGAGTTCCAGTCCTTGGCAATGCCGAGGCGGATACCGGTGGGATGAACTTTATGACCCATCGTCTATATCCCCAGTCAGTTGCCAACGACCACAGTGATGTGGCTCGTGCGCTTCAGGATGCGAGAACCGCGGCCTTTGGCGCGGGCGTACATGCGCTTCATCGCCGGACCTTCGTCGACGAAGATGCGAGCGATCTTCAGCTCGTCGACGTCGGCGCCGAGGTTGTTCTCGGCGTTGGCGACGGCCGACAGCAGCACCTTACGAACGATGTGCGCGGCCTTCTTGTTGGTGAACTGGAGCACGTCGCTGGCACGGCCCACGGGCATGCCGCGGACCAGGTCAGCCACCAGGCGCACCTTCTGCGCCGAAATGCGGGCGCTGCGCAGGATTGCTTTGGCTTCGGTGCTCATCACTTGCCCTTCTTATCGCCGCCATGGCCCTTGAAGGTGCGGGTCACCGCGAACTCGCCGAGCTTGTGCCCGACCATGTTCTCGTTGACGAGCACCGGCACGTGCTGGCGACCGTTGTGGATGGCGATGGTCAATCCCACCATTTCCGGCAGGATCATCGAGCGGCGCGACCAGGTCTTGATCGGACGCTTGTTGTTGGTGGAAACCGCAGCTTCCACCTTCTTCACGAGGTGAAGGTCGACGAAAGGACCTTTCTTCAATGAACGCGGCATGACGGTTTCCTGTTACTTGCGGCGACGCACGATGAACTGCTGCGTGCGCTTGTTGTTACGGGTCTTGTAGCCCTTGGCCGGCGTGCCCCACGGGCTGACCGGATGACGGCCGCCGGAGGTCTTGCCTTCACCACCGCCATGCGGATGGTCGACCGGGTTCATGGCGACGCCGCGGACGGTCGGGCGGATGCCCTTCCAACGCTTGGCGCCGGCCTTGCCGAGCTTCTTCAGGCTGTGCTCGCCGTTGCCGACTTCACCGATGGTGGCGCGGCAGTCGACCGGCACGCGGCGCATTTCGCCGGAGCGCAGGCGCAGCGTGGCGTAGCCGGACTCGCGGGCCACCAGCTGGACGGAAGCGCCGGCGCTGCGGGCGATCTGCGCGCCCTTGCCGGGCTTCATCTCGATGCAGTGCACGGTCGAACCGACCGGGATGTTGCGCAGCGGCAGGCTGTTGCCGGCCTTGATCGGCGCATCGTGGCCCGACACCAGGCGGTCGCCCGCCTGCACGCCCTTCGGGGCGATGATGTAGCGGCGCTCGCCGTCGGCGTAGCACAGCAGCGCGATGTGCGCGGTGCGGTTCGGATCGTATTCGATGCGCTCGACCTGGGCGACGATGCCTTCCTTGTCGCGCTTGAAGTCGATGATGCGGTAACGCTGCTTATGACCGCCGCCCTGGTGACGAACGGTGATGCGACCGTAATGGTTGCGACCGCCGGTCTTGGACTGGGCTTCGGTCAACGGCGCGTACGGCGCGCCCTTGTGCAGGCCCGGGGTACGCACGCTGACTGCGTCGCGGCGTCCGGCCGAGGTCGGCTTGTGAGTGATCAGTGCCATCTCAATTCAACTCCTGGCTCAGGCCTTGGCCGCCACGTCGATGGTCTGCCCATCGGCCAGGCGCACGTAGGCCTTGCGCTTGCCCTGGCGGTTGCCAGCGCGGAAACGGAAGGACTTGACCTTGCCCTTGGCGTTGACGAGGTTCACCTGCTCGACCTTGACGTCGAACATCTGCTCCACCGCCGCGCGGACATCGGCCTTGGTCGCGTCGGGCGCGACCACGAAAACGTACTGGTTGCCCTCGGCAAGACGGGCCGCCTTCTCGGAGATGTGCGGCGCGCGCAGCGTGTTGAGAATGCGTTCGTTGCTCATGCCAGCCACTCCTCGATCTTCTTCACCGCATCGACGGTCATGACGATGTGATCCGAACCGACCAGGCTCACCGGGTTCAGCGCCAGCACGTCCACCACGTGGATGTACGGGATGTTGCGGGCAGCCAGGAAGGTGGCTTCGTTGGCATCTTCCGACACCAGCAGCACACGACCGGAAACCTGCAGCTCGGCCAGCTTGGCAACCATCGCCTTGGTCTTCGGGGTGTCGATGCCGAAGCTCTCGACCACCTTCAGGCGACCCTGGCGATTGAGCTCCGCGAGAATGGAGCGCAGCGCCACGCGATAGGCCTTGCGGTTGACTTTCTGTTCGAAGTTGCGGGGCTTCGCCGCGAAGGTGACACCGCCGCCGACAAAGATCGGGGCGCGGTAGTCGCCGTGACGGGCGCCGCCGCCCTTCTGCTTCTTGAACTTCTTGGTGGTACCCGACAGCTCACCACGCGACAGCTGCGCCTTGGTACCGGCGCGACCGCCGGCCTGGTAGGCAACGACCACCTGGTGGATCAGGGCCTGCTTGAACTCACCGCCGAACACTTCGTCCGACACGTTGAGCGGCTTGGCGCCAATGACATTCAGTTCCATGGCGTCTCTCCTCAACCCTTGGTGGTCGGACGGATCACGACGTCGCCACCGGTAGCACCGGGGACTGCGCCCTTGATCGCGATCAGATGACGCTCGGCGTCGACCTTGACCACTTCCAGACCCTGCTGCGTGCGGTTCACCGCACCCATGTGGCCGGACATCTTCTTGCCGGGGAACACGCGACCCGGGGTCTGGCGCTGGCCGATAGAACCCGGCGAGCGGTGCGACAGCGAGTTACCGTGGGTGGCATCACCCATGGTGAAGTTGTGGCGCTTGATGGTGCCCTGGAAGCCCTTGCCCTTCGACACGCCGGCGACGTCAACGATCTGACCCACCTGGAACACGTCATCGGCCTTGATCTCGGTGCCCACGCTGTACTTGCCGAGCTCGTCGGCAGTCACGCGGAACTCCCACAGACCACGACCCGGCTCGACCTTCGCCTTGGCGTAGTGACCCTTCAGCGGCTGGGTCAGCAGGCTGGCGCGCTTGACGCCCGCCGCGACCTGCACAGCGCTGTAACCATCGTTATCTTCCGTCTTCAGCTGGGTGACGCGATTCGGGGTGGCTTCAATCAGCGTCACCGGAATCGAGCGTCCATCTTCAGTGAAGAGTCGGCTCATGCCGCACTTGCGGCCAACCAGTCCGATACTCATCTTCGTATCCTGTCTATCGCTCAGCCGAGCTTGATCTGAACATCGACGCCAGCGGCGAGATCAAGCTTCATGAGCGCGTCCACGGTCTTGTCGTTGGGGTCAACGATATCGAGCACGCGCTTGTGGGTACGGGTTTCGTACTGGTCGCGGGCATCTTTGTCGACGTGCGGCGACACCAGAATGGTGTAACGCTCGATCTTGGTCGGCAGCGGGATCGGGCCGAGGACCGTGGCGCCGGTGCGCTTGGCCGTCTCGACGATTTCGCTGGCCGAACGGTCGATCAGACGATGATCGAACGCCTTGAGCCGGATGCGAATCTTTTGGTTCGCCATAAACCGTGTCCTGTTATCTAAAGAACGATTCTGTGATTCGGAATGGCTTCTCACCATTCCGCACAACCCTTGGTACTACCTGGTGCAGCAAAGGGGTCGACGGCTGCCGGGAAATCCCGGCGATTCGACCCCTAAAAGACCGGGCAGACCGACGGTATCGGTCTGCCCAGACGAAAAAGTATAGAACGCGAAAACGCAAATGGCAACAGAGCGGTCACTCTGCCGTCATGCGACCCCGCAACGTCCTTGTATGCGAACTCGAAGCGCTTCCTGCACCTCATTTCGCTGTGTGCCTCGAGCGACCAGGCCCGAATGCAAAGGGATAACTTGTCAAGCATATAGGAACATCAGCTCGATGGGAAGCCCTTTGCGCAGAAAACAGGCAAAAAAAGAGCGGGGCTTGCGCCCCGCTCTTTCAGACCCGGTGTTCGCTCGCCCGAAGGCGGGCTACTTACTTGGTGATCTTGGCGACGACGCCGGCGCCGACGGTGCGGCCACCTTCGCGGATCGCGAAGCGCAGGCCGTCCGTCATCGCGATCGGCGCGATCAGGGTCACCTTCATCTTCACGTTGTCACCCGGCATCACCATCTCCACGCCTTCCGGCAGCTCGATCGCGCCGGTCACGTCGGTGGTGCGGAAGTAGAACTGCGGGCGGTAGCCCTTGAAGAACGGGGTATGACGGCCACCCTCGTCCTTCGACAGCACGTACACCTCGGCCTCGAAGTCCGTGTGCGGCGTGATCGAGCCCGGCTTGGCCAGCACCTGGCCACGCTCCACTTCGTCACGCTTCGTGCCGCGCAGCAGCAGACCCACGTTGTCGCCCGCCTGGCCCTGGTCCAGCAGCTTGCGGAACATTTCCACGCCGGTCACCGTCGTCTTGGTGGTCGGGCGGATACCGACAATCTCGATTTCCTCGCCCACCTTGATGATGCCCGTCTCGATACGACCGGTCACCACCGTGCCGCGGCCCGAGATCGAGAACACGTCTTCCACCGGCATCAGGAACGGCTTGTCCAGCGTACGCACCGGCTCCGGAATGTACGTGTCCAGCGCGTCCACCAGCTTGATGATCGCCGGCACGCCAATCTCCGACTGGTCGCCTTCCAGCGCCGCACGCGCCGAACCCACGATGATCGGGGTGTCGTCGCCCGGGAACTCGTATTTCGACAGCAGCTCGCGCACTTCCATCTCGACCAGCTCGAGCAGCTCCTTGTCGTCCACCATGTCCGCCTTGTTCAGGAAGACCACGATGTACGG